>NZ_CABFMQ020000099.1 GCF_901905185.1 Methylocella tundrae
CGGTTGCAATCAATGTGGGTCCAGTTGCAATGATTGTGGTCCCGAGCGCCGAGGCTAGTTGCAATGATTGTGGGCCGGAACTTGCGATGATTGCGATCCCGGCCGCGGATGATTGCGGTCCATTACAACTATTGCTCTTAGGGGATCAAGCGCTTTGGCCATGCTGCCCATTTGAGTGACGAGGGGGATGATTTGCATGCCGAGATTGTATATCTGAGGCCGAAAGTCCATAATGCCATTCTATGCGACAACGGTATCTCACCGTTGTGCGTCCAAAAGCACGTAATGCTTTTATAGCATATACTAATAAACTTCGGTTCGCTTTCGCCCATGAAGACACTGAAGCCGCCATCAAAACGGTCGCGTGAGATCCCGGCGGCCGTCGACGACGCGGACGATTTCGATTTCGTCGACCGGCCGATCGTCAACATCGGGATGCGTCTCGTAGAGAATGAGGTACGACCCCTCGATGAGGAGGCGCGCAGTCGGCCGGATGTCCGGGCGGCGCGGCCCGAGCCGGGGATGATCGGCCAGTCGGCCGATCTTTTGGCCGATGGCCTGGACAACCCGTGTCGCCGCCGCTGGATTATCGGCGGCGATCGTCAACCAGATGTCCTCCAGGTCGCGCTCTGCGGCCGGCGATCGGAAGACCTGCGTCATTCTGCACCCACTTCTTTAAGCCGTGCTTTCGCGGCAGCGAGGGTGCGCTCGACATCGAAAGGCTGTGGCGGGCCGCTGGCCTTGCCATCGTCCCATAGTTGGCGGAGATGCTTAAGGTCTTCCTGGCGAAGTTCACGTTTGAACTGCCAATCGCGGATTGCTTCGCGGATGATCTCGCTTGTGGTCGCATATTCCCCGGTCTCGACGGCGGCTTTGATGGCGGTGACTTGCTCGCCGGTGAGGGCGACGCTCACTTTTTGAATATTGGGCATGACCCGTCTCCAACGCTTTGCTGGGGTAAATATTACTACTTAGTCGCAAGAAATCCATGAAAAAGGGCCCTGCCCTGCCCTGCCCTTGTCGCCGCCTTGCGTCATGATTATGCGGCTCAATCCCGCCAGTGCCGGGTGCCGGCCGCGCGGCGGCCCCGATGGTGAACCGCTTCCACCCCAAGCCGAGAAATGCGCCATGCGGCTTGGTTCCAGGTTCCTTGCCCCTTGCACACGATCAGGAGGTGACGTGACGATCCGCGGAGGATCGCGAGAATCTGGCCTCAGGTAATGAAACGCCCAAAATATACACATAAGCGGACAAATCTGGAACGATTTATAGAGAGCCCCAGCAATTTCAACTAGATCGCTTATTGTCGATTTGGTGTAACAGGATTCAGCCTGATTCCCGACGATGATCGAAGCCGGTCAAAATGACCCCAGAATCGGCAAAAATCGTACACGGAAAACATTGTTGGATTGGGGCAGTGTACGGAAACCCTTCTTTTTGGTTTTCCGACACCGCAAGATTTGCCTTATGCGTATATTTTGGGCGTTTCATTACTTAGGGCCGATTTGCTCAAACTCGTGCGTCGAGGCCAAAAACCTTTGCGCTGCGCAAATGGCGTGGCACCGTACTGTTACAGCACGGGAGCATGATAGTGCTACGACGCGACGGTGCTACAGATCTTTAGTGCGCTCGGGATGGCCGCGCTCGATCATGACCAGATCCAGACCCGACATAATCAGATCGTGGATTTTGACGCGTTCATGGAAGGCGATTTCACGGAGGCGCTCATAAACCGGGCGGGGGATATAGATTGACGTGTGCTGAACCTCGACTTTCGGCTTCGGCGGCTCGGCTGTCGGCGGTTCTGGTGCGGGCGCGGGCGCGGGCGCAACTTGTTTAACCGTGCGCCGACGCGCGGGGCGGGACGGCTCGAGGTTTAGGTCGCCGAGGATACTAGGCCGCTTTCCCATCTCGGTTCCTTGTCTTGCGGTCGACGAAATCCCAAAGGGCACGAATTTCATCGGCGGCCTTCCCGCTGCCGGCGTATTCGGTCACGCCCTGCCCTGCCGCGATGGCGTCTTGAAAGTCCGCGCGCTGCACGATCATGACCGGCGCAACGTCCCCGAGCATTTCGAGGCCGGCGGCGGCTTCCGGTGCTCGCGTCGATCTCGATGTCGGCGGACATTGGCTCAGAACGAATGAATAGGCGACCCGGAGCGCGACCAGGGCTTCGATCGTCGGCTTGGTCGCCCGGAGGTCAAGGCGGGTCGGCCTCGCTGGAATAAGACATAGGTCGGCGGCGCGCATGGCGGCATTCGTGACGGAGCTGGCCGCGCCTGGCGTGTCTAGTATCGCCAATGTGAAGCCCTGCCGCGCAAGGGCCGCCAGAACCTCGGGAATACGGGTCAGCTTGTCGCCGGTCAGCCGATCGACGGCGGGCGCATCGGCGGTGCGATCGTCGCCCCATGCGGCCAGGCTCGCCTGCGGATCGAGATCGAGGGCAATAACCTTTTCGCCGGCCTCGGCGGCCCGCACGGCAAGGTTCGCGGCCAAGGTCGATTTCCCCGAGCCGCCCTTTTGCGAGACGAAGGCGATAGTCCGCACGATTTCAAACTCGCTGGCCGAATCACGATGCGGAAGCACTCTAGCACGGAAAGGTTAAAGCACTTCGGCGCGACCATGCCGAAGCATTGCAGTACGAAGGCGCTATAGCACGATCGCACTATAACACCGAAGCACGATTGGATTGGTTGACGCGAATCGCAGAAAGGGTGAGTCTATCCCGTTGCGGGGGGATTCGCCCGCGCTGGAGGTCAACGCCGCGACGGTGTCTTGAACATGCAAACGGCCCCGAGGCGGGAACCTCAGAGCCGTTCAAAACCGATAGGAGCCTTACGCCCTAGACAAGCGTGAGACTCCCAAAAACTCTAACCAGAGTCAACGGAAAACTTCAGTTTTCCGAACGGGCAGGCTTGCGCTGACGCGGCCCTTACGAGGGTCGAAAATGTTTATCGAAGAAATCCGGCGGGCCGTGCAGGCCGCGCCGAGGAATGATTTGCCGCGCCTGGCCGGGATCGTCTGGAAGGGCTGGGGAGCCGGCGCGATCGGCGATAGCGAAGCTCAGGAGCTAGCGGAAACGATTGAGGCGAGGAAAGCCCTGCCGCCGCCCGCGAAGGCCGCCACCGGCCGCCGCTGCGGTTCCAGTCCGCGTTCTGGCAAAAGCTTGGAACGCCGCCGGCGCTGGTGCGCTTCCGGAAAGCTCCCGCCACAGCTCGCCGCCCGATTCACACAAGCCGAGCGTTCGGTCCTCGCCGTCGTCGCGGTCGAGGCGATGAAGCGCGGCGACTGCCGGTTGACCATCGGCCATATCGCGGCGCTGGCGGGCGTCTGCGCCACTAGCGTCAGGAATGCCATTCGCGAAGCCAAGCGGGCAGGGGCGCTCACGATCGAGGAAAGGCGGCTCACTGCCTTCCGCAGCGACACGAACATCGTCCGGATCGTTGCGCCGGAATGGCGGACGTGGTTGCGGCTCAAGAGCGGGCAGGGGGGTGGATGCAAATTCGTGCAGCGCACGAATACAGTTTCTCCTATTTCTGTATCGAAGCTGTCTTCATCAGGATTCAAAGAAGCAATCGAGGAAAGAAACCGCAAGGTTCAGGCCAACGAATCGCCGCCGGGACAACCAAAAAAGGGGCCAGCGTGACCTAGTCTCCCAAACATCACGAACGAAATGCCGTTTAAGACAACGGGACGGAGGCGCTCGCCCAGCCCCAGCTCGCCCATGTCACTTGTTTGGAGCCATCCGCCATTTGAAATCCGCCATGTGACCGGCCATGCCATCCATGCGAGACGCGAGGTTCGTCAAAAGGGGAGCGTCGTCGGCGGCGATCGGGGTCTCGCGCTCTTCTCCAGTCGACTGCGGGAAATCACGATTCCGCGTCCTTCCCGTCCGATCCTTAAAATCGGGCCGGGCGGCGATTTAGGATTTCCCGTTCGCGCGGGCCGGGGTCAGCTTGGATATCGGTTAAACCAAACCGAGGATGAAATCGAATGTCTACCAAATCCACATCGCTCGCCGCGCGGATGCAGCGCATTGAACAAGCAAAGGCTCGCGTGGCCCATGACGAGGCCAAGCTGCGCGCGGACGAGCGCCGGGCGCGGACGAAACGTCTGATCGAGGCCGGGGCGCTCGTTGAAAAAGCCGGGTATCTTGATTTCGATGCGAACGTTCTTCACGGTGCGCTGCGGTCGCTGCGTCCCGGCTTTGCCGATAAGGGACAGGTCGAGGTCTGGGCGGCGGATGGCGGCCGGGCCTTCGCCGAGGAGGCGCGACGGGGCGACGAAGGCAAGAAACCGTGCGTGATCGTCTTTCCGCGACCGCTTTCTAAAGAGGCTGCGGCAAACATGCGGCGGGCCGCCTTCCGCTTCAGCAAGATTTTCATGCACTGGGAGGGCAGGGCGCGTTTCGCGGACGCGCAGTCCCTCGCAGCCGCGTATGGCGGGGTCGCTCGAAGCGTCGATGAGGATCGCGCGCGCGAGAACCCACTGACAGCGAACGGCGGGGGCGAAGGCCATGTTCCGCCCGCGCCGACCGACCAGTCCAGCCTTTTCGGCGAAGACCAGATCTGAGCCGCGCCGCGGCGGGACGGTTTTAGGCCGGCCGCTCCGCCGCCGCATCGGGCTCGGCCAGCGCGGGCGCGCGCTTTCCATCGCGCCTCACCGTTGGGGAGGATCGGTCAGCTGAACGCGCCGGGTCGGCTATAGAGCCGCCTGGCGCGTTTGTCTGGGTTTGGCGGGCGCTTTCTTGTCTTCCGGCGCGCCGGACGCCGGTTTAGCGGCGCGGCCTGATTTGCGTTTGCTGTTTTGTGAGGGATGGCCGCCAAGGCCGTCCGCGCGAGCGCGCGGGAGACTTCGTCGGGAAGGCCCGCTTCGCCTCCGTCCAAATTGCGGCGGGGGTCGCCGCGCTCCACGGCCTGATAATAGCCCCGCCGCGTCGTCCAGCGATGCAGCACGAGACGAACCGCCTTTTGGCTGAACTCGGGTTTGAGTTCGGCGTGTAGCTGCTTGGCGAAGCCGATGGCGAGCGGCGCCGGCTTTCCGAATACGGCGGGCCATCGCCTGGCCCAGTCCGCCAGGACGAGCGCGATCCAGCCGGGCGGCCGGCTTTTTTCCGTTTTTGGTTTGGCTTCGTCGTTAGGGGCTGGGTCCGGCGTCATTTCTGGCGGTTGGCTCTCCGCGGGTTGGCGGTGGTTTGCGCCGAGGCGCGAGGGACGGGCCTGAAGAAAGCGGCGGGGGTCATTTCATGCGGCGGGTTTGAATAGCCGATTTTGCTTGCCTCCTCAACGGCGTGCGGCGGCGCCGGTTGGCGATGAGATCGCCGTCAGGACCCCATCCTCCTTCTCCGAACGCCCGTCTTTCCGAACGCCCTGATCGCCGTCGTTGAGCCGCCGGCCGGCTCCGGTCGAATTTGCGCATTTCATAATTTCGCGCGGCGCCAGCGCCGGCGGTCCCTCCTCTGTCATCCCAATCCGGCGTCGCGGCTCTGATCCGTCCCCTGCGCCGGCGCGGTTTTGCGGCGCGTGGTCGGTTTCGCAGCGGGGCGATTGTGGCGCTAACGCGTCGGGAGCGACCGCGCAGCGGGTTCGACAAGCGGGAGTGAGCGAAGCGAACGGAAGTCTTGTAGACGCAATATGCATCGTGGCCGATGCCGCTTGACGACGGGCCTAGGCTGGCGCAAACTTGGCTTTATGGCGATCCAGTTTGCCCGCGCGCGTTACGTTTCCCGCAGCACCGGCGGCGACGCCGTGCGGTCGGCCGCCTATAACGCCCGCGCCGCGCTGACGGCGGAGCGCACCGGGCAACTGTTTTATTTCAAAAACAGAGATGCGCCGGACCATCACGAAATCCTGCTGCCTGAGGGTGCGGCGGCGCGGTTTTCCGATTGCGGGGTTCTGTGGAACGCGGCGGAAGCGGCGGAGAGGCGCAAGGATTCCCAGGTTGCGCGGGAAGTTTTGCTGGCGCTGCCCGCGGACGCGGGGCTCACGGCCGAGGACCGGATCGCGCTCGCGCGGTCGTTCGCGCTGGAGCATTTCGTGTCGAAAGGCCTTGCGGTTCAGCTCGACGTCCATGCGCCGCATGAGCCGGCGGCCGAAGGAGAAGAGGCGGGGTCGCCCGTCAATTTTCACGCCCACCTTTTGATCACGACGCGTCGGCTCGAGGGCGAAGTGTTCGCGGCGACGAAGGCTCGCGATCTCGATCCGGACGTGCGGGCCTGCGCGCCACATCTGCACGGCGGCGCGGTCAAACGCGGCTATGTCGCGGACGCCGAGGCGTGGGGCGAACTGTGGCGCGAACATCAGGATCGTTATTTTCGGGAGCACGGATTTTCGACCCGGGTGGATGTGGCGGCGATCCATCCTGGCGCGCATATCGGCCCGGTGCGGATGCGCAAGCCGGGCTCGGACCTTGTCGCGCGCGCCGAGGTTTTGCGGCAGGCGAACGAGGCGGCGGCGCGCGATCCGGCGCAGGTGCTGGAGGCGCTGACGCGCAACAGCGCGACATTTACGGCGCGCGACGTCGATCGGTTTCTCGCGCGGCACATCGACGACGGGGCGGAGCGCGCCGCGGTCAAGCGCGCGGTGCTCGGGCATGGCGACGCCCTGGCGCTGCTCGACCGCGAGACTCTGATTTCAGCCGGGCGGTGGACGACGCGGCCGGTGCGGGCGCAGGAGCTTGCCGCGCTCACTGAGGGCGAAGCGCTCGCGTCACCGTCGCATCACGCCGCGGCGCCAGCGGGCGCCGCGGCGGCGGCGCTGCAGGCGCGGACCTTGCGTGCCGATCAACGCGCGGCGTTCGACCATGCGATCGCGGCGGGCAGCCTGAAAATCATCGAGGGCCGCGCCGGCACGGGCAAAAGCTACACGCTTCAAGCGGTGCGCGCCGCGCATGAGCTGGCCGGTTTCCGCGTCGTCGGGTTAGGCCCGACCAATGCTGTGGCGCAGGATCTCAAGGCGGACGGGTTTTCCGACGCCGCCACCGCGCATTCGGAGCTGTTCAAACTGAAGAACGGCCGTGCGATTTGGGACGCGCGCACCGTCGTGATCGCGGACGAGGCGGCGATGATGGACAGCCAGATGACCGGCGAAATTCTGGCGGCGGCGCGGGCTTCGGGCGCGAAACTCATCCTCGCCGGCGACGACCGGCAGCTCGCCTCGATCGAGCGGGGCGGGCTCTTCTCCGAGCTCAAGGCGCGGCATGGCGCGGCGGCGATCGTTGCGGTGACGCGGCAGCGCGCGGATTGGCAGCGCCAGGCGTCGCGCGATCTCGCCGAGGGCCGCTTCACCGATGCGGTCGCGGCCTATGACCGGCATGGCGCGATTTCCTGGACAAAAACCCAGGACGAAGCGCGTGCGGCGCTTGTCGCGGCGTGGCGCAAGGACGCGGCGGATGCATCCGACAAGACGCGGTTCGTGTTCGCCTACACGAACAAGGATGTCGACGCGCTCAATGCGGAATTGCGCGGCGTTCGCCGCGCGCAAGGCGCGCTGTCCGGCGTCGACGTCGTGTTCGAGACCCGGCATGGCGCGCTGCCGTTCGCGGTCGGCGACCGGGTGCAACTGACCGACACCCTGAAACGGGCGGGTCTCTACAATGGCAATGCGGGTGTGATCACGGGCGTAGACCGCGGCGAGGGCCGGATTTGGGCGCGGCTCGACGCGGCGGCGGGGCAGGCCGGGCGGGACGTGACCTGGACGGCGGCGGAATTCGGCGGATTCCGGCACGGCTATGCGGGGACGATCTACAAGGGCCAGGGCAAGACCCTCGACCGCAGCTATCTCTATCACACCCATCACTGGCGTTCGGCGGCGAGCTATGTGGCGCTGACCCGGCAGCGCGAGAGTGCACAGATATTCGTCGCGACGGAGACGGCGCGCAACGCGCGCGATCTGGCGCGGCAGATGGCGCGGGGCGAAGTGAAGGCGGCGTCGGTCGCGTGGACGACGACGGCGGAGGCGGCGGCGCGCGCCGAGGCTCCCCTGCGGGAAGCGCGGCGGCGGCTGGCGCGCGATCCGGGCGCCGTGCGGCGCCATCTCGAGAATCTGCGGATAGAACAGGCCTTGCGTCCGATCCTGCCGGCGCTGGCGCAAGCGATCGAACGGCAGGAGGCGGCGATGGCGGCGCTTGGCAAAGCTGTCGCCAGGCTGGGTGAGAAAATGCAGGCGCGCGCGGAAGCGACGGCGGCGCGCGCGCTGGCCAACGAGCGGAGCCGGATCGCGGGAGCCTCGATCAACACAAGAAAGGCGTCCCCGCGGGAAACGCCGGCCGCGGTCGCGAAGGCGCAGCCCGATGCGGGACAAGAGAGATATTTCCCGCCGGGTCTGTCGCTGATCGATCGCGCGAAACTTTTTAGCGCGCGGCTCGAGGCCGAGCGGCTGTCCAAGGGACAGGGAGGCCAACGGATCGTGGCGGAGAGCAGGGAACGGCCGCCGTTCGCGCCGCCGCCGCTTATTCCGGCGATTCCGTCTTCCGCGGGGCGCGACAGTTTCGGACGCGGCGCGGCGGCGGCCGATGTCGCCGCGCTGCTCGACGCCAATAAAAGCGTGCGAGGGAGCCGGCGCGAACTGAGTTGGATCCTTGGCGCCGTCTATCGCGATCCCGCCGCCGCGGCGACGCGCCTTTATGCGCTGGAAAAGGAGCTTGGCGGCGCGCGGCCGACGCAAATCAAGCTTGAGGAAAAAAACGGCGCAAAGCTTTTGGGGGATCTGAGAGGCAAAAAAGGCTGGTTCGCTTCGCCGGACGACAAATTCGACTATGAAGGAGCGCGCAAATACGCCGGCATGATCGGGGCTTGCCTGGCCGATCTGCGTCAAGTCGAGCAGGACGTCGCGTCGACATATCGGGTGACGGTCGGGGCGCAGCGGCGCCGCGACGTCATCGAAATTCCCGCGCTCTCGGACAAGGCCAAATCGGCGATCGCGCAATTCCGGGCGGCCGGCTGCGAGGCCGAGGTTTTCTCTTCAAAGGGGCGTACGACGTTAAGCGAAATTCCGACCGCCGCCGCGGCGGCGGCGCTCTGGAGCCGGATCGAGGCGGATACGGGGCTGCGCGGCGAGCTCGAACGGTTCGCCGCGGCCGTCGACGCAAGGTTTCCGGAGGGCTGCGCGCCGCCCGATGCGCCGGTTGTCGTCACGGAGGCGATGGCGGCGGGCAAGATCGTGTGCAACGCCGTCAAGCTGCACGAGGTGCATCTGGAGCGCGAAGAGAGTGAGCGGCGGTTCGCCGCCGAGAGGCCGCAGCGGGCTCCTGGCGAACCGAGGAACCAACAGTTAGGGCCAAAGCCAGGCCCAGGATTCTGAGCCTGGCGACTTATCTGCAACGGCTTGAAATTGTCGACGCCCTGGCCTGATTCTATCGCGTGATTTTGGCCCCGGCTCAGACCAAATTGATTGAGACTGGGATCGCCCCATCTTCACGCCGTGCAATGTGTGCGGAATTCAACAAATCTGCACAGCGGTTTTTGAGAGACGGCGCGCCGAGCGCGCTCTTGCCATAATGGGACGAAACGTGTCCTCACGTTTCGTCTTAAAATCCTTGCCTTTTACGGAAGCTTGGCCGCATCTTACGACCCGTGTCGCCTGAAACGCGAAAGGGCACCCCTTGCGGAGTGCCCTTTCTAATTGGGAAGTCGAGGATTCGTCCGCCGGAGCAACTGCCAATCGAGTCTCGACTTTTCGAGTACAAAAATAAGGGTAAGGGGCAAGAAAGTCAATGCCAATTAATGTTGGAGATGTGGCGGCGCTTACGCTGATGATTTCGTCCGAACGCTTAGGGAAGTTAATGGCCCTTACAGGGTCGGCCCAAACGGCGATTGAGTTGCACCAAGAAACACTTCAGCTTGGCGCGTCCCTGATGAACGTGACCGCCACTATTGAAATCGCGCTCCGCAATTCCGTATGCGAGAACCTTAGCCAACATTTTGCCGTGCCGAAGTGGCTTCAACAGCCCCCAATTACCTTTCAATGGCGCAAAACCGAGACGGACAACATTGCTAAGGCGCTCGATAGCGCCCGCCGTGCAGAATATTCAAAACTCACGCAGGCGGGAAAAGCCGCGTTGGAAACGTTAGCCTATCCAAGGGGACGGCCCCCCGCAACCTCGCACCTCAAGCGCGCTAAGGACCGCCGTAAACATATCGTCGTTTCTGAGGGAAAGGTTATTGCTGAGCTGACGATGTATTTTTGGAAACGACTCTATGGCCCTGATTATGACCAGACCCTATGGCGCACTTCGCTAAAGCGAACGTTTCCGCATAAGAGGCTTTCACGCGCCGAAGTCGCTACTTATTTGGAGCAAATTTATCAGTCACGGAACCGCCTCGCCCATCATGAGCCGGTATTACACAAGCGTTTTGCGGACACGATGACGGCAATCGATTTTGTGATTCAGCATCTAGAAACAGCTCAGCCTAGCAGCACCACGCCGCTTGCTAATCTCTTGGCTGGTGACATAGCGGACGTAAACGCGAAGGCCGCCGCGCTCCATGCTCGGCTTAATTCATTTCGAGTGGGGCCGTAGGCTTGTGCAGAAATCAAGAATTATGAACCAAAATTAGAGCTTTGATCTAAAGGGGCTTTTTTGTTGCATAAATTAGGTGCATAAGTGGCCGATGATTTATGGCTATGCACGGGTATCGACGGACGGCCAGAGCCTCGACGCGCAGGTCAAGCAATTGCGCGCCGCCGGAGCCGAGAAGGTCTTCCGGGAAACGGCGAGCGGCGCGAAAACTGACCGCGCCCAATTGCGCCGCGTCATCGGCCAGATTGCCGGGGGCGACGTTCTGACCGTGACGCGCCTCGACCGGCTGGCGCGCTCGACGCGCGACCTCTTGAACACGCTGGCGACAATCACCAGCAAGGGCGCGGGCTTTCGTTCCCTCAATGACACATGGGCCGACACGACGACCGCGCACGGACGTTTGATGCTCACGGTTCTGGGCGGGCTTGCCGAGTTCGAGCGCGAATTGATCCGCGCCCGAACGGGCGAAGGCCGCGAGCGCGCAAAAGCGCGGGGCGTGAAGATGGGGCGCCGGCCAAAGCTCACAGATCACCAGAAGCGCGAGGCGATCAAGCGCCGCGACAAGGGCGAGCCGATGCGTGAGATTGCGCGCACCTACAACGTTTCGCACAGCACGATTTCGAGACTTGCGCCTGGGCCGTTCGAGGCCTTTGGCGCGAAGGTTTAACGCCAGATGCCGATCCGCCCCCAATACAAATGGCTCTATCCCATCGACTGGCCTCAACTCTCGGCGATGATCCGGTTTGAGCGAGCGAAAGGCCGGTGCGAGGAATGCAGTCGGCCGCATGGCCGCGAGATCCGGCATTTGGGCGACGGCCGATGGTGGGACGAGGAAGGCCAGACGTGGCGCAATGGCCGCGGACGCCCGTTGCCGAGCCTTGCTCTAATTGGCGACGACGTCGTCGTTCGAACAACCAAGGTTGTGCTGGCGACCGCTCACCTTGATCATGATCCGACCAACAACAGGCGGCGAAACCTGAAAGCCCTTTGCCAGCGCTGCCATATGATCCATGACCGCGACGAGCACCGTCGCCGACGCTGGCTCACGCTGCGGATGCGCAAGGCGATCGGCGACCTATTTCTGGGTCTTTACCGCTCGTAGCCTCTGAAGATGATCTTATCAGATAACAGGATAAGCTTGTGCGCCTTTTTCGAGTCTGACTAACAAATCCTTTGGAGACGTGTGAGCGCCATGGGCGGCGCAGTGACCTTGACTTGCTATGCAATCCTGGATTGTGAATCTAAAGTGACATGAGCGGCGGCCGAAGGAATGACCAAAAATGGCGGCGCGAGCGCGGCGCATGGGAGCGTTGGTGACTTATTAAGGAAGGCCAGACCCGTCGCTGACGGCCACAAGAAACAATTGAAGCCGCCCGGACGCCGGCGGCAGGGAGAAGACGACCCCATGAATGGCGATTGGCATTGGTTTTGCGCCAGCCCCGCGCGAAGCTATCGGGCGCGGCTCGCCACATGTGCCGAGATCGACGCTCTAATCATGCAGGCCGCGATCGACCCAACGCTGCTGTCCGGCGCGCGCTTCGTCTATGTGATCGTCCGCTATGATCGCGGCGCAAATAGCCTGCAAAAGATATTCGCCGCGTTAGAGCCGCTACGAGACCCCACCGAAGATGAATGCCGGCGGGCATGGTTTGAAGCGGATCAACTCATCGACGCGAAGATTGAAAGGCTGGCGCAATGAGCCAAGCATGGCGCGCGGGTTCAGGCCGGTCTGCAAGAGAATTTTGCACAAAAAATTAAAGGTGTTGACCGCAAAGGGCCTTCTTGTATAGCAAAAGAGAAAGCCGCTTGCGTTGCCACAGGCGGCCCAAGTCTAGGGAGAGAAATGTCCCGAAGGGACATCGGCGACAACCAAAGCTGTCGACCGCGATACTATGCGCGCGCAGCGCACAAAAAACAAGACATGCTGACCTAACTGATCGCGTACAAGGGACGATCAGATATCGACGCCGTGAACCTGAAAGACATTCTTTGCGAGATCAAGGTTTTCAAAGACACGGCGGCGCGCCGATGGCGCGCAATTGCGTCGTGCGGTCGCCCAGCTCGGCAAGGGCGACGTGCTGACGGTCACGCGGCTCGATCAGAGGCGAAGGAAGCAACCGCGCCACACCAGCGACAGCCGGATAAATCAAAAAGAGGCCGCCTGCGTCGCCACAAGCGGCCCGAGTCTAGGGAGGAAACGCCCAAGGAGGGCATGGCGCAACAAGCTTGCTGCACCGCAATAATATTGCGCGTGCGGCGCACAAAAAGCAAGACATGCCGACCCAATTTTTTTAGGCGGCGGCAATCCTCCGCTGCCCGCGATTGATTTTCGGTCTCGCCGCAGGGCGTCTCAAAAGTCTCGAAAGCAGCGTTTTCGAGATAAACTGTTGCACGGCTATAAGTATGTGATAATGTCTTTTATCATATACGAAAAAGCCATGTCCCCCGACCCGACCGACAAAGCCCAACCGCATCTGCCTAAACTCATCACCGCCGGTTTCCGCCGGATGGGCTGCTGGCGGCCGACGAGCGCCGGCGACGGCATCGAGCTGGATTTCACGGCGGAACGCGCGCCGGGCGTCTATGCCTATGTCGTCAACGGGGTCGTGCACTACGTCGGTTCTGCCCAGAGCGGCCTGCATGGCCGATTCCGCCGCTATGCCATCACGAAAACGATGCGAACGTCACGCCGTATTCGCGATAAGATTCTCGGCTGCTTTGCCGCCGGACAAGCGGTCGAAATCTACACGCTCGTCCCACCATCGCTGATTTGGCATGACCTTCCAGTCGATCTGATCGCAGGGTTGGAGGAGGGTCTCATCCGCAGCCTCCACCCGGTCTGGAACCTCCGTAGCAATCGCGAGGTGGAATGACCCAGCTTGTCGCCTTCACCGACCGCGCCCCCGCCCTTGTCGCCGCTGGCGGCGCGCGCGCCTCCTACCGCTACTTTGAATTCTTCACCGCCAACATCCGCAACGCGAACACCCGCCGCGCCTATGCCCGCGCGGCCGTGGAATTCCTCGACTGGCTCGAGGCGAAGGGCGTGACGCAGCTCACGGAAATCGAGAGCGTGCATGTCGCCGCCTATGTCGAGCAGCTCCAGAAGGCGCGATCCGCGCCAACCGCGAAGCTGCGCCTGGCCGCCCTGCGGCACCTGTTCGACTGGATGGTGATCGGCCAGATCATGACGCTCAATCCGGCCGGCGCCGTGCGCGGGCCGCGCCATATCGTCAGGCGCGGCAAGACGCCGGTGCTCGACCCCGCCGAGGCGCGCCAGCTCATCGACGCGATTGATGTCTCGACCGTCATCGGCCTGCGCGACCGCGCTCTCATCGGCCTCATGGTCTATTCCTTCGCCCGCATCGGCGCGGCCATCGGCATGCGCGTCGAAGACGCATACCCGCAGAACCGGCGGCTCTGGGTGCGCTTGCATGAGAAGGGCGGCAAGGAGCACGCCATGCCGTGCCATCACAATTTAGAGGCCTACCTGCATGAATATCTCGACGGTGCGGGACTCGCGAACGATCCGAAGGCGCTCCTGTTCCAGACCTACAGCCGCGCGACCGGCCAGCTCACCGGCAATCCCCTGCCCCAAGCGAACGCCTATGCGATGATCCAAAGGCGGGCCAGATCCGCCGGCGTCACCACACATGTCGGCAACCACACCTTTCGGGCGACGGGCGTCACGGCTTATCTGAAGAACGGCGGGACACTTGAAAAGGCGGCGCAGATGGCGAACCATGCTTCGACACGCACGACGCAGCTTTACGACCGCCGCGCCGAGGAAGTGACGCTCGACGAGGTGGAGCGGATACTTGTCTGAGCCGCGCAGGTTCCTTGGTCGGATAGGTTGTAGCCATGAACAACATCCCTAATCAGACGATCGACCCGTCAAAAATCTTCGTGCAAGCCAACTGCTTTTATCAAGCTCTGACCATTCTACGCGATATAAACCCGAAGAACACTCAGCTCGTCGTGGATATCGGAGAACCTTTCATCGTTGTCGCGGCGCTTACCATAGAACTATTTCTAAAGTGCCTCTTATGCATCGAGAAAGGCGAAGTTCCCCGCGGGCATCATCTTAGATTCCTGTTCGATAACCTAAGCCCATCAATGCGAAGTCGAATTCGACGCGCTTGGGACAATTCGATTGCTCCGGATCTCGCGGAAGTGTGGAACCTCCATGAAAAAGAATTTGGGATTAAGATTGCTCGCGATCTTCCGGCCGCCCTCTGCGCCGGGGGCAATGCGTTCGAGCGAATTCGATACAGCTACGAAGGCAAGACGAAGTACTTGCAGTTCTATCTCTTAGACATTCCGCAGCATCTCAGGAGCATCATTCTGGAGTTAAAGCCAGAGTGGAGTGCGCTTCGCAGGAACTATTTATAACGGACCGCAATCATCCGCGGCCGGGATCGCAATCATCGCAAGTTCCGGCCCACAATCATTGCAACTAGGCCCGGCGCTTGGGACCACAATCATTGCAACTGGACCCACATTGATTGCAACCG
>NZ_CABFMQ020000100.1 GCF_901905185.1 Methylocella tundrae
CCAACCCGCGCGGCTTTATCCTCATTGACAAACATCAACGCAACCCGAAATACCCTAACATTTTCGCCGCTGGCGTCTGCGCCGCCATCCCGCCAGTCGAGCAGACCCCGGTCGCGACAGGAACGCCCAAGACGGGCTATATGATCGAATCCATGGTGACCGCCACAGCGCGCAATATCGCTGACCTCATCGCCAACCGGGAGCCGACCCATGAAGCGACCTGGAATGCCGTCTGTCTCGCCGACTTCGGCGACAGCGGCGTCGCATTCGTGGCCCTGCCGCAGATCCCGCCACGAAACGTTAACTGGTCGAGCCAGGGCTACTGGGTGCATCTGGCGAAGGTCGGCTTCGAAAAGTACTTCCTGCGCAAGATCCGCAGCGGGTCGAGCGAGCCGGGGTACGAGCGCTTCGTCATGAAAAAGTTGGGGATCGAGAGATTGAAACCGATGGCGGGCAAGCGCGCCTCCTGAGGGTTGGCGTATTGCGCGCCAATGAGCTGAATGGCGCCGCGAATGCGCGCATATTCTTTCGGTATTGTCTTGGTGACCGTTGAACGCCGCGCTATGGGCGATTTGCCGGCTGTAAAACCAAAAGGCATCGCAACGCATTTGCCCGATATAGAAGCAGACTCTGGTTCACATTTTAGGAAACACTTCAGACTGCAAACGTTGGAAACATCGATCGGACGCTCCGTATCCTTGTCGGCGCGGCTTTGATCGCCCTTGCCGCCACGGGCAAGGTTGGCGTCTGGGGCTATGTCGGCGTCATCCCGGTGCTGACCGGCCTACTCAGCTTCTGCCCAGCATATGCGCTGCTCGGCCTCAACACTTGTGGCCTGAAGAAATAGGATAAGAGAGCGCAGAAACGCCGAATCTCTTCCCAAGATCCGCGATAGGATTGTGGATCTTGGGCTGGCCCGACGTTGACAGATATAAAGGTCCTGTTTACGATTAAAAAGGGTACCTTTGTTTTGGTTGGAATTTCTGGGCGAGCGTCAGAATCGTCGAACGGTCGGAAGTCCACTCGCTCCGATCTTCCTGCAATGGGGAACTCCTTTCCATCGGCCATTCAACGATCTGCTGGCTCGTTGCGAAAGGACGCTCACGGCCGTGAAAGTTGTCGGTGCACGATGTTTCGGTGGGAAGGTCTAGCGAGCTCGTCGGCAATGCGCTGCAATGCCGGACTATTTTGATGTTTTCCTCTTCGCCGCCATGGCTAATTTTTCGGTCGCGCCATTCTGCTTCTTCCTCCACAGCGTGAAACAGGCCGGAGCAGCGGACTAAACGCCCCAGGATCGAACATGGCTGAGAAAAGTAGCATGCTGGCGGCGGCGTTGGCCCTCGTTTCCATGTGTGGCTGCGTTTCCGTTGGGCCCGACTTCGAGCCGCCCGATCCTATGCTGCCGAGCGCTTCGTTTTTAGGCAAGTCGGAGCCCGCCGCCCTCGCGCCTGCGAGGGGCAATTTTCCGCCGCCCGATCCCAAATGGTGGACGTCTTTCCACGATCCAATCCTGGCCTCGCTCGCCGAACGCGTCGCAGCCGCCAATCTCGATGTGCAAACAGCCACGTTAAGGCTCGCCGAAAGCCGCTTCCAACGTGGCGTGGCCGCTTCGGCAGAATTACCTTCGATCAGCGGCAACGCCTCCTATCAGCGCGAATTGTACAGCCAGAACGGCATTTTTAGCCTCGCGAAATCGTTTCTTTCACCTGGAACGCCGTTCTTTATTCCGCCCATCAGCGTCTGGCAAACCACTTTAGACGCTTCTTGGGAACTCGACATTTGGGGCCGAGTGCGGCGGCAGGTCGAAGCAGCCGACGCGCAAATCCAAGTGTCCGAAGCTCAGCGTCGAGACACGCTCGTCTCGACGCTTGCCGAACTCGCGCGCGATTATATCGAACTGCGCGGCATCCAGGCCCAAATTGCTATTTCGAATGCAAATCTAGCAAGGTCGAGCGAGATTCTGCAGCTAACGAAGACGCTCGCCACAGAAGGTTTGGGAAGCGATCTCGACGTCGTAAACGCTTCGGGCCAGGTCGAAGCGGTGCGAGCAAGCTTGCCCCCTCTCAAGGATCAAGAGACGGCGCGGATCAACGCGCTGAGCCTTCTTCTCGACGAACCGCCGGGATCGTTGCGCGGCGAAATGGCGCAGACAAAACCGATCCCGCCGACGCCCCCGCGCGCACCGCTTGGCGTTCCTTCCGAGCTCGCCCTGCGTCGTCCCGACATTCGTCGGGCGGAAGCGCAGCTCCATGCCGCAACTGCGTCGATCGGCGTCGCTGTTGGCGATTTCTATCCGAGCGTGAAACTTAACGGCAGCGCCGGATTCGATACGCTCGATCTGAGGACTCTGTGGAAGGGAAGTTCCCTGCAGTATGCGCTCGGCCCGTCCGTCTCGCTCCCCATATTTGAAGGCGGCCGCCTCAAGTCAACCCTCGAATTGCGCGAGGCGCAACAGCAGGAGGCAGCTATCGCCTATCACAAGACCGTGCTTCAGGCTTGGCACGAAGTTGTCGACGCCCTGGTGGCCTATCGTACCGAACAAGAGCGGCGCGCGAGTCTAAAGGCTCAGGTCGATCGCGCGCGTCAGGGCCTGGCGCTCTCTCGGACACGCTACCACAATGGTCTCGCCGATTTCATTAGCGTGCTCGACGCCGAGCGAACCGCATTGCAGGCGGAGTTGCAATTTGCGCAGAGCACCACCACCGTATCGACAGATCTTGTCCAGCTCTATAAGGCTCTCGGCGGCGGCTGGGAGCTGGCGTTTCCGGAGGAGTCGGCAACGAGCGTCGCGACTTTGCAACCCACGCCATAATGATCCGCTCAATAAGGTCTTCTCAGATGCTCTGCAGACATGCCGCCGAAGGTCGATCTGGACCTCGAATGCGATCAACCCATTTTGGAAAAATTCGCCTCGCCATCAAAACTCCGACCGTTTTGCGATCTGCCGACGCAACGATCATGTTGTTGTGCCCACCAAGTCTGGGGCATATTACAACGCGCAGAGTCGGCAATCGGCAGACCCCCAACGAAAGGCCTTCCGCCTCGGCGACAACCTAGCGTCATGATCGAATACCCATTCCATGCTGGCGATCGGCTAAGGCAAAATCCAACCGAAATAATGATTGCGCCTTCATGCTTGGCGCCCGAGCCTCGCCGCAGCTCGTGCGGCGAACGAGCGTTCTGACCTTGAGCCCTAAGATTTGCTGCGCCCCTTGGCAGGGGCCATGGGCGCGATGACCTGAAGGTGAAGCGATGTCGAATATATTGAATGCAGAGGCAAGGACGCGGATGAGAAATTTATGCGGAGGCAAGCGCCGAGGGCGACCTCTAACTACTTCACGCACGCGCATGCATCTAGGGCGCGCCGGCGCCAACACGCTAAGGAGGTTAGTGTGCCGTCGGAGTGGATTGGCCGCGAGCTGAAGAGGTTGGCAGATGCGCCGCGAGATTGCTCTTCAATTCCCGGTTTTAGTTCTCGGTCTTTCCGCCTTTCTGCTCGCCGCCTGTAGCGACAAGACCGAAAAGAGTTCAGCGGCCCTTGCGGCATCCTCCGTTCGGGTGGTTGCGGCGACGGAGGTCGACTGGCCCCGGTTCGTGAGCGTGCCGGGAACGGTCAGCGCAGTCGACACAGCCGTGCTTGCATCGCGTGCTGGCGGCTGGGTGGCCCGGGTCGACGTCGATGCCGGCGCCCATGTGGCGCAAGGCGCGCTGCTTGCCGAAGTCGGCGCCTCAACCGCCCGCGGCCAGATCGCCGAAGCGCAATCCCGCGTCACTATCGCTGAAGCTACATTAAAGGAAGCCACCGACGATGAACGCCGCTACAGCGTTGTCTATCTCGCTCATGCCACCTCGGCGCAGCAACATGACGCGGCGCGGCGCCGCTTGATCGCCGCCAAGGCCGAGGTCGTGGCGGCGACCTCGGCCCTTGCGGTCGCCAGGAGCAATCTAGATTATGCGGAGATCCGCGCGCCTTTCGCGGGCATCGTCGCCGAAAAAAGCGTCCAGGTCGGCGATTTCGCCGCCCCCGGCGCGACGCTTTTCGTTGTCGCAAGCGACCAGCCCGAAATCAGCGCCAACGTCGGACCCACGACTGTGGGCGCGCTCAAGGTCGGGGATCAGGCCGAAGTCGTGATTGACGGCAGGACACTTCCAGCAGTCCTGATCCGGGTGGTCGCCGCCGCCGATCCCAGGACTCGCACCCATCTGGTCAAGCTTCATCTGCAAGGTGACGCCACGGCGCCATATGGCGCCTATGCCGAGTTGCGGCTGACCCTTGGTCGTTTTCCGATGCTCACCGTCCCGGAGACGGCGCTCGCGCGCCGAGCCGGCCTGCTCGGAGTCTTCGTCGTCGACAAGGGCCATCGCGCCCATTTCCGCCTCGTTCGTACTGGCGAAGGCAGAAAGGGCCAGGTCGCGATCGCCGCCGGTTTAGCCGCAGGCGAAACGGTGATCGCGGCGCCTACCGCCGACCTAATCAATAACAGTCCCGTCGCGCCGCAAGCTGCCGCGCCCGGGCCGGAGCCTGCGGAATCCACACGTGGCTGATCCGCAACCCCGGCCGAAACTGAACATCGCGGGTAACTTCGCCCGCGCTTTTCTGCATTCCAAGCTGACGCCCCTCATCATGCTCGCGGCCAGTCTGTTCGGGCTCCTCGCGATCCTGCTTACGCCGCGCACCTACAATCCAGACATCGTCGTACCCGTGGTCAATATTTCGGTCGAGCGGCCTGGCAGCAATGCGCAAGAGATGCTGAACCAAGTGGTGCGTCCACTCGAAGCACTGCTGGCCTCCCTTTCTGGCGTCGATCACACTTATGGGACGGCGCAAGACGACACTGCCGTGGTCACCGTGCGTTTTCAGGTGGGCCAGGACGAGGAAAGGAGCTTGGTAAAGGTCTATAACCAGGTCAACAGCAACCTCGACCGCACTCCGCCTGGCACGGCCTCGCCCCTGATCCAGCTTCTCAGCCTCTACGATGTGCCAATTCTGACCCTGACATTGAGTTCGGCGGAGGCCGCGCCTGACGCGCTGCGCGAAGTTGCCATGCATGTGCTGGAACATCTCCGCAATGTGCCTGGCGTCGGCAAGACCTCAGTGCAGGGCGCCGCCGCGCGCGCAGTGCGGGTGTGGCTGGATCCGGCGCGGCTCGCAGGTTACGGCTTGAGCCCTGAGGCGGTCGCGACGTCAATCCGCGCCGCCAACGTGACTCTTGCGGCCGGCAGCGTGGTGAGCCAAGACCGCGAGCATCCAATCCGGGTCGCCGCCGCGCTTGCCGATTCAGGCGAGGTTGGCAATGTCGTGGTTGACGTGCGCAACGGCCGCCCGGTTTTCTTGCGGGACGTTGCGACGGTGGCGGCGGCGCAAGCCGCCGAAGATGTGCGTTCTTTCTTCGCCTTCGGTCCGGCCGCGGCCAAAGCGGCGCAGCCAGCCGGCGTCGCCGAGTCGGCCGTGACCATCGCTATCGCCCGCCAGAAGGGCACCAACGGCGTTGAGGTGGCCGACGCCGTGCTGGCCAAGCTTCAAGCCGTCGAGCGCGAGGCGCTTCCGCAGGGTATGACCTTGACCGTGACCCGGAACGACGGCGCCACGGCCGATGATGCAGTCAATACTCTGATCGAGCATCTCACCATCTCGATCGTCGCTGTGGTCGCCATTCTCCTTGTTTTCCTCGGCTGGCGCGAGGCGTCGGTGGTCGCGCTCTCGATTCCGCTTATTCTCTTCATCGTGCTTGGCGTAGGCTGGGTCGCTGGCCAGACCATTAACCGCATCACGCTTTTCGCCCTTATTCTTTCGCTTGGTCTGCTGGTCGATGACAGCATCGTGGTGATCGAGAACGTCCACCGCCATCTCCACCACGAAAGGCAAAGGAATTTCAGCCGTCTGATGGTGGCCGCCGCGAACGAAATCGGCAAACCCACCATCGTCGCAACCTTCACGGTGATCCTGGCTCTCATCCCTATGGCTTTCGTCACCGGCATGATGGGCCCGTTTATGCAGCCGATCCCGTTCAACGCGCCGATCGCGATGTTGGCCTCGCTGTTCATCGCCTATACAGTCGTGCCCTATATCGCCTACCGCTGGCTGCGGCGTAAGGCGCTGCGAGTGATGGCCGAGGCCGAGGCGGCGCCCCCCGGGGAAGGCGCCGGGAGGCCGCGGGACTGGCTGCATACAGGCTACCTCAAGCTGTTCCAGCCGCTGCTGCAAAGCGTTCGCCGGCGGCGGTTCTTCATGGGCGCCGTCGTCTTGCTGCTCCTCGTCGTCATGCTCCAGCCGATATGGCAGTTCGTGCGGCCCTCCGGCGTCAATGGGCCGCTTTCGCTCTTCGGCGTCGGCCTGAAGATGCTCCCTGACGATAACGTCGACACGCTATTGATTGAAATCGACGCGCCGGCCGGCACTCCGCTCGAGGGAACGGACCGCGTCGCGAATGCGGTCGCTGCGGCGCTCGGCGGAAACCGGTATATCACGAATTATCAGATCTTCCTTGGCCAGGCGGCCCCCGAGGATTTCGCCGCCCTGGTGCGAGGCGACGCCTCGCGCGCGGGCGCGAATTTCGCTCAGATCCGAGTCAATCTGATCAACAAGCGCGAACGCAGCGCTGGCTCGCACGAGATCGCGCAAGAGCTCTATGAGGCGCTCGCGCCGGTGCTCGCCGCCTTTCCAGATAGCCGCATCAAGCTTCTCGAAACGCCGCCGGGGCCGCCGGTGCGCTCGCAGATGATGTCGGCGCTCTATGGCCCGAGCTACGAGGTCTTGCGCAAACTTGCTGAGGAGATTCGCGAGACATTCTACCCTCGTGTGTACGGCATGATCAACATAGACGACTCGGCGCCTCACCGTGTAACCGAGTACCGAGTGGTGGTGAACCCGAGCGCCGCCGTGATGGCCGGATTCGCGCCGGGCGAGGTGGCGACGGCGCTTCGCGCCTATTTTGCTGGCGAGCGCGTCGGCGCCGTTCACACGCCTGATGCCCGCGAGGCGGAGCCCATAATCCTGCGCCTGCCACGGCCGACACGAACAGAAGAAACCGCGCTCGATGGCATATATTTGCCCACTCACGACGCAAAACGCGTAGCGCTAAGCTCGATCGCCAACACCGGGCGCGTCACGGCCGATCAGCCGATCTATACCCGCGACCAGCATCCGGTGGTGTATATCACCGGCCATATGCTCCGTTCGACCCCGGTCTATGGCGTCGTGACCTTGACCAAGTTTCTCTCCGGATCGCAGGTCGGCGACGGACAGCATCTCACGGTCGGGAACTTCGGCTTCAGGCCCGCCCAGCCGGATGACGTCGGCTCTTACAACCTCTTCTGGCTTGGAGAGATGCGTCTCACTCTTGACGTCTTCCGCGATCTCGGCGTCGCCTTCGGCGTGGCGCTGCTCTTGATCTATCTCCTTCTCGTCGGCTATTACCGCTCCTTCTTTATGCCGGTGGTGGTGATGGGGGCGATCCCGCTTACCCTGATCGGCGTCTTTCCCGGACATTGGGCGGCGCAGCAACCCTTCACCGCAACGTCGATGATCGGGGTGATTGCGCTGGCCGGCATCGTGGTTCGCAATTCGCTTCTTCTCATCGACTTCATCATCGTGCGCCGCGCAGAGGGCCTCTCGCTTGAGGAGGCGGTGATGGAGGCCGGCGCCGTGCGCCTTCGCCCGATCCTGCTGACCGCGCTCGCCATCATTCTTGGCTCTGCGGTGATGA
Source organism: Methylocella tundrae (assembly GCF_901905185.1). Lineage (GTDB taxonomy): Bacteria > Pseudomonadota > Alphaproteobacteria > Rhizobiales > Beijerinckiaceae > Methylocapsa > Methylocapsa tundrae. Next base: position 7,707 of record NZ_CABFMQ020000100.1, read on the forward strand.
TCTCGGACCCGGTCTTTGGCGGGCTTGCGATCTCATTGATCTTCGGCGCCTTCGCCTCGACCACGCTGACGCTCTTCGTTATCCCGCTCATCTATTACGGCTGGCAAGACTGGCGTCGTCATCGCCTTTCCCGGCGCCCATCCGCGGCGGCCTAACGCTGGCGCTTCCTGGTGGCAAGCGCCGTCGCGGTAAGTTCCCGATCAGCTACGGAAACCGCGAGCGGATGCTCGCAGATAAGGGTAGTTCGGTCGATCACACGACCGTATCGCGCTGGACCAGCGCGAGGCGCCGCAAATCAAGAAGCAACGCCAAGCCCCATCTTCGGACGACAAATTGCTGTAGCGGGCCACGCCAAGGTCAAGGGCCGATGGATGACGCCATTGGGAAACGCCCCGCGCCTCGTGCAATGCTCTCGCTTAAGCTATCACAGTCTTGACCGAGCGCCGGGGGAACACTTCTACTGAAAGCGTCGTTTTCGTGAGGACGCGGACTATAGATCAGGCGGAGAAACTCTTGACAAAGATCATTGTGCTAAGCCCGTCGGACTGGGGTTTGCGAAGGGGTGACAGGGGCGCGGTTTCGGCCGAGATCCGCTGATTGACGCCTTATCCCGTCTCTATTGGCGTTGAGAGCGGTGGAATCGCTTTACAGATGGGGCCTTTTGCACTTCAATGGTGTGCAAACCTGCCTTCACTGGGCTGCGTTCAGGGCGAACAGCGCTAAGCCCGACGGGGGACAGCGCCGCGTCTGGATCTGGTGACGGCTTCTTCGTATTTGCCTCCGTGAATGCAAGATGAAAGCGACCTTGCAGCGGTGATGCTGAGGCTGGTTTCCTCAGGCCTGACCGCCGCGGCGTAAGCGATTTCCGCGCCAGTTTTCTCCGGAGGCCAATAACTCCGCTCAGGCTTTTTTCCTACATTTGACTCAACAGATCTGGGTAGCCACGCGAATTGAGGTTAAGCCGCCAATGCGCGCGGAGGGGTGTCTTTGCGTTTATATGTCGCATAACAATGCTGCGGTTTGCCGTCGAAAGATCATCCATCGCCGCCTTGTTTTGCCTTGCGGGAGCGGCTAGAATAATTCTAAGTCCCGGTTCCTTCCTGGAAGTGGACGGTTCGGGCTTTTCACCAATCAAATCATCCTCGTGTTGGAAACGAATAAGGAGAGTCGAAATGGCGTCGCTCGCGGGCAGCAAAACCGAAACGAATCTGAAGGAAGCCTTCGCTGGCGAGTCGCAAGCGAACCGACGTTATCTGTATTTCGCGCAAAAGGCGGATGTCGAAGGCTATAATGACGTCGCCGCCGTGTTCCGGTCGACGGCCGAGGGCGAAACCGGCCACGCGCATGGCCATCTCGAATTTCTCGAGGCGGTTGGCGATCCCGCGACCGGCCTGCCGATTGGCGAGACGACTTTGAACCTGGGCGCGGCCGTCGCCGGCGAGACCCATGAATATACAGATATGTATCCGGGCATGGCGCGCACGGCCCGCGAGGAAGGCTTTGGCGAAATCGCCGACTGGTTTGAAACGCTGGCCAAGGCCGAACGCTCCCATGCCGGCCGTTTCCAAAAGGCCCTCGACGAACTGAAGAAGCAAAACGCCTGAACGGCGCGACCTTCATCGCATTTTAGGCCATACCCGGCGCATGTCGTCTTGCGCCGGGTATGGGCGTGTCTATCGAATTGTTTTTGGCAACCAATTTAAAGTGACAGGAGCGCGACATGAGCGAAGGCGGTTTGGCGGCGCCCTCCCGGCACCCTCTGGATTGGCGGAACCAGGAGTTTTACGACGAGACAAAGCTCGACGCCGAGCTGCGCCGAATATTCGACATTTGTCACGGCTGCCGCCGCTGCTTCAATTTGTGCGATTCCTTTCCGCGCCTCTTCGATCTTGTGGACGCCGCGCCGAACGGCGAATTGGATACCGTCGAGAGCAAGGATTTCAAGCCTATCGTCGACGCCTGCACGCTCTGCGACATGTGCTATATGACAAAATGCCCTTATGTGCCGCCGCATGAGTTCAATCTCGATTTTCCCCATTTGATGCTACGCTATCGCGCCGTCGAGGCGAAAAAGGGGGAGGTGGAGTTTGCCGATCGCGAGCTGGCGAAGACGGATCGCAATGGGGCGCTCGCAGCCTATGTCGCCCCGCTCGGCAATTGGGCGACGGATTGCGCCCACAAGACTGCGCGCGGTCTTCTCGAAAAGGCGGTGGGGCTCCATCGGCGCGCCTTTCTGCCCCCCTATCAATTGAAAAGTTTCGTCGCGCGGGAAAAAGCCTCTTCCCCTGCGCTCAATCGCGAGGCGCCGGCGTTCGGCCGCAAGGCGGTGATCTATGCCACCTGCTACGCTAACTACAATGAGCCCGTGATCGGCCTCGCCGCAAGCGCGGTGCTGGCCAAGAACGGGGTCGAGACCGAGATCGTCTACCCGCATTGCTGCGGCATGCCCATGCTCGAACAAGGCGCCATCGAAGAGGTGGCGAATGCGGCCAAGACCGTCGCGGCGGCGATGAAGCCCTGGATCGACAAAGGTTATGACGTCATCGCGCTGGTGCCTTCTTGCGCCTTAATGCTGAAGACCGAGTGGCCGCTGATCCTGCCCGAAGACGAAGACGTCAAGCACCTTTCCAAGGCGACCTCGGACATCAGCGAATATATCGTCGCCATCGCTCGGAAGGAGGGGCTGGCGCCAGGTCTCAGCGCGCTCGAACGAGGGGGAGTCGCCTTGCATGTCTCCTGTCATTCCCGCGCGCAGAACATGGGACAGAAGGCGCGCGAACTTATAAAGCTCATTCCCGGCGTTGATCTGCAGGTGATCGAGCGCTGCTCGGGACATGGCGGCGCTTGGGGCTGCAAGACCGAAAATTTCGAGACCGCTCTGAAGGTCGGCGCGCCCGTCGCGCGGCAAGCGGCGCAAAGCGGCAAAGCGGTCATAACCTCGGAATGCCCGCTCGCCGGCCATCATATCGCGCAAGGAATGGCATTGATCGGCGACGGCGAGAGGCCAAGAGTGGCTGCGCCGGAGCTCGTTGCGCATCCGATCCAACTGATCGCAAAAGCCTATGGCCTCGAAGCGTGAGCGGCACGCCCAAAACTTTTTTCGTGAACCGCGGAGCGGACCATGGTTGACAGGCATAATCTGACCGCGGCCGACATTCTTCCCATGGCGGAATATGACAAGGTCCGTGCCGAGAGCCGGCGCAAAATCGCCGGGCGCAAGCAAAACCGCCACGTCGAGGTCGGACCCTATGTGACCTTCTACTTCGAAAATTATGAGACGATGTGGCTGCAGGTTCATGAGATGGTGTTCATCGAAAAGGGCGGCCCCGAGCAGGTTCCGGAAGAGATCGCGGCCTACAATCCGCTCGTTCCGAAAGGCAGCGAGCTGGTCGCGACCTTCATGATCGAAATCGATGACCCGCGGCGGCGCGCGGCTGTGCTCTCAACCCTCGGCGGCATCGAAAATACGGCCTTCATCGAAGTCGGCGGCGATCGCATTTTCTGCCGCGCCGAGGCCGATCAAGACCGCACCCGGGAAGACGGAAAGGCCTCCTCGGTTCAGTTCGTCCATTTTGATTTCTCGCCTGGCGATATCGCGGCTTTTCGCGCTCCGTGCGCTGAGGTCGTGCTCGGATTCGCCCATCCAAACTACGGCCATATGGCGGTCATGCCGGAAACTGTGCGCGCGGAGCTCGTCGGCGATTTCGACGCCTAGATGCCGTAATGGGCTGGCCTTCGCGAGCATAGCCAGGTTGGGGGGCTGTCCCTCAGAATGATGGTGTTGAAGCGAAGTCCGAGCGATCGGCTCCAAGCATCATGTGAGGAACAGCCATGGAATATGAATATTATGCGGGAATCGATGTCTCTTTGAAAGAAAGCAGCCTGTGCATTGTGGACGGGACTGTCAAGGTCGTCCGCGAGGTCAAGGTCCCCAGCGAGACTGAGAGGCTGAAAATCTTTCGATTTAGGGCAGGTTTTGGGAGGGTCTGGGCGGTTTTCATCGCGTAGAATCCAGCAACGGGATTTGATGCGTGGGGGCTGCCGGTGGCTGGGAACGAGAACGAGGAACTCTTCGAAACGTTGGCCGCGCAGGCTGCGCCGGAGCGGATTGGTGCGGCGGCGCCGAGGCTTCGCACGGCGGAGCGACGCCAGGTCGAGTGGCGTCCGGTCAGCCTCGAGGAACTCGTGCCGGATGATCATCGCGTGCGTGCGGTCTGGCGTTTTGTCGAAGGCTTGGACCTGTCCGCGTTGCTCGGCCCAATCAAATCCCTCGAGGGGCGGCCCGGCCATCCGGCGGCGGATCCGCGCATCTTGCTGGCTCTTTGGCTTTTCGCGACGATTGAGGCCGTGGCGAGTGCGCGGCAGGTGGCGCGTCTTTGCGGCGAGCATATCGCATATCGGTGCCTGTGCGGCGGAGTGGGCGTGAACGCCAAGACCTTGGCTGATTTTCGTGTTGGCCACGGAGCGGCGTTGGAAGACCTTCTCATCGACAGTTTCGCGGGCTTGGTAATGGCAGGCGTTGCAAGTTTGGATCGCGTGGCGCAAGACGGCGTTCGTGTGCGAGCATCGGCGGGAGCGGCCTCGTTCCGCCGGCATTCGACCTTGGAAGATTGCCGAGAAGAAGCGGCGCAAACGGTACGCCGTCTTCAAGAAGAAGCCTTGCGCGATCCTCGCGCGGCGAGCCGCCGCGAGGCTGCGGCGCGCTTGCGGGCGGCTCGTGATCGCGAGCGCCGGGTCGAGAAAGCGCTTGTGCTCACGCGCGACTTGCATGGCCAGCAACAAGACCGAGCGCGACGCCGCGAGGAGCGGGGCGTTCCGGGAAAAACAAAAGCGGTTAGCGACGGGGGACCCCCCTCCGTGCCAAGGATGATGAGACAAAGACCTGCCGGGAGTTTAGCCTTGGGGGCATAGGACAAACATCCCGTGGTTATGCCCCCAATCAAAGACAGCAAGACTCTTGCGGCAGCCGGCGCTGAAATGGAGGACGGCCGGAGGCCGACGATCGTTTCAGCGCCGGCTGCCGCGTCGCCTGAATTTTCGGACCGTCCTC
>NZ_CABFMQ020000101.1 GCF_901905185.1 Methylocella tundrae
GCAAAAGGCCGAGGCCTCAAGGATTTGAGCCGCCGCTTCGATCATCGCGTCCGAAAGACGCTCCCCAAAAAACTGAATCATAAGGACTGGGGTCTCCGCATCAGGCGATGCGGGCGTTAGGGAGCCGCCCTGTCCCGCTATCTCTACCATTCGTGCCTACTATGTCAAGGTGATAATTGCCGATATTCCGGACATGGAGAGGTCACGATTCTCTCTGATGGCGCAGAAATCATGAAGCGCTTGCCAAGGGCGCTGCCAAAACCGACGACGCATATTATCGACTGGTTCCACCTGGCGATGAAGATCCGGCCCATGCAGCAAATCGCCGATCATATGGTCGGCTCTCGGACGATCCTTTGCGGGATTCTCGCGGTCATCGACGAGGAAATTGCGGCGTTGAAATGGAAGCTCTGGCATGGGCAGGTCGAACGCGCGATCTGCGCTCTCGAAAAAATTATCGCAGATATGGACACGCTTGGACGCCAGGGCGACTTGTCCGCCACCCGGCTCAACAGCCTTGGTCAGCAACTTCTGACCTACATCCGCTCCAATCGGATCGCGCTTGTCGATTATGGAGCGAGATATAGCGCGGGGCGCCGCATTTCGACCAGCCTGGCGGAATCCGCAGTCAATTCCCTGGTTGCAAAAAGGATGGCCAAAAGCCAGCAAATGCGCTGGTCGCCCTCGGGCGCTCATCTCATCTCATCTCATGCTGCAGGTTCGAGCGGCTATGGCGAACGGCAATCTACGACAACGGCTCCGGCACAAGCCCGACCCGCCAGCGCTGCCTCTCCACCCGATCTTTCAACCAACCCCACCTTTGCTCAGAGCCGCTTGAACCCCAGAGTTTTTACCGCTGTCATTTTGTATTGCTTGACGGGTCGCCTTTCTCTTGTGGGTGACATCACGATCGCCCCTGCAAGAAAAGCGAATTTTTCAGCTTCATGTCTGGTCTCGCGGCCAAGACGCAGCCAAGGATTGTTGGCGCTCGAATAATTGAGCGCCAACTATTGGTTTCAGGCGTCAGTCCGCTCTGGTACTTTGAGGCCGACCCAGTCCTTGTAAAATGTATCGACGTCGGGCTCGAAATCGCGGATCACTGGATACCAGGGCGTCGGCGCTTCGACGTCGTGCAGCGTCGCGCATTCGGAGCAGTAGTATTCGCGCAGCACCTGCCATGTCGAGGTCTGAGCCATCAGGCGTGGATAGATCTCCTCCAGCTTGGGCTGCGTGTCGCGAACGTGGATCCTCGCGAACAGCTTCCAGTTTTCCTTCCAGTTGCAAAAATTGTGACCGCATTCGCACCGGACGACCCATTCCTTCGAAGTTTTGAGCTGAACGATGTAGAGCTTGGGCCCGAGCGGCAGGATGATCCTGTCATCCCAGCTCACGCGCTCTTGCAGAATCTCGATATAGGTCGCGAAACGCTCGGGATCTTTCGGGGTGGAGAGCATTTGATGTAAGGTTTCCTGATCGATCTTGCCATCGACGAGATCGGCGATCTTGGCTCGCGTATATGCCATAATGTTTCCTCCGGCTGTTTGCCTTGCATCATGCGTTTTCGGGGGCGGCTGGACGCCAGCAAATGGCTGGCGTCCTTCGAACCGCCTATTCTTCGACGAACTGAACCGTCTTGACGTCCGGCAATTCCGAGACGTCCATGTGATAGATGGAGCCGTAGTGGGGCACGCCGATTTCTTCCTCCAGCAGCTCCCAGCCATTCGGCAGCTCCCAGAATTTCTTGAAGTCGGCGAGGAAACGGGGTCCGAGTTTGAACGAGGCGGCGAACATCTGCTTCACGTGATCGCCGGCGCCCACTTTCGCCAGGATCTTTTCGCGCTCACCCTTCATCCATTCACGCGTCGGAACCGACTTTGCAATTCGCTCCTTGCGGATCGCGTTGCGTCTTGTGTCGGTTGCGCCCGCATCGACGCACAACGCGCCGTCCGCCGCTTTGCCGAGGATTACGCCGTAGACCTGCGGCGCGAAGCGCTCCAGCAGATAGCCGCCATTGACGTCGTCGGCGACGCTTTGCGGCTCGCGATCGAGCGGATCGCCGAAGCCGGGGCCGCCGCGCATGTAATTGAGGTAGAGGTCGTAATCGGAGAACATCTCCTCGGTGGTGATCGCCTGCTTGTCGCGCTTGATGACGGAGTCTTTGATGAGATCATCCCAGACGGGGTTTTCCGGGTCCGTGTCGCCGCCGAGCGGGATTGGCTTGCCCTCGGCGATCGCCTCCTTCAGCCCTGTCTGGTGCGCGGCGAAGCGATAGCCGGACGCCGCCGGATAGCCGCCCATCAGGCCCCAGTCAGAGGACATGTGGCCATTGCCCATGAAAAACATGGTCCAGTCCTTGGCGTTCCAGACCATGCGCAGGCTCTCGAACCCGCAGCCGCCGCGATATTTGCCGGCGCCGCCGGAACTCGCCTTGATCTGGCGTCCGAGATAGACGAGCGGTTCTGCAAGCTCCCAGATCTCCATGTCGCCCATGTCGCCTTCCGGGTTCCAGATGGCGGCGGCGTGGCTGAGGCCATCCCGCACGGCGCTGGCGCCAGTGCCGTCCGCCGCGCATTCGAACGAGTTGACGGCGTGAATTTCGTCGTACTGGTTGAAGCCGCCGCCCTGCAGCCAGTTCGACGTGTTGGCATTGCCCGCGTTGACTTCCTCAAGATAGCCGCGCCCGAAGTAGGAGCGGCTGAGGCCGCGCCACAAAGCCGTCCACGCCGACACGAGGAAATGCCAGGAATACGAGAACGCTACGCGGCGATCGTCCGGGTTCATCCACGTGCCTTTCGGCAGGCGAAACTCGGTGCCATAGGCCGCTCCGTCGTTGATCATCTCCGACGGGATTAGGGTCTGCGTCATCATCACCCAGATGCCCGAGGTGAAACTCACCTGATGCGCATTGTAGGTGTGCCAGCCCCACCGGCTCGCTCCCTCGAAATCGAGACGCCAGGTGCCGTCGCCGCGGATCGTGATCTCGGAAGGGGCGTGCATGATGGTGTCGAGCTTGGCGAAATCGGAGGGCAAGCGCACGTCCTCATGCGCATAGGGCACGTCCACAAAGCCGACCTGCCGGTATTTGCCGGGAATGGTCATCGCCCTGATGCGGTTCTGCAGACCGACGCGGCCATGTTCGACCGCCTCATAGGCGAACTTCCAATAAGATTCGATGCCCTCCTCGGAGATAACCTCCTCGACCAGCTTGCGGATCATGTGGCATCCGGCGATGCGGGTGCGCTCGTCAAGAATCCAGTAGCGCGGCGTGCGCACCATCCGCTGGCTCTCGTGCAGCCAGTCGCGGAACAGGGCGTCGTTCGCGCCTACCTTGCGACAGGTGATCTGATAGCCGTCGCCAAAGCGTTGCACCTGTCCGGTCGACATCGATCCGGGACCGACCGATCCGGTGTCGATCACATGGGTGACGCCGCCGACCCATCCGATCAATTCACCGCCCCAGAAGATCGGAACAATGGTGTGGATGTCGCAAGGATGGACGTTGCCAATCAGACAGTCATTGTTGCAGAAGATGTCCTTGTCATGAACGCCGGGATTGGATTCCCAGTCATTCTCGATCATGTATTTGATCGCGGCGCCCATGGTGCCGACGTGAATGATAATTCCCGTCGAGGTCAGGATGCAGTCGCCAGCCGCGTTGTACAGTGTGAAGCAAAGCTCGCCCTCCTGTTCCACAATCGGCGATGCGGCGATCTTCTTGGCCGTCTCGCGCGCGTCGACGACGCCCGCGCGCAGCCGCGAGAACAATTTGTTGTATTGAATTGGTTCGTTGTCGCGCAGCTCCAGGCGCTCGAGGCCGGCGTAGTGTTTGGTGCGCTGCGTCGCCTGCATGAGGCGGTCGCGGTGCTGTTTCAGCGTTTCCCCGCCCCGCACGATGCCGCGCGCCGGGGCTGGCGGCTGTATGATGTCCTTTTCGCGAATATTGACGTTCATGATGATGTCTCCTCGGAATGTGATAGCGCTGTTGCGGTCGATCAGACTTCCCTGAGATGGAACAGCCTGTGCGTATCGAGGAACGTTTCGAAGCCGTCGGGCACGACGAAGGTCGTTGCGTCGGACTCGATGATCGCAGGCCCGTGGATGTGGTTGCCAGGTAACAGCGACTCCATCCTGTAGAGCTTGGCGTCGACCCAGCGCTTCTTGCGGTAGAATTTGCGCGTGCCTGTGTGAGCTTCTTCTGGGGGGGTCAGTTCGGAGAGCGGCTCGGCGGGGATCTTTGGCTTCGGGATCGGAACGGCGCCGCGCATGATCGCACCGGTGACGGAGAAGCCGAGTTCTGGCGAGCGGGCCGAGGCTGCGTAGACCCTTCCGTAAGTCGCGTTGAACGCGTCGACCATTTGATTCCAGTCAGCGGCGGTATCGGCCGACGCGATGGGAGATTCGATTTCGAGGTCGTTGAGCTGTCCGCGATATTGCATCCGGTAGCCTGGCTGCAGCGTGACCTGATCCGCCTCGTATCCATTCAGCCTGAATTCCTCCAGAACGTTGCGTGTGAGCTCCTCCCAGGCTGTCTGCAGCGTTTTCGCCGCTTTTTCCCTCTGCTCGTCCGGCGCATCCTCGGCTAGGTTGATGTCGAGCGATTTGTCATAGCGATATTCGAAGTCGGCGGCGGCGCAGCCGAAGGCCGAGAAGCCCGCTGCCCAGGCCGGCACGATGACGTCCTCAAAGCCGAGGCCCTCTGTATAGCCATAGGCGTGGACGGGGCCCGCTCCGCCGTACGAGAAGCAGACGAAGCTCGCGGGGCTGTAGCCCTTGGCGGAGATCATGGCGCGCAGATAGTCGCGAAGATCCGAGTCGAGCAGTTCTATGACGCCCGCCGCCGCGTCCTCGACGGTGAGGCCGAGCGGATCGGCGATCTGCGCCTTGATGGCGTCGACCGAGCGCTGCCGATCGAGCTTGACGGCGCCGCCAAGGAAGTTGTCAGGATTGAGATAGCCGAGCACCATGTGGCAGTCCGAGATTGTAACAGTCTCTATGCCGCTTTCCTTCCAGCAAACTCCGACGCGGTAGCCGGCCGAATCGGGGCCGAGCTTGATCGCCTTGGTGTAGGGATCGAGCCGGATGAAGCTGCCCGCGCCCGCGCCGACCGAATCCATCGCGACAAGCGGCAGCGACAGAACGAGGCGGGCCATGTCGGGATCGTTCTTGATCGTCAGTTCGCCCTGCGTGATGAGCGCAACGTCGAAAGACGTGCCGCCGATGTCGGAGCAGGCGATGTTGCTGTAACCCAGCACCTCGCCGAGGTATTTTGCGCCGATGACGCCGCCGATCGGCCCGGAAACGATCGTGCGGGCGAGTTCCTTGGCTTTCCAGGAAATGGTGCCGCCATGGGTCGCCATGACACGGAAATCGAATTTGGTGCCGTGCTCCTTGAAGGCGTCGGAGATTTTCTTCAGCGTCTGACGCGAAGGCTCGGCCGCATAGCCTTCGAGGATGGTGGTGTTGGTGCGATGAGTCTCCTTCCGCACGGGGTAATAGTCGGCGGAAGCGAAGACCGGGATTGTCTTGCCGCTGGCCTTGATTTCCTCGATCACTATGTCGCGCACGCGGCGTTCATGATCGGAATTCTTGTAGGAATGCAGCAGGCTGATGACGATGCCCTCGACATCGGCCGCGATCAGGTCGCGGGCGGCCTCCCGCGCGGTTTCCTCGCGAAGCGGGATAACCACCGCACCGAACATGTCGATGCGCTCGGTGACGCCCCGCGTGAGGTTTCGCGGCACCAGTGGCGGATCATAGCGATGCGTATTGACATGGATCCGGTCCTCATAGGCATAGCCAAGGTAACACTGGACCGCGCGTCCCATGCGGTGGAAATCCTCCATGCCGCGATTGACGATGAGACCGCACTTCAGGCCTTTGCGCTGCACGACGCGGTTCAGCATCGCCGTGCCGGAATAGACGCCGGTTTGCAGGTCTTTCAGCGCCTCGTCGAGATCGAGGCTCCATCCGGCCAGCCCGTCGATGCTCGATGCGATCAGACCGAGCGCCTCGTTCTGCGGCGTGCTTTGCGCCTTGCCGACGACAAACTCGCCCTCGGAATCAACAAAGAACGTGTCCGTCATGGTGCCGCCAGCGTCGATGCCGAGCACCTGCACGCTGCGTGCGTTCCGCGCAATTATATTCACGGGTTTCCTCCTCAAATGCCGCCGGTCTCTGCGGAGCCGGTTCATTAAGGGGGAGCAGCTTGCATGCCAGAGATCGCGACAAATGGCCGCGTTCGCTTTCTCAACAGCTTACCGCATATGCTCAGCTGTTTGTTGCAGATGCGAGCGTCCGAATTGCGGACGCTCCGTCGGACGATTGTCCGAGGCTCGGACGCGCGTCATGCGGCCAGATGCGTTGCGTAGCGCGTTAGGTTGGCGGGCAGGCGTTTCCTGGCGGGCGATCAGTGTCGGGTTGGCTTTCCGATGCCATATTCCGCAAGGCGCAGATAGAGCGTCGAGCGGGCGACGCCGAGGCGCGCCGCCGCTTTGGTCAGATTGCCGCCGCACGCCTGGATTTCCGTCAGAATGGCGACGCGCTCGATCGCTTTCAGGTCGGATGCGGTCGCGGATGGCGATGGCGCCGCGGCGGGGGTATAAAATCGGATTTCAGGCGGGAGGTCATGCTCGCCCAGGCGATTCGACGTTGACAGCGCAATTATCGAGTCGATGACATTGCGCAGTTCGCGAACATTACCGGGCCAACCGTAGCCGCGCAGCCGCGTCAGCGCTTCGTCACTGAACGTCGGCGCGCTTCTTTCGCGCCGCCCCGCCGCGGCCGAGGCGAAGCGCTCCGCCAGCAGGAGCACGTCATCGCCGCGCTCCCGCAGGGGCGGTATCGTCAATTTTGCCGCCGCCACGCGATAGTAAAGATCGCGGCGGAATCGTCCGCCGGCGACCTCGGCAAGGAGTTCCCGATTGGTCATCGAGATCACGCGTACGTCAACGGACCGGGCCTCATGGCTGCCGATGCGGTAAACGACGCCGTCTTCGAGGACGCGCAGGAGATAGGGCTGCAGATCGACCGGCATCTCGCCGATCTCGTCGAGACACAGCAGTCCGCCATGCGCCTTTTCGATCTTGCCCGGCCTGCCATTTTCGTCGGCGCCGGTGAAAGCGCCCTTGTCGTAGCCGAATATCTCGCTGGCGATAAGATCGCGCGCCATTCCGCCGCAATTGACCGGAACGAATGGTCCGTCGGGCTTTGGTCCTCCGCTGTGGACGGCGCGAGCGAACAGCTCCTTGCCGACCCCGGTTTCGCCTTCAATCAGAATCTGGAGGGCGCTCTCCGCCAGAAGTCGCGCGCGGTCCTTCACCTCAAGCATCGTGCGACTCTCGCCGAGGATCTGATCGAAGCTGACCTTTGGTTCAGCGTGCGGAATGGTCGCTGCGGGGAGCCCTGAAGTGCGCCGGCGCGGCTCGCGCATGACGAGGATGCCGCCCACGGCTCCGTCATCGGCATTTACGATTTCGAGCGTGGCGTTTGGAAAAAGGCGGCGGCAGTTCTCCTCCCAGCTATCCGCAGTCGCTTTTCCGATCAAGCTGCGGATGTTCCCCGCAATCTCATCGCCGGACATTCCGCCAAGCCTGCGTTGCGCACTCCCCAGAGGGTGGACGATGCATCCGCGGCGATCGATGACGAGCATCTCCTCGCTGACCCACAGCGACCGTTTCGAGACGAACTGACGAAGCAGGATCTCATGTTCGGCCCTGGCGACCTGGCCGAGGGTCGCTTCGATCTCCTGACCCATCGCGATGGCGAGCGCCAGACTTTGCGGGTTGAAAGGATTGGCGAGCCCCGAAATGTCAATGACGCCGAGGAGTTCGCCGTCCGTGGGATGGCGGATCGGCGCGGCGGCGCAGCTCCAGCGCTGAACGTCTTCGCAAAAGTGCTCGGCTCCGTGAATCTGGACCGCTTCAGCGCTCGCAAGCGCCGTGCCGATGGCGTTGGTGCCGATGGCGCCTTCCTCCCAGCGGCCGCCGGTTTCAAGATGGTTGCGCCTTCCAAGGTCAACGACGCGCGGGTCGCCTGCGGTATCGATAATGAGGCCGCCGGGGTCGGCGAGGATCATCATCGAGGACGCATCGGCTAGGAGGGTCTTTGATCTCTCCAGCGCGGGCCGCGCCGCCTTCAATAACGCGGCGTTCAGAGAACGGCGCCTGAAGATTTCCGGCTCGCCCGCGAGTGGCGCCTCGGAGCGTTCCGCGGCGATTCCGAACTGGCGGGAGCGCTGCCAGGATGCAGCAATGGCTTCGCCAATGCCGGCCGGCTTTCCGCCCAGCTCCAGAAAAAGCTCCCACGCCCGACGAACCGCGCGCTGTTCCTGCATTTGCGCCCTCTGAATGCCTCAAACGAGGCCGTCAACACAGCTTGCTGCGCCCCCCTGGTATGGGAGCGTCGGAAGCGACAAAGTGCTTTGGCGTTTCCCGGCCCGCGGGCTTCTGTGGCCCGGCGAGGTCGAATCTTAAGGCGATCACGGACGAAATTGCAATAGTGCCTACAGAGGCCGCACTTGAGGAGAGGCGAGCTCCCATACTGAGCCTTGACGACCTTTTTCAAACGCGGCCGATCCTGAGCATTTGGCAGGATCACGCTTACATGAAACGAGGGGGGCTTCCTTTTCTGTCGCCGATCAGATTCACTATGCTGGCCGCGCAGGGGCTGGCCAGCGTGGCAAAGGATTATTCTCTTGGTTTTGCGTGAGGGGATCGTCGCGCGTGTGACTTGAGGGGAAAGCGTGCGCTCGGTGGTTGCGACATTCTCTGTGAGCGTCGCCACCATGGTTCATGATGGCAGCGGCCGAGGGCGCCGTAGAGGAAGTGGTTGATGGAGTGGATGCCCCCTCCTGACGGCATCGTAGTGTGCCAAGGTGGCGATGTTTACGTATCCCACGAACGGAGAGGGCATCCATGGAAAAGGTTAGCATCATCGGCATCGACCTTGCAAAGCGGTCTTTTCAGGCGCACGGAGCTCGCGCTGATGGCGGCGCGGCATTCCGCAAGAAGCTTTCGCGCGAGAAGGTCCTTGGCTTCCTCGCAGAGCAACCGCGCTGCGTTGTCGCGATGGAGGCCTGCGGGAGCGCACACCACTGGGGGCGCGCCATCGGCGATGGGGCCACGAGGTTCGTTTGGTTCCGCCCGCCTATGTCAAACCCTTCGTCAAGCGCCAGAAGAACGACGCGGCCGACGCGGAGGCGATCTGCGATGCAGCGAGCCGGCCGACCACGCGCTTTGTCGAGGTCAAGACCGAGGAGCAGCAAGCGCGCGCAATGCTGTTTCGGACGCGGGAGCTTCTGGTGCGCCAGCGCACGCAACTGATCAACGCGCTGCGCGGTCATTTGGCTGAGCATGGCGTCGTGGCCCCGCAAGGGCCGGCGAATGTGAAGGAACTTGCGCTGGCGGTCGAAGAGGAAAAGACGTCGCTTCCGCTTCTCGTCGTGGAGCTGTCGCGTGTTTTCCTCGAGCAAATCGGCGGGCTATCGAAGAAGATTGGCGAATGTCAGGAGCCATCTTGGAATGAAAATTTGGAGCTTTGCAGGGGCGTGGCCATCAATAGTGAGAATATCGGTTGAAAATATTCTCGCAATTGATGGCTTTTTCTAGAGGAGAACTCGTCAATAACGTCCACCAAATCGCATAAAAGGTTTATAATTCAAATTCTCGAATTGAATGGCTAAACCGCTTTGTATTATCAAAGACAGCGGTAAAAACTCTGGGGTTCAAGCGGCTCTGAGCAAAGGTGGGGTTGGTTGAAAGATCGGGTGGAGAGGCAGCGCTGGCGGGTCGGGCTTGTGCCGGAGCCGTTGTCGTAGATTGCCGTTCGCCATAGCCGCTCGAACCTGCAGCATGAGATGAGATGAGATGAGCGCCCGAGGGCGACCAGCGCATTTGCTGGCTTTTGGCCATCCTTTTTGCAACCAGGGAATTGACTGCGGATTCCGCCAGGCTGGTCGAAATGCGGCGCCCCGCGCTATATCTCGCTCCATAATCGACAAGCGCGATCCGATTGGAGCGGATGTAGGTCAGAAGTTGCTGACCAAGGCTGTTGAGCCGGGTGGCGGACAAGTCGCCCTGGCGTCCAAGCGTGTCCATATCTGCGATAATTTTTTCGAGAGCGCAGATCGCGCGTTCGACCTGCCCATGCCAGAGCTTCCATTTCAACGCCGCAATTTCCTCGTCGATGACCGCGAGAATCCCGCAAAGGATCGTCCGAGAGCCGACCATATGATCGGCGATTTGCTGCATGGGCCGGATCTTCATCGCCAGGTGGAACCAGTCGATAATATGCGTCGTCGGTTTTGGCAGCGCCCTTGGCAAGCGCTTCATGATTTCTGCGCCATCAGAGAGAATCGTGACCTCTCCATGTCCGGAATATCCCTCGAATTGAAGAGCTTGAAGCGTCCTTGCCCGCATTTCACGCTGCGAGGTGTCGGAACGTGTCAACGACTTTGAGACAGCCGGCGTTTGAATTTAAGCTTGGATTTGTAGCCTTTTGGTTGGCGGGTTGATCCAGGCTGCGGTTGGTTTGAGAGGCGGTTCCGGCGGCTTTTTGACGAA
>NZ_CABFMQ020000102.1 GCF_901905185.1 Methylocella tundrae
GCTTCAAGCCTCGTCTTTGAGCTGAACCCAAAGGGCGTATTGCTGGCTGGCTTGGATGAGTGCGCTGTAGAGGCTTGCGGCGAAGCTTCTGGCGACGGCGCATTCATAGGCTTCTCCGGCGGTTGTGCGGCGGAGCTGGACGCTCATGCCGTGCAGCTCGGTGGCGGCGGCGGCGCCGGGCGGGAAGGCGGCCGGGTCGAGGTCGAGGCGGACGAGCTTGACGAGCGCGTCGGCGGCGCGCGGTCCGCTGAGCCTGAACGCCGTGAAGCCATGCGAGACATCAACGACGGTCGCGAGATCGCGCGCCGCCGCGATCAGCGCGGCGCGGCGCGGGGCGCGGTCTTTTCCGCGCGCAATGGCGTGCCAGCGCGACGGGCCGACGCCGACGAAGGAAAAGCCGCCCGCCTCGACGGTTCGCGGGCCGTCGGCCGGCGCCTGTCCGAACGCCGCGCCGATCGCCGCGATGAGCTCCGCCGTCCTGCCGCGGCGCGCCTCGATGTTGAAGCGGTCCTCGCCGGCGACCAGCTCCAGCGTCACGCCGGGCTGCGGCGCCGGCGCGCCAAAACGTCCGGCGCGAAAATAATGCGGCGTCAGCTCCAGGGCGAGCCCGGCCGCGGCGGCGGCCGCATGAGATGTTGCAAAGGGTTCAGACACGGGAGCGCTCGCCTTTCGGATCAACGAAGCAGGAGGCGACGATTTCGGCGGCGACGTCGCCGCCGCGAAGGGGATCGTAAACGCGCACTTTTTCGCCGATCCGGTCCGGGCCGCCCGACACCAGGGCGAGGCCGATCCAGGAGGACAGCGTCGGCGACCAGCAGGCCGAGCTGATCCAGCCGAGATCCGTTTCGGCGCAGGGAACGGCGCCGGCCGGGATGATATGCGCGCCGCCGCGAAGGCGTTGATTGGGATCAAGCGGCCTGACGCCGACGAGGCGCGGCCGGGCCGGATCGACGAGCGCCTCGCGCGCGCAGAGGACGCGGCCGACATGATCCTTGTCCCTGGCGAGCGCGCGCGCCATGCCGAGATCATAGGCGGTGGTCTGGCCGTTGATCTCGCCGCCGGCGGGATGGCCTTTTTCGATGCGCATGACGCCCATTGCCTCGCTGCCATAGGCGACGACGCCATAAGGTTCGCCGACCGCCATGACGCGGCGGATCAGCGCGTCGCCAAAGCCCGCCGGCACGCCAAGCTCGAAGGAGCGCTCGCCGGAGAAGGACAGCGCGCAAAGGCGCGCCGGAACGCCGCCGCAGATCGTGATCTCGGCCGCCCGCATCGGCGGAAAATCCGCCTGGGTGATCAACACCGGCGCGTCGACGAGCGCCTGCAGCACCGCCGGGGATTTCGGCCCGGCGATGGCGAGCTGCGCCCAGCCGTCGGTGACCGCCGTGAGGTTGACGTCGAGCTCCGGCCACAGGACCTGCCGGCAATATTGCATGTGCCGGTACACCGGCGCGGCGTGCGCCGTCGAGACATAGGCGACATATCTGTCCTCGGCGAAGCGGGCGAACATGCCGTCGTCCTTGAGGAAGCCGTCCTCGCGCAGCATGATGAGATAGCCGCAGCGCCCGACCTTGATCGCCGACGGGCGCATGGCGCAGACGAGATCGAGGAACTTTGCCGCGTCCGGCCCCTCGACCTCGACTTTGCCGAGGGTCGAGACGTCGGTCACGCCGACGCCTGAGCGCACCGCATTCACCTCGCGGTTGGCCGTCGCCAGGAGATCCGCGTCGCCGGCGAGCGGAAAATACTGCGGCCGCTTCCACTGGCCGGCGTCGATGAAGGGCGCGCCGCGCTCCAGCGCATAGGCGTGGATCGGCGTCTCGCGCAAAGGCTTGAAGGCGCCGCGCCGGTGCGCGCCGGCGACGGCGCCGAGGGCGACCGGAATCACCGGCGGGCGCGCCAGCGTGACGCCGGTCTGCGGGATCGACTGGCCGGTCAGCTGCGCCATGATGGCGAGCGCGTCGAGGTTTGCGGTGCGGCCCTGGTCGGTCGCCATGCCGAGCGTCGTATAGCGCTTCAGATGTTCGACCGAGCGATAGCCTTCGCGATGGGCGAGGATGACGTCGGAGGCGGTGACGTCGTGCTGGAAATCGACGAACACCTTGGCGTCCCCGCCCCGGCCCGGCCGCCACCAGGCGGGCGCTGATCCCGCCGCGCTGTGCCGGACGGCGGGAAGCTCGACCGGCTTGACCGGGAGGCCGAGCGCCTGCAGGGCCGCAGAGCCCGCGTCGGCGCCGCTTTTCAGCGCCTCGCCCGGCGCGAAGAGGCCGGCCGCCGCCCCCGCCATGTGAAGGCCGTCGACGCCAGGGGCGAGGAACGCCTGGATCTTGTCGGACCAGGCCGGACGGCCGCGAAAACAGCTCGCGAGCTGAATAGAGGGGTTGAAGCCGCCCGAGACGGCGAGCGCGTCGACGGCGAAGTTTTGCGCGGCGCCCGATCCTTTGACCGTAATGGCGCTGAGGCCCTTGCGCCCTTGCGTGGCGACGACGGCGCCATTGAGCACGACGGGAACGGCCTTCGCCACATCGGCGAACTCCGCCGGCGCCTTTTCGCGCGCGTCGATGACGGCGACGGGCGCAAGTCCCGCCTTGATGAGGTCGCGCGCGGTGAGCCAGCCGTCGTCGGTCGCCGTATAGACCGCGATTTGGCGGCCCGCGGCGACGCCGAAGCGGTTGAGATAAGACCGCACGGCGCCGGCCAGCATGATCCCAGGCCGGTCATTGTCCGGGAACGCCAAAGGCCGTTCGCTCGCGCCCGTCGCGATAATGGCGCGGCGGGCGACGAGGCGCCAGAAGCGCTGGCGCGGCGTGAAGGGCGGCGGCTCCGGCAGATGGTCGGCGACCCGCTCCAGCGCCGCGAACACGCCGCCGTCAAAAGCCGCGACGACGCTGGTGCGCGAAAAAACGCGGACATTCGGCATGGCGGCGAGTTCGGCCGCGACGGAGTTCGCCCATTGGGCGGCCGGCTGGCCGCCGACGCTCTCGCGCTCATCGAGAAGCCGGCCGCCAAGGCGCGGCTGATCCTCGCAGAGAATGACTTTCGCGCCCGCGCGTCCAGCCGTCAGCGCCGCCATCAGCCCCGCGCCGCCGCCGCCGACGACAAGCAGGTCGCAATGGGCGTTCGAATGCTCATAGCTGTCCGGATCTTCGAGCGCGCTGGCGCGGCCGAGCCCGGCGGCGCGGCGAATGACCGGCTCATAGATTTTTTCCCAGAAGGACGCCGGCCACATGAAGGTCTTGTAGTAGAAGCCCGCCGCGAACACCGGCTTCAACAGGCCGTTCAGCGCCATGACGTCGAAGCCGAGCGAGGGCCAGCGGTTCTGGCTCGACGCGACAAGGCCGTCGTAGAGTTCGATCGTCGTCGCCTTGACGTTGGGTTCGCGCCGCGCGCCGGAGCGCAGTTCGACGAGCGCGTTCGGCTCCTCGTGCCCCGCCGAGAGCACGCCGCGCGGACGATGATATTTGAACGAACGGCCGACGACGCGCACGCCATTGGCGAGCAGCGCCGAGGCCAGCGTGTCGCCGGCCCAGCCTTGATAGCTCCTGCCGTCGAATGTGAAGGACAGCGGGCGCGAGCGGTCGATGAGGCCGCCGGAGCCCAGCCTGAAGCCGCCGCCGCTCATGACGCCTGCTCCGGCGCCCGCGTCGCCTCGACCTTCAAAATGTCGTGCGTGCGCGTGTCGCGCTCGATGAGAAGCCAGCTCTGGCATCCCGCCGCGTGGAACCAATGTTCGCGGTGGAGCCCGGCCGGGTTGTCGCGCAGATAGACGGCCGCGGCGAAGGCGGCGCGGCTCGCGGCGCTGTCGAGGCCGCCGTCGGCGCCGGGCCGCGCCACGGCTTCGCCATTGACCGCGAACTCGGCGAGGTCGCGCGGCCCGCAATAGGGACACTGGATCAGCATGCGTCAAAACCTTGTGCCGGGCGCCGGTGACGATCATTCATGACGATTATCATCTCAATGCAGATTGGGCGACGGACCGGCGCCCTTTTCATCGATGACGCATCCGCGCTCGAAGCGATCGAGCCGGTAGGCCGCGGCGGCCGGATGCGGCTCGCCTTTGGCGATCAGATGCGCGAAGCAGAAGCCCGCCGCCGGCGTCGCCTTGAAGCCGCCGTAGCACCAGCCGCCATTGAAGAACAGCCCGTCGACCGGCGTCCTGTCGATGATCGGCGAGCCGTCCATGCTCATGTCCATGAGGCCGCCCCAGCTGCGCAGAATGCGCAGGCGGCCGAGCATCGGCATCAGGGCCATGGCGTTTTCGGCGACGTCGGCGAAGATTGCGAGGCTGCCGCGCTGCGCATAGGACGGATAGGGCTCAAGATCGCCGCCGAAGACGAGGCTGCCCTTGTCCGATTGCGAGATGTAAAAATGCCCGGCGCCGAAAGTGACGACGCAGTCGATCACCGGCTTCAGGCTTTCGGATACAAAGGCCTGAAGCGCATAGCTCTCGATCGGGAGTCGCAGTCCGGCGAGCGACGCCACGCGGGAAGAGTTGCCGGCGACCGAGACGCCGACGCGCCGCGCGCCGATAAAGCCTCGCGTCGTCTCGACGCCGATGATTTTGCCGTTCTCCTGCCTGAGGCCGGTGACTTCGCAGTTCTCCACGATGTCGACGCCGCGCCGGTCGGCCGCCCGCGCATAGCCCCACACCACGGCGTCGTGGCGCGCCGTGCCGCCGCGCCGCTGCAGCAGGCCGCCCTGCACCGGGAAGCGGGCGTTGTCGAAATCGAGATAGGGCGCCATTTTCCGCACGCCCTCGCGGTCGAGCAGCTCCGCGTCGACGCCATTGAGCCGCATGGCGTTGCCGCGCCGCGCGAAAGCGTCGCGCTGCGCGTCGCTGTGACAGAGGTTGAGCACGCCGCGCTGCGACACCATGGCGTTGTAGTTGAGGTCCTGCTCCAGCCCCTCCCACAATTTCATGCCGAGTTCATAAAAAGGGATGTTGCCGGCAAGCAGATAGTTCGACCGGATGATCGTCGTGTTGCGTCCGGCGTTGCCGGAGCCGATCCAGCCTTTTTCGATCACCGCGACGTCGCGGATTCCGAATTCCTTGGCGAGATAATGGGCGGTGGCGAGGCCGTGGCCGCCGCCGCCGATGACAATCACGTCATAGGCCGCCTTCGGCTGCGCCTTGCGCCAGTGCGGCGTCCAGCCGGCGCCGCCGTTCAGCGCGTTCTTCAAAAGCTCAAAGCCGGAGAATGTCATCCGTCATATCTTTCGGCGCGGATTTGTGATCGACGCGGGCGCCGCGCGCGGGCGCCCATGAGGCTGCGTTTCAGCAATCCAGCGTGTGGTCGCGCTCCCAGTCGCTGAGATGGCGCGTATAGTCCTGCCATTCCTGGTGCTTGAGCTTGGCGTAGGAGCTGACGAAGGACTCGCCAAGGCCCTCCTTGACGATCTTGGAGGATTCGAAGAGACGGAGCGCGTCGAGCAGATTCTGCGGCAGCTTCTTCGCGCCATTGACCTTATGCGGCTCGGCGTACATGTCGAAGTCGGAGCGCTCGCCCGGATGACGGTTGCTCTTCATTCCGTCAAGGCCGGCGACGAGGACGCTGGCCTGCAGCAGATAGGGATTCGTCGCGCCGTCGGCGAGGCGGAACTCGAAGCGTCCGCCCTCGGGAATGCGGATCATATGCGTCCTGTTGTTGCCGGTGTAGGTGATCGAGTTCGGCGCCCAGGTCGCGCCGGAGGTGGTGCGCGGCGCGCTGAGGCGCTTGTAGGAGTTGACCGTCGGATTGGTGAGGGCGCAGAGCGCGTCGGCGTGCTCCATCAGGCCGCCGAGGAAACGGTAGCCGAGCTCCGAGACGCCAAGCTCGCCGTCCTTGTCTTCAAAAGCGTTGTCCTCGCCGCGCCAGAGCGACACATGCGAGTGGCAGCCAGAGCCGGTCAGATTGAGGAACGGCTTCGGCATGAAGGTCGCCCGCATGCCGTGTTTCTCGGCCAGCGACTTCACCATATATTTGAAGAAGGAGTGCCGGTCGGCGGTCTTCAGCGCCTCGTCATATTCCCAGTTCATCTCGAACTGCCCGTTGGCGTCCTCATGGTCGCTCTGATAGGGCTTCCAGCCGAGCTCGTCCATCGCTTCCGAGATCTCGGTGATGACCTCATAGCGCCGCATCAGCGCCTGCTGGTCATAGCAGGACTTCGTCTGCTTGTCGGCGCCGTCCGCGATGCAGGAGCCGTCGGGCGCGAGCAGGAAAAACTCGCATTCGACGCCGGCCCGCATCTCATAGCCAAGCTCCTTCAGTTCGGCGATGAGGCGCTTCAGCACATTGCGCGGGCCCTGATCGACCGGCTTGCCTTCCATGTAGAGATCGGCGGCGAGCCAGCCGACTTCCCGCTTCCACGGCAGCTGGATGAGGCTGTCCGGATCCGGCACCGCGAACATGTCCGGCATGGCGGGCGTCATATCGAGCCAGGTCGCAAAGCCCGCAAAGCCCGCGCCGTCGCGCGCCATCTTGTCGATCGCCCGCGCCGGCACGAGCTTGGCGCGCATGTGGCCGAACAGATCCGTGTAGGATACCAGGAAGTTCTTGATGCCGCGCTCCGCGGCGACTTCCGATAGCAGGGTCGACATAAGCTTCCTCTCCAAATATTGTGACCGTTGGTTGGCCGATACGAACCTTCGAATTGTTCAAGCAATTCGAAGTCCACAGCTGGGCGACGTGGGTCTGCGCCCGCTATCGTCCTCCGGCTCCCGGAATCCACGACGTCCCGGCGAGCGGAACGCCGGCCATGGCGGCGGCCTCCACCGTCAGCGCCACAAGATCCTCCGGCTCGAGATTATGCACATGGCTCTTGCCGCAGGCGCGCGCAATGGTCTGCGTCTCGAGCGTCAGCACCGACAGATAATTGGCGAGCCGGCGCCCGGCCGCGATCGGGTCAAGCCGCCTTGCGAGCTCGGGATCCTGCGTCGTGATGCCGGCCGGATCGCGCCCTTCATGCCAGTCGTCATAGGCGCCGGCGGTCGTGCCAAGGGCCTGATATTCGGCCTCAAGATGCGGGTCGTTGTCGCCCAGCGCGACGAGAGCCGCCGTGCCGATCGAGGCGACGTCCGCGCCAAGCGCCAAAGCCTTGGCGACGTCGGCGCCGTTGCGGATGCCGCCCGAGACGATGAGCTGCACCTTGCGGTGCATGCCAAGGTCGCGCAGCGCCTGCACGGCCGGCCGGATCGCCGCCAGAATCGGAATGCCGACATGTTCGATGAACACTTCCTGCGTCGCCGCCGTGCCGCCCTGCATGCCGTCGAGAACGATCACGTCGGCGCCCGCCTTCACCGCCAGCGCGGTGTCGTAATAGGGCCGCGACGCGCCGACCTTCACATAGATCGGCTTCTCCCAGTCGGTGATCTCGCGCAGCTCCTCGATCTTGATTTCGAGATCGTCCGGCCCGGTCCAGTCGGGGTGGCGGCAGGACGAGCGCTGGTCGATGCCTTCCGGCAGCGTGCGCATCTCGGCGACGCGCTTCGAGATCTTCTGGCCAAGCAGCATGCCGCCGCCGCCCGGCTTCGCGCCCTGTCCGATCACCACCTCGATGGCGTCCGCCCGGCGCAGATCGTCGGGGTTCATGCCATAGCGCGAGGGCAGATACTGATAGACGAGGATCGAGGAATGGCCGCGCTCCTCCTGCGTCATGCCGCCGTCACCGGTTGTCGTCGACGTGCCGACCACCGAGGCGCCGCGCCCCAGCGCCTCCTTCGCCTGCGCCGAGAGCGAGCCAAAGCTCATGCCCGCGATGGTGATCGGGATCTTCAGTTCGATCGGCTTCTTGGCGAAGCGCGCGCCGAGCACCACCGAGGTGTCGCATCTCTCGCGATAGCCCTCGAGCGGATAGCGCGACATCGAGGCGCCGAGAAACAGGAGGTCGTCGAAATGCGGAACCTTGCGTTTGGCGCCGCCGCCGCGGATGTCGTAAATGCCCGTCGCCGCCGCGCGCCGGATCTCCGACATCGTCTGCGGATCGAACGTCGCCGAATAGCGCGGCAAGGTGCGCGGGATACGAATCTGATCGTTCATCAATAGGCCCCCGCATTGTCGACATGGAAATGGTAGAGCGCGCGCGCCGAGCCGTAGCGCCTGAACTCGCCGACGTCGACTTCGCCTGCGGCGCCCGCCCGCTCCAGCTTCGCGTAGAGCTCGGCGCGATGCATGTCGTCCATCGGCTTTTCGACGCAGTCCGCGCCAAGGCTCTTCACCGCGCCGCGCACATAAAGCTTCGCCTCATAGATCGAATCGCCGAGCGCGTCGCCGGCGTCGCCAAACACGGCGAGCGTCCCCGCCTGCGCCATGAAGGCGGACATCGGCCCGATCGAGCCCTTGACGATAATGTCGACCCCCTTCATCGAAATGCCGCAGCGCCCCGAAGCGTTGCCCTCGATGACGATGGCGCCGCCATGCGCCGTCGCGCCCGCCGCCTGGCTGGCGTCGCCCTTCACATAGATGAGGCCCGACATCATATTCTCGCCAAGGCCAAGCCCGGCGCTGCCGTTGACGATCACCGTCGCGCGCTTGTTCATGCCGGCGCAGTAATAGCCGACGTCGCCGTCGATCTCGATCGTCACGTCGGCGTCGACGCCGGCCGCCACGGCGTGCACGCCGCGCGGATTGAGAACCTGCCAGCGCGCGACATTGCTGCCTTCCCTGATCGCGTGAAGGGCGGCGTTGAGTTCACGCACCGAGGTCGCGGCGAGGTCGACCGCTTTCGCTGAAAATTGAGTGGTCATGCGGCGCGGTCCCAGAAATAGACGGTGGCGGGATTGGGCTCGAAGACGCGGGCGTTTTCGATGCCCGGCAGGCGGCTCAGAGCGCGATATTCGGTGCCGAACGCGACATATTGCTCGGTCTCCGCCATCACCGCGTGCTTGCAGCCGATCGGATCGCGCAACACGCCAAAGCCCGTGTCGGTGCCGACCACGAAAGTGTAGAAGCCGTCGAGATCCTTCAGCGAGGCTTCAAGCGCGCCGCCAAGGCTTTCCCCCTGCGCAAGACGCCACGACAGATAGCCGGCGGCGACTTCCGAATCATTCTCCGTCGCAAACGAAATCCCCTCGCGCGTCAGCCGGCGGCGCAGCTCATTGTGGTTCGAAAGCGAGCCATTGTGCACAAGGCACTGGTCCTTGCCCGTCGAAAATGGATGCGCCCCAGCCGTCGTCACCGCCGATTCCGTCGCCATCCGCGTATGCCCGACGCCATGCGTCCCGCTCATCTGCGAAAGACCGAACCGCCGCGCAACATCCGCCGGAAGCCCAACCTCCTTGTAAAGCTCCATATGAGAGCCGACCGAACTCACCGTCAGATCATCGTCAAGATCCCCGATCGCCGACAGCGCCAGGCCCACCTGCTCCGCCGCAACCGTCACAACCACATGCGTGCCCCGCGCGACGACGTCGACCTCGCCATCAAGCGCCGAAGCCAGCAATACAGCCAGCGCCCCGGCGTCAACCGAACGCCCCGCGCGAAGCGTGATCTTGATCCGCTCCGGCGAGCCATCGCCATAAATCGCAAAACCAGCGCTGTCCGGACCCCGAGCCGTCATCGTCTCAAGCATCACCGCAAGATGCCGGCCAAGATCCGGCTCAAGCGCTGGGTCCTTAAGGAACAATCCCACTATGCCGCACATGGCTCAAATGTCTCCC
>NZ_CABFMQ020000103.1 GCF_901905185.1 Methylocella tundrae
ATGATGATCTCCCGATCGAAATGACGGCCCTTGAAAAGATCTTCAATGTTCAGCATCCGGGTTCGGGTCCTCTCCAAAGGCGTGTTCACGCCAAATATGCCGCGCTTTCGCCGTTTGCACCAGAACCCCATCGAACACTTCCAGGACAACAGAAACAACGCCCTACGCCTGTTCGCCGGGTAAACCCGGACTTTACTGAATCGCCCTGTTGCTTGAAGAGCGTCAGCGAACGTTACCGCGTATGCATGGAGGTGCTTGCGGTCAAACGAGGCGAGCTTGCCCCTTGAGGCTTGTCCGGTTTGAAGCTAGCTCCGGCCCAACCGTCGAGGCCATCTTCCGGTAGGATAAAACTGGGCACAGTCAGAGCGGCGGACATTTGGTCACGGAGGCTCCGAGTCGCTACGTCGACGCGTCCTCAACGCCGCGTGAATCTCGCCACAGGAAACGCAGAAGAATCTCTTTTGGACGCTGGACGCGTCTCAGCGGGGTATGCCATCGCTCGAGTAAACCAGACTCGGAAGCGCTTCATTGGAAAAGAGGCATTCATGAAACTGTTCGAGGCAGGCGTCCCGTGCGAAAAGCTGGGCGAGACGGCGGCCATCGCCGAGCGCCGGGTGAGTTCCTTCCGCACTGAGGCGGTCGATCTCAGCGGCAACGGCCGCGCTATCGCCGGCAGGCGCGAGAATAGAGACGCCTTGCAGAACGTCGTACAGTTCGGTGCCGGGGTCCGCCGTTGCAAGCACCGGCTTGCCGCTCGTCAGCATTCCGCCGAGCTTGGACGGCAAGACAAGATCGGCCGCGCCGCGGCTTTGAGGCAGCACGTGAAGATCAGGGAGGTTTAGCAGTTCACAGAGCCGCTCCTCCGGCTGCAGAGGAAGAAAATGCAGCCTCTTCAAGTCGCCGTAATCGCGTTGAAGCCGCTCCTTTTCAGGACCGTCGCCGGCGATGACGAAGTGGATATTTGGTCTGTCGACCAGCTTGCGCGCTGCATCCAGGACGACTTCGAGCGCCTGTTTCACGCCGATGTTGCCAGCATAGAGCACGACGAAATCGGACTCGGTCAACCCCAGTTCGGCCCGGAAGCCGTTCGGCTCGGCGAGCGGCTTGATTTTGGTCAAATCAACCCAGTTACGCACGATAGCGATTCGACCCGCCTCCACGCCTTTGTCGATGAGACGTTTGCGCATTTGCTTGGAAATCGTGACCAATGCGTCAAATCGACGGAGCAGGAAAGACTCGGCTCCCAAAATAAAGCGCTTGAGGAAGCCGCCCTTCAGGTGGCCGACGGCGAACGCGGCGTCGACTTCGAGATCCTGCACATGAAGAAGCACCCGGGCGCCCAGCAATCTGCCGAGGAGCCCGACAGGAGCGACGAATAAGGTCGGCTCGATGCAGAGGACCAAGTCCGGCCGGAAGCGGATCAACTGCCATAAAGCGACGGGCGCCGAGGACACGGCGAAGCTGAGCGGCGCGATCAGCCGCCAAACGCCGCGCATGTCGCTTCGCAGCGCTATCGGGCAACGCAGGACTTTAACGCCGTCCCGGACTTCGCTCGCGTAGCGGCCGGCTCGAAACGGCGAAGCGACCCGCCAGCCCGGATAGTGCGGCGGCGCGGTGATGACGGTGACGGCATGACCCCGGTCCGCCAGATAAGCGCCGATTTCGCCCGTAAAGCGGCCGACCCCGATTTTCTCGGGAGCGTAATTTTCACCATAGATGAGGATTTTTTGGCGCGATTGAGCTTTGGCGATTGATTGCGGCATGGAAACTCTAGGTTCGAAGTTGGTCAAGGCGAAGCACACGAACGAGTCCGAGCTAAAACAGCCGGATATAAATCCGAGTCTTTGCCAAATAAATGTGCGTCAAAACACAACAATATTGTTTTTGGCCATCCTCCCGGCTCCCATGGCGCCGCCGCTCGGATCTTTCTCAAAAGTATCGAGGCAATATTTCCCCGTTTCGCGGGAGCGTCTAAAGCATTTCGCAATAATTCAAAGTCTTCGGCGATACAAGTCCCGAATGGCGATGAACGCAGATTTGATCGTCGTGTTTGCGCTCAAGGAAAACGGCGGCATCGACCGTAAGCCCGGGCCAGGACTTGAAAAACGCCCTTCCAAAGATGGGGCGAGGCAAGACAGATGAGTTTCAACCGGCGCTTACGGAGGCTTTGGAAGCTTGCGAGAGCGAACCAGCCGAACGTGATGGGACGCAATCAAGGGCGAACTTCGCCTCTTTAAGCGCGCAGAATACGCCCTCGCGTCTGCAACATCCGCGCGCGCCTTCAGGGTCCTGAAAAGCGAGTTTGAGAACCCGCCGCTCTTTCAGCGGCGCCTTCGAGGTCGTCCTTATGATCGCTTATCCTAAAGCCTTTTTCGTGAGCGGCCTTGGGCCCCGGATCGCCCTGTCAGACGTCCTACGCGGCGTTCGCCTTCCGATTTTCCCAACTCTGCGGCGCCGTCAGGATTCCTATTCCGAATTGGCCTTGGTCATAAGAATCGACGATCTCTTCCGTATGGTAGTCATGCGCAATTTCCCGCCACAGAGGCGCGACAGTAATATCCTTATCGATTTTACTTTCGAGTATATCGTGGAAAACGATCAGCCCGCCCGGACGCACCAGAGTGCGATAGCGCAGGTAGTCTTTCTTCACTCCTTCGTAAGAATGGTCGCCGTCGATGAAGAGCACATCGACGGGCGAGTCGTTCAAGGCATTAACAGTCTTGTCGAAGGTCGCTTCCTTATGGGAATCGCCTCTGATCAAGTGCAACGTCTGCGACCTGCCGACAAAGCGCCGAAAAATAAAGCCCTTCCATGCTGGATAACCGCCCCCATATAGCCCGGCCGGGAGATCGATGCTGACGAGACGCGCATTCGGATCCGACACGCACGAGAGCAGAAAGAGACTTCCGCCCCGCGCCGTGCCTATCTCTACAACCGTTTTCGGCTTGATCGCTGCGACTCGTTCGATGAATCGTTGAAGCTCGTGCTTGTTCTGAAACGGGCGAAGCATTCCATCAAAGCGAATGAAGATTAAGTCAATCAACTCAGCAGGAGTCCTTTGCCGCATATCCCCGCTCAGCGCGGAGAGAACCAATGGAACATTCTTTAATTCGCCAACCGTCCGCCAATAATACCAAACCCGCCGCGCCGGCGCAGACAACCATCGAAACCGGTCGCTACGAACGATGCGTTTGGCGGCGCGTCGCAAAGCAGTAATCGAACCGCTATCTGACATCGGTAGCTCCCTGAACTGGTCTTTCGGAAACATTATGCGCAGACGGACGGCTCGCATGAGCGGCGCCGAACTTTGGTTGCGATCGGTCGCAAATTGCACGGCTATAACAAGATATACCTGAAGGCGCGGCGATAGCAACGGCGATCGGCGATGATGACACAGGCATCTGTTGAGAGGCTGCCGGCCTGCTGTGGCGCTTCGCCGCTCGCAGCCCACCGATGACGCCGCCGTGGAACAAGGGACAGGGCGCCTACAGGGAGGAGCGCGCGGCAAATCTACATTGCTCCCATTCGTCATCTCATTGAAAGGATGCGTCCGGAAAGCGACGAAGCATTGCCGAATGGAGAACGGTTGTGTGTCTGATCGTCGCGTCACGCTTCGCAAGCCGCCTCCACGCTCAATTGACGCTCGCTCGCAAAATTGACGGACGCGGCTGAGGCCTTGATCAAACGTCGGAATATCTACGAGGCGCCAGCCCCGTGCGACATTTCGGCGATCGTGCCGACATGAGCGTATCCGAGGCAGATTTAGCGTTTCGAATGATACGCATCAGCGGTTGCGCCCGATGGTCATTCTCACTCCTGCGCAAGTTTATGTCCGCCGATCGGTTGATCGAACGCAGAGAGAGCCGTACGCAGAGCGGACACGTATCGCCCCAACGAGAGTTCGCCCTTGACGACCAGATAAAGGCCGATCGCGATTTTGCGCAGAAACTCCGATAGGCCGGCCCGTCGAGCGTGGCGAGCGACGACGAAAAGGCTGCCCGGATAATATTTGCCGCGTAGCCCCGGCGGCTTGTCGCGATGGCCGACCAACGCCTCATCGCGCAGGACGCTCAGCCGGGCCACATCGAAGATTCGCAGCGCGTAGTCGACGTCCTCCGCACTCGCCAATGCTGTGCCGACGCCAAGCTTTTCGTCGAATTCCCCGACAGCGGCCGCAACCGAGCCGCGGACGAATATGGTATTTGAAGAAGATTTTCGCACGACTGCGCTGCGAGACGCCGACGTGAGCGCCGGAGCGCTCCAATCGCCGCTCCGCGGCTTCGCTCCATAGCGGCAAAACCAGAAATCAAGATTGGCATGATCGCGAAAGAGGCCGACGACGCCCGCGAGAAATTTGTCTGGATACCACGCGTCGTCGTCCGGAAATGCGACTACGGCGCCTGCGTCCATTACCCCGGCGGCGCGCTTCGGGCTAAGGAGCATATTGCGCGCGACCGATAAGGGAACGAACCGATCGACGCAGGAGCATTCGACGAAGGCCGGAAGATTGGTCCGCAGTGTAGTAAGCCGATCCTCCGAGCAATTCTGAAAGAGAATGCACAGGGTCAACGCATCGTCTGGCAAAGTCTTCGCGGACTCGGCGATCGATTTCACCATTCGATCGAAAAGCGTCAGCCTGGAGCCTGCCGCGTCAACTGTCGATATGAGAAGAACCTTCATTGGGCCCTCGATTGCTCTTTGCGGTGCTCTAGCCGACGTTCGGCGTCCCTAATTGCTTGGCCTCTGTGGCGCTGGGGCCCTCTAACGTCGCGGTCGGCGCCCGGGGCCATACGCGACCGAAGCGATCACATTCTCGTGATTACCAAGGTCTTCGCTGTGTCCGATGATATCTTATGATATTTATCAGTCGTACGGAATGCTCTGTGCAGAGAGTTTTTCGTGCCGTTGTCCGATCACCCAAATTGGATGCCTCTGACTTAGCCAGGTCTAGCAGACCTGGCTTTTTTCATCTCCCCTCCCGCGGTCAAGGCCAAACTCCATACAAGCCCTAACCGCGCCGCTATCTGCATGACCGAAACGAGGAAGCCTTCCAACGGGACCCGTAACGCGCTTCCAAGCGGTTCCCAACGCCTCCTAGCGGAATCCCTGTCTGTTTCCATCGACGCTTTCCGGATCGGCGGATCCCAGATCAGCATGAGTCAATGTTTCCCAGCTGGAAATCCAACCAACCTGCGCCCCAATGTTCGACGCAAAAAGCGACCCAAAGGGCGGCCTATATTTCCACAAACGCGGATCATTCGGATCTCGTCCAGCCGCCCCGGCTTCCATTGGACGGACTACGTCAACGCCTGTCTGTCGCAAAATTTGCAGAAGCCGCCGCACATGGGGCAAGGGCGTTCCCATCCGATTCGCGTAATGGTTGTATGCAATTTCATACGCATCAACCAAACCATAGGGGATCAACTGCGCCGTCATCGACTCCGGCGGCGGGACGCCGAGGCGAAGCTCCGCCGCCGTCTCCATGAACACGGTCAGCCGCTGCGCCTGTGGCGCGTACATATCCAGGCCCTGATGCCACGCTATCTCGGCTACATTGATCTCCGATGCGAAACTTTCCTCGACATGAGCCAGATCTCGGGCGGTTTCAGCCGTATATCCAGGCAGATAAGTTACGGGCGCGCCGGCCCAGACAACGCCTGGATCCTGCGTCGCGACGGACCTCTTCATGCCAGTTGCATCGTCTCCGAATTTTCCATGAATAAGCTGATCGCTCCATTGTTCTTGATGCAACTTGATCCACGGCGTCCAGTCTGTTGGAAGACTCGCCTCGTTGAGCTTGAGCAAAAAGGCGTCCGACGGGGTTACGTCCGGCGCCCAATAATCGCCAAGATAGGGCGCCGCGCCATCCTCCGAGAGATAATGGTAGGCCGGGATGTAGTTCATCCAGTGATTCATCGCCACATAAAAGGCCGCACGATCTTCACTATAGACGCCAATAGCGGCCAAGGCGTTGATGATGGCGAACTCGCGGTTTCCAAAAGCGATGCGTTGATGCAACGGAGGTAGAAATACGTCGTTGAACCATTTGCCGACGACGCGATGCCCATTCCAGTCCGGATATGTCGACCTCAGCAACTCGGCCGCGAGCGGGAAAACCGATCCAGCCCATGCGGCCTCAAGGTACCAGTTTCTTCCGACGTGGGACGTGACCGTGTTCGCATAGGTCTCAAGAATCCCCGCGGCGTTTTTGGCGTAAACATCATTATCCGAGAAATACCACATCAAAGCCTGCGTGTAGGCGGCATTGGCATCTTTCATCTCCTGTGCGAAGCCATGATCGTCTGCGCCGGAAAAGCCTGCCGAGATCACTGTCGGCGGCGTCGCCATTTTCTTCAGGTAATCCGGGTCTGCGAAGCTCGACGTTTTCATTTTTTCAAACTCGATCGCCCAAGGCTGTTCCCCCGCCGCAATCTTTTGTTTGATAAATTTCAGCTCCTTCAGATCGCTAAGAAGTCCTGGGTGTTTGAATGCGAAATCGACCTCCACTTGCACCGCGGCGTTGTCCGTATCCGCAGGTCTTAGCTTCAGCAAATGGGCAAAATCGTAATCGCGATCTCCGACCTTTACGCGGAACGGCTGTAATTCTCTCCCATCGTGGCCGATTCGCATAACCGCAAGACCAAGCTTGTTTGCAGCTTGCGCCTCAGAGACTGCTTCCCCTCGAACAGGCTGATTTTGCGGCAAGCGAATCGCAGGCGCCGTTTGAGCGAGGAGGTTCGAAGAAGCGAAGCACGCCGATGCAAGAATGGCCAGCAATCGGTTCTTCATAGCCCGCTCATTTCCAGAACCCTAGCGGCTACGATATCCCCATCGCAGCCGTTCCAGCACAACGTTGCATTCTACCTCAATTTGGAGCCGGCGCCTAAAGGCATGGATAGCCAGCACCGGCCGCTCGCTCAAGACCGCCATACATTCGCGATGCGAAAGCTCGTTTCAGCGCCTGTCCGCTTCTGTCGGCGCTTAACTCCGCTCCGTTTGACGACGTTCGGCGCGCCGATCGACTCGCGTTGGATTCGCGAGCACGCCAACAAAAGACGAGACGACGCGTCCCGGAAACGGCAATCGACGCGGTCCAGCGCGATTCCTCATGCGAAGTAGATGGTTATGGCCGCAAAGGGCCGCAGACCGACCGGCTCATTCCCATCGGACATAACCGTTCAACCCAAGGTCGATCTCGTGCCTGCGCGCGATCTCGACTTTCACACGCGCCCAATGCACGCGTGATTGATCGCCTTCGGCAAGGCCGTAGCCTTTGGATAGCTGGCCCGCCTCATAATAGGCTTGGGTGCCGAACCTCTCGATAAGAGCCGCCGCGTCTGCTTCAATGCGGCGGCATCGCTTCCATCGTCGCCGGAGCCATGGCAATCGGGCCGCGATCTTCCCGACCCATGAAATCGTCGCACTCGGCGCCGGTTGTTCAAGGTCGACAGGGTGAGTATTCGACATTGAACACAACTCAAACGGATGCCACGCGGGCTCGGAAATGATTGTCTCGCGATCCACAAACTTCATATTCGAAGCGAAACGCCCATCTTCCTACTAATTGACCAACTTCCTGTTAGGTGTCAAATGAATATTCTCGTTATTCAATATTAAATAGTGAACCGCCCCGGGTTTGCCGGAGGCCATTTGGTTTGAGTCACGCCGCCATGGCGGGCTCCTCGATTTGCGCATAGTAGCGCGCTTCGGCTTCGGCGGGCGGAATGTTTCCGATCGGCTCCAGCAGTCTGCGATTGTTGAACCAGTCGACCCATTCGAGCGTAGCGAACTCGACCGCCTCGAAGCTGCGCCACGGCCCGCGCCGCCAGATGACCTCGGCCTTGTAAAGCCCGTTGATCGTCTCGGCGAGCGCATTGTCGTAACTGTCGCCTACGCTGCCGACCGACGGTTGGCTGTCGTTCGCACAACGCCTGCTCGAGCGCGTCGAGCACGAAGCCCGCATGCGCCGTGCGCGACGCGCGCCAGCCGACGATCCGGCGAGCGAAAGTGTCGATGACGAAGGCGACATAGACGAAGCCCTACCAGGTGGCGACATAGGTGAAGTCGGACACCCACAGTGCGTTCGGCCGCGGCGCCTGGAACTGCCGGTTGACCTTGTCGAGCGGACAAGGCGCCAAGCGGTCGCTCACCGTTGTTTTCACGGTTCTGGTGCAAACGGCGAAAGCGCGGCATATTTGGCGTGAACACGCCTTTGGAGAGGACCCGAACCCGGATGCTGAACATTGAAGATCTTTTCAAGGGCCGTCATTTCGATCGGGAGATCATCAT
>NZ_CABFMQ020000104.1 GCF_901905185.1 Methylocella tundrae
GGCTGGAGAGGCGGCTGGTCTCGCGGCGGATGGGTCGGGCGCGGCGGATGGGCCGGGCGCGGCGGATGGGCCGGGCGCGGCGGCGGTTTCGGCCGCCCCGGATTCGCGCGCGGCGGATTTGGCGGCTTCCACGGGGGAGGCTTCCACGGGGGATTTGGCGGCTTCCATGGCGGGGGCTTCCATGGCGGCGGTCGACGCTAAAGCATGACGCCGAAAAGCGGAGCCGGCTTTCGGACGGCGGCGGCGCCCACGCGCGAATAACGGGAATGCGCCAGGGTCACGCTATGATGGATGAGGGATTTGAACGGTCCGGCGGCCTCGGGACGCCGGGCGCCCTTCCCCGGTCCTGCTCGCGGATGAAGCGGCGCAGGCGCGGAAGCACGGCCGAACGCCAGACCGCGCCATGAAGCAGGCCAAAATGGCCAACACCGGGCTGCACGTAGCGCTGGCGCAGGGACTTCGGAATATTGACGCAGAGATCTTGCGCCACATGCGTCTGTCCGGCCCCCGAGATATCGTCCTCTTCCGCTTCGACCGTGAAAAGCGCCGTGCGCGCGATGGCGTCCAGCCTGATTGTCTCGCCTTGCCAGGCAAGGCGCCCGAGAGGCAAGTCAAATCGCTGAAAGACTCTGACGATCGTCTCCAGGAAAAATTCGGCCGGAAGATCCGTCACCGAAAAAAACAGGTTCGGAAAAGGACGCTCGGACGGATATTCGCCATCGTCATTCATGAATTTGCGGAAGAGTTCTCCGCCGGTCAGGATGTGACGCGTCAGGTAAGCGAGCAGAGTGGCGAGCTGAAGGCTCGCCGGATAAACGAGCCGCCCCTGTCCGGGATCGGGGGACGGAACCTCGATTATTGAGCTTTGCCGGAGCCAGGCGACGGATTGCCGCCTCGCCAGAAGATCGCTTCGCGTCGGGTTGATGCGCGGATCGATCTTGCCGCCAAACAGCGTCATCGATCGCGGCGCGCCGCTTCCGCGGAGCGCGCAGATCGCCGTCGCCGCAACCGCCGGCAAAGCGGATTGGCAAAGACCGATGAGGTGAAGGTCGTCGCCCAGAAAATGCAGGAAATCGACAAGATAGCCGATGTTCTCGTCAAGACCGAAGCGTCCCTCCGACAACGCCACCTGCGACGCATCCGCCCATTGCGCGAGATAAAGGTCATGATCCTGCGCAAGGGCAAGGATCATGTCATAAAGCAACGCGGCGCGATGGCCCGATATGGGGGCAACCACAAGGACGCGCGGACGAGGGCGGCTGTCGTCGCGTTCGAACCGGACGAGCCGGCCAAACGGCCTGTCCACGACGACCCTCATGGACAAGGGTTGAATCCGATCGCTTGTGTCAGGGAGCAAAAGGCCG
Organism: Methylocella tundrae; assembly: GCF_901905185.1. Lineage (GTDB taxonomy): Bacteria > Pseudomonadota > Alphaproteobacteria > Rhizobiales > Beijerinckiaceae > Methylocapsa > Methylocapsa tundrae. The sequence continues at coordinate 1,365 of NZ_CABFMQ020000104.1, forward strand.
AATGCTCGTTCCCTGAGGTCTTCGTCCTGCTGGCGGTGCGCCGTCATCGCGACCTTTCGTGTTGTAGCGCCATTTCCGACTGTGACCGCGGCCTCGGATTAAAGTTTAGCATGTTATATCAACATACAGCGCCGTAGCCATTCATATCAATCACCATATCGGAAGCTAAAGATACGCTTGCGGCTTCATCGAAATTCAAGAAGGCGCAACCACGCCGGCTCGTTCCATTGCTGCATTCTTGACCTAAATCAACACCACTGTGGAACTTGAGGGTATAGTCCTCCCTGGCCGCTCAAGGTTATTCTTTGTAGCCTCCTGGCGGCGGGATCAGAAGTGGAGATGAACCCATGGCGCTGTTGCCAACGCTGAGGTCAAGAAATCAAAATCTTGCCGATCCATTCGCCGCGTTCAGACGCGAACTCGACTCCTTCTTCTCGGACTATAATCGCGGCCTTCCGACGCTCACCGAGGTAGGCGCCCAGATGCCCGCGCTGAATATCGCCGAGACCAAGGACGCGATCGAAATTACGACCGAACTTCCCGGCGTCGACGAGAAGGACATCAACGTCAGCCTCGATGGAAACCGACTCGTCATCGCCGGCGAGAAAAAACAGGAAAGCGATCGGAGCGAGAAGGAGTGGCATGTGGTCGAGCGCAGCTACGGCGCATTTCACCGCGCCGTCGCCCTGCCGTTCGAACCTAGCGATGCGTCGATTGAGGCCCATTTCGACAAGGGCGTCCTGCACCTCAAAATCAACAAGCCGACTGAAGTCGCCAAAGCAAAAAAGACGATCGACATCAAGGCCGGTCCGCCCAAGGGCGCCGCCCCGGATGCGGCCTGAGGGCCAACTCCCGGCGAGCCTGAAAGCGCAGCGCGAAATCCGGTCCGGTCAAATCGGATTTCGCGCCATAAATGCCGCCCTTGAAGACCCGCCGAAGAGCGGCGCGTTATGGCGCGGCCGGCCAGAGTTCAATTCGGTCCAGCCAACACCGATGTTGTATCGCAAACCAAACGGATAGAATGCGGGCTTTCGGGGGAATCGCCGCTGGCGCCGGCCAGGGGCGGCCCTCGAACGCGCCGGACAGGACCGGTTCGCAATCCAAGGCCGTCAATGAGCCATCAACATAGGCGACGGGCAATCCGTGAGGAAACGCCGCGTCACGCCGCCTGTAATCCATTCGCGAAAGCGAGAATGCCCATAGGCGCCGAGCACAACAAGACCGACGTCAAGGCGCCTGATTTCATTGAGAAGCGCGTCGGCGGTATTATCCCAGTTCGCAACATGCCGCAGCTCGACTTTGACGCCGTGACGGTCGAGATGACGCGCGATATCGGCGCCGGGCTCCGCGTTTTTCGCCTCGGCGGGACCGTCGCGGTCGACGATGGCGACGACGACGTCTTGCGCCTTTTCGAGGAAGGGCATCGCTTCGGAGAGCGCTCGCGCCGCCTCGCGCGTGTCGTTCCAGGCGACGAGAACCGTCTTGGTCATATGCTCCACTGTGCCCTGAGCGACCGGGATTGCTTCGTCCGGGACGACATAGACGCCGCGCCCGGACGCGAACAAGGCCGCCTCGATGACTTGCGGCCAACAGTCTGGCGCGTCCGCGCGATAAGGCTTCATCGTGACCATCAGATCGGCGGTCCGGGCCTGACTGGCCACCGTCCTCCATAAGCCGTCGGCAAAGAGATCGAAGCGGCGCAACTCCGCCGGCGCCGCGATCGTCTCGAAACGGCGGCGAAGCGTGCGTTCGATCTGGTCTCCGTTTGCGCGGGCTTCGTCCTGACTGGCGGCTATGACGGGCGTGACAGCCGCGTATTCGGCCATCGCAAGCGTGATTTCCGGAAGGATGTTGGCGTAAAGCCCCCTGATATGCGCGCCAAAGATCGCGGCGATGCGTTCGGCATGGGCGAGCCTCACGGCATCGTCAGCGGAGCCGTCGAGATGGACGATAATGTCTTTGATCATGGTGAGCGACTTCTCCTGACGCGGCGCAAAGGTTGGTTCAACCCGGCTAGGAAGCGCGAAGCGATGGCGCATATGTTCTCCGGCGGCGCAGCCATTGTCTGCGCAAAATCGCGCCGCTATGTTGATCTGCATCAAGACGTCGATGTTTCGCGCTACGGATAAGGCAAGACGCCCTGCGGCCCCTCCGGCTAACGCCGGGCCGCGGGCGGCCACAGGGCTTTCAAGGCCGCCGGCAATGTGTCGATGATCTTGGCGGTTTCGCCGGGATCGAGTTCCTCGAAGAGCAGTTGAAAGACAGCCCGGGTCATGGCCAGCGCGTCCCGCGGGAACTGAGGCGGAAGCTCGGCGGCGACGCGCTGGACAAATTCGTCTACATGTTTGTCGTCGATCGGCTTTCCGGCGATCCGCCAGCCCTCATAATAGACGCCGCGAATGACAATGGGGAGCTGAGCGCCGAAATGGACCGCCTGTTCGGGAGTCAAGCGGTCCCGCAAGGCATGCAGCACGGCGCGCAAGGCGCTGTAGGCGTCATGGCGCCTTTCGAGGTGATGCTCCGCCGCGATCCTTTTCAACCACAGGTTCGTTTGCTGGTTGGCATGCTCAAGCGCTGGAATTTGAGCGTCGCCCATGTTTGCCTCCGTTAAGAAGTGGCGTCCGGTTTCATGATAAGGTTACTCGCCGCCCTGTACGCAAGCCTTGTTCCTGATTAAGAGTTTTGACTCAATGGGAACTCGTCGGCGGCGGCGGTGTTGGTTTGATCGAGCGCGAGCTGAACGTTGCGCGCCGCATAAGTCGCGATGGCGAGGCGGCGTTCGCCTGAAACTATATCCGCCCCTTTTGAGCTTGCTCAACCCGCCGCGTGCGCTCGCCGCTAATCTGATCTTCGGCAGACCGATCTCACGCCGCCGGTCGTTACGCGTTATGTTTTAGCCAATCTATTTGGAGGCATATGATGCCCGACCTGTCCATCTCGCCTGAGAAAGTATGCTTCATCATCGTCAAGGTCCGCCAATTCGACGCCAAGGATGCGATCACCGAGCCAGACCCAGGGTCCAACGCGAGCGATGACGGCATGGTCGAAGTGCTTGAGGATCATCCCGATGATCCGGTGCGCGTCGAGCTCACCAGCGTGATCTGGGGTTTGAACGAGGACGAACAAATCGATCTTGTCGCTCTGGCCTGGCTTGGACGTGGCGATGGTGATCTCTCCAACTGGGACGAGCTGCGCGCCGAAGCGGCCCGCGCCCATAACGACCGCACGGCCGCCTACCTCCTGGGGATGCCGCTGCTCTCGGACTATCTGGAGGAAGGCCTTTCCCAATTCGGGGAGTCCTGCGCGGGTTATGATTCCGGGCTTCTTTAGGGGTGACGCCGAAAGAGCGGAGCGCACGACGCCGGACATATTTGCGCTCTTGAAGATCACGCTCCAGCGGTTGTTTTGAAAAACTGATGCCTTATCGCGCCAACGCAGATCTTCCCGCCTCCGTCCGCGAGCGCCTGCCCGAGCACGCGCAGGACATCTACCGCGCGGCCTTCAACCATGCCTTCGCCGCCCACGCCGGCGATCCGCGACAGGAGGAAGCGGCGCACCGCATCGCGTGGGCGGCCGTGAAACGGTCCTACGTGAAGGTTGGAGATCGCTGGGAGGCGATTGAGCAACGGTAGGCAAGGTCTGGCCGCGAATAGCTCAGCCCGTGGTGCGCTGTTCTGTTGGAAAGCGGCTCAAAATGGCGATAACCTCCTCATCGCTCACCTGTCGGAAGTCGTCGTAGAAAAAGCCGATGGCCCCAAAAAACTCCGGCGTCTCCAGACAAATCAGGGCGTCGGCCTCCTGGCGAAGCTCACGGACCGCGTCGGGGGGAGCTACAGGGATGGCGAGAACAAGCTCCGCGGGTCCGCGCTGGCGTATTGCGCGCAGGGCGGCCTTCATCGTCGCGCCGGTCGCGACGCCATCGTCGATGACGATCACTGTCTTTCCGGCAATCTCCGCCCTGGCGCGTTTGCCTATGTAGCGCTGTCGGCGGCGCTCGATCTCAGCGAGTTCGTCCCTGCAGGCCGCGTTGAATTCGGCGCCCGCGACGCCCACGCTCCGGATCACGTCATCATTGCGAACGATGATGGGCGCGGCGCCATCGACCACTGCTCCCATCGCCAGCTCCGGCTGCGTCGGCACGCCGATCTTGCGGACAAGAACAAGGTCGAGCGGCGCGTTGAGCGCAGACGCGACCTGCGCCGCGACAGGCAGGCCGCCACGCGGCAATGCGAGAATCACCGGCTGCTTGCCCTTGTAGCTCGCGAGCGCCTCGGCCAGCTGGCGGCCGGCGTCTTCCCTGTCCAGGAACAGGCTCATGAATCCTCGCTTCGATTCGCCGCCGGGTCCGCTGCGTCTCTTGACATTTTGTTAGCTCCCGCTGGCATGGCGTCTGATTCGTTGAAACATCCCGCGTTCCCCGAGAAGAGCCTACGCCCGACTTCAGCAGGCGAACAGGCTACCTGTAGACGAGCACCGGAACTTTTGAATGCGTAAGCACCTTGAGGGTCTGACTGCCAAGGATTATCGCGTCAAGACCGCGGCGTCCGTGTGAGGCCATTGCGATCAGATCGCAGCCTCTCTGCACCGCCGCGTCAATGATCGCCTGATATGGCTGATCGTTCTCGACCTGCAATGTTTCGCAAGGAACTCCGAGCGCCTTAGCCTTAAGCTCGGCGACCGTCAGATAGTCCGCCGCCCGCTCCCGGCCTAGCCTCTCATGGTCGGCGCGCATTTTCGAAATCTGATCGGCGTCGGAAGAAAAGACATGAAACGGCTCCACGATCGTTATGACGGTGACCTTGGCCCCCGTCTCCCTCGCGAAATCAATGCTTTTTTCCATGGCGACGATCGACAGCGGCGAACCGTCCGTTGGGATAAGTATATGATTATACATCACGCTACCTATTTTCTGCGAAGTATTCCGCCCTGGCCGAGAACGACAAAACCGGATGGCGACGAATACAATAGATCAAGTTCGCCGTAGACGCAGTCGAGATTATGTCCGGCTTTTTTGCGTCACGGCGGCGGCGATTATGGAGAAGAGGCCGCGAGGACTGTAGTCACTGTAGCGGAGGGCGCGCCCGCTGTCTCGCGCGTCATTACCCGCGGCGAGACAGACCTTTTGGTCCTGTGCGCTGTTCTCGGAGCGGGGGAGAGAGGGGCGGTAGCGATCGACGCGATATATGGAGTTCGTCAACGAGATGCAGGATGCGCTGCCAACAGCATACGAGGATCCCCACAATCAACAGATCGAAGCGGTCACAACCGACATCATGCCGGACAATTGCTCGTAACGCCGGGCGAGACTGTTGATTGTGTTGGCGGAGGTGCGCGGAAGGTCATGATCAACGGAAGCCACGAAGATAAATGGAAAACACGGGGCGCAGGCATAAAGCCACGTAGAACCCTACGAGCTGGTCGTCAGCCCGTGCGTTGATCTGATTTGTTCTCCTGGCGTTAATCCGGCGGTCAGACGAGAGCAACGAAAGCCAGGCGTTATACGCACTCGCTCCTGTGGGTGAAGCGCCTTCGGCTCCCGCTCACCTCGACATCAAGGAGCACTGTTCCCGAAGCGCCGGTGATGCGATAATTCGTAAGCTTTCCCGACGAACATTCGCCCGGATTTGCCGCCGCCTCAGCGCCTTGGACAGCATCTTCGAAGGTGGCAAAGCTCAACCCCAGGTCGTGCGGCTCAATTAGCCCATGGGCTCCGCGTCCGTATAGCTGAACCTTGAACATTGTCGGATTCTCCGCTCCCACGCTAACGCATGAGACGCCGTCGCGGTTCAATTTTAAATGATGAATCTGCGAGACCGGCGGGTTGTGGCGCGCACGCTCCGATTGCGAAAATGGACCGCGCGGACGCCCAAGGTAAGCCGTCTTCGCTATCGATTGATGGAGCCCCTAACGCGCCGCGGCCGCCGCGCGTTCCGCATCCGCCACCACCTTCAGCGCGCCGATCAGGCTGGATGGATTGACGCTTATGGAATCAATTCCCCAGCCGACCAGAGCGGCGGCGATCTCGGGATAGTTTG
>NZ_CABFMQ020000105.1 GCF_901905185.1 Methylocella tundrae
GAACCTTGACGCCCTGGCCTGAAAGCCCCGAGCAGAGTTCGCCGAGAGAGGCCGTTTTGCCGCCAACGATGGCGACATCGGCGCCGCTGAGGTCTTCAAACCAGCGGATGTAGTTTGAGCTGGTCATCGGCTCCTCGCCCCCTTAAGGCCTCGAACTTGCTCCAAACGAGGCTCGCGCCCCTTGATCGCGATCAATGGTGGCGGCCCAATTCCCGTTGTAGGCCTATTTGCATCGGCAAGAGCAGCCGGGCGCCTTGGCGCGGCCGGTGGATCGTAAGCACATTGACACATGCAGTCGCTATCGAATGGCTGATAAACGCATCGCTCGTTCCAGATCATAGGAGCGGCGCTCGCAGGACGCGGCTGATGAACCTTGTGCGAGACATGCGAAAGCCGGCAAACCGCCTCCCCCTCCGGCTCGGGGCGAGACTGAAAGGCCTCGACCCGACTCCGACTGCGCGAGAATTGGTCGACGCGAAACGGACATCGAAAAGGCGGCGCGCATGAACGGCCAGACTCTCCTCGATCATCTAAAGTTTTTTCAGGCGCCCCCCAACCGCCATCCACAGGCGTGCGATACCGACATCGTTCTGTCGAAGGAGATTCTCGCTGTGAGCCGCCTGGAGCAGGCGGAGATCTGGCCGCTGCTTCGGGCCTCGCCCGAGGGGCTGACGCGCGATGAGGCGGCGGCAAGGCTGGCGTCGGTTGGACCTAATCTCGTCACTCAGGAGGGACGCCCGAGCGTCCTGCGCGAATTGTGGGGCCGCGCGAAGAATCCCCTGAACGGGCTTTTGCTCAGCCTCGCGACCATGTCTTATTTCCTCGGGGATATCCGCGCATCCGTCGTCATCGCGATCATGGTGGTCCTCGCCATCACGACGGCGTTCATCCAGGAGCATCGCTCCAATGACGCCGCCGCCAAGCTCCGCGCCATGGTAAAGACCGTGGCGAGAGTCAAGCGACGCGGCGCCGGCCTTGACGCCAGCGAAGGCCAGCCCGATGGATTCATCGACATCCCGATGGACCAACTTGTTCCCGGCGATATCGTGCGCCTTTCCGCGGGCGACATGATTCCGGCCGACCTCAGAATCCTCACCGCGAAGGATCTTTTCATCAATCAGGCGGCCTTGACCGGCGAGGCCATGCCGTCCGAGAAATCGCCGGCGATTGCGGACGCGAGCGTCGCCGATCCCTTCGACCTGCCCAATCTCTGTTTCATGGGAGGCAGCGTGGTCAGCGGATTTGGAACCGCCGTGATCGTGCATACGGGGGCGAGGACCTATTTCGGCCAGCTCGCCGAACAGATCGCCGGGCGGCGCGAACTGACCGGCTTCGACAAAGGGGTCAACCGCTTCACCTGGCTGATGATCAGATTCATGCTGGTGATGGTTCCCGCCGTGTTCCTGATCAATGGCTTCACGAAGGGCAATTGGCTCGAGGCGCTTTTATTCGCGGTGGCCGTCGCGGTCGGCCTGACGCCGGAAATGCTGCCGATGATCGTCACCGTCAATCTCGCCAAAGGCGCGATGGCGATGTCGAAGAAACGCGTGATCGTGAAGCGCCTCAACGCGATCCAGAATTTCGGCGCCATGGATGTCTTGTGCACCGACAAGACCGGCACGCTGACGCAGGACCGCATCATCCTCAAGCTGCATCTCGACATTTGCGGCGAAGATAGCGAGCGGGTCCTGGAGTACGCCTATCTGAACAGCCACTATCAGTCCGGTCTCAAAAATCTGCTCGACGTCGCGGTCCTGCAACATATCGAGCTCGGCAAGAACCTTCATCTGCAGCACCAATACAAGAATATCGACGAAATTCCCTTCGACTTCGTCCGCAGGCGGCTTTCCGTCATTCTGTCGCGCGAAGACGAGACGCATGTCCTCATCTGCAAGGGCGCCGTCGAGGAAGTTTTCGCCGTTTGCAAGCATTATGAACTCGGCGGCGAACGCGGAGCGCTGGACGCATCTCATCTTGCGACCGCGAAAGCCGAGACTCTGGCGCTCAACGAGGACGGTTTTCGCGTCGTCGCCATCGCTTACAAGGAAATTGCTGATCTCAAGCCAAGCTATTCAGTCGAGGACGAAAGCGAGCTGACGCTGCTCGGATATATCGCCTTTCTCGACCCCCCGAAGGATAGCGCCGGCGCCGCCATCGCAGCGCTCAATCGATCCGGCGTCGCAGTCAAGATTCTGACCGGCGACAATGAGATCGTCACCCGCAAGATCTGCCGCGAGGTCGGCCTCGAGGTAAAATGCGTCGCGCTGGGTCCCGAAATCGAACAGATGAGCGACGGGGCCCTGGCCGAGCTTGTGGAATCGACGACCGTCTTCGCCAAGCTTTCCCCGGCCCAGAAAGCGCGCGTGATCGGGGCGCTTCACGCCAAGGGCCATGTCGTCGGCTTTCTCGGCGACGGCATCAACGACAGCCCGGCGCTCAAGGCCGCCGACGTCGGCGTGTCAGTCGACACGGCGGTGGACATCGCCAAGGAATCCGCTGACATCATCCTGCTCGAAAAGAGCCTGATGGTGCTTCAGGAAGGGGTCATCGAAGGACGAAAGGTCTTCGGCAATATCACCAAATATATCAAGATGGGCGCAAGCTCTAATTTCGGCAACATGTTCAGCGTGCTTGGCCCCAGCATCTTTCTGCCCTTCCTGCCGATGCTGCCGATCCAGGTGCTCACCAACAACCTGCTCTATGATTTTTCGCAAACCGCGATCCCGACAGACAATGTCGACGAAGATTATCTTGAGGTCCCGCGCAAATGGGACATTGGCAATATATTCAAGTTCATGGTCTTCATCGGGCCGATAAGCTCGATCTTCGACTATGCGACCTTTTTCATCATGCTCTATGTTTTCGATGGCTGGAACAATCCATCGCTGTTCCAGACCGGCTGGTTCGTCGAATCCCTGCTGACGCAGACGCTCATCATTCACATCATCCGCACCGCGAAGATCCCGTTTCTGCAAAGCCGCGCCAGCCCTGCCTTGATCGCGACCAGCGTCACGATCTGCGCGATCGGCATTGCGCTGCCCTTTACCCCCGTAGGCGCGGCGTTGAAGTTCACGCCCTTGCCGCCGCTCTACTGGCCCATCGTCGCAAGCTTCCTCTTGAGCTACGCAATCCTGACGCATCTCGTAAAAACCTGGTTCGTGCGCCGCTGGGGCATGTGAATTCTGGCGCCACGCGCGCTGACCGCAGCCGCGCGCGGCATTCCGACGCGCGCGCAAGCTAAAGCAAAAGCGCTGAATCGCCGCTTTTGGCGCGCAATCGCGCAATCGGCGCGGCGATTGCTCATCGCATCGTCAATTCCGCGCCGAAAAAGTCGACTCTCCTGAGCACGCTTTTCGGCGCTGGCGTATTTGTGAGTTGGCAATGTGGCCGCATTGCTCGAACATAAGCGCCTGAGAGCGTTGGCTCGTTGGACTTCTTTTTCCAGACAAGCGGACTTTGCCAACTCGGCGGCTGAAACGCTTCAGCCGCTCCATTGGAGATTGAATGATGATTAAGACGACGGTGAACGGCGAAGCGCGAACCTTCGACGGCGATCCGGACACGCCGCTGCTTTGGTATCTGCGTGACGAACTCGGCCTGACCGGAACGAAATTCGGCTGCGGACAGGCCCTATGCGGCGCCTGCACCATCCATCTCGGCGGAACGGCTACGCGCGCCTGCGCCACCCCCATATCCAGCGCCGACGGCCAACAGATCACGACGATCGAGGGGCTTTCTCCCGACGGCGACCATCCCGTCCAGATCGCCTGGCGCGAGCTGAACGTCGCCCAGTGCGGCTATTGCCAGGCCGGCCAGATCATGCAGGCCGCATCGCTCCTCAAGGAGTCGCCAAAGCCCACGGATGAAGAGATCGACAATGGAATGAGCGGCAATCTGTGCCGCTGCGGAACCTATCCACGCATCCGCGCGGCGATCAAGCAGGCCGCCAATGCAACGGCGCATTCTGGCAAGGGAGGGCTGTGATGACCCATGATCATTCCTTCTCCCGGCCCGCCTCGGTCGAAGAGGCCGCCGGCGGCGAGATCGTCAACGTCAGCCGGCGCGGCCTGCTTGGCGGCATGGGCGCCCTGGTTCTCGCCGTGTCGCTCCCGCGCGCCGCTAACGCGGAAGAAGCCAAGCCCAAGGCGTTCGGCGCCGACGGCATGCCGCACGGCTGGCAGGACAACCCCAAAGTCTTCGTCTCGATCGCTGATGACGGCGCCGTAACCATCACCTGCCCGCGCTCCGATTTGGGGCAGGGCGTCCGCACAGGCTGGGCGATCATGATCGCCGATGAACTCGAGGCCGATTGGGCGAAGGTCCATGTGAAGCAGGCCGAGGGCGATGAAGCCAGATATGGCAATCAGGACACTGACGGCTCGCGTTCGACGCGTCATTTCTTCATGCATATGCGCCATGCCGGCGCGGCTGCGCGCCTGATGCTGATCGAGGCCGCCGCCAAGCAATGGGGCGTTCCGCTGGGCGAAATCAAGGCCGAGAACAGCGTCGTCACCCATGCCAAGTCCGGCCGGAGCCTCGGCTATGGCGCGCTCGCCAAGGCAGCGTCTGAATTGCCGGTTCCGGCGCGGGAGTCCGTCGTCCTTAAGGACCCCAAGGATTTCCGTTATATCGGCAAGGGGACGCTCGGGATTGTCGATAATCGCGCCATCACGACCGGCGCGGCGCTCTACGCGGCCGATAAGAGCTTTGATGGCATGCTTTACGCCGTCGTCGCCCGGCCGGCGGTGTTTGGCGGCACGGTCAAAAGCTTCGACGCCGCCGAGACGCTGAAGGTTCCCGGCGTCGTCAAGGTGATCCAGATCGCTCCGCCGTCGGCGCCGGTCAAGTTCCAGCCGCTCGGCGGCGTCGCCGTCATCGCCAAAAGCACCTGGGCGGCGATGAAGGGGCGCGAAAAGCTCAACATCGTGTGGGACGACGGGCCGAACGCCGCTTATGACTCGGCCGCATTCCGCGCCGAGCTCGAGAAGGCCGCGCGCAAGCCCGGCAAGGTGGTTCGTTCCCAGGGCGACGTCGACGCGGCCTTCGCGACGGCGCCCAAGCGCGTGTCAGCGGAATATTACGTGCCCCATCTCGCGCAGGCGCCGATGGAGCCCATGGCCGCCGTGGCGCGGATTACTGACGGTCATTGCCACATTTGGACTTCGGTTCAGGCGCCGCAGGCGGCGCGCACGCTCGTCGCCGGCCAGCTCGGGGTCGGCGAAGAGAATGTGACCGTAAATGTCAGTCTGCTCGGCGGCGGCTTCGGCCGCAAATCAAAGCCTGATTATGTGGTCGAGGCTGCTTTGTGCAGCAAGGCGATGGACGGCGCCCCCGTCAAGCTGCAATGGACGCGCGAAGACGATATCCATCACGGCTTCTATCACACCGTCTCGGTCGAACGTCTCGAAGCGTCGCTGGACGAAAAGGGCTTTCCGACCGGCTGGCTGCATCGCAGCGTCGCGCCGACAATCGCCTCGATCTTCGCGGCGGGCGCGGACCATGAACAGCCGTTCGAACTCGGCATGGGCCTTATCAATATGCCCTTCGCCATTCCGAATGTCCGGATGGAAAACCCGGAGGCGCCGGCCCATGTCCGCATCGGCTGGTTCCGCTCGGTGTCGAACATTCCGCACGCCTTCGCGATTCAGTCATTCGTGGCGGAACTCGCCCATGCGGCCGGGCGCGATCCAAAAGACTATCTGCTCGAGCTCATCGGCCCGGCGCGCGTCATCGACCCGACCAGCCTCGGCGACGGGTGGAACCACGGCGAAGATCCGAAACTCTATCCGATCGACACCGGCCGCCTGCGCCGCGTGATCGAGACGGCGTCCAGCGCGATCGGCTGGGGCCGCAAGATGCCGAAGGGCCGCGGCCTCGGCGTCGCCGGGCACTATAGTTTCGTGACCTATACCGCCGTCGCGGCGGAAGTCGCCGTCGACGATAAAGGCGCCATCACGATCCCCCGCGTCGATATTGCGATCGACTGCGGCCCGCAGGTCAATCCCGAACGCATCCGCTCTCAGATGGAAGGCGCGGTGGTGATGGGCATGGGCCTCGCGCTCACCGCCGAGATCAGCTTCAAGGACGGCCGTGCGCAGCAGAACAATTTCGATGGCTACGAGATCACCCGCATCGACGCGGCGCCCAGGGAGATCAACGTCCATCTGCTGCCGCTCGCCGATTACAACCATGTGCTCGGCGGCGTCGGGGAGCCCGGCGTGCCGCCGGTCGCGCCGGCGATCGTCAACGCGATCTTCGCGGCGACGGGACGGCGTGTGAGGCAGCTGCCGATTCGCGACCAGCTGAAAGCGTAACAAGCTTTGGCGAGGGCGGTTCAATCCGCCCTCGCACGTCGGCGGCGCGGGCCCGTTTCGCCGAGCAAGAAGACGCGCGTTTGCCGCGTTGCCGCCCCGAGGGCTGGCGCGTTTGCTTCAAGCCTCGTCTTTGAGCTGAACCCAAAGGGCGTATTGCTGGCTGGCTTGGATGAGTGCGCTGTAGAGGCTTGCGGCGAAGCTTCTGGCGACGGCGCATTCATAGGCTTCTCCGGCGGTTGTG
>NZ_CABFMQ020000106.1 GCF_901905185.1 Methylocella tundrae
CAGCAGCCAATAGGAGCTATGCCATTGCGACAGCGCAAGACTCAAAAGAATGACCGTCCCCGCGAACGCTAAGACGGCTCGATCAATCGACATGGTTTTGGTCCTCTCATCATTTGCATCCCGGCGAACAGAACAAGTTGTAGAGCAGGGCGATCACCTGCTGCGCTTCCTCGCTCGCCAGCGAATAATAGATCGTCTGGGACTCGCGGCGGGTCCTGACGAGGTCATCCTCGCGCAGCCGGGCAAGATGCTGCGACAGGGCGGACTGGCTGAGGCCGATCGCCTCATGCAGCACGCCGACAGACTGTTCGCCCTTGTGCAGTTCGCAAAGGATCATCAGCCGATGACGATTGGCGAGGGCCTTGAGAAAGGTCTCGGCGTTGCCGGCCCGCGATGCGAATTCATCTAAATTCATTGTTGCTAAATTAGTGTTATCTGTTGTATGTGTCAAGTGTCCGGCGTCAGCGCGTGTGAGCGCCCTGGTACAAATTCCCGGCAGACTGGAAAGTCGGACTATGCGGATTCCTCTGCAGAGTGTGGCGCGGTAGAATCTAGCATGACACACATTTCTGGATTCGACCGTTCGCAAATTTTGTTGTTGCCGGAGGCGGTGGACGACTATGTCAACAGCGAGCATGCTCTTGCCCTTCACCTCGTTGCAAAACGCCACGATAGCCAGGAGGTACGTCTTCAGCGGCAGCTTATGCCATGCGAACAGGGTCCCCGATGTCACCGAGAAATCGCGGCAACACGCTTTGCAGCGCCAACGCCGCTGATCGCCCCGATGGCAATCGTAGCAGGACGCGCAGTCGCAATGCGGGCACACGGGTCTGCCATCGGTTGCTGGCCACCGCAGGCGCGCGAACACGTTTTCGGCGCCGTGATCGGACATCCGCATGACCTTGCCGATGCTGAGCGATCTGGCTGCCGCGGACAGGAGGAAATGCTGCGCCTGACCGGCCTCGTAATGCAAACATAACGAGAACATATATCGTAATCGAGGCGCCTGTAAAGGGCTTTGGTCGTTGCTACCTAAGGCCGGACTAATTCATGCCGCCCCCACGTGGAGCGGGAGGGAGCCTTGACGTCACCCGCTTCGGCCGGTCGCGGCAAGCTGGCCGCTGGGCGCCGGGACGAGGCCAGCCGACGCGCCAATTCTGCTCACTGCGAGGAGCCCGGTGAAGGCGACGGCGTTGATGGCGAAGATTCGTCCGACGATGGTCGCTGAATAATCTTCGGCGCCGCTCTGGGCAATGATGGAGGTTAGAAAAAGAAGGCCTTCATAGATTGCAAAAGCGGCAAGGAAGGCCGCGATCGAAGCGAGGGTTCTATTGCGGCCGATCAAGCACTTCGCGCCAAATTCGGCCGCCAAAACCGAAAGCAGCGCAATGACGCCAAGCGCGCCGCCCCAGGCGAGACAATCCGCTGTCCACGGATAATGCAGCATGCCGAACCCGACGCTTTGGTTGGCGAGCCAGACGAGGCCGACGAGAAGCAGGGCGTCGCGGCGCGTCATGGTCAGGGCCGCGATCGCGGCGAAAGCGGCGAGCGCCGTCGCGCAGGCAAAGCCGAGGGTGAAGGCCACGCTGGCGGCGGCCAGCAAAGCGATCCAGGCTGGTTTGCGCCAGCCCGGTATTGCAGAAGATTGGGAGTTCATCGGTGTTTTCCTTTTCAGATTTGAATTTGGGTCGGTTTGGCGGCGGGGTTCAGTCATGGCGAAAACCTCTGCCTGATCGGTCGAGCGGATCAGGCTCACCCTGCCCGAGCCAGCGCGCCCGCAGGCTGTCCCAAAGGGTGAGCCGCTTCCATTCCGGCGCTTTCAGGACCTTGTCGCTGTCCTGATCCAGGAACGGGTTGGGAAGGAGAACCGTGATCTGCTGTTCGCCGTCGCCGTTGAAAAGGCGAAGGCCCCATGAAACCGGCGCGCCGGATTGATCGAGACGGCGGTAAAGCTCCGCACGCGAGGTCCGGCGGTGGCGCGCCAGCGCTGGCGAGGCGGGATTATGGGGGCTGCCTTTGTGAACGCCGATGCAGATGTGAAAGTGCGGCGCGCCGAAGGCGATCGTCAGATAGCCGTCGAACATCCCGATATGGGTCGGAGGCGAGGACGCCTTGAACTCATAGGCCGCTCCTTGAATGACCGGTCCGAAGGTGATTTCGCGCCAGTGGTTTTCGAACAGATCGCGCAACAAGACCTCGAGCGTTTCTTCGTCCGCCGGCAGGGCGAAGATGTCGACGGAGGAACCATCGACGTCGACCGCTCGGCGCGACAGATGCCCGGTTTTGGATGCTACGTAATCTTTGACCGTCACAGCAAACCGTCCTGACCTAAAGCGACTTTGACGCCACCGAAAACGCCAAGCGTCGGCTGGTCGAAGCCAAAGGGGTTTTGGTAATGGTCGTTGAGCGCATTCTGGACCCGCGCGAAGCCGGAAATTCCATGTCCGAAATCGTAAGTCGCGGCGAGATTAAGCAGCGTATAGCCGGGCGCAACAAGATTCGTGGCCGTCCCCGCGCGATTGGTGTCGGCCCACGGCCCGGTATAGACAAAAGTCGCCGACAGCAACAGGGCGGGCGTCGCCTGCAGCGTCACGCTGATGCTGAATTTGTCGCGCGGCCGCCGCAATAGATCCAGTTGCGTGGTCTCGTCCTTGGCGACGGTGTAGGTATAATCGGCGCGGACGGAAAAACCGTTCCATGGCGAGAGGCTCATAAAGCTTTCGAGCCCGGATGTCCTGGCGCGGCCGATATTTACATAAGAGGTGGCGGTGTCGTTGATGTTGATGAGATATTTGATGTTATTGGCGAAATAGGTCGCGCCGAACGAGATGCGATCCGGCAACAGCGTCTGTTCGAAGCCGGCGTCGAAACCGATGCTCGTTTCTGGTTGCAGGTTCGGATTGGCGAAGAACCCGTAGGCTGGGTAATTGTCGTAGAGTTCGTCAAGGGTCGGCGCCTTGAATCCTGTACCGACGCTGCCCTTGAGCCTGGTTCCGGTTTCTGGAATGAGAAAGGCCGGCGCGATGCGGAAGGTCGTCGCATTGCCGAACTGATCGTTGGCGTCATAACGGATGCTCGCCGCATTGAAGAGGCGTCCGCCAATGTTGGATTGGAGCTCCGCGAAGCCGGCCGTATCGCCATTCACCGCCCAAACCGGATTGCTGTTGACGAGACGGTCCACCTCGCGCTGGGCGCCAAGGACCAGAGTCTCGCCCTCGATGAGCCGGACATTGCCCTGATAGTCGAGTTTGATGCGGGACCCCTCGTAGAAGCTCGGGACAATAGGGATCGAGTTGGGGTCGAGGTAGCTCCGGTCATAATGCGTATAGGCGAGGCCGAGCGTCTGATCGAAGCGCCCGTCGAAGAGGGTGTTATGGATGAAGGCCCTGCTGAGGGATTGATCGCTGCCGTTGTTGCTCCGAAGGTTCTCTGGCCCGAGGAAATCGTCGCTCGTCGAACGGAGGGTGGTTTCGATATAGCGACTCGTCAGCCCCACATCGAGCTGGTCGGCGAGATGCGCGTCGACGCGAAAGGAAAAGGTGCGGTTGTCATAGGCGTTCGGATTGATGGCGCGACCGATCGGAACGAGGGACGGCGGCGTAATCGGCGTGTCGGTCGTCGAGAAATGCCCGAATCCCAGGAAACAGCTCAGCCAATCGGCCGAGCCCGAGACCTTGGCGGTCTGATTGAAGGTCCCGAACGAACCGCCTTCGACATTCGCGGTCGCCAGCATCGGCCCATAACCCTTTTCCGTCGCGATATTGATGACGCCGCCGATCGCCTCGGAGCCGTAGAGTCCGCTTTGCGGCCCGCGCAGCACCTCGATGCTGCCGAGATCGAAGTTGAGGATGTGAGCGAAGTCGAAGCCGCCGTCCGGCGAACTCGGATCGCTGACGTCGATGCCGTCGATGAGAACCTTGGTCTGGTTCGAATTGGCGCCGCGTATGAAGACCGAGGTGAGACCACCCGGACCACCGGTTTGCACCACGTTGAGGCCGGGCACGTCGAGAAGCGCATCGGGCAGCGTGCGTTGCTGCTTTGCGGCGATCTCGTCCGCCGAGATGACGGTGACGCTTGTGCCGAGCTCGGACTCAGGCGTCGGAATGAGGGTCGCGCCGACCACGACCGGGGGGAGCTCGACAGGCGGGGCCGACGCATCCTGAGCATAGGCCCGGGAGGAGTCGAAGGAAAAGGCTACGAGGAAAAAACAAGGGGTCAGGGCGCGCAGGCGCAAAGCTGATGGGCAGGAGGAGGACATGACGGTCTCGCAGCGACGTGGTGCGTCACTGCGAACCAAAGTCCAGGCGCCGCCATCAGGCGAGAGTCCTGGTCCCCACTGAGACACCCCGCCCAATGTGTTCGCGCGTGACCACGGCTGATGGCAGGTCTCCTGGCTCGCGGGTCTCTGCCTTGCGCCGCCTTCCCGGTTGCCCAGTGGCGTCTATGGCGCGCGGCTCGCCGCTTACAGTTGCGGGGGCAGCCACGGTTTGAGCGGTAAAGCCGCACCGTGTTCCCTTTTGATCCCCGAAGGGAACCATCGCAGCCAGTATGCGATCATCGACGTCGCGCCGTCAAGTTGCAGGTCGACAAACCCGCCGTTCGAAAAGCCGATGGAACCATGTTTCGTCAATATAACTGGAGATCGTCCATCCTTTGACGCGTGCGCAAAGATCAAATGCGTTGAAAGCGGCAAAAACTCTGGGGTGACGGCGAAAAGGAAACCTTAACCAGGACCGTTCATGAAAATCGCCGACTTGAGGGAGGGCGGCGATGGAATGGACGGTGACGATCGAGGGACCCGACAAATTTGGCGACGTCCAGAGGACGCAAGTGCAGATCGAGAAAGGGTTTGAACGGCTTGCGTCTGGCGAAATTGGCCTGTGTCAATCGACGACGGCAAGAGGATCATGTCCGCGCTCCAGGAGGTCGTCGTGAAGCAAGAGCTCGCGACTTATGCTCTGGCGCGGCGGGTCTGCGAGGCCTGCGAAAGGCTGCGGCCAGTCAAGGACTACACGATGCGGAAAATTCGCACGGTGTTTGGAACCGTTGCAGTGAAAAACCCGCGCTGGATGGTTTGCCAGCGTTGCTTTCCCCACTTTTCCATGGCCTTCACGGTTCTCGGGGAGATTTGCCCGGACCGGGCCACGCCCGAACTCATGGAGCTTACGGCGCGCTTGGGAAGCATGTTGCCGTATCGCAAGGCTGCGGAGCTCCTGGCGGAATTCCTGCCCATTGAACCGACGGAAAGCCATCAAACGGCGCGCAAGCGAACCTTGACGCTTGGCGCCCGCCTGGAAGATCAATCACTTCGGCAAGAGAGGGAAAGCCCGCCACTGGCATGCGAGCGCACACAACTTGAGCTCGGAATGACCAATGATCCCCTGCGCGAATTCGTCGTCAGCATCGATACCGCTCATATCCGAAGCGCGGATCAAAAGATGGCGCGCGATTTCGAAATCGTCGTCGCTCGTTGCGGTCGCGGCGGACGAGGGATGCCGCCCGGTCACTATTTCGCGACGAGCAACACCTCGCAGCGTGAAATGCGGGCAAGGACGCTTCAAGCTCTTCAATTCGAGGGATATTCCGGCAATTATCACCTTGACATAGTAGGTCGCTAGACGTAGTGTTGTTGGCATAGGAGCTAACGGCCATATCTGATCTTTCAAACCCGATCTTCCACGACGAAACTAAAGCCCGCGAGTGGCTGGAA
>NZ_CABFMQ020000107.1 GCF_901905185.1 Methylocella tundrae
CCAGAAGATACCGTTCAAGACGCGACGATCATCGACGCGCGGAACACCCCGCGGCTTGTTCGGCAACAACGGCTCAATCACCGACCATTCGAAATCCGTCAAATCAAACCGCGCCATCTCAGCCTCCATGATCCGAAGGTTGAATCACGCCATAGCCGATTCGGGAATCCCGATAATGGGTCTGTGACCTAGACGGACAACCCGCGCCTAAATGAACACATCCCAACGCCCGTCCCGCATGCGCTCGAAAGGATGGCGTTCATGCGACGGGCTTGTGCGGTCTCGCCGCGCGAAGGCGCTCCGCCACGAGCATCGTACCCGGCTTTGCCGCTCCGCCCGGGCCGGGGACGGGCTTGACCGCTTCCGCCGAGATTGCGGCCGCGCATACGGAGCACGTAACCGTCGGTTCGAATTGATGTCCGCAGGACTCGTGGACGAACAATATAGGACTTCCCTCCCGCGGACGCGCCCAGCGGTCACCCCAGGCCGTCAGAGCAAGGATTGCTGGAACTAGATCCCGTCCGGCCGTGGTGAGACGGTAGGCGTATCGAACTGGTCTTTGCTGATAGGCCACACGTTCGACGATGCCGTTTGTAATCAGCGACTTGAGCCGTCGCGTCAGTAGGTTGCGCGAAATGCCGAGATCTTCGACGAGTTCATCAAAGTGCGTGAGGTTCAGAAACAGATCGCGAATTATGAGCGGCGACCACCAATCGCCGATCATGTCGAGGCCGCGGGCCAAGGAGCATCGCATCTGAGCAAAGCTGGTTCTTTCCATCCTTCCATCATGACGGGTTGCATCATTGAACTCAATCAGATAGCTTAGTTCAATGATTGAACTGGATGCCTGATATGTACCATTCGATCGTCGAGAGGCGCGTTCGCGCGCTGTTTGACGCCGTCAATCGCGGCGACGCCGAGCCGGTGCTTCGGGCCTTTGCTCCGCGTTTCGAGCATTCCTTTCTTGGCGAGAACCACGCCCTTAGCGGGTCAAGGCATTCGCTGCCTATGACCCGGAGGTGGTATGAGCGTCTCTATCGCCTCTTGCCGGACATCAAGTTTGAGATCCGGCGTGTTTGGGTGAGCGGCGGTCCCTGGAACACGATCGTCGTCGCTGAGTGGAAGGAGACCAACTCGGGAACAGACGGGGTGTTCACCTCAAATTACGGCGTTCATGTCCTACATCTGCGGTGGACGCGTGCCACACGACTGATCATTTGCCCAGACACGGCTGGACTGAAAGCCACTTTGGATCGCTTGGCGGGCGCCGGTAATTCCGAAGCTCACGCCCCGCCAATAGTCGATTAGCCCTCGCGGCGCTGCCCGGTCGTATCGGCGATGCCATGTAGGCGCGCTGGCGGCAGTGACATTCAAGCTGAGACACCGCGACGCTGGCTAGGGTAGTCTCGCCGATCAAGGTGCCCCCACGGTGCAGTTCTGCGGCTATATCCGAATTTAGGGGCTGGTTCGATCGCCAGTCGGGCTTTCAGGGACATCGTCCGGAATCTCCTGCCGCAGCTTCGGCCCTTGGTTCAGCCGGCGGCCGAGGGCTGCGACGAAGTTGTCGTACCGGGCACCGGCCTTCGCCGTGCCGCCTGCGCGGCGGGCTCTGGCAGCGGCGGCGTGGTGGTCAGCCAGAACCGTATGAACAACGCCAACGTCTCGACCCCAATACCTACATCGCGCTCGAGCCGGGCTAGGCGCCGATCCTGCTGATCGAGCCGCTTGGCGATCACCGCCTCGCGCCGCTCGTCCGCATCGGGCGACAGGAACGAGGCGATGGCGGCTTCAGCGATCAGCGACATCGGTTGCTCCCGCCGGGCCGCGTAGGCCGAAAGCGATTGCATCACACCCGGTTCGAGATAGACGGAGATCTGAGCCTTCTTCTTCGGCGGCGGCATACCTACCTCACAGTCCCAGGTCGTCGCCGGGGTCGAGGGACGCCTCGCGCGCCAGGCCCTGCATGAGGTCGTTCATCCGACCTACGCGGGGCGCGTCCTCCTCCAGTTCGTCGGTCGGATCGAGGGCGAATTCGTTGTCGATCGGCTGCTTCTTCTCGACCGTCTCCTGGTTCAGTTCAGGCTGGCGACGACGGTCCGAATTCTTCGGATCTTCATCGTCGGCCTCCTCGCCGTCACGCACAGCGGGCGCCGGAGGCCGCGGCGGCAATGGCCGTGAACTCCAGTTGTCGGAACGACTCACTTTCGTCGGCGTCGGCACAGGCGGCGGCAGGATGCGCTCCTGCAGCGCCTCCACCTCCCGCCGTCGAAGCGTTCCGATCAGACCGGAGGGGAACACGATCCCCCGCGCTTGTCGCTCGGCGAGGCCCTGCTCGATGAGTTGGTCGGCCCGGCGATCCGTCGCCTCGCGGACCTCGGCGCCGAAGCCTGCCTGGCCGAGCGCCACCGGATCGCGCGCGACCACCTGGCGATCGAGCCAGGTTGCGCCGCTCGCCGTCACCTGGTCCTCGATGGCGAGGTCGGAACGCACCGCAATAGCAACGCGACGCTGGCCGACGTGATCGCAGCGGGAAGCGACGCGATTTCGCCGTCCGGCTGGAACGCCGATGAGAATATCAGCCCGTCGTTCTTGGCTCGGGCGCGGAGGCTGATCGGCAACGCGTCGACGACGCTGACCTGGGGCGGGGGCGCGACGGTCACGCGCGCCCTGGATGTCAGCGACGCCAACGACCATATGACCTTTCCGCGCGCCCGGTATCTCTTCCAGCAATTCGTCGAGGAGCTTTGCTCGGCCAAGGGCGTCTCCGACGGCCTGGTTGACGAGATTGAGCGCGTGATCTTCGAGTCGCATTCCCAGGATGATCGTGAATGGGCGCTCGATTTTGCCGAGCTGCGCGACCAGCAGACTTCGCGGTTCCAGCAGGCGCGCGAGCGCGAGGCCGAGGCGATCGCCGACATCTCGGACCGCATCGCCACGGAGTTTGAGAAAGAAAGCCTTGTCGCGACGCTGACGACCCAAGTCGGGCAAAAGAAGAAACTGATCGCGGATTACACAGCCGATCGTGCCAAGCTCGTCGTCAAGGGCACCGAGGCGCAGGTCACCCGCCACACGCGGCTCAGCGAGGCGGCCCAGACACTTCGCAACAAGATCCAGTCTTTCAGCAATCAGCGCCGCACCTTCGTCGCCCTGCAGGACGAGGTCCGCAGCGTCCGCGCCACCGGCGCGCCGGAAATGTTGCGCCAAGCTCGGGCGCGACACGGCGCCAGCGGCATGACCGACCAGCAATGGGACGATTTCCTGCTGATCTATAAGGGCGACGTCGACAAGAGCCTCACGGCCTACATCGCATGGGCCGATGGCGAGGTCCGCAAGCTCAACGGAGTTCCGCCGCCGCCCGGCGACCCGAACGTCGCCCTGATCCCGGACACTGCTGATTTTTCGGCGCTTCCGCTCGCGCCGATCGCCGCCGAAATGACGCGCCTCGAGGCGCTATTCAGCGCCGATAAGGTCGTCCGCGACCAATACGCGGCGCTGACCGGCCGCATCGCGCAGGAGAACTCCGCGCTCCAGACCCTCGAAACCCGGCTCACGGATGCGCAAGGCGCGGCGGTCCGTCGGAAAGACCTTCAGACCGAGCGCGACGACACCTACGGCCGGGTGTTCGAGGCGATCATCAACGAACAGAGTGCGCTGGCTAGTCTTTATGCCCCGCTGATGGCGCGGCTAGCGGCATCGTCAGGCACGCTGAAGAAGCTCAGCTTCGCGGTTCGCAGGATCGCCGACGTTCAAGCGTGGGGCTCGGTTGCGGAAGAGGAACTGCTCGATCGGCGCAAGACCGGCCCATTTTACGGACGGGGCTCCCTAATCGCGGCCGCCACTGAAGCGCTCAAGCCGGCCTGGGAGACGGGCTCGGCGGTCGAGGTTCAGGCGGCCATGACCGCGTTCATGGCAAGATACCTCAGAGATCTGCTGTCTCACGCACCTTTTGCGCCCACGCAGCAGGCCGAATTCCGGGCCTGGTCGAAACGGTTCGCGCATTGGCTTTTCAGCACCGATCACATCGCGGTCCGGTACGAGATCTCCTACGACGGTGTCGACATCCGGAAGCTGTCGCCTGGCACGCGGGGCATTGTGCTGCTGCTGCTGTATCTGGCGCTGGACGATTCAGACGATCGACCATTGATCATCGACCAGCCTGAGGAAAACCTCGATCCCAAATCGGTTTTCGACGAGCTGGTGGCGCTGTTTGTCGCGGCCAAGGCGAAGCGCCAAGTGATCATGGTCACGCACAACGCCAACCTCGTCATCAACACCGATGCGGACCAGATCATCGTCGCATCGGCGGGTCCGCATCCTTCGGGCGGTCTTCCGCCGATCTCCTATGTGTCGGGCGGTCTTGAGAGCGCGGAAATCCGCAAGGCGGTGTGTGACATCTTGGAGGGCGGCGAGGCCGCCTTCCGCGAGCGGGCCCGAAGACTGCGCGTGAGGCTGGAGCGATGAGCGCGGCCGACCTCATTAGCAAGCGGGCCAGGAAAACGCAGCAAATGTCCTTCGACTTCCGCAGGCCATGGGCAGGATTGATCGCTATGATACCGGCCTCGACGGCGTAGGTGAGAATGCCGCCACGGAACGTGTCAACGACTTTGAGACAGCCGGCGTTTGAATTTAAGCTTGGATTTGTAGCCTTTTGGTTGGCGGGTTGATCCAGGCTGCGGTTGGTTTGAGAGGCGGTTCCGGCGGCTTTTTGACGAA
>NZ_CABFMQ020000108.1 GCF_901905185.1 Methylocella tundrae
TATAACGGACCGCAATCATCCGCGGCCGGGATCGCAATCATCGCAAGTTCCGGCCCACAATCATTGCAACTAGGCCCGGCGCTTGGGACCACAATCATTGCAACTGGACCCACATTGATTGCAACCGGATCGCAATCGAGCCAGATGGGACCACGCTCATTGCAACTGGCCGAGGCCGCGGCCGCGATCGCGCAAAGAACGCCTTGCTGCCTTTGCAGAGCATAGACAGAGTGACGGGTTTTATGACAGATTATCCGGCGTAAATTGGCAGGTCTGTTCCTGTCACTTAACCGGTCGTTTGCGTGACATGTTGATTGGCTACATGCGCGTCTCCAAGGCGGATGGCTCGCAGAGCCTCGACCTGCAACGCGACGCCCTTGCCGCCGCTGGCGTCGAGCCCTCGCGGCTCTATGAGGATTTTGCCTCGGGGCGGCGCGATGATCGTCCAGGGCTCGATGCCTGTCTGAAGAGTTTACGCGAGGGCGACACGCTTGTTGTCTGGAAGCTGGACCGGCTCGGCCGCAACCTCCGCCATCTGGTCAATATCGTCCACGACCTGACCAAGCTGGAGGCCGGCCTCAAGGTTCTCGCCGGCCAGGGCGCCTCGATCGACACGACGACGGCGAATGGGCGGCTCATGTTCGGCTTTTTCGCCGCCCTGGCGGAATTCGAGCGCGAACTCATCGTCGAGCGCACCAAGGCGGGCCTCGCGTCGGCCCGCGCCCGCGGGAGGAACGGCGGCCGTCGATTCAAGATGACGGCGAGTAAACTCCGCCTCGCGCAAGCCGCCATGGGGAGGCCCGAGACGAATGTCGCGGAGCTTTGCGAAGAGCTCGGCATCACGCGGCAGACGCTCTATCGGCACGTCGGCCCGAAAGGCGAGCTGCGGCCGGACGGGATCAAGGCGCTCGGCCATCGCCTGGAAAAAGCACCTTCGGCCGAGGCGAACGCCTGACATGCGGCGCAAACAGCCTTCCGGCGAGACGCTGGTCCTGCTGCGCCGGAGGCTCGAGGAGTTGCCGCCACGCTCCGAGGAGCGCCAGCATCTGATCGAGGACTGCGCCCATTTGCATGGCGTTTCCACGGACACGATCTATCGCGCGCTCCGCGATCAGTTCAGGCCGCGAGCGCTGCGCCGGCGCGATCAAGGAAAGCCGCGCAAGGTCGCGCGCGACGACATGGAGCGGTACTGCGAGATCATCGCCGCGCTCAAGGTCCGCACGACCAACGCCAAGGGCCGCCATCTCTCGACCAACCGCGCGCTCGAGATCCTGGCCGATTACGGCGTGGAGACCCCGCAAGGATTGGTGCGGCCGCCGGCGAATATGCTGACCAAGACCACGGTCAATCGGTATCTCCGGGCCTGGGGATACGATGACGCCCGGCTGCGGCAGCCGCTGGTGGCGGTTCGCTTTCAGGCGGAGCACAGCAACGACTGCTGGCAGTTCGACGCGTCGCCCTCGGATCTCAAGCATGTGCCGGCGCCGTTGTGGATCGAGGAAGGCCGCGGGCCGCCGACCTTGATGCTGTTCAGCGCGGTCGACGATCGAAGCGGCGCGACCTACCAGGAGTACCGGTGCGTCTACGGCGAGGATGCCGCCGCTGGTTTACGCTTTCTGTTCAATGCCATGGCGCCAAAGGAAGAGGCCGGTCTGGTGCTTCAGGGCGTTCCGAAAATGATCTATGCCGATAGCGGCCCGATCAGTAAATCCCGCGTCTATCGCGACGTCATGGGCCAACTCGGCGTCGACGCGAGGGTTCACATGCCCAAGGATTCCGACGGCAGGCGCGTGACGGCCAGGTCCAAGGGCAAAGTCGAGCGCCCATTTCGAACGGTCAAGGAAGCGCATGAGACGCTGTACCATTTCCATAAGCCGGAGAACGAAGCCGAGGCCAATCTCTGGCTACGGCGCTATCTGGTCCAATATAACGATCAACGTCACCGGGCCGAGACGCATTCGCGATCCGAGGATTGGATCAAGAACCTGCCGGCCGAGGGATTTCGGACCATGTGCTCATGGGAACGGTTCTGCGCCTTCGCGCGTGAGCCGGAACGGCGCAAGGTCGGCGTCGACGCCCGCGTTCAGACCGCCGGCGTCCTGTACGAGGTTGATCCGGATCTCGCCGGCGAAATGGTCACCTTGTGGTGGGGGCTCTTCGATCAGGAATTGTTCGTCGAACACGATGGGACGCGCTTCGGACCCTACGGCCCGATCGGCGGGCCGATCCCGCTGCACCGCTACCGGAGTTTCAAGAAGACAAAGACCGAGGAGCGGATCGGCCGGATCGAGGCGCTGGCCGCCACACTGGGATTGCCGCGCGCGGCGCTCTCTGGAACCGTCGAGCTGACTCCGCTTGGTCCGGCGGCGGCGGCGCCATCGGTTCCGTTCAAGGATCCCGATCCGTTTCAAGAATTCCGCTTCCCTACCGTGCTCGCGGCCAAGCTGGCGATCGCCGATTATCTGGCGACCCCGCTGGCTCGGCTGAGCCAGGAGGATCGCGCCTATATCGACAGCATTCTGACCGGGACGCTGGAACGCCGCGCGATCATCGAATGCGTCCGCGGCTATTTCCGGCGCCGGCGCCGCGAATCGACGAACGGGGCAGATCATGCGGACTGAAGTGATGGAGTATTATGGCCTCGTTCGTTCCTTGCGATCCGCCGGCTACTACGAGACGGCGCATCACAAAGAGCTGCTGCGAAATGTCAAGCACGCCATCTACAACGGCAAGCTGGTGGTGCTGAGCGGGGTCATCGGCGCTGGCAAGACCGCGGCTTTGTCGCAGCTTCAGGATGCCCTCGGCAAGGAAGATCGCGTGCTGGTCGCGACTTCGGTCTCCGTCGAGAAGAGCCGTGTCGCCCTCGGCGCGTTGATTACCGCGCTTTTCTGCGATCTCTCGCCGGAGAAGGACTTGAAGATCCCGAAATCGGGCGAGCTGCGCGACCGCGCGCTGCGCAATCTGGTGAAGAAGCGCAAGAAGCCGGTGGTCTTGTTCGTGGACGACGCTCATGATTTGAGCCGGAATACGCTGGTCGCTCTCAAACGGCTGATCGAGCTGGTCGAAGGCGCCGGCGCCAAGCTCTCGGTCGTGCTGGCGGGGCATCCCAGGCTGCGCAACGAGTTGCGCGACCCCGCCATGGAGGAGATCGGGTACAGGACAGCGATCTATTCGCTCGATGGCGTGACTGGGAGCCAGCGCGAATACATGACTTGGCTGATCGACGCCTGCGCGGCCGATGGCGTCGGCATCGACGATATCCTCGAACCTTCCGCCGTCGACCTCCTGGCCTCGAGGCTGCGCACGCCGCTGCAGATCGAACAGCATCTCACGCTTGCGCTGGAAACCGGATTTCAGGCGAACGAGAAGCCAATCAGCGAGGCGATCGCCGATTCCGTCCTGTCAAAACAGATCGATGGCGTCGAGGCCACGCTTACCCGCAACGGGTATACAACCAAGGTGCTGACCGAGATGCTCGGCGTCAAATCCAGCGAGCTTCGAGCCCTCTTCAAGCAGGAACTCGGCGCGGAGCGCGCGCGCGACCTCAAGGAGCAAATGCTGGCCGCCGGTCTGCCGGTTTGAGCGACACTCGAACGATCGGATCGCGATCGATTCTTCTGCCTCGGTCAGTTGCAATGATTGTGGTCCCGGCGGACTCGATTGCGGTCCGGTTGCAATCAATGTGGGTCCAGTTGCAATGATTGTGGTCCCGAGCGCCGAGGCTAGTTGCAATGATTGTGGGCCGGAACTTGCGATGATTGCGATCCCGGCCGCGGATGATTGCGGTCCATTACA
>NZ_CABFMQ020000109.1 GCF_901905185.1 Methylocella tundrae
AACGGCTCAATCACCGACCATTCGAAATCCGTCAAATCAAACCGCGCCATCTCAGCCTCCATGATCCGAAGGTTGAATCACGCCACAGCCGATTCGGGAATCCCGATAATGGGTCTATGACCTAGTCCAATCTATAGCCGATGCGGCGAAGTGACGGTCCCCGGACCGTCACTTTTTTATCTCCGAATTTCGCGCAATTGGTGGCTTCGGACGAGCCTCAGCCGCAAAGAGCCCGGCTGGCCGTTCGACCACCTTCTTGATCCAGGTCCGTGACACTGCGGTCAAGCAGCTGGCGAAGTTTTTGATAAGGGATGTGAACGAGGCTAAAAGAAATTCGCTATGATCGCCGGTAATGGGGACAATATCTGATCAAACATCATCATTCCGCGCGGCGAGTCGCAAGGCCTGTCCGCGCCAAGCTGGCGGTTGAGACGCATGGAAGGTTCGCGAGCGTTGCCTCTTCGCGATCTGCCATCCGTTAGCGCGGTTCTGAGCGCCGCCGCGGCTCCGGCGCTGCTGGAGCGCTTTGGCCGCATTGCGTCGACAGATGCGGTTCGGGCGGTTCTGGGCGATGCGCGCAGGGCGTTAAGGGCTGGCGCGCCGTCCGTCCCCAGCGCGCAGGATGTTGCGCTCCTTGCGCTCGCGAGGCTCGACCAAGAAGACCGCTCCGGTCTGCGCCCGCTGTTCAACCTCACCGGCACGGTTCTGCACACCAATCTCGGCCGGGCGGCGCTGCCCGAGGCGGCGGTCGAGGCCGCGATGGCGGCGATGCGCGAACCCGTGGCGCTGGAGTTCGACCTCGAGACGGGCCGGCGAGGCGAACGCGACGATCATGTGCGGGCGCTCCTTTGCGCCCTGACCGGCGCGGAGGATGCGACGGTGGTCAACAATAATGCGGCGGCGGTGCTGATCTCCCTCAACACGCTGGCGAATGGCCGCGAGGCGATCGTGTCGCGCGGAGAATTGATCGAGATCGGCGGCGCCTTCCGCATGCCGGACATCATGGCGCGAGCGGGCGCGAGGCTGGTCGAGGTGGGGACGACGAATCGAACTCATGCCAGGGACTACCGCGCGGCGCTCAGCACGGAGACCGGAGTCATTCTCAAGGTGCACACCTCCAATTACCGTATTCAGGGGTTCACCGCCGAGGTCGGCGGGGCTGAGCTGGCGCAGATCGCCGGCGAGGCGAATGCGCCTTTGATGAACGACCTCGGGTCCGGCACGCTGATCGATCTTTCGCGCTACGGGATGCAAAAAGAGCCGACCGTGCGCGAGGCGGTGGCGGAGGGCGCCGGGGTGGTGACGTTTTCTGGAGACAAGCTGCTCGGCGGACCGCAAGCTGGCTTCATCGTCGGCCGGCGCGCGCTTATCGCCGCCATCAATCGCAACCCGATGAAACGCGCATTGCGAATCGACAAGATCCGGCTGGCGGCCATCGAGGCCACGCTGAAGCTTTACCGCGACCCCGATCGTCTTGCAGAGCGTCTGCCCACACTGCGGCTGCTGACGCGAACTCAAGCGGAGATCGAAGCGCAGGCGCGCCGGCTGCAGCCGGAAGTGGCGCAGGCGGTCGGCGCCGCTTTTGCCGTGACGATAGGCGAATGTCGCAGCCAGATCGGGTCTGGCGCGCTGCCGCTCGATACGATCGCCAGCGCCGGCCTCGTCATTCGTTCAGGCGCGGGAGGCCGCGCGCTGGAGCGGCTGGCGGCCGCTCTGCGCAACCTGCCCCGGCCGGTGATCGGGCGGATCGAGGATGGCGCCCTGACGCTCGATATGCGATGTTTGACCGATGAAGCGGCCTTTGTGTCGACTCTCTCGGCGTTGGACCGCGATGCGCTGGCTTGAGCGGTTGAAGGAGCCGCACGCGCCGCGCCGCGATGCGCTGGCCGAAGCAAGAGCCGCGGCCGGGAACGGCGGCCGCGGCGCGCAGCCCCAGCCGGACACGGCGTCATGATCATCGGGACCGCCGGCCATATCGATCACGGCAAGACCGCTCTGGTCAAAGCGCTGACCGGGATCGACGGCGACCGCCTTAAGGAGGAGAAGGCGCGCGGCATCACCATCGATCTCGGCTTCGCCTATCTTCCGCTGGAAGATGGCGCGATTCTCGGCTTCGTGGACGTGCCCGGCCATGAGCGTTTCGTGCACACCATGCTGGCCGGCGCGAGCGGAATTGATTTTGCCCTGCTCGTCGTCGCCGCCGACGACGGCGTCAAGCCGCAGACGCTGGAGCATCTGGCGATCGTCGATCTGATGGGCGTCAGGCGCGGTCTCGTGGCGCTGACCAAGGCCGATATTGCCGCGCCTGAGCGTTTGGCCCAGATGACGGGCGAGATAAGGGCCGCGATCGCCGGAACGGGGCTTGAGGGCGCCGATATCCTGCCGGTTTCGGCGCTGACTGGAAAGGGCGTCGCTGAGTTGCGCGCCCGGCTTGCCGCGGCCGCCGCCGAAAGCGTGGATTGCTCGGCGGAGGGCCGCTTTCGCCTTGCGGTCGACCGCGCCTTCACGCTGTCCGGCGTCGGCGTCGTCGTCACCGGCTCCGTCTTGTCCGGGGCGGTGCGCGTAGGCGACCGGGTCTTCATCAGCCCGTCCGGTCTGCCGGCGCGGGTGCGCTCGCTGCACGCGCAGAACAGATCAGCGCAGACCGGGCGCGCGGGTGAGCGTTGCGCGCTGAATTTAGCCGGCCCGGACGTCTCCAAAGACGCGATCCAGCGCGGCGATATGGCGCTCGATCCCGAATTGCATGCGCCGACAGACCGAATCGACGCAGTGTTGCGCGTGCTGCCCGGCGAACCGAAGCCGATCGGCCAATGGTTTCCGGCGCGACTGCATCACGCCTCGGCCGAAGTTGGAGCGCGCGTCGTCCTGCTCGGCGATGACCCAATTCGGCCCGGCGCCTCGGGCGGCGTCCAACTGGTGCTCGACCGGCCGATCGCCGCCGCTGCGCTGGATCGCTATGTCATCCGGGACGCCTCGGCCCAGCGAACGATCGGCGGCGGCCGTTTCATCGATCTTCGTCCGCCAGCCCGGCGACGGCGAACGCCAGAGCGGGCGGCGCAACGCGCGGCGCTGGAATTTTCCGACCCGGGGGCCTCGTTCTCCGCCCTGCTTGCCGCGCCCCCCCATGCGGCGGATATTGCGGTCTTCGCGCGCGATCGCACCCTGTCCGCCGCCCAAACGGATCGGCTGGTCAAGGCGCTGGATCTGGTTATTCTGGACGCGGGCGCATCAAAGATCGCCATCGCGCCAGAACGCTGGCGGATTTTCACGTCGAGCCTGCTGGAGCGGCTTGCAATCTTTCATGCCGAAAATCCCGACCTTCAGGGCATTGGCCGGGAAAGACTGCGGCTCGCGCTGCAACCGCGCCTGCCGGCGCCAGCGTTCGTCATCGCCCTGCAGAAGGCGGCCTTGAATGGCGAGGTCGTTCTCGACGGCGCTTTTGTCCGTCTTGCCTCGCATGAAGCGCGTCTCTCAGCCAAGGACGAAGAGGTCTGGGCCAAGATCGCGCCCTTGCTCGGCGGCGCGGCGCGATTCCGCCCGCCCCGCGTGCGCGACATCGCCGGATCAACGGGGCGGCCTGAGGCTGAAGTCCGCAAGCTGCTCAAGCTGGCGGGACGGATGGGCTGGGCCGATGAGATCGCGCATGACCATTTCTTCCTGCGTCCAACCGTTCACGAAATGGCAGGCGTCGCCGCGGACGTCGCGGCTCAGGCGGAGGGCGGCGCTTTCACTGCGGCGCAGTTTCGCGACAAGCTCTCCAACGGCCGCAAGGTCGCGATCCAGATCCTTGAATTCTTTGACCGGCATGGCGTCACGGTGAATCATGCCGACATCCGGCGCATCAACAAGCGCCGGCTGGACATGTTCGGACCCTTCGTGCTTTCGTCCGGCGGCTCCGATGGAGGAGAATCGTCCCCGGTGGGGCGTTCGGACTTCAAATCCGAATGGGGCGGCGAGCCTGTCCCGGGTGGGTTCGACTCCCGCTCTCTTCCGCCGGCACTGTCCCGGGACGGTTCGAGATGACTGCGGCGCGCGCTACCGATTTCGACGACTGGCTGGTCCAGACATTCGGCCGGGTCGGCGCCTTTTCGGTGCTGATCGTGCTGGTCGAGATCGACGAAACCTCGGTCGCCCTGTTGTGCTCCTCGTATCTTCATGTCATCGCCGACGAGACGCGCTGGACGGACATGACGCGGCTGTTCGACGGCTCCGGCGCAGCCTGGAACGGCGCGGCCTTCTTCGAAGCCGATCAAGCCGGGCTGGTCACCGACGCTGTCGCAAGGCAGCGGCTCACGTCGCTGACGCGCCATCTCGAAAAGGATCGCTCGATCCTCAACGAAGGCGCGTTTTTCGACGCTCGCGGGTTACGCCTGAATGTCGAAGAGATCGTCGCGCGCTGAAGGAGAAGCGTTGGCGCATGATACCGAAAAGTTGCAGACTTTTCAGACCCACATCATGACGCGTCCCGCGCTATGCGACGCGAATAACCGGGTCTCCTGAGGTGACCGACCCGATGATGCTTGCGCGCGGATAGCCCGCAGCCTCGATGGCGGCGCGAATGGACGAGGCGCGGCCCGCGGCGCAGGCGATCAGCAGGCCGCCGGAGGTTTGCGGATCGGTCAGCAGCGTGCGCCGCCAATCCGGCAGACCGGACGGCAGAACGACTCCTTCTCCATAGCTCGCCCAGTTGCGCCCGGAGGCGCCGGTTGCGTATCCAGCCTCGGCCAGCGCCTCCGCCTGCGCCAGAAGCGGGACCCGCCCGAAGTCGATGTCGAGGCCGACGCCGGCCCCCCGCGCCATTTCGAGGCCATGGCCGAGCAGGCCGAAGCCCGTCACGTCGGTTATGGCGTGCACGTCCGCGTCCTCAGCCAGCGCAGGACCGACCCGGTTCAGCAGGGTCGTCGAGGCGATCAACTCGGCATAGCTGTCCTGCGTCAGCTTTTCCTTCTTGAACGCCGCGGAATAAACGCCGACGCCGATGCCCTTGGTCAGGATCAGCGCATCGCCGGGCCGTGCGCCGGAATTCCGACGGATATGGCCCGGACTGCACAACCCGATGACAGCAAGGCCGTAGATCGGCTCCGGGGCGTCGATCGAATGGCCGCCGGCGACGGCGATGCCCGCCTCGGCGCAGATCGAGGCGCCCCCTTGCAGGATCGCGCGCACGGTTTCGATCGGCAGCTTGTCGAGCGGCATGCCGAGTATCGCCAGCGCCATGATCGGCTTTCCGCCCATGGCGTAGATATCGGATAGTGCGTTGGCCGCGGCGATGCGCCCGAAATCGCGCGGATCATCCACCATGGGCATGAAGAAATCGGTGGTGGCGATGACGCATTGCTGGTCGTCGATCTGCCACACCGCCGCGTCGTCGCCCGTTTCCGTGCCGACGAGGAGTTGCGCGAAGGGGCCTGGCTGCGGCTGGCCGGCGAGAAGCCGCTGCAGCACGGACGGCGCCAACTTGCAGCCGCAGCCACCGCCATGAGCAAGGCTGGTCAGACGGACGGGAGAGGTCGACATCGACAGGCCTTCTTCAAAAAGCGCCGCCCGCGCCCTGGCGGCAAGGATCGTTCGAGCCTATCCGCGACAGCCGGCGAGCCGGTACTCCGCCTCATCGATCGGGATCGTTTCCATCGACAGCGCGGGCGCGTGCAGTTACGCTGGGCAAGTCGATCGGGGTCGAGACGGGGCTGATCATCCAGTCCTATCTCGACAAGCCATTGAAGTCATATTTTGTTCGCCTAGACCAGCCCCTTTTGCCACGAAATGGCAGACAGGCTTCCGCTAACAAGCAAGCCACTGGAAAAGCGATGAATACAACGCGACAGAATAATCCCGCAATGGGATGGATCACGTTCTTTTTGATCGCGGCGGCCGGTCTATTCTACGTAAAATGGCTCCCTTACTACAATAGGGCGTTTGTGGCGGCGGCGACTCATTCCATCGGTCAGTCTATTCTGATGGGCAAGGCGGCAAGTCCGCCGTCCCCTTCAATCAGCGCGGCGCTCGATTATGCCTGGGTCTACGGCAAAGCGATCTGGCAGGCGATGGTTCTCGGCCTCTTGCTCGGCTCAGCGGCCCAGGCCTTGCTGCCGGTCAATTGGGTGGCGAAGGCGCTGGGCCGCACGGAATTTGGAAGCGTGGCCGCGGGCGGCTTGCTGTCGATCCCCGGCATGATGTGCACTTGCTGCGCCGCGCCCATCGTCGTTGGGTTGCGCGAGCGCCAGGCTTCGGCTGGCGGAGCCATCGCATTCTGGCTTGGCAACACAGTATTAAACCCGGCGACGCTGGTGTTCATGGGCTTCGTTCTCGGCTGGAACTGGAGCGCGCTGCGTCTCGCGCTGGGGCTTTTGATGGTGTTCGGGCTCGGCTACCTGGTGAACCGGATCGTGACGCCGAAGGAAGCGGAAGAGGCGGAAGCGCGCCTCGCCACACTGGTCGGGAATACGCCGACCTCCGGCGCCTTCACGCGCTGGATGCGGATTCTGTGGCGCATGAGCGTGCGGCTCGTGCCCGAATATATCGTGCTGGTTCTGCTGCTCGGCGCCGCGCGGGCCTGGTTGTTCCCGCAAATCGACCCGCAGATTGACAATCACCTCATCTGGATTGTCGCGCTCGCGGTTGCGGGAACGATTTTCGTGATCCCTACCGCGGGCGAAGTGCCGATCATCCAGGCGATGCTTTCGCTCGGCATGGGCGTTGGACCGGCCGGCGCATTGCTGATGACGCTTCCGCCGATCAGCGCGCCGTCTGTTGCGATGCTCGCACGCTCGTTCCCGCCGCGGGTGCTTGCGCTCGTGACGGCGTCGGTCGTGGCGTTCGGCGTGATCGGCGGTTTGCTGGCCGTGGCGTTGCGATTCTAGAACGGACGCCCTATCCGACGAGCAGCAGCGGGTTCGGCGCATGGCGGGCCCAACCCGCCTCGCTAACCAGAATATCCAGCCCCAGCGTCGCAAGGTCGTCCGCGAAGGGATCGAGCTGCATGTCCCGGGCCTGGTATAGCATCTTCGCGTAAGTGTGGCACGTGTCGCAGGTCTCAGCCTTGGCCAACCCCGCATCGCCCTCGATTCCTTTGAGGGCGAGCGCACGCGAGTCGCCGCAGGTGACGCACACGGCGCGCACATAGTTCCACGCCGTGGAGCAGAGCGAACAATAAAGATAACGTGTTCCCGGCGTCGGGCCCGATGCGGTCACGACGCCCGCGACCGGCGTCGAGCCGCAGCAGGGGCATAGTCCGCGCTGCGGCAGCAATCGCAAGGATGACGCGGGTAAAGCCGCGGCGAGGCAGGTGAAATAGACCTGCAGCGCGGCCGCCACGTAAAGCACGGCGCCTGCGTCGGCGACGTCCAGATCGCCATGGAGGAAACCATCAGCGAGGGCCTCGAGCGCTTCGGCGTTCCGATCGCGCAATCCCGTCACGACCGCAGGCGCCCGGAGAATTTCGGCGTCGAAACTGTCGAGCAGCATAGCGAGGCCGTCGCGCCACGCTGGATCTCGCCGGCGCCCATCCGCTGCGAGCGGCGGCATGCGCGCTTCCACAGCGAACTCCACCGCGGCTTGCGCCGGAGGCGAGAGAGGCCCCAGCTTCGCCGCGACGGCGTGTTGAGCGCTCGCGAGCCGCGCCATGAACCGCAGCCATTCCATCATCGGATGGCCGCCCGACAAAGCCTCCAATCGGCTTGCGGTATTGGTGAATCTTCTCGCGGGGTCAGGCAGGATCAGCGGCTCCGGCGCCTTGACGCCGCCGAGCGGATCACCGATCCAGGCCCCCTTGGGCGCCACTTCACCTTGTCTCATGGGCGCCTCGTCTTCCCCATCAGCGCGGCGGCTCGCCGCCGGCTCGCGGGTTTGGCCCCCTGGAGTCGGTCGCCGCCAGGCGCCGCAGCCACTTGCGGTGATGCCGCCAAGCCCAGCCCGGCGTAACCCAGCCTTGCGTCATCGCCCGCATCGAGCCTTTGACCCAGAACGCCGCATAGACATGGATGATCCAAACGATGATCGCGGCGATCGCCGCAAGGGAGTGCACGAGCGCCGCGACGCGCTGCGTCTCGATCGTCGTCAGGCCCGAAAAATAAACGTCCCAGATCAAAATGCCGCTGACGAACAACGTCGGCACCAACAGGGTCATCGACCAGAACACACCTTTCTGACCGGCGTTCAATCGTCCGATTTCGGGAATCTCCTCCTCTTCGTTCTTGAGGACGTGCGCGCCGGCCTTGAGCCATGCGAGATCGTCCGCGTTCCAGAGATTGTCGCGCCAGAATTGTATGAACATTCCCGCATAGCTGACGAGAAGCGCCACACCGATCCACGGATGGACCGCGCGCGCCCACTGGCCGCCGCCGAACAGCCCTGACAGGAAGAACAGCATGGGGTGGAACATGGAGAGGCCAGACAGCAGCAAAAGGACGAAGCAGCCTGCGGTGATCCAGTGATTGATCCGCTCGCCTGTGGTGTTGCGGATCAGCGTCCCTCTCGGATAGCTCATGATGCGTCATCCGCAGCGTGGAACAGGCGTTTCGCGTTCGCCTCATCGGCGGGTTCGACTTCGTTTGGCCCGACCACGACCCAATGCGCGAATCCCGCGATGGCCGCGAAAGCCATGCCGGCGAGCGCGAGGGGCTTGAGCAGTCCCTTCCAGGCCGACACCAATGGGCTGATGCGGGGATTGTCGGGCAGTCCCGCGTAGATCGACGGGCGGTCGGCATGATGCAGGACATACATGACATGCGTGCCGCCGACGCCCGGCGGATCATAAAGGCCGGCGTTGGCGAAGCCGCGCGATTTGAGTTCTTCAACGCGCTCACCGGCCCAATGGCTCATATCCTCCTTCGAGCCGAACATGATCGAGCCGGTCGGACACGCCTTGACGCAGGCGGGTTCGAGGCCGACCGAAACCCTGTCGGAGCAGAGCGTGCATTTATAGGATTTATGATCCTGCTTGCTGATCCGGGGGATGTTGAAGGGACATCCTTTGACGCAATAGCCGCAGCCGATGCAATTTTCGCTGATGAAATCGACGATGCCATTGGCGTATTGGACGATCGCGCCAGGCGCCGGGCACGCCTTCAGGCAGCCGGGATCCTCGCAGTGCATGCAGCCGTCCTTGCGGATCAGCCATTCGAGATCGCCCTTGTCATTGTCCCACTCGGTGAAGCGCATGAGCGTCCAGACGGCGGGCTCAAGATCGCTCGGGTTGTCGTAGGACCCTTCAAAGCTTCCGATCTCCGGCCGCAGATTGTTCCACTCCATGCAGGCGGCCTGGCACGCCTTGCAGCCGATGCAGCGGCTGACGTCGATGAGCTTTGCGACTTCCTGTTCGTGGTTGCGCACCGAAGGTGGCGTCAGGGTCGAAGCTGAGCGCCGGATAAGGTCCTGGGACTGCAGGTCTGCCATCAGTTCGGGCTCCTTCAGGCGACGGGGGCGCCAACCTTCTCGAGATTGACGAGAAAGGCCTTGAATTCAGGCGTTTGCGTGTTGGCGTCGCCGACCGACGGCGTCAGGGTGTTGGCGCCGTAGCCTTTGCGGGCCATGCCGGTGACCCCCCAGTGGATCGGCACGCCGATCACGTGCGTTGTCTTGCCGTCGACCAGCATAGGCTTTATCCGCTTCGTCACATAGGCCTTGCAGACGATCGCGCCGCGCTTGGAGGCGACGCGCACCCAGCCTCCCTGAAGGACGCCTTTTTCCTTGGCCAGCTGCTCGCCGATTTCGACGAACTCCTCCGGCTGCAGGATCGAATTGATCAGAGCATGCTTGGTCCAGTAGTGGAAATGCTCGGTCAGCCGGTAGGTCGTCGCGACATAGGGGAAATCCGCGGGGGTCCCGAACGCCGCGCGATCGTCAGCGAAGACGCGGGCCGCGGGATTGGTGCGCACCTTTGGGTGCAGCACGTTCTGAGACGGCGATTCGAATGGTTCATAATGTTCAGGGAACGGCCCCTCAGTCATCTGGTCTCTTGCGAACAAGCGTCCAAGACCCTCGTCGTTCATGATGAACGGCCCGATATCGTCCGCCGGCTTCGCGGCGGGCGCGTAGTCGGGCACGTCTATGCCCGTCCATTGGCTGCCGTTCCATTCGATGATCGGCTTGTCCGGATTCCAGGCCTTTCCCGCAGGGTTGGCGCTGGCGCGATTGTAAAGAATGCGCCTGTTGGCCGGCCACGCCCAGGCCCAGTTCGGCGCGATGCCCTGTTCGCGCGGGTCGGTCGCATCGCGCCGCGCCATCTGATTGCCCTTTTCGGTGTAGCAGCCGGAGAAGATCCAGCAGCCGCTCGCAGTCGAGCCGTCGTCGCGCAACTGCGCAAAACCGTCGAGCAGGCGCCCGGCTTTCGTCGTCACCGCGCCCGTATCGTCCTTGAGATCCGCGAGAGCCTTGCCGTTCATTTCCTTGGCCAATTCCTCAGGATCGGGCTCGGTCGGATCGGTATAGGCCCAAGTCAGGTTGAGGATCGGATCCGCAAACACGCCGCCGTCTTTGCGGTACATCTCGCGCATGCGGTGGAAAATTTGCGCCATGATCCAGATGTCGGACTTGGCGTCGCCAGGGGGCGGCGCCGCTTTCCAGTGCCATTGCAGCCAGCGCGCCGAATTGACGAGAGAGCCGTCCTCTTCGGCAAAGCATGTCGTCGGCAGCTGGAACACCTCGGTCTGGATCGAGGCCGGGTCGGACGGATTCTGCGGCCCGAAATTCTCCCAGAAACGTGAAGTCTCGGTGTCGAGCGGATCCATCACGACGAGATACTTCAGCTTGCCGAGGCCGCGGCGGATCTTGCCTTTGTCCGGGAAGGCCTGCAGCGGATTGAAGCCCTGGCATATGTAGCCGTTGAGTTCGCCATGGTTCATCATCTCGAAGGCGCGGATGATGTCATAGCTGCCGGCGTCCGACTTCGGCAGGAAGTCATAGGCCCAATCATTGTCCGCGCGCGCCGCGTCGCCATAGATCGCCTTCTGGAAACTGACAAAGAACTTGCCATAGTTGCGCCAATAGCTGATCTGGCCACGCCGCAGCGGCTTGAATTGCCTCTTTTCCATATATTTCTGGAAGGTCGGTTCTGTCTCGGTCGGCAGCACCATATAGCCCGGCATCAAATTCCAGAGGAGTCCGACGTCGGTAAGGCCCTGAATGTTGGAATGGCCGCGCAAAGCGTTCATGCCGCCGCCTGCGACGCCGATGTTGCCGAGCAGAAGCTGAACCATCGCCATCGCACGGATGTTCTGGGAACCGATCGAGTGTTGCGTCCAGCCGAGGGCGAACAGGCTCGTCAGCGCCTTGTCGGGCGCGGATGTCGTAGCGAAGAGCCGACAGACGTTGAGGAATTTATCCTGCGGCGTGCCGCAGATGCGCGACACCATCTCCGGCGTGTAGCGATCGACATGGGCGCGCAGCAGATTGATGACGCAGCGCGCGTCCGCCCATGTATCGTCCGCCTTGGCATAGCCTTCGTCATCAAGCGCGTAGTTCCAGCTCGACTTGTCGTAGCTGTGCGTGTCCTCCTTATAGCCAGAGAACAGCCCGTCCTCGAAAGCAAAGCCGTCCTTCACGATCAGGCTGGCGTTGGTGTAGGCGCGCACATATTCCTTCTGGATGGCGTCCTGCTCCAGAAGGTAACGGATGACGCCATTAAGGAAGGCGATGTCGGTCCCGGGCCGGATCGGGACATAAACGTCCGCGACCGACGCCGTGCGGGTAAAGCGCGGATCGACCACCACGAGCTTGGCGTTGTTCTCGATCTTCGCTTCGATCACCCATTTGAAGCCGCAGGGGTGCGCCTCGGCCGCGTTGCCGCCCATGACCAGCACGACATTGGCGTTCTTGATGTCCTGCCAGGTGTTGGTCATTGCGCCGCGACCGAATGATGGGGCCAAACTGGCCACCGTCGGCGCGTGTCAGACGCGGGCCTGATTGTCGAAGACCAACATCCCGAAGGAGCGGGCGATCTTCCACGTAAGATAAGCGGTCTCGCTCGATGACGCGGACGCCGCGAGCATCCCGGTGCTCAGCCATCGGTTCACCGTGGCCCCGGCAGCGTTCTTCGCGATGAAATTCGCGTCGCGATCCTGTTTCATCAGGGTCGCGATGCGGCCGAGCGCGAAATCCCACGAAACCTCTTTGAGTTCGCCGCCGCCAGGCGCCCGATATTTCGGGGACTGCAGCCGCGTCGGCGCATGTACGATGTCGAGAAGCGCCGAGCCCTTCGGACACAGCGTGCCGCGGTTGACCGGATGGTCGGGATCACCCTCGATGTGGATAATGTCGGACCTTGCGTTCATCGCGCGGTCCCCCATGCTGTAGATCAAGATCCCGCAGGCGACGGAGCAATAGGTGCAGGTGTTGCGGGTCTCTGTCGTCGCCGTGAGCTTGAACGGCCGGACGGACGCAGCCAAAGCTTCGCCGGAAAGGCCGAACCCGAGAGCGCCAAGACTCGATACCGCCAAGCTGGCGCCGGTGAGCTTGATGAATCCACGCCGACTGAGTTTCATGAGCGCACGCTCCCGCGGATCTTGGCCATAGCCAACAGACACTCTAGGGCAGTCCAATCAACGCATAAATATAGACGATATGGCCCGCGTCACAAGGAAAAGTCGCCGCCCGCCTGGACGACGCGACATCATACCTCCGCGATCCGGGCGCGAGGGTCGAGACCGCACTGACGCCGGCGCACGCATCATGAGGATGGCGTCGGGCGAGACGAAGCAGGCGCGGTTCGTTGCTTTCGAGGCGCCTACTCGAAACGGCGCCGATCAGGGCGGCTTCGGGCGACCTGGCCTCTGTCTTCGCGGATTGGCGCCGGGCGCGCGTTGGATTTGGCGCCGCCCGGTCCGAGAGAGAAGATTGACGAAAGGAGTTTGGCGGCTCTCCGTTCGCGCTTGTCATGCTCGCGCTCAGGCGTTAGGCGTTAAGATACGCAGACCATCCGCTAAGCGCGATCATTGCGCGGGGTTGATTTGCCGGCTCTGGCGGCTCGCCAGAATCCTTTTGTAGCACGGCGCAGAAAGCTGCGCCGCCGGCGCCAGGGTTATTGCCTTGGAACCTCGCCGAGACTGAATTCCGCGCTCACCAAAAGCAGGAGGACCTAAGACAAATGCCGAAAGCCATATTCGTAGAGGCCGGCGGAGGATTCGAGCGCGTGGTCGTCGGCGTGAGCGAGGCGCCGGAGCCGCAGCGCGGCGAAATAACCGTGAGACTTCACGCAAGCTCGCTCAACTATCATGATTATGCGGTGGTGAGCGGCATGTGGGGACCGAGCGAGCGGCGCATTCCGATGTCGGATGGCGCGGGCGAAGTCTGCGCCGTCGGCCCGGAGGTGACCGAGTTCGCCGTCGGCGATCATGTCGTCAGCACTTTCTTCCCGACCTGGCTCGCCGACGCTCCTGCTGTTGACAGTTTTGCGACCGTTCCCGGCGACGGCGTCGACGGCTATGCCCGTGCGATCGTAACCCGTCCAGCGACCGCCTTCACCCATGCGCCACAAGGCTACAGCCACGTCGAGGCGGCGACGCTGACGACCGCGGCCCTGACGGCATGGCGGGCGCTGCATGTCGACGATGCTCTCAAGGCTGGCGACGTCGTTCTGGTTCAGGGAACGGGCGGAGTTTCGATCTTTGCGTTGCAATTTGCGAAAATGGCCGGCGCTACCGTCATTGCAACCTCATCAAGCGGCGAAAAGCTCGAGCGGCTCAAGGCGATGGGGGCAGACCATGTCATCAACTACAAGACCGACGCCGCATGGGGAGAGACCGCCCGCCGCCTTACCGGCAACCGCGGCGTCGACCATGTGATCGAGGTCGGCGGCCCCGCGACCCTCGAACAATCCATGACCGCCGCCCGTGTCGGCGGCCACATCTCGGTCATCGGCATCCTGACCGGCGTCGCCGGCCCTCTTCCCCTCGTGCCGGCGCTCGTGCGGCAGTTGCGCTTGCAAGGCGTTCTTGTCGGCAGCCGCAAGCATCAGATGGACATGATCCGCGCTATCGACGCAACCGGCATGAAACCTGTGATCGACAGCGAGTTTCCGCTCGAGGACATCGTGGAAGCTTTCCGCCATCAGGAAAGCAACAAGCACTACGGCAAGATCTGCTTGAGCTTCTGACCAGCGCGGCGCCGCCCGACAGCCCCCGCCGCAGGAAGAGGCGTATAAATATTTGCGCCCGAGGCGGGCTTCTTTATCGAGGGGCCCGCCTCTACGCGCCAACGTTGTCAGGCTCTTCCAACCAGCCAAACGTCGTCTTTTTAAGACACACCCCACAGCTTTCGAAAGCAACAGCCTTGACGTATTTCACCACATAGATTTTCGTCAAAGCTCATCATCCATATAATATCCACGATGCCATTCCCTTGAAGTGTACCGAGTAAGTCCGCCCCAAAACATTTTGTAAAACTTAAACATGAGAATAAGCCCAATCCAAGGGGAAGCGAATATGCCAACCCAAAACCAAATTTGAAAAAGTTCGTTTGCTGGAGCGTTCCAATTTCCGTGTTGATAGATAGTGGCCACTATACCAAAAGCGACCCAAGCAAAGATAACCCAAAACGTCTTCATAATAATCTCCTTTAAAATAATAAACACAATACGAGGGTATTATGCCTTCCTCAGCGTGCGTAGAGCCGCGCGACTGTCGGGCAAGAGCAAGAGCACTATCCTCCGGGCCATCCGGTCCGGACGGCTTTCGGCCAGGAGAACCGATCAGGGCGCCTATGCGGTAGACCCAGCTGACCTATGCCGCGTTTATCCTGCCGCCAACACGCCCATTGAAACGGAACGTTTCAGGGGCCAGAACGCGGAAGAACTCGTATCAGCGAATGAGTCGAACGCTATTGCGCCAGAATCTGTCGCAGAACACGCCAAGGTCGAAAGCAAGATCGGAGAGGCGCGGGACCGATGTCGGGCGCGAGCCGAACATACGGTGTTGACGCGTAGCACGCCCGAGCGGCGCCCCTGGTGGGTTGCGGCATTTTCCAGCGCCTCCAGCTTTTCTCGCGCCCTTCTTTCGGGCGCTCTGGCGTGTCGAGCAAGGTTGATAGCACTTGTAGAATAGGCCATTGGCCGCATGGTCTAATGGAGACCGCGCGCGACGCGCTCGACGCGCCGCGCCGACGCGCGCCATGTGCTGGACAATCGGGTGTGGACGATGATCGTTCGGCGCATTATCGCTCCCGATGTCCAGAACTTGAAATCAAACCGATCGGGGTCGCGCGCGACGGTCTTTTTCCGGCTTCCAACAGCGCCATCGCCCTTTCCTCGATACGTTCACGCCAGGCGATCTTTTCGAGCCAGCGCGGCGGGATCCCGCGGCGCCCCCAGATTGCGCCCGCCAATTGGCCCGCAACGGCCCCAACGGTGTCGGCGTCGCCCCCGAGATTGACGGCGAGGATCAGCGCCTCCTCGAAACAGTCGCTGCGCCCGACGGCCCAGATCGCCGCCTCAAGCGTTGAGACGACATATCCGGAAGAGGAAATCGTCTCGCGGGTTTTGGTTTTCCACGCCCCAGCGGCGATGGCGCCGACGACGCCCCTTTCGCCCAATTTTCGATCGCGCAAAACCTCCTCCTTGTCGCCTCCGGCAATGGCTTCGACAAGAAGCCGCGCAAAAAAAGCGCAGGCCGCCTGGCATACGACCGCCGGATGGGTTGTCTTGCTTTGCAACTCCGCAAGAGTCGCCGCTACATCTGGATCGGGCGCGGCAAACAATGCGACCGGCGCAAGCCGCATCAGTGAGCCATTGCCGGCCCGGTTCGGGTCTCCTCGCCCTACCCCGGCGAGCTTGCCTGTCCGATGGAAATCAGTGAGCGCTTCCCGCGTCGCGACGCCGATATCGAAACAGCGGCCGGTGACGCTGTTTTCCCCCTCGCGCCACCAAAGGACAAATCGGCGCATGAGGTCGAGCGGATCAAAAGTGCGCCGCGCAATAAGAGAGTCGGCCAGACACAGCGCCATACTGGTGTCGTCGGTCCATTCGCCGGGTTTCAGGTTAAACGGGCCTCCACCGATGATGTCGCGCACCTCCGGTTGGCTATCCCGCTTTGAGAATTCGAGCGCCGCACCGAGCGCATCCCCGACGGCGAGGCCAAGCAAGGCGCCAAGAGCGCGGTCGAGATTGATCTCGCGGTCGCTGGAAACGCCAGTTCTGCCGCGGTCTTGAAGGTCGTCGTCAAAAAAGGACTCGCTGATCGTGTTTGATCCTAAAGAAAAATCGTTCCTCGAAAATGGGTTATGAAATTTATAATGAGCAACTACGTCAGACTCGGACGCTCCCGATAAGGGACCTCCCAATTATGATTTTATCGGCTGAAACGAATCTGCTTCCAGCGCGCCGCATCGTCCTGCGCACGGCGATCTTCGCCTCCGGACAAATCAATCATGACGTTGCCGTCTTGCTTGCACGGGCTCTGCTTTTCGATAAGCGGTGATGCACGTGAAGCGCCGCGACCTGGTCCCACATGAGTTGTTTGAGCCGCTCGGACGCGAGGATCGTCACCGTCGGTCCCCAGGTCATCAAATGATGCACAATCTGGAGCAGGCCTCCCGCTCGAAAGCTGACCGTCACCGACCCGTCATTTTCATCCGCCATCTGTTGGGTTGGATGAAACAGATAGGTGCGGGCGTCAGCGGCCGCGGATGCATCAAAGCGCAGTACGATATCCTCGGGCTCCTCCTGAAATACGCCGAACGAGCGCGAAGCATAAGCGGCGAGATCAAATCCGTCCGGCGGCGCGCCTGGTTCGTCGGTGACCTCAACGTCGTGGATGCGGTCGAGACGGAAAAGCGCCAGTTCCGGCTTTCGCTTGACGCTGGCGACGAGGTAATAGCGGGGCGCGAACAGGATCCCATAGGGAACCACCGTGTGTCGACGCGTGGCGTCGCCGTGATTGCTTTCATAACGAAACCTTATGATCCTGCCGGCGAGCAGGGCCTCTCTCAGCGCTTTGAGCACGGCCGGGTCGGCGAGCGGACGTGGCCCCACCTGCCGCGCGAAGGCCTCCGCGCGAATCTGATCTTCGACATCAATGTCGAGCCGCCGGCGATCAGCCTCGCGCAGGCTGGCGCGGATCTTCTGATCCAGTGAACGCAAGGTTATCGCGCGGCCGAGATCCCGGCCTGTCTCAAGGGCGCGCGCCGCGTTTTCCAGTTCGGTCAATTCGAGCGCCGTCGGCGCCACGGCGAAATTGCCGAGGCCGCGCGCGGCGATGCGAAAGCGAATCTTGCGGCCGTCTTCCACGCGCTCAAGCAAGCCGAATATGGCCTCAACAGCATCGCGCATCCGTTCCGCCGTGCGACGGCTGACGCCTGCGGTCTCCGCCATTTCCTCAATCGTCAGACCTTCCGCGCTAGCTGCGAGCGCGCGCGCAAGTCTCAATACGCCTACCGATTTTTCGAAGCGCATGATGCGCCGCCTCTGCTGAACGTCCGAAGATGACGTAGCAATCCCGTATCTTCGTTTTCTGTCAAGCCGAGGTCGTCAAGCGCCCCTATGCACGATGGATGATACGTCGCTATCTCCCAATGTGCTGAAGTCGGCCGCTCGCCCACATACTGAAGAACCGCTTCCATATCGGCGAAGTCGTCTATCGTGGTGAGACACACAGTGGCGAGCATTAACCGATCCTCGATCGCGGCAATCCGAGGAGCCAGAGCCACGCCATCAAGAATGGCGCGAACGGTCTGTCGCCTTCCCCAGGCCTGCCCAACGCCTCGGCGACCCACGAGCAAATGCTCGCCTTAGCTGGGACGAGTCTTCCAAGCGCTCCCGCCGCTCACCCCAAGCTCGATGTGACCCGACCGAAGCGGGTCGCACTTGTCTCGGTCCATCCCCCGCACAAGGCCAAATCGAACCGCCCTGCGCGAGAATCGAACCG
Organism: Methylocella tundrae; assembly: GCF_901905185.1. Lineage (GTDB taxonomy): Bacteria > Pseudomonadota > Alphaproteobacteria > Rhizobiales > Beijerinckiaceae > Methylocapsa > Methylocapsa tundrae. The sequence continues at coordinate 17,853 of NZ_CABFMQ020000109.1, forward strand.
GTCTCTGGCGCCCGTAATTCCGAAATCCCGCACATTGGAAAACGCCCCAGGGACCGGGGCCTGAAAAGCGCCGAGGAGCGGGCGGATTCCGCTGCATGAGAGTCTCCGGGACGCCGGCCGCCGCACCAAGATCCCGAAACCGCGGGCCTTTTCGCTGAGACTGCGCCCGTTCCGGAATCGCGGGAATGCGTGGCTGGGGCGGGAGGATTCGAACCTCCGCGTGGCGGAATCAAAATCCGCTGCCTTACCGCTTGGCGACGCCCCAAAATCCGCTCGGCAAGCCGCTGCGGCGGCTGGACCATAGTGCGAGGCGCCCCGCGCCGCAACCCGGTGGGAGGTGGGAATTCAGCCAAAAAAGGATGATTTTGAAATAACGTTCAGTCGGGCGCCGCCGAGCGGTCGCTCGCCGGGCGACCGGCGATCATCCAATAAATCAGCCCCGAAACGGCGCCGGTCAGGAAAAAGACGAATGCAAAGCGCAATTCCTCCGGCGTCGCGCTGATCGCCCGCGTCGTGCGGAACGCCGCGCGCGCGACCCAGGGCGTCGCGGCGGCGATGACCCCGGTCGCGCCCACATACCAGATGGAGGATCGCACACGCGCGCTTTCACCGATCAGCACGGTTATAATGAGAGGGGCGACGCAAACCGCGATGGCCGCGGTCCAGACGAAGCGCGCCAGTTCAGCGCCGGCGAAAGCCGAAGATCCCTCAAGACCCGATCGGGCCAGATACAGAAACACGAACTGTGCGAAGGCGGCGCCCGCCTCTCGCGCGGCCGGGTCGAGCACGGCTATGACCGGCAGCAGGATCAGCCCGGCTGCGATGGCGACCAACAGGCCAAGACTCACCACAAGCGCCCGGCGAATCCCGTTCATCGCGGCTTTCCCGTGCGTTCGCGCCGCCGCGCCAGACCGGCCGCCGGGTCTGCCGCGCGGCGGAGATTATTCGCGCTCGATGCGAATAAACTGGGGCTTTGCCGCCAAAAACCCATCATCGACCACCGCGTCGAGCGCCTCACGAATGATTTTCTCATGCGTCGCATAGGTGATGAGAATGACAGGAACCGCCCCCGGCGTCTCGTCACCCGCGCCCGGGCGGCGGCGCTGCACGATGCTTTCGAGCGAAATGTCCCGCTCCGCGAAACGCGTCGCGATCGCCGCCGCCGCGCCGGGTCGATCGAATACGGACAGCCGCACATAATAGCCGCCGCGATGCAATTGCATCGGCGCGTTCTCGGCTTCGCTGAGCGTCGCGACCGGCAGGCCGAACGGCGGCGAGCGAACGCCGCGGGCGATGTCGGCGATGTCGGCGACGATCGCCGAGGCCGTCGCCTCGCCGCCCGCCCCAGGCCCGACGAGCGTCAGTTCATGCACGGCGTCGGCGTCGATCGTCACCGCATTGGTGACCCCCATGACTTGCGCGATCGCCGAGGATTTCGGCACCATCGTCGGATGCACCCTTTGCTCGATGCCATCGGGCGTGCGCCGCGCGACGCCGAGGAGCTTGACGCGGTAGCCAAGCTCGGACGCCGCCTCAAGATCAGCGAGGCTGATCGATTCGATGCCTTCGATCGCGATGGCGCTGGCGTCGATGACCGTGCCGAAAGCCAGCGAGGTCAAAATGGCGAGCTTATGCGCGGTGTCGAAGCCGCCGATGTCGAAGGTCGGGTCAGCTTCGGCGTAGCCGAGCTTTTGCGCCTCGCTGAGACATTGCTCGAAGCTCAAGCCCTCTGTCTCCATGCGGCTCAGGATGTAATTGCAGGTGCCGTTCAGGATGCCATAGACTCTCTCGATCGAATTGCCCGCGAGCCCTTCGCGCAGAGTTTTCACGATCGGGATGCCGCCGGCGACCGACGCTTCAAAGGAGAGCGCGACGGCTTTTTCCTCGGCGAGCCGGGCCAGCCGCATGCCGTGCTTGGCGAGCAGCGCCTTATTCGCCGTGACGCAGGATTTGCCGGCGCCGAGCGCCGCCTCGACGCAGGCGAGAGCCACGCCGTCGGCGCCGCCGATGAGTTCGACGAAAAGGTCGATCTCGCCGTACTTTGCGAGATCGGCGGGATCATCGAACCATTTGAAGCGGGAAAGATCGACGCCGCGCTGTTTCGCCGCATCTCGCGCGGAAACCGCGACAACGAGGATCTTGCGCCCTGTGCGTCGCGTCAAAACCTCGGCCTGCCGTTCGAGAAGCCGGAGCACGGCGGCGCCGACGGTGCCAAGACCAGCGAGTCCAATGCGTAAAGGAGGCAACATGAAGAAGAAAGCCTGGAAAAAGGTTGGAGAGCCTTATCGCCGCGCGGAGCTTTGAAGACGCCGTCTTCAACATGCGCTCCTTAGAGCGCGCTTCGACAATGATCGCCCGCGGCTGAAGCTCGAGTGCTCAAGGAATGAGGGTGAATCCGGACCTGTTCGACCTTGCGCTCCAACGGCTCCGGACGGAAGCGGACCTTGCCTTGTTTCGTTGCGCCAATCAAGCCGCAGCTGCTGACACGGACCCCGAATTGACGCTGAGAACACGCGTGGGGCCGCCGAACCCGGTTCGTTTACTGTTCAAAATGGCCGAACGGCGCTCGATTTGGCTGCGGGGGGCAAATCGGAACGGCGCGCCGGCCTTGCTTCGCCGCGACAAATGCCTAAATTGACGACAGATCGGCGGCGCGAGAGTCTGCCGGGTGGACAGGAAAATGACTTTCGTCGACGCTGTGGAAATCGCGGGCCGCAAGGCGGGCCATATCAAATTGCACGGCGAGGAGGCCTTTGCCGCCATGCGGAAGGCGGGGCGGCTCACGGCCGAAGCGCTGGATCTTTTGACCGAGCATGTGCAGCCGGGCGTTACAACCGAGTTCCTCGATTCGCTGATCTTTGATTTTGCGATGTCGCATGGGGCCTATCCCGCGCCGCTCGATTATCGCGGCTATCGCAAATCGATCTGCACTTCGATCAATCATGTCGTCTGCCATGGCATGCCGGACCGCAAGCTGTTGAAGGAAGGGGACATCGTCAATATTGACGTGACCCTCATCGTCGACGGCTGGCACGGCGATTCAAGCCGCATGTATCTCATTGGCGACGTGCCGCGACGGGCTCAGCGCCTCATCGAGGTCACCTATGAATCACTGATGCGCGGCATAGCGGTGGTGCGCCCCGGCGCCACAACAGGCGATATCGGCGCCGCCATCCAGGATTACGCGGAAGGAGAGCGCTGTTCCGTCGTACGCGATTTCTGCGGCCACGGACTCGGCCGGCTCTTCCACGACGAGCCCAATATTCTGCACTATGGCCGTCGCGGCGAAGGCGTGATGCTGCGGCCTGGCATGTTCTTCACGATCGAGCCGATGATCAATCTCGGCCGTCCGCAGGTCAAAATTCTTTCGGACGGCTGGACGGCCGTGACGCGCGACCGCTCGCTGTCGGCGCAATTCGAACATTCGATCGGCGTCACCGAGACCGGCTGCGAGATCTTTACGCTGTCGCCAAAGGGGCTCCATCATCCGCCCTACGATCTCGGGTCGGCGGACGCTGCGTGACCCGGTCCGAGGCGAGGCGCGAAGACGCGCCTCCGGCAAGCGCGGAAACGCCGCATTATCATGGCCACAGGGAGCGGCTGCGTGATCGCTTCCGCAAGGCAGGCGCGGAGGGGCTCGCAGACTATGAATTGCTGGAGCTGATCCTGTTTCGCGCGATGCCTCGGCGCGACGTCAAGCCGCTCGCCAAGGCGCTGATCGCCCGGTTTGGCTCCTTCGCAGAGACTGTCTCGGCGCGGCCCGAGCGCCTTGCCGAGATTGAAGGCCTCGGCGAAGCGGCCATCGTGGAAATCAAGATCGTCGAGGCGGCGGCCCGATGCCTCGCCAAATCATCGATCCAGAAACGGTCGTCGATGTCGAGCTTTGCCGCCGTCATCGACTACTGCCGCACCGCCATGGCCTTCCTTGACCGGGAGGAATTCCGCATCCTCTTCCTTGACAAGAAAAATTTCCTTATCGCCGACGAGGTGCAAGGCGTCGGCACGATCGATCAGGCGCCGGTCTACCCGCGCGAGATCATGCGGCGCGCGCTCGAGCTTAGCGCGTCGGCCCTGATCCTGGTCCATAATCATCCCTCTGGCGATCCGGAACCCTCGACCGAGGACATCTACATGACCCATCAGATCATCGCCATCGCCAAGCCGCTCAACATCGCCGTGCACGACCATTTGATCATCGGCAAGCACGGCCACGCGAGCCTCAAGTCGATGCGCCTCATCTGAAAAGCATCGTCAGTTCAGTCTGAACTCTCCATCGATCGTCCTGATTTCCGCCGGCTTGATCAGTTTCGAGTGGCCGACGCGGACGCTATGCAGCGGACCTTCGAGCTTTTGCGTCCAGAAATTGAGGAATTTCAGCAAGGTTGGAAAGTTCGGCGCAATATCATAGTCCTGCCAGATATAGCTTTGTAATAAGCGTGGATGGTCTGGCAAGCGGTAGAGTATTTCGGCCGTAGCGAGGCCGTAGCCGGCCAGTTGCTTGAGGAAGTCTTCGGAAACTCTGGTTTCGACGTGTTCAGCTTTAATCATTGCGGAACCTCCGAGCCAGCAACGCCGAAAAGCAAATTGCGTTGCGCGGTTTCGACAGTCTTAGCGCCCCTGCGCGCGCCTCCATTCAACGCCCGTCATCTTAATGTTACGTTTGCGTCCAAATTTTGCCGAGCAAAGCTTGTGCCACGCTTGAATCTCGCCGGAACGAGGTTCTGGCCCCGGTGCGATCGCTTTGCCGGACTGACGCAGGTTGCTAGTCTGACGCGATAATGCGAATCAGGCGGCGCCCATATGCGAAAAACGCCGGCTGGGGAGAGAAAAAAGCATGTCCGAGATCACAGTTGCGGGCGAGACATTCAACGTTCGCCTTGAGGGCGACGAGACCAAAGAGGTTTTGGCCCTGGCCCATCATCTCGGCGGCAGTCTCGAGCTTTGGGAGCCCTTGATGCCGGCTCTGCTCGAGCATTTCCGGGTGCTGCGCTATGATTCGCGCGGACATGGCGCAAGCGTCGCCAACGAAGGACCCTACTCGGTCGCAAAACTGGCTCAGGACGCCATCGGCATTCTCGATGCCCTCCGCATCGAAAAAGCGCATTGGCTCGGCCTTTCCATGGGCGCCATCGTCGGGCAGGCCGTGCTGCTTCAGGCACCGGACAGGATCGGCCGCGCCGTGCTCGCCAATACGGCGGCGCAGATCGGCGCGCCGGAGATCTGGAACGCCCGCATCCTGGCCGCGCGGAGCCTCGGCATGGACCATCTGGCGCAAAGCACCGCCGAGCGGTGGTTCACGGAAGATTTCCGCGCGGCCGAGCCGGACCTGGTGAGATTCGTCATCGATATTTTCCGCGCCACTCCCGCCGTGGGCTATGCGGCCGCCTGCGCTGCGCTGCGCGACGTCGACCAGCGCGAAACGGTCAGATCGATTCGCAACAAAGTGCTTGTGCTCGTCGGGCGGCATGACCCCTCGGCTCCGGCCTCCCTCGGCGCCTTCGTCGCAAGCGTCATCGAAGGCGCCAAGCTCGTGACTTTGGAATCCTCGCATATTTCGGCCATTGAGGATCAGGAGGGCTTTATGGAGGCCGCTGTCGATTTCCTGACGGCGGTTGACAGTCCCCTGCGCAAGGTCGCCCCGCCGCGAAAGATAGCGAGGCGCACGCCGGCCCGGCAGGGTCTCGCGAGCCGCGCCCCAGCGAAGAAGGCCGTGGCCAAGAAAGCCCCGCCAAAAAAGGCCGCGACGAAGAAGGCTGCGCCAAAGAAAGCCGCTGCGCAAAAGGCCGCGGTGAAGAAAGCGCCTGCAAAAAAGGCGGTAGTGAAAAAGAGCGCGGCGAAAAAGGCGCCGGCCAAGAAATCGGCGGTCAAGAAAGCCGCGCCGAAGAAGGTTCCGGTGAACAAGGCCGCTGCCAAGAAAGCTGCTGCGAAGAAAGTTGCTGCGAAGAAAGTTGCTGCCAAGAAAGGCGCCGTGAAGAAGGCGCCGGTCCGGACGGCGCCGGCCAAAAGCGCGCCAAGCAAAAGCGTCGCAAAAAAAGGGCGCGCCACCGCGGCCAAGGCCGTTCAGAAAAAGGCCGTTCAGAAAAAGGCCGCGCTCAAAAAGCCGCGGCGTGGCCGATGAACGAAACCCAAAAAGTCAAAGCGTTCTGTAGCGGCGATGAGCATAGACAAGGCTCTCGCCTTCAGGGCCATAGACGACCGCCTCGACAAGACCGATCATGATCAGATGTGTGCCGACTTCCTTTGCCTCGACGAGCCGGCAGTCGAAAGACGCCGCCGCTTCGCGCAGCGCGGGCGAGCCGGTCGCGAGCTTCGTCCAATCGGCGCCCGCGAAACGCTCCTCAAGGCGCTGATCGGTGCGGCCCGCGAAAATATCGGCGAGGACCTGATGCGCCGGGGTGAGCGCGTTGATGCAGAAGACCCCGTTCTCCACGATGCGGTCGACGGACGCGGAGGCTTTGTTGATGCAAAAAAGCATCATCGCCGGATCAAGCGTGATCGACGTCACGGACGTGACAGTGATGCCGCCAAGGCCGGCTGGGCCGTTCGTCGTGACGATATGAACGGCAGCGGCAATGCGGCTCATCGCGTTGCGAAAATGGATCGAATCAGGGCCGAAGCCAAGGGGGGCGGCAAGGTCGGCGCCGCCAACAGTCAATTCGGCCATATTCGTGCTGAAGCTCCTGCTTCTCGTTTCATGCGCCCGAACGGCCGGAGCCAAGCGACCGCCTTTCATAGCAAAAACAAGCCGATCAACAAAGGCTGCCGACCCACGCCGGAGCGTTCGAAACGGCGCCGCAATTGCACGCCGGACCGGGACCAAAGCAATGTCCGCCACGAGGAAAATGCCCCGGCGTCGTATCGGCGCATGCACTGAACTCCGGAGGAGCCGCAAAAATTCGCTTGTTTTTCCATTTTAGCGCATTTTCTCTACGCGGACGCCGATCCGCTTCTCTCGAAAACCACCTCAGCCCGCCAAAGGAGCCGCGAGGACGCCCATGGAGATCTTCCTGCAGCAGTTGATCAACGGCGTGACGCTGGGGTCGATTTATGGCCTGATCGCCATCGGCTACACCATGGTGTTCGGCATCATCGGCATGGTCAATTTCGCGCATGGCGACGTGTTCATGCTCTCCGCCTTCATCGCGCTCATCGTATTTCTCGCCCTGACGCAGATGCTTGGCGTCACATCGCTGGCTTTCGCCTTCGTCATTGTCCTCATCGCCGGAATGGCTCTGACATCTCTGTGGAGCTACATGATCGAGCGCATCGCCTATCGGCGCCTGCGCGGCTCATTCCGCCTCGCGCCGCTCATTTCGGCGATCGGCATGTCGATCTTTCTCTCAAATCTCGTTTATGTGCTGCAAGGGCCGCGCAACAAGGCCCTGCCGCCTTTGTTCCACGACGTCATCACGCTGACCAAGGGCGACGGCTACGCCGTCACGCTGTCGCTGAAGCAAATTCTCATCGTCGGCGTCACCGCCGCGCTTCTGGCCGGCTTCTGGTTTCTTGTGCAAAAGACATCCTTCGGGCGCGCCCAGCGGGCCTGCGAACAGGATAGCCGCATGGCGGCGCTCCTTGGCATCGACGTCGATCGGACGATTTCGCTGACCTTCGTCATCGGCGCGGCGCTCGCCGCGGTCGCTGGCGTTTTTTATATTATTTACTACGGCGTTATCAATTCAGGCGACGGTTTCGTGCCAGGCGTCAAGGCCTTCACGGCCGCCGTTCTCGGCGGCGTCGGCTCGCTGCCCGGAGCCGTCCTGGGCGGCCTTCTCATCGGCCTGATCGAAACGTTCTGGGCGGCCTATTTTTCCAGCGACTACAAGGATGTCGCGGCTTTTTCGATTCTTGCGATCACGTTGATTTTCATGCCCTCCGGCCTGTTCGGCCGACCCGATGTCGAGAAGGTATAGGCGCAAGATGGCAGGGTCCGACGCGCTGCCTCGCTCCGATTCCCCGTCGCCCGTGCGCGCTGCCCTGATCGGGGCGGCAAAAGCCGCCGTCCTGATGTTCGGCCTCGCCTTTCCGATCCTCGCCTATCGCACCGATCTGAACTTCTCCAACGAGCTCTACCTGCAAAGCCGCTGGCCCGCCGTCGCCGTGGCGGTCGCTGCGGCCTTTATCCTCAGATTTTTGGTCCTCCTCGCGCCCCGGCGCCCGCAAAGGGCCGCCAAGCTAAACAACGGACCGGCGCGCTACGGCGCTCTTCTCGTCCTGGCGCGCTTCGCCTCGAGCGCTGGCGTTGCCGCTCTGGTGGCTTTCCCGATCGCGACGCTCGCCATTTCGGGTCCAGCCGGAGCGCAAAAATGGATCGACAATTTCGGCATCCAGATCCTGCTCTATGTGTTGCTGGGCTGGGGCCTTAACATTGTCGTCGGCCTCGCCGGCCTGCTCGACCTCGGCTATGTCGCTTTCTACGCGGTCGGCGCCTATGCCTATGCCCTGCTATCGACGACATGGGGCTGGTCGTTCTGGGTCTGTCTGCCTATCGCGGGCCTTTTTGCCGCTCTATGGGGCATTGCGCTCGGTCTGCCTGTGCTGCGTCTGCGCGGCGATTATCTGGCCATCGTGACGATGGCTTTCGGCGAGATCATTCGCATCGTGCTGACCAACTGGACCGCGCTGACCAATGGCGACGCCGGCATCAGCTCGATTCCCCGCATCACCTTCTTCGGCTGGCCTTTCGTTCCAGGCCCGCACGGATTCGCCGCTTTGTTCGGGCTGAAATTCGCACCGGTGCACCGGGTGATCTTTCTTTTCTATCTCGTTCTCGCCATGGCGCTTCTGGTCAATTTCCTGAGCCTGCGCCTCAGGCGCCTGCCGATCGGGCGCGCTTTCGAGGCGCTGCGCGAGGATGAGATCGCCTGCCGCTCGCTCGGCATCGACACTGTGGCGACGAAACTCACGGCCTTCGCCCTCGGCGCCATGATCGCCGGCATGGCCGGAGCCCTGTTCGCGGCGCGGCAGAATTTCGTGTCGCCGACAAGCTTCACCTTCATGGAATCGGCGACCATTCTCGCGCTGGTCGTTCTCGGCGGCGGCGGCTCGCAACTTGGGGTCGCGCTCGCCGCTGTGGGGATCATCGGCGGCTCGGAGCTTTTGCGCGAACTCGACGGACTGAAGGTTATTTTTGGCGACGGCTTTGATCCCACTCAATATCGCATGCTGATCGTCGGCGTCGCCATGGTCGCGATGATGAACTGGAAGCCGCGCGGCCTCATCGCCCTGCGCAAGCCTTCGATTTTCCTCGTCAAGCCAAAGTCCGTGGTCGGCGTACTGGCGCAAGAGGGCCACGGCTGATGCGCTGGATTTCCGCGCCCCTGCTCGCGGTCGAACAGCTGACGATGCGCTTTGGCGGCCTGTGCGCCGTGGAGGGGCTGGATTTCACCGTTGGGCGCGGCGACATCACCGCCCTCATCGGGCCGAACGGCGCCGGCAAGACCACTGTCTTCAATTGCATCACGGGCTTTTACCGCAGTTGCGGCGGCCGCATGGCCCTCGCGCGCACCGGCTGCGCCGCGCCGCAGGATGTGCGCGCGCTGACGGAAACCGGACGCCGCCACGCCAAAATGGCTTCCGGCGAAATTTTCCTTCTGGAGCGCATGGCCGATTTCGAGATCGCAAAGCACGCCGGCATCGCGCGCACATTCCAGAACATCCGCCTCTTCGCCGGCATGACGCTGCTCGAAAATCTCATTGTCGCGCAGCATAATCAGCTCATCGGAGCGGCCTTCGGCTTCTCCGGCCTCTTGGGCTTTGGCGCCTCCGCCGCGCGCGAAAAGGCCGCGATCGAATCCGCGCGCTATTGGCTCGACAGGATCGGCCTTCTGGACCGCGCCGACGATGCGGCCGGCTCCCTGCCCTATGGCGCGCAGCGCCGGCTCGAGATCGCACGAGCCATGTCGACGGCGCCGGTGCTGCTCTGCCTCGACGAACCCGCCGCAGGCTTGAACCCGCGTGAATCGCACGAGCTCAACGCGCTTCTCTTAAGCCTTCGCGGCGAACATCGAACCTCGATCCTTCTCATCGAGCATGACATGTCCGTCGTCATGGAGATTTCGGATCATATCGTCGTTCTGGATTATGGCGTGAAGATCGCCGACGGGCTCCCCGCCGAGATTCGTCAGAACCCGAAAGTGATCAAGGCCTACCTCGGCGTCGAGCACGAGGACGAAGTCGCGGCGGCGGTCAGGGCATGAGCGGCGCAGGATCTGGCCCCTTGTTGTCGATGCGGGGCGTAAAAACCTACTACGGCAACATCATCGCCCTCAAAGGCGTCGATCTCGATATTCATGAAGGCGAGATCATAACGATGATCGGCGCCAATGGCGCCGGCAAGACGACGCTCATGATGACCATCTTCGGCAATCCCCGCGCGCGCGAGGGAGCGATCCATTTCGCCGGGCGTGACATCACCGCCATGCAAACGCATGACATAGCGCGCCTTGGCCTTGCGCAATCGCCCGAGGGACGGCGGATTTTTCCGCGCATGAGCGTCTATGAAAATCTGCAAATCGGCGCGCAACTCAGCGGCGATCGCCATTTCGCCGCGGACCTCGAACGGGTCTTCGTGATTTTTCCGCGTCTCAAAGAACGCGCGAACCAGCGTGGCGGCACATTGTCGGGCGGTGAACAGCAGATGCTGGCGATCGCGCGCGCCTTGATGAGCCGGCCGCGCCTTCTGATGCTGGATGAGCCCTCGCTCGGCCTCGCCCCGCTCATCGTCAAGCAGATCTTCGAAGTCATCAAGGATTTGAACCGGACGGAAGGCCTCACCGTTTTCCTCGTCGAGCAAAACGCCTTTCATGCCTTGACGCTCGCCCATCGCGGCCACGTCATGGTCAATGGAGCGATCACCTTGTCCGGCAAGGGCCGCGAATTATTGGCGCGTCCTGAAATTCGCGCCGCTTATCTTGAGGGTGGACATTGACGCCCTTATTCGCCTTCGATAACCGCTCCGTTCTGATCTTTCTCGGCCTCAGCGTCATCCTCAGTGGCGCGGCCTCCTACAGCGCCGGGCGCGCGCTCGCGCTGCGCTGGCGTCCGATCTGGCATGGCGCCGTCGCCGCGCTGCTCATCGCCGCCGCCGCGCGTTTTCTCCATTATGCCCTGTTCGGCGAGCCGCTCGTGGCGCTCGCCCGATACGGCCTCGATTTCGCCGCGGCGTTCGGATTCGTTCTCAGCGGATTCAAGCTGACGCGGCGGCGCCAGATGAAACAGCAATATGGTCCGATCTTCGCGCGCGAGGACGCGCCGCGAGGATCGTCAGCAAGCACAGGGAAGCCTTCATGAACCGATTGACGCAGCTGGCTATGAAGCGCCGTCAGAACGTCCTTGCGACGCTCGCGCTAAGCATCCTCGTCGCGATCGGCCCCGGCCGCGCGGCGCGGGCGGACGTCAGAATGGCGGTGGGGGCGCCGATCACAGGCCCGGACGCGACATTCGGCGCGCAATTGAAAATGGGCGCCGAGCAGGCGGTCGCCGACATTAACGCGGCTGGCGGCATTCTCGGCCAGAAAGTCAGCATCGAAACCGGCGACGACGCGGCGGATCCCAAGCAGGGCGTCTCCGTCGCCAATAAATTCGTCGGCGATCAGGTCGCCTTCGTTATCGGCCATTTCAATTCGGGCGTCACCATGCCGGCTTCCGACGTCTATGCCGAGAACGGGATTTTGGAGATCACGCCCGGTTCGACCAATCCGAAAATCACAGACCGGGGCATCGAGACGCTCTTTCGGACCTGCGGCCGCGACGATCAACAGGCAGCGGTCGCAGCGAAATTCCTGGCCGGTCTCGGACCGAAGAAGATCGCCATTCTTCACGACAAGACGACCTATGGCAAAGGCCTCGCGGACGAAACCAAGAAGAGCCTCAACGCGCTCGGCGTCACGGAAGTGCTCTATGAGGGCGTCAACAAAGGGGAAAAGGATTATTCGGCGATCGTCTCTAAGCTCAAGGAATCGGGCGCCGACATCGTCTATTGGGGCGGCGTCCATACAGAGGGCGGCCTTCTGTTGCGCCAGATGCGCGACCAGGGCGTCAACGCCGTGATGATGAGCGGCGATGGCATTGCATCCGACGAATTCGCCGCCATTGCAGGACCCGGCGTCGAGGGAACGTTCATGACCTTTCCGCCTGATCCTCGCGACCGGCCGGAAGCCGTCAGGGTGGTCGAAGAATTCAAAGCGAAAAACTTCAACCCGGAGACCTATACGCTCTATTCCTACGCCGCCGTCGAGGTTCTGAAGCAGGCGGCGGAAGCGGCGAAATCGCTGGATCCTTTAGAAGTCGCCAAGACCATTCATTCCGGCATGACGTTCAAGACCGTCATAGGCGACATCAAATTCGACAAGAAAGGCGATGTGACGCGCGCCGATTATGTCGTGTTCGTGTGGAAGAAAGGTCCAGACGGACGCATCAGCTATTACCAGCTCAAACAGTAAGGATGCGCCGCGTTTCGTCGAGGCCGTCACCCGATTGTGGCAAGGCCCGGAAACGTCTGCAACAGCCAGAAGGAAACATCCTGAACCGAGCCGGTGAGGAAGGCGACGCCGGTCAGAACGAGCAGGACGCCGACGGTTCGCTCCAGCACGCCGAAGTAGCGCTTGAACCTTTTTATCCCGCGAATGAACGGCTCGATCGCCAGCGCCGCCAGAAAGAATGGAATGCCGAGGCCCAGGGAATAGGCGGCAAGGAGCGTCGCTCCCTTGCCGGCTGTCTCCTCCGAAGCGGCGACGGCTAGGATCGCGGCGAGGATCGGACCGATGCAGGGCGTCCAGCCCAATGCAAAGGCGAGCCCCATGACATAGGCGCCCCAGCTCCCGACCGGCCTTTGCACCTCGACCCGCGCCTCGCGATAGAGAACGGCGAAGCGGAACACGCCTATGAAATGCAGTCCCATCAGGATGATGGTGCCGCCGGCGAGCACCGACAACAGCCTCAGATGCTCGCGCAAGACCTGTCCGACGACGGAAGCGGTGGCGCCAAGCCCGACGAAGACTGTCGAAAAGCCGCAGACGAAGAGCGCGGCGGCGATCAATATGTCCCGTCTCGCCCGGCCCTCCCGCTGCGTCGCCACCTCCTCGATGGTCGTCCCGGCGATAAAGGTCAGATAGGGCGGAACCAGAGGCAGGACGCAGGGACTGAGAAAGGACAAAAGCCCGGCGAGCGCGGCGGCGGGAAGGGTGACATCATGCGACATAAGCGCTTTTAGCGGGTTCGAGGAATGGGCGGAAGCGGCAAGCCGCTGATCGAAGGACAACAGTTGACGATTTTCGTAAACTTCGTGTGATAGGCTCAATACCTGCCTGAGTGCGATCTGAGGCCCCGCGGATCAAAACAGCGTGCATAAAATGCGTGCGATTCGACGTCGGCAAAAAATGCTCTAAAACGTCAACCATCGCAAAGCCATAGGCAGGCCCGCCGTTTGCTTCGGCGGGCTTTGGAATTGGAAAGGATCGCCGCGATCTCCATGCGCTTTCCCGTTATTGCCCACTCGTTGCGCTTTGAGCCCGCATCGCTCGCAGGCGGCGCCGAGTTCGGCGCAAAAAACCGGCACGGTCCGGGCCGAACGCCGCGATGACGGTATTTTTCGCCTTTTTCTGCAACATTCTGTTCAATTTCGCAGTCGGCCTGCTCGTCGCCAAATTTCTCGGACCCGAGGAATATGGCCGCTTCGCCCTCGCCCATGCGACCGCGATCGCGGTGCAGACCGCCTTCTTCGACTGGATCCGGCTCGGCGCCACCCGCTTCTATTCGGAGCGCATCCGCAGCGAAGATCCGGCCTTGCGCGCGACACTCGATTTCGGCTTCGCCGTCATCGCCGTGGCGCTCACGGCGGGCGCCTGTTTTCTTCTTTTGTCCGGCGTGACGTTTACGCTATCCGACAGCCTGATCCTTCTGGCGCTGGGCGTCGCCATCACCAACGGCCTGTTCGATTATTACACGGCCCTCGTTCGCGCCCGCTTCCATGACCGGCTTTTCGCGCGGCTCGTCCTCGTCAAGAATATCCTGACCTTCGCGCTCATGGGCGGCGGGGCGTTCTGGTTCGGCTCTGCCAAAATGACGCTGATCGGCGGGATCATCAGCCTCGGCGGCTCGGTCGTCACCGCCCGCGCCGCGCTCCTCGACCCGTCCTCCGACGTCCGGCTCGCGCGATTGCCGATCGCGGAGGAGCTGATGCGCTACAGCCTGCCGATCGTCGCCGCGAATCTGCTCTATCTGTCGATTCCTCTTGCCAACCGGTCGATCGTCGCCGTGCTTTATGGCTTCTCCGAAACCGGCCAGTTTTCGCTCGCCTATGATTTCGGATCCAAGGCCATTCAGGCGATCGGCTCGGCGCTCGATATCGTGCTGTTCCAGATCGCCGTGGCGACGCATGAGCTGCGCGGACCAAAACAGGCGAGGCGTCAGATCGGGCGCAACATGACGATCGTCTTCGCCATGGTGCTGCCGGCCTGCACGGGGATCTGGCTGACGCTGCCGTCGATCGAATTGCTCATCGTGCCGGAACAGTTTCGCGGCCATTTCGGTCTGTTGCTGCCGCTGATGATGACCGGGCTTTTCTGCATGGCGATCATTCAATATGCGATCGCTCCGATCTTCCAGATCGAGAAGAGGACCGGCCCCTTGATCGTCGCCGCGATCGTTGCCTGCCTCGTTGATCCGCTGCTCATCATCGCCCTGCCGCGCGACGCCGACGCCTCAAGCCTCGCGATTGCGCAGGCGGGAGCCCTCCTCGCATCCCTCATCACGCTTATTGGATTTGCAAGCGCCGCCAAGCCGAAATGGCCGCGCATGCGGGACATTGGCGCGATCATTCTCGGCAACGCGGTCATGGCGGCGGCGCTGCTGCCGATGCGCGATCGCGATCCGGGCGTTGCGACGCTCATCGTTCAGATCACCCTCGGCGTCGCCGTCTACGCCTTGATTGTGATGAGCGCGGATATCGCCGGGCTGCGCGCCATCACGCTCGCGCGGCTACGCCTCTCTTTCGCGCGCACCAAAACGCTCTCGTGAGCCGATCCTTCCAGGTCAGCGCTTTTGCATGAGAAGCGTCGCCCAGCCGTCGATATCGAGGCGGCGGGCGAGCACCATTTTCTGCGCGCGATAGGCGGCGAGAACGCCGGGGACGTCGCGGGCGATGAGGCCTGAAAGAACAATGTCGGAGCCCATTTGCGTCAGCTGCGCAATGTCCGGCGCGAGTTCGCGCAGGGGCCGCGCGAGGATATTGGCGAAGACGAGATCGTAAGGCGCGGCTTTGCGCAAAGCGTTGTGCGCCGCGCCGCGCGCCTGCACCGGATCGACGAAGGCGCCGACGCCGTTGCGCCTCGCGTTGCTGGCCGCGGCCGCAACGGAAACCGGATCGATATCTCCCGAATGAATAGGCCGCTTGAACAGTTTGGCGGCCGCTATGGCGAGCACGCCTGTGCCTGTGCCGATGTCGAGAATGGAGCGCGGCCGGCGCCGTCGCGCGATGCGGTCCAGCATCAAAAGGCAGCCCCGCGTCGTCCCGTGGTGCCCCGTGCCGAAGGCGAGCGCCGCCTCGACTTCAATGGCGATGTCATTGTCGCGCACATCCGCGCGGCTGTGCGCGCCATGCACGACGAACCGGCCGGCGCGCACGGGCTTCAACCCCTCGAGCGATGAGGCGACCCAATCGCGCGTCTCGACGCGGCCAAAGCTGAGGCGCTCCGCGGTCGCTTCGCCCGCAACCGCAGCGATGAGCGCCCGGATGTTCGCCTCGTCCGGAGGCAGGCCGAAATAGGCTTCGACAATCCAGGCGCCGCTCTTCCAGTCATTTGTCGTCGGCGCTTCTTCAAAAGCGGAGACCGCGACATCGGCCGGATCGAACGTCTCGATAATGACGTCCGAGACCCTGCGCGCCATCGGCTCGTCGCAGGAGAGGCGCATGACGTGAGCGGCGTTATTGGGAGGCAAACCTTCAAGCATGGCCGCGCCTAGCACGCTGCGCCGGAAACGGCAATCGGTCTGCGCCCGTGGAGGAGACGGGACAAAGGGCGGCGCAAGGCTCGACCTGATGCGAAAATGCGCTAACATCGCAGCCGCGCGTTTTCATTTTCTTTGTGTTTGCCTTTGTCCTTGCCGACGCTTTCGCATTTGCCCCGCCGCCATTTGCCCGGGTGAAACCCTCTCGCCAAGCTTGGTACATGCCGATCACCGCTCCCCATGTCACACGATGCGCGGCGTCCGCTTTTGGCGCCGCGTTGGCGTTTGGCGTCGCGCTCGCATTGCCGGCGCTGGCGGATGAGCCGCGCGTCTCGCCCCTGCCAAAACCCGAGCTGACGCTGCAAAACTTCGGCCGCCTAAACCCCGATTGCCTCGAATGGACCAATGGTTGCGCCGTCTGCCGCCGTCTGGAGCCTCGGCAAGCGCGGGCAAATCATCCATGGTCGCGCCGCGGACTTGTCAAAATAACGTGTTCGACCCCCGGCATCGCTTGCCAGCCGCGCGAGCTTGTCTGCGAGGCGAAACGAAGCCGCTAGCCAGTCACGCTCTGGCTTGCCGCCAATTTCTTAGACATGATACTGAAACGCGGCGCGAATACGAAAATGAAGTTCTGCGGTTTCGCCGCGCCTACGCAATGTCGCTTTCCGGGAGAAAGTAAATGACCAAGACGAAGCTGCCAATATTCATGGCCGCATTGACCATTCTTTCGGGCTCCCTTCCCGCAAGAGCCGAGGAGCCGGATGTCGCGACGCAGATTGTCGACGTGATGAACAAAGTCTTCGGCGTTCATCCCGGCTTTCGCGCCAATCACGCCAAAGGCGTCGTCGTCGAAGGCAGCTTCACCGCGACGCCCGAAGCAGCCGGACTGAGCCGCGCGGCGATCTTTACCGGCGCCAAGATCCCGGTCACCGTACGATTCTCCGATTCGACGGGCGTTCCGAACATCGCAGACGGCAGCCCGCAAGCGAACCCGCATGGCATCGCGATCAAATATCACCTGCCCGACGGCAGCGAAACGGATATGGTCACGAACTCGCTGCATTTCTTCCCCGTCGCCACGGGCGAGCAGTTTCGCGATCTTCTGACGGCTATTTCGCAAAGCCCGAAAGACGCCGCACAGCCAACGGCGCTCGACAAATTCAAGGAGAGCCATCCGACAGTTGCGGCCGCTTTGGCGACTGTGCATACGCCGGACAGTTTCGCGGATGAGGAATATTTCGGCGTCAACGCATTTATCTTCGTGAACAAGGCAGGCGCGAAACAGGCCGTGCGCTATCAGATCACGCCGGAAAAACTCGTCTATCTCGATCCCAAGGCAGCCGCCGACAAGAAGCCTGATTTTCTCATCGACGAGTTGCCAAGCCGCCTCAAGGCCGGCCCCGTCACTTTTCATCTGAAGGCGCAGCTGGCGGCGCCGGGCGATCAGACGAAGGACGGCTCGAAACCCTGGCCCGCCGACCGAAAGGTCGTGGACCTTGGCGTGTTGACGATCGACAAGGCGGTCCCCGACAGTCTCGAGGCGCAAAAGAAACTGCTGTTCCTTCCCGGCGCGCTGACCGACGGCATCGAACAATCGGATGATCCGCTCGTCGATACCCGCGACGGCGCCTATGCGGTCTCTTTTTCGCGCCGCAACCCCTGACGGGCGAAAGGGACGCCGCCGGGCGATCGAGGCAAGGTCTGAAGGCGCGCGACGCCGCTCTTATCCTGTAGGCCGAGGGCCGTTACGCTCGGCCGCAAGCAGATCGCCTCGATCGAACCAAAGGATTAAGCGCGTGAAACTGGTGATTTTCGACATAGACGGCACTTTGGTCGACAGCCAGGATTACATCATCGAGGCGCAGCGGCGGGCATTTTCGGCCCATAAGATCGCACCGCCGAGCCGCGCGGCGTCGCTTTCCATCGTCGGGCTTTCGCTGAGTGAAGCCTTTACGGTTCTCGCCGGGGCGCAAGCCCCGGTCGAGAGCCTCTCGGAAGCCTATCGCGAGGCCTGGACGGAGATCAGAGCCGATCCCGCCTATGACGAACCGCTTTTTCCCGGCGCCCAGGAGATCATCGCGACGTTCGCCGGCATGGATGACGTCGCGCTCGGGATCGCTACGGGAAAGGCGCGGCGAGGCGTCGCGCATCTGCTGGAGCGCGCCGGCTGGCGCGACTGGTTCGACACTGTGCAGACCGCCGACGATCACCCCTCGAAGCCAGCGCCGGACATGATCCTCGCGGCCATGACGGAGACCGGCGTGGAGCCTTCCGCAACCTATATGATCGGCGACGCCAGCTTTGACATGAAGATGGCCGCGGCCGCCGGCGTTCACCCGATCGGCGTCGGCTGGGGCTATCACAGCCGGGCCGAGCTCGAGGACGCGGGCGCTGAACGGATCGTTGCGGATTTTGCTGAATTGCTGCATTTCATCGCAGATGAACCAGGACGATAAGCCGAACAAAACCATCCGCGACGATCTCGCCCCCACGCCGGGCGAAATCATCCCGATCGATCCCGTCGCGATGGCGCGGCGCGATTTGCGCAAGACCTTGCCGAAGCGCTTCTATAAAGAAGCGACGGCGGAAGCGCGGGACGGCGCCTTCGCGCTGCTGCTCGATGGACGTCCGGCCAAAACGCCCGCCAGGAACGCCCTCGCCCTGCCGACGCTTGCCGCCGCGCGGGAGCTGGCGGCGGAATGGGCGCGGCAGGAGGAGTTTATCGATCCGGGCTCCATGCCGCTGACGAGGATCGCGAATTCCGCAATCGACGGCGTTGCGCGCGAGATGGCGGCGACGGCGGCGGATGTCGCGAAATATGGCGCCTCCGATCTCATCTGCTATCGCGCGGGAGAGACTGAGGATCTTGCCCGGGCGCAGGCGGCCAGCTGGGACAAGGTGCTGGATTTCGCGCGCGAAAACCTCGGCGCGCGGCTGATCTGCGTGGAAGGGATCAATTTCGCCGAACAGCCGGAGCCGGCGCGGCGCGCAATTCTCGAAGCCGTCGAGAAAATTGCCGGGGATGAGGCGTCCGGCCCGTTTGCACTCGCGGCGCTGCATGTGATGACGACGCTGACGGGATCGGCGCTGCTCGCTTTGGCGGTGGCGCATGGCGCCTTGACGCCGGAAGAAGCCTGGACAGCGGCGCATGTCGATGAAGATTTCCAGATGAAGGTCTGGGGCGTCGACGAACAGGCGATGGCGCGGCGGGAGCGGCGCTGGGCGGAAATGGAGGCCGCGGCGCGGCTGCTCGAGACCGTGCGCCGAACATAGGCAAGATCGCATTTAGTCCAGCGGGCCGCGCCATCGCGCCGGCTCAAGCGCGAGGCTCCACAGCCGTGACAGCAATGCGTAGCCAATGGAGCTTTTGGGTCGCCCTCGCGGCGGCCTATCTGCTCGCCGCCCAGAGTTTCCTCGGCGCGCAGGCTTTGGCTTCCGGGAGGACCGGGCCGGAAGCGATCATTTGCGGCGCGCAGGCGCAAGGCGCTCCAAAAGGCCCGCGCGATCCCCTCAATCACGGAGCGCCGCCGCATTGCTGCCTCGCAGGGTGCTGCATGTTCGCCCAAGGCGGCGCCCTGACGCCAGCCTCCCCCAGCCTCATAGCGCGCCAGCCGATCGAGGTCATAGCGTCAGGCGGTGCGGGTGAGGAGAGCTTCGTCCCGCCACAAAGGCGAAATCCGCATTCTCCCCGCGCGCCGCCGCTAAATGGTTCGAGATTTGTCTGATTCCCAGCCGGTTCATTCCGGGACCTCGCGCCAATCCGGCGCAGCCATCTTGCGTGGAGACATCCCATGTCCATCTTCAACTGTCGCGCTTTCGCCGGCGCCCTCGCCATGTCCGCTTTGCTGGTTTTCGGCGAAAGCGCTTTCGCCAAAGACTTCAAGCTCGGCGACCTTGAAATTATCCAGCCCTGGTCGCGCGCGACGCCCTCCAGCGCGAAAGCTGCGGGCGGCTGGCTCGTCATCAAGAATGGGGGCGAGACCGCTGACCGGCTCGTTTCCGCCACCGCCGAAATCGCGGATCGCGCTGCGGTTCACGAAATGACGATGAGCGGCGGCGTCATGAGCATGCGCGCTTTGAAAGACGGCCTCGCCATTCCGGCCAGGAGCGAGGTCGTTCTGAAGCCCGGTTCCTATCATCTGATGTTCGAGGATCTGAAGCGTCCCTTGAAACAGGGCGAGAGCTTTTCTGGAACCTTGACCTTCGAGAAGGCGGGAACAGTCAGCGTGACCTATTCCGTCGAGGGGATGGGGGCGACCGCGCCAGCCCATGAGGGTCAATCCCACGGCGACATGCATTGAGCGTGATCGCCGGGCGCCAGCAGCTCAGAACCGCTGCGTGACGCCTGCGAGAAGCGTGCGCCGCAGGCCAAATTGCGGCGCGCCAACCCCAACGCCGCTGCCGTCGCGGATTTGATATTGGGCGTCGTTGAGGTTCAGCACGTCAAGACGAAGCTCCGTGCCGGCGCCGAAGCCGAGATCGAGCTTTTGCACGATGCTGGCGTTGACGGCCGCATATTCAGGCAACGACGCGCCATTTGGAACAGTCGCAGTGCTGGCGCGAAGGCCGCTTTGCGCCACGAGATCGACGGAAACGCGCGTTGCGAATTTGGTCCCCTGATTGAAGGTGTAGGCGGCGCCAGCCGACGCCGTCCACGTCTGGTCGTGATCGAGATGGATGTAGTTTTGCTGAATGTAGGCGAGTTCGTCCGGTGCGAAATTGAACTGAGAGGAAATGATGTTGATCCCCATCGCGCGTGAATAAGCGGCGTTGCCATAGATCGACCAAGGCCCCACGTCGTAGCTCGCTGTGAATTCGACGCCGCCGACCCGCGCGCTCGCATAGTTGAAGGCCGACAGGATGATCGGAGCGCCGAACTGGCCTTCGTCGATCAAATTGGTCGCCAGCTTGTAATATCCGTCGACGCCGACCGTGAAGCCAGGAACGACAAGCTGGGTGACGCCGAGGTCGAAATAATGCGAGCGCTCCGCTTTGACCGAATCGTCCCGCGTGACTGAGGGAGCTGCTGTCGTATTGGCGAAAAGGCCGATGCTCGTTGGCGCGACGAGCTCGAATGGCGGCGGAACGAAATAGCGCGAATAGCCGGCGTGGATCGTCGTCGTTTCGGTCGCCTTCCATACCGCATTGATGCGCGGGCTGACCTGCGTCTCATTGGTATATTCATTGACCCCATCGAAACGCAGGCCATAGTTCAGCGTCAGAACCGGCAGGATGCGCCATTCGTCCTGCAGATAGACGCCATAGAGGCCGCCGGTCTTGCCGCCAATGTCAACCACGCCGATCGGCTGATCCAACGTTTGGGCGCCCGTGCTGTCGACAGGCAGAACGTTGGAAAATGTGTTGTAGCTCGTGTGCTCAAGCTGAGCGAGGAAGCCGGCGCGCAGCGTGTGGCTGTCATTGAGGCGCCAGCTGCCGTCGGCCTGCATTCCGCCTGCGAGATTGGAGCGCTGCGCGCTCTGGGCGATGCCGTTGAACAGAAGGTCGCCCAACGGATCCGGCGCATAGGAGAGATTGCTGTTGCGCACAAAGGCTGAGATCTGCACATCCGCCGACCCGATATGTTTTTGCAGTGAGATCACGCCGAACTGCGTGTTCTCACTCTGGTTCTCGTTGAGAACGCCGCTGTTGAACGTGCTGGCGCCTTTGACTGTGAGCCCGAGTTGCGGCGCCTGGCCCGGATTGTTCGGGATCTGAAACTGTCCATTGAAGGCGCCGCCGAAGACGCTGACCCGCGTGTCCGGATCGATAATGGCGTTCATGATGGAAAAGCCGTGCCATTGCTCGGTATTATCGTGAAGCGCATTGAAGCTCGGAGCGGGGTTTTCGATGCCGCGCGCGTTTTGCAGATAATCGCCCGTGATGAACCAGTCGACCTTGTCATAGCGTCCGCCATATTCAAAGCTCGGCTGCGCCCAGGCGAAGGTCCCGCCATAGGCGGTAAGGCCAAGGCCCGGATTGGTGAGGCCCGTCTTGGTCTGGATGTCGAGCACGCCGGCAGTCTGGAAGCCATATTGCGCCGGCAGCGCCCCAGTGATCAGCGATATGCTGCGGGCAAAGCGCGTTTCGAGCGCCTGACCGAAAACGGAAAGCCCTTCGGGCAATTGCACGCCATTGATCCGATATTGCACATTGGCGTGGTCGCCGCGCACATGCACCTGGCCGAAACTATCCTGCGCGACGCCGGGGGCCTGTAGCAACACCTGA
Organism: Methylocella tundrae; assembly: GCF_901905185.1. Classification (GTDB taxonomy): domain Bacteria; phylum Pseudomonadota; class Alphaproteobacteria; order Rhizobiales; family Beijerinckiaceae; genus Methylocapsa; species Methylocapsa tundrae. Next base: position 40,026 of record NZ_CABFMQ020000109.1, read on the forward strand.
TTCAAGGGCGCATTTTCGCCCTGCGGGATCGCCTGAAGAGCCTGCTGGTTGAAACTATAGGCGCTGGCGCCGAGGCTCGGCTGGATTTGCAGACGCGCCGCATCGAGTTGCTGCGAAATAATCTCGATGGAATCGAGTGTGATCTGGTCGCCGCCGGCCGCCACGGGCGAAGCGTCTGGTCCCGGCGGGAGCGCGCCCGCGGCGGCCGGCCGCGCGGCAATCGCCAGTGCTACAAGCAACATTGTTTGACGTATCGACATAGCCATCCCTCGAAACTCAAGCTGAGCTTAGGTATGAAACGTTATAATGTTTCATTACCCGCGTCCAGAGCAACGGCTCGGCTCGCGCCAATGGCGCAGCCAAGGATTGAGGAGAGAGGAGATAGAGGGAAGCGGGGGCGATCCTCGTTTCGCAGTCTGACGCTTGCGCCACAGGTTTCAGACGGGGCGCTTCTCGCGGACCGCCGACGTGCAAAAAGCAGAGCGCCGCCGCAAGGCCTCAAGAGGCGGCTGGATATTCACAAATCCAGCTTGCGCGTCGGCGCGGAGAGAGCCATTCTGAAAGCTTGACGGGGGCTACGAGGCCCAAAAGGGCGAAACTCTCCGCCACCATTGGAGAAGCCATGATCATTGAATATGATTTCGGCAAGAAGGAGCGCCCGGCCGACAAGAAGTTCGGTAAGCCCGCGGATGCCCACACCGTCAAAGTGACAGGCAACGCTCAGATCCATCTCGAGTTCGCCAATGCGCGCATTGCGAAACTTGAGGCGGCGCTGCGCAGCGCGCAGGCGGCTGCGACCGCGCGGCCGAGCGAGTCCGGGCGCGAGCAAATTCTCGTCGACGCCGCTGAATACGCGCGCCTCTTGCGCTGCAAGGAGCTGGTCGCGGCCGCGCTGGCGGACAGCTGACGCCGCGGGTTCTTCTGCGCTCCCATATCGGCCGAAAAGGCGCAGGCGTTTTGAATGAAGACGGGCCGCCGAGGGCGCTAGGCTTTCCGCGCTTCCGCATCGTCCTCGCAGTGGATGCGATCAGGGATAAGATGGCGCGGCTGCTTCAGCCGTGACCTTCGCAGGCGCCGTTTCGCTGAGCCGTGCGGCGTAACGCGCCATCAGATCGACTTCGAGATTGACCGCGTCGCCGGCGCGTTTCCCGCCCCAGGTCGTGACATGCAGCGTATGAGGTATCAGCAGAATTGAGAACGCATCGCCCTTGACGCCATTGACGGTCAGCGATGTTCCATCGAGTGAAACCGAGCCCTTTTCCGCGATGAAGCGCGACAAGCCATGGGGCGCGCGGATCCAGAAGCGCTTCATCCCGTCAAAATCCTCAATCGACAGAATTTCGGCGATTCCATCGATATGGCCGGTGACGATATGGCCTCCGAGTTCATCACCGATCTTGAGAGAGCGCTCAAGATTGATTTGTTCCCCCGGCTTCCAGGTCACGGCGGTGGTGCGCGCCAGCGTTTCGGCGGCGATATCCACGTCAAACCAGCTCTTGCCGTGCGCGATCCCAGACCCGACCACGGTCAGGCAAGGACCTCCGCAAGCGATCGAAGCGCCAAGCGCGATCGACTCCGAAGGATAGGAACAAAGCACGCGCACGCGCCTTAAAGCTCCGCGCGGCTCGACGCTCGACACTTCGCCGACATCGCTGACGAGACCGGTGAACATGTTTATAAAATCCTTTCGCTGCGGGTCAGGGCGTCATCGCCAACCAGGCGCTTCTCAACGCTCCTGTAGCGTGCCGGGTCACCGAGCGCCGCCAGACTTTCGGCGTTCAATCCAGCGCGGCCAGGCCGCGCCAGCGGCGCCGCGCTCCTTAGCACAATCACGTCGTCGGCGAGGCCGCGCGCGATCAGCGCATTCGCCAGTGTCGGGCCGCCTTCACAGAACAGCCGCGTCATTCCCCGTCCGGCAAGGAACTCGAGCGCCGCGCCAATGTCGGCGCGGCCAGCTTCGTCGCGGCGCACGCGGGCAATTTCGACGCCCTTTGCCCGAAGCTGCGACGCTCGCGCCGCCGAGGCCCCCTCCCCGGATATGACGAGTGTTGGATGGCCGCGGGCCGTTTCGGCCAGACGCGAATCGGGCGGCAACGCGAGATCGCTGTCGAGCACGATCCGCAAAGGCTTTCGCGCCTCAAGCCCTGGAAGCCGCACGGTAAGCAGAGGATCATCCTCCAGAGCCGTCCGCGAACCGACGAGAATGCCGTCATGCAGGGAGCGAAGAATATGCACATAGCCATTGGCGGGCGCGCCTGTAATGGCAAGACGGGGCTCCCCGTGAAGAGCCGCGGCGAAGCCATCAGCGGTCAAGGCGAGCTTTAACGTGATCATCGGGCGATTTTTTGTGACGCGAAGGACATGTCCGAGATTGGCGCGGAGCGCCGCCTCGGCGCAGACATTCGTTGTCACTTCGACGCCGGCGTCCGTCAGCATCCGGTAGCCGCGTCCGGCGACGCGCAAGTCAGGATCGCCGACGGCGGCGACGACACGAGCGATGCCCCCCCTGACGATGGCCTCGGCGCAAGGCGGCGTCGCGCCATGATGGCTGCAAGGCTCGAGGGTGACATAAAGCGTCGCGCCGCGGCTGCGCTCGCCCGCCTCGCGCAATGCTTCCGTCTCGGCGTGCGGGCGTCCTCCGGGCTTCGTCCAGCCACGGGCGAGAATGACTCCGTCCTTGACGATGAGCGCTCCGACGGCGGGGTTTGGCGCGCAGAGCCCGAGGCCGCGCCTCGCCAGCGCGATCGCAGCGGCCATGAGGCGCGCATCATCGGTCGCGGCGTCGATCATGCCCGGCTCGGGGATCGCGTCTTTGGCGGTGGACCGGCGTGATGCTCATCCGCCGGCGCCGGCCGGCCGTCGATCGCAACATCATCGGCGTCAACGGCGCCGTCGAGTTCATCGATCAAGGCGTTGAAGTCGCGCGCCTCGCGAAAGTTGCGGTAGACGGAGGCGAAGCGCACATAAGCGACGCTGTCGAGGGCGCGAAGCCCTTCCATGACCAATTCGCCGATCTGTTCGCTCTGGATTTCGCTTTCGCCCTGGCTTTCGAGCTGGCGCACGATGCCATTGACCATGCGCTCGACGCGCTCCGGCTCCACGGGGCGCTTGCGCAGGGCGATTTCAAGCGAGCGCATCAGTTTTTCGCGCTCGAACGGCGCCCGTCGTCCGGATTTTTTAAGGACGGTGAGTTCGCGTAGCTGGACGCGCTCGAAGGTCGTGAATCTGCCGCCGCAGTCAGGACAGACGCGCCTCCGCCGAATGGCGGAGGCGTCATCTGTTGGCCGCGAGTCTTTCACCTGGGTTTCAAGACTGCCGCAGTAAGGACACCGCATCGCGGCGCAACCTCAGTAGATCGGGAAACGTCCTGTCAGTTCCAAAACAGCCGCTTTGACCTTGGCCTCGACGTCTGCGTTCGCGTCGCCATTGGTCGAGAGGCCGTCAAGCGTTTCGGCGATCAATTCGCCGATCTTCTTGAATTCGGCGACGCCAAACCCGCGCGACGTCGCCGCCGGAGCGCCGAGACGGATGCCCGAGGTGACCATCGGGCTCGCCGTGTCGAAGGGCACGCCGTTCTTGTTGCAGGTGATCGAGGCGCGTCCGAGAGAAGCCTCCGCTGCCTTGCCGGTCAGGTTCTTCGGCCGCAGATCGACGAGCATCAGATGATTGTCGGTGCCGCCCGAGGCGAGATCGAAGCCTGCGTCCTTGAGCGTAGAGGCGAGAGCCCGCGCGTTGTCGACGACCTGGCGCGCATAGACCTTGAAGTCAGGCCGCAAGGCCTCTCCAAACGCCACGGCTTTGGCGGCGATGACATGCATCAGGGGGCCGCCCTGAAGACCTGGGAACACCGCCGAGTTGATCTTCTTCGCAATGTCGGCGTCATTCGTCAGGATCAGGCCGCCGCGCGGGCCGCGCAGCGTCTTATGCGTCGTGGACGTGACGACATGCGCATGCGGGAACGGCGAGGGATGCACGCCGCCTGCGACTAGGCCGGCGAAATGCGCCATGTCGACGAAGAAATAGGCTCCAACCGAATCGGCGATGGCGCGGAAGGCTGCGAAATCCCAGTGCCTCGGATAGCCGGAACCGCCGGCGATGATGATCTTTGGCTTGTGCTCCTCGGCAAGGCGGGCGACGGCCTCCATGTCGATGCGATGGTCGTCGCGGCGCACGCCATAGGGAACCGGCTTGAACCATTTGCCGGACAAATTGACCGGCGATCCATGCGTCAGATGCCCGCCGGCGGCGAGATCGAGGCCCATGAAGGCGTCGCCCGGTTGCATCAGCGCGAGAAACACCGCCTGATTGGCCTGGCTTCCGGAATTCGGCTGCACATTGGCGAATTTGCAGTCGAACAGTCGGGTGACGCGCTCGATCGCGAGGGTTTCGGCGATGTCGACGAACTGACAGCCGCCATAATAGCGGCGCCCCGGATAGCCTTCCGCGTATTTATTGGTGAGGATCGAACCCTGCGCCTCAAGGACGGCCTTGGAGACGATGTTCTCTGAAGCGATCAGCTCGATTTCGTGCCGCTGACGGCCAAGCTCCAGTTCGATCGCCTGAGCGATTTCCGGATCGGCGTCCTTGAGATCCGCCGCGAAGAACGAATTGGAAGCGGGGCCTCCCTTTTCGGCATTGGCCTGGCTCATTGGAGAGCTCCTTATTTAGACGGAAAAGCAAAGAAAGCGATGAGTTGGAGAGCCGCCAGTTTCGCGCGGCGCGAAGTCTCCATGAATTGGCAATAGCATGTCATCTCGCCCGAGTGAAGGCTCGACCAGTCGGTTCAATTCGGCCAGCGCATCGCCCGCGGCGCCGCGGAAATCCGCATGCGCCGGCTTTGCAATTACGCCTTTCGGACTAAGACGTTGCGGCTAAGTCATTGTGGCAAAAGCCTGACGGGGCCGCGCCCCGGGAACGGCCATCGCGCCAGGACGCCAAATGGACGCTGCGCCTGGCGATAAATGCGACAAAACGTCCGACATGCGCCACATCATGGCCAGCGCATTTTTTTACGATCGGATACCCAAATTATTCTTTGTAAGCCCTAAATTATTGTTGGTCGTCATCGCTTAAAGGTTCGAGCGTCTTGGTGCTGACGGCGCTGACGGGACGCTGCGCATCGGGCTGGATGGCTTGCGGAAGCGGAGCCGACGCAGCATTGGTCGCGACAGGTCCAAAACCATCCCGCTGATAAATGTCCTCGCGGAACTGAACGACGCCCTCCGGCGTGCCCCAGGCTGTTATGTAGACCCAATAAACCGGAACGGGTGTTGCGATCTTGGCGTCGATGCGCTGTCCCGAACGGATCGCTTCATCGATATGTTCGCGATCCCAGCCGGGCGTATCCTTCAACAGCCAGGTCACGTAATCGCGCACGTTCTGAACGCGGATGCAGCCCGAAGAGACGAAGCGGACATCATCGCCGAACACGCCTTTCTCCGGCGTGTCATGCATGTAAACCCCATATGGGTTGTTAATGTTGATACGGACGACGCCGAGGGAATTGATGTCGCCGCCGGGATCCTGCCGGTAACGATAATTCGTCGCATCGAGGGTGTTCCAGTCGATCTCGCTCGGCTGAACTTCCTGATTATCCTTATTGAAGATCCGAATCTTGTGTTCGGTCAGATAATCTGGGTTCTTCTGCATGCGCGGGATGAGATCCTTGCGGATGATCGAGGCGGGCACGGTCCAATAGGGATTGAAATTGATGTCGATCGCCTTGGTCATCATGACCGGAGACTGGCGGTCGATCTTGCCGACGCCGGCGGCGTGATGCGTCGCGACCACGCCATTCTCCACCGTTTCGACAGCCATAGCGGGAATATTCGCCATGACGAAGCGCTCGCCGAGATTGCCGGAATAGGAGCGCAGACGAACCAGATTGATCTCCAGCTGATGCAGCCGGAAGTCCGCCGGAATATTGAGCGCGTCGAACGTTTCCTTCGAAACAATGCCGGTCTGGAGCAGACCGTGCCGAGCCTGGAAATGTTTGACGCCAGCCTCGACGAAAGAATCAAAAATCGGCGCGGCGCCGACGGAGACGTCAAGATCGCCGGACGCCGCGAGGCGTTTGCGCAGAGCGATGACAGTGGGGCCGCTGACGCCGAGCTTCAGCACACGCGTCGCGTTGACCGGCTCCCATCCACCCTTGGCGACGATTTGCTGATAAATTTCAATCGCCTGTTCGGTCGCGGCCAAGGTTTGCGGCGAAAGCACAGGCGTGTTGGAGCGCGTGATCGCCAATCGGGGATCGGCGTCGTAGCGCTGCGCCCATTCGGCCTGATCGCCGAAAGCCGGGCCGGCGAAGGCGCCAAGGGGAGGATATAGCCAAAAGCCGGCCAGCAAGGCGGCGACGGCCGGTCCCCGCCGCAAGATGGGACGCGAGGCGTCAAGCAAATCTGTTATCAATTTGAACTCCAACCTTCGGATCCGCAATCTCGTTTCCCCTGCTTTCGCCGCCGCCGTGGCGAAGCGCCGCAATATGGCGCCATGGCCGAAACGCCGCCCTTTCCCGAAAAGGATAGGCCAAAGCTGAACAAACGCTGCTCATCATGCTTCAGAGGCGGATGCAAAACAAAGGGACGTGAAAGTCCGCCTCTCGGATTTGATGCATTTCCTTAGCATCTCGATGGTTAATAAGACACAAATAGGGCGGCAATTGTAAGGCAGAGGCAAGCTTGCGCGCGCGCCGGAAGACGGGGCCCGAACGCTTCCGCAAACGTTGCAAGAACAAAGGGAAAAGGAATGGCCGGCATTTGCCGGCGAGCTTGCGGAGCACGGTGAATTTCTTCGCGCGGCCCTGCCCCAATCTGAAGCATTGCTGCAATCGGACGCAAAGCGCTCGCCCGATGCGCAAGCCCCGCGCTCCGCGAGGCGGCGCCGGTCCGGGCGCAAGCCCAAAGCGCCGCGAGCCCGGCGCATTGCCCCGCGATGCAGAGGCGTTTCCGCCCACTGCCCTCGATCATGACGCCGAAAAGCTGCAGACTTTTCGGACCCACATCATGCGTTACAACAAAGGCTTAAAGAGCGGAATGCGATTGCGATTCCGTTCAAACGCATTGTGCCCTAAAGCCGGTATCTGATCTGATCCGTCCAGAACCGTTCGAGCCGCACCAGCGATTGATTGAGTCGTTTGAATTCCTCCGAGCTGATGCCGCCGATCTGCTCCACCGTGGTGACATGCTTATCGTAAAGTCCGCCGACGACGTCATGAACGTCGCGGCCCTTCTCGGTCAGGCTAATGCGCACCGCGCGACGGTCGATGCGTGAGCGGGCATGATGAAGGTAGCCGGTCTCGACGAGCTTTTTGACATTATAGGATACGTTCGAGCCGAGGTAATAACCGCGCGTGCGTAATTCACCCGCAGTCAGCTCCTTGTCGCCGATATTGTACAAAAGAAGCGCTTGCACCGAGTTCACATCGCTGCGTCCGCGGCGGTCGAATTCATCCTTGATCACATCGAGAAGGCGCCGATGCAGGCGCTCGACGAGCGTCAGCGATTCGAGATAGAACGGCCGAACTTCCGCTGATTGTTCGGTGCGCGTCTGCATCGCTTCGCTCTTTAGAGCATTACCCATGACATGTCCTCGCCTCTAAGCTACTGCGGCGCCAATGCGGTCGGCGCACCATGCCGCCAAGTATACTGCCTCACTCGTGAAGAGCTGCTTAAATAACAAAATAACTCATAAGTTTACAGTATCCCGAAAAATGCCTTTTAGTTAGAATATGCCTACAAATATAATTATTAAAAACCCCTCATGTCGCTTTATTACTTATACATAATATTTATTTATGCGAATTTATCCACAATATATTAAGCACACTATTTGTTATGAACTACACAGTCTACTACAACATTTAGCAACAAAATCTGAAAAAGCTCTGAAAAACGACAGGAAAAACAACAGGAACAGAATCGATTAACTTTAGCCTTTTTAAGCTTGTCGCTGCTTCGCCTTGCGCGGAACTGGAGCCTTCGCAGAGCTGATCATTTCAACGCACCAGCCCGCGCGATGCCTGACCGCCCGGTTCCCCACAAAAAGACGCTCGCCAGCGGCAATTGGCGCATGCTCATTGTTGTGCCGCGCAGGCGTAAGATTCTCGCTGACCAAGGTCGCCGGCTTGAACGCCGCCCGAGGTGATCAACGCATATGCTATCGAGCCGCGCTGGTTCCGAAAGCAGTCGCGACGCTTTTGAAGGAGACCGGGCGCAGATCGCGGCCCGCCGCGTCGCAACAGCTGGGGCCCTCCAGAGGCCACAGCGGGCTCTCCGAAACATTGCGCAAGCACGATTTGGATTTGAACAGCCGCTTTTGCCCGCGGCAGCCGCCCGCAACATCGGTCGGGGTCCGCTCATAAGCGTCAGCGCCATCAATGCGCTTAAACGAAACCGGCGGCCACGGAGCGCCCGAGCGCCGATTTCGTCTTCCCGATGCGGGCGTGGGATCACGCCTTCAGATAATCATAGACCACTTCGCCAAGCCCGAGCGTCAAATCGGTAATAAAGTGCGTCGCCGAAACGACGCCCCGCACCGGCAGTCGCGCGACATCGCACATCGCATGTTCAAACAGTTCTATGGCCGCGGGGCCAGACCAGGCGCCTTTCACCGTGACGTCCTCACAGTAATAGCGCACGAGCTCGCAGATGCGCGGCGTGCAATCGACATGTGGAATGATCTTGATCATGAAATTCGGCTTGGCGAGGCTTTTCAACAGCGGCGCCGTGTCGATCTCGCGATGCTTGTAGCCCATGGTGGCGGAAACGCAGAGCACCGATCCGTAATGCAGGGTCGCGACCAGCGTCTCGCTCTCATGAGAGATTTTGGGGTTCGCCAATTTCTTGGGGAAGCCCCAGATCTCGCGGCCGCCCGCGATCGGCGAATTATCGTCGAGATACATGGCGTGGACATAGCCGCCTTCCTGAACCACGCCGTCCGCGCCTGTGAACCGCACGGGGATGACCTGCCCCGTCTCGGTGTAATCGCCAAAACCCGTCGAATCCGGCATGCGAATGAACTCATAATTGACGGTGTCGCCAATGACATCGAGCGGTTCGGGAACAACTTCACGCAACGCGTCTGGATCGGTCCGGTAGCTGATGACGATAAATTCGCGATTGTAGAATTTATACGGCCCGCGCGGATAGGCGGGGTCGTTCAACGGCATCGCGAAAGCTTTTTGACGAACGTCGGCAAGTTTCATGGGGTCGCTCTTTCTCGAAGCGGCGTTATATAAGTCTCTCTTTGTCAGTTCCACGCGGCAATCGAGCATTGGAGCGTTTGCGCCCAATGGTCGAAACGCGCAGCGGGCGCTGAAGACTTAGTGCGCGCCCGCCGCCGTATAGTCCCATGGGATGAACGGTTCGGCAAACCCGCAGGCGGGACTGACGCCCCCCGCTCCAGCGCACGGAGCGCCCTCTCCCGTCGATTTAAATGTGAAATCGCCGTGCGCCGGATCCTTGAAATTCGGATCGACGTTAAACAGCGAATGCACGTCTTGCGAAAAGGGAGGCGATCGCCACTCGTCAATCGACATTTTGCCGCCGTGATCTACATAATCGACGATCGTTTTGCCGCGCTCGAAATACATGTTGTAATCATTTTTATAGAACTGATTTCGTTTGCGCACGTCAAGGTTGTGCTGAAAAGGCGCCGCCGGGCCGCCGGGCTGATCAATGACGATGATGTTCCGGGTGAAACGCAAAAACGGTTGCGGCCCTTCGATCGGTATCGCCCACGGACTATTTGGGTCTCCGGCGCCATAAAAAGCCTGCGCGGCAAAATCTTTCGGATATTTGAAGCCGGCCGGAACGAAGCCGTAATATATATTATTCCAGTAATCGTCGCGCATGTTGCCGGTATGTTGCATCAGCCTGTTCGGATATCCCGGATGAACCGGGTCGAGGCTGTTCAGATTATAGAAGAGATTGTTGCTTTCATTGATTCCGGAGGCTTCATTGCCGTCGTGATAGTCGAGCACCCCGTCGAAGCCGTGGGCGCGCCGAGTTGGCGTCTTCCCATCAAACGTCAGCCACGCGCCCGAACTGACGTCATGGACGGTGTTGCCGATGATCGACATACGTGGCTTCGCACCGTCTCCGTCCTGGGGCCCACGCACATAAAGACACCCAAAATCATTGGCCATCGATCCGCCGGGCACAGGAACGCCTGCCGGGTTCTTTTCATAGCCGCAGTTGGAAATGTCATTATAGGCGATCGTCGTCCCGAAGCTACCGATGCTATAGAGACTATTTCTGTTGGCGGGCAGCGCATGGTCCCAATCGCTGCCCACGGCGATGCCGAACGACGGGCTGTTGCGGATGGTATTGTGGGATATCGTGAACGATTGCGCATGCGTGATGGCGATTCCCGCAACCCCTGTGCTCAGAAGGCCAAAGTCGTCCATTGTGCTATTTATCACGCTGAGACAGCAATTGCTTGCGTCGAAGGGCGAATCCGGCGTTGTCGGCCCGTCAAAATTGAAGCCAGTGTAATCGGTTCTCGAAGAATATTTGTAACCCGCGAGGCGGCCCGCCATATAGCCGCCGGCGATGATCGGGGCGCCGCCGAGATCGGAAAAGGAGCTGTTGCGGATTGTCACATGGTTCGATCCGAAGCTCGTCAGAATGCCGCTCTCGCCGAAATGCGTGAAGGCGTCATGATCGAAAAGGACGTTTTCAGCGCCGACCGTGACGATCCCCGAACTCAGCGTATTGAAATGGTTGCTCTCGACGCCCATGATGCCGCCGGTATTGCCGGCGAGGTCGAATGCGCCGGAATAAAGCGTTGACTGGGTATGTGAAAAGGTGATTCCGGAAAACGCGATGTTGCCGGCGGGAACGCCCGTCGGTCCGCCCGCCGCACGGCTGTTCGAAATGAGCATCAATTGCAGAAGACGCGGCGCGATGACCTTGATGTTGGAGCATGTCTCGCCCGGGCGCGGAACGTAAGTCAGGACGCCAGTCTGTCTGTTGAGATACATCTCGCCGGGGCCAATGTCTTCAAAACGATTCCACCGCCGCCAGGCATGCCCGGGGTAGAGCTTGGCCGGGATCATGACGTGGCTGTTTAGAGTCACGGTCTGGCCCTTATCGTCGATCGACTGTACAGGAATGATGTCCGAGCTCGCGCCGCCGGTCGGAATCTGGATCTTGATGTCGGTTACGTTGGTCCATGAGCTTGACAGCTCCGGATCGGCGCCGGCGTTAAAGCCAAATCGGTTCAGGGACGGTCTCACGGCCGTGCTCACGCGGTCTGCCGCATTGACCGATTGCACATTGTCCTGAAGGGGCAGCGCTCCGCTCGCCTGCGCCAGCAGCGCCGCTCCCCCCGGCGAAGCGCCGAGTTCGACATCATTGTCCGACATCGACAAGATCCAGTAGGACCGGTTTGCGCGGAAGCCAAAGCCGGCCTTGTTGAACGCTATGGCGCTGCCGACGCCGCCGGGAAGCGCCGCCGCGCTCGTCAAGCGGATCGTTTTCGAACCTTCCGTAAAAGTTGCGATCTGAGTCGTCGGAACGGCCGAACCGCCCTCGCGCATGTGAAACCAGTCGCTGCCCCTGCGCGGCCGGATGGGTTCGGACGCGCGCACGCCATTGACCCAGATTTCTCCGAAGTAGTAATTCGCATTGACTTGCGTAAATGGCCTTGGCCCCGGGATCTCCGCCTGACAGACGTTTGAAAGCCCGAGCGCCGGAAGATCGGCCGGATGCAAGAGCTCCGTAATGTCGGTTCCCCCGCTCCAGACGACCGTCTCGCCGGGATAGGCCGCGTAGGTGACGACGTGACCTGCGCCTGCGCCGTCGTCTGGCGTGAAGGTCACCGTCTCCGGCAGGAAATAGGTCCCGCCGCGAAACAGCACCGTCCAGTTGCGGCTCTCGCCCGCCCCCGTCAGTTTCGTTCTGAGGGCCGCCCGCGCGCGATCGACGGTCGCATAGGGCTTGTCGAAACTACCTTCGCCCGCGACGTCGTCGCCCCCGGGTGAAACAAACACATCAGCGGCGACAGGCGGCTCGGCGGCGCGGGCGCCCTGGGCCAGCGCGAGAGCGAGCATCGCAAGCCCCCAGAAGATGTGCTTGATCATCGACGACTCCATAACATCGCGCGCATACATTGCGCCAAATGAGGCGCGGCCTGAGCGCGGCCGGAGGGCCTCCCCAGGTAAAAAAGCAGGGGAGCAGGCCAAGGTTGCAGTGCAGTAAAATCAATAAGCGGCCTAAAAGGCAAGGGCCGCCCACGGCGGTTTGCCGATGGCGCGGCGTGGCGAAAGCACCTCGAAAAAGCGCAAAAGCGGTCTGGAAAACGCCGACCCGTTCACGAGATTTTGCTGACGGCATGGCTCGCCGGGCGCGGACTGGTGCGGACGACGGGACTCCAACCCGTATGACCAAGGTCGAGGGATTTAGGGCGCTCGTCTGACATTGTTTTATTGGACTTTGTTACTGACTTTCTATGGCAAAGCCCACATCGTATTACTCTTCGATTTCCAGTCGGCTGCGTTGGTCTCTTGCCTCAATCGAATGACCTGGTTTCCGGCACATCATTCACCGCTAATTTACAAGGAGCCGGCGATCACCTCAAGCTGCTTGGCCAGGTCGCCGAATGCTTTGTCTTATGGTCAAACGTGTCGTATTATTATGCTTAAAACCCTTGAATTCGACGCGCCGGTCAATTGCGGGTTGGAAAGTGCAATCATTTGGATCAGCCATTCTGCTTTCGGCGCTGGGAGCTTTTTGGGCGAACGGGATAGCCTTTGGACAGGCCCCGAGCCAGAGCGTGGGGGCTGGCGGATCAGTCAACGATCAGGGGAGGATCGCGGCCGAGCCTGTTGCGCTCCAGCGGCCACAGCCCGGCCAAGGCAATCCGCTCTTGACCATTCCCTTGGAATCCTTGCGCGCGACTCGCGAGCGCCCTCTTTTCTCAGCGACCCGCCGTCCGCCTCCTCCGGTCGTCACCGAGGGGGCGAAAGTAAGCGAACCCGTGTCCGCCCCGAAGCCGTCGGAGCCAGAAAAGCCCCAAGTCGCTCTGGTTGGCGTGGTGCATGGACCTCTCATCGACATAGCGGTTTTCCTGGACGAAACAGACAAGTCGCTGATGAGGCTTCGGGTCGGCCAGTCGGTCCGCGGATGGATTGTGCACGATCTCGACGCAAGGGCGGCGACCCTCGAAAAAGCAAAGCAGCAAGTAAAACTCGAATTGCCGGCGCGCAACACCGGGATTGCCGCAGCGACGCCGTCTCCGACCGAGGCTGCCTTGGCGCTGGACCAGTAGGGCGCATCGAACGATTCGCGAGGGCCGACCGATTCACGTGATTGCGGGACCGCCGTTGACCTCTGCCACGTCTGAACTGTATGGCCTCGCAGCGAACAACAATGCTCAGGGCATTGTCACGTCGCCGGCCGCTTGCCGTTCATTGGCTTCAGCCCTAACCACTCCCTATGACCAAGATCAACTATAGCGGCGCTGTCAAATTGCCGAAGAAAGCCCCGAAAAAAAATCCAACTTCTCCCATTTTCAGGCGGCAGCGACGGCAATGCGGAAGCCCTAAAGATTTGGCGCCTTCTTGCTGAGGTGAGAAGGACGCTGGACGTAGAAAATGTTTTGGGCGGCTGACTTCGAGACTTCGTCCAGATTCCGGGTCCTATGCGGCCTGGTCGGCGTCGCCGCAGCTCGGCGGCGATTCTCGGTCCGAAATGGTTCACCCAGCGCCGTCCCGTCTCAAAAGAGACAATGATCCGGCGCTCGGCCAACAAATCCTCGATGTCGCGGAAGCTCAGAGCGAACCGGCCATAAAGCCAGATCGCCTGCTGGGTGATTTCTGAGAAAAGCGGTAGTCGCCGTAACTGGTTTTGGTCATCGTTGGAGAATAAGCGTCATAACTCGAGCTTGGCAACGGAGCGGTACGCGGAAACAACTTTCGCTTTTTCGCAACTAAAGGAACGCGCAGCCATAGCATGCAGCCATAGCATAACGGACATTTTCCTAGCAGAAACCGCATTTGCCTCAGCGCTTACGCTGGCGTTTGCATCGGTGATCTTTGCAGCTAAATCGCTATTGAAAATCCAAATCATGATACGAAGCGGAATTTCATGGAAGACCCCGCGCCGGCAATCATCACTATGATGTGTCCGCAAATGGGAAAACCATTGCGTGAAAGTAGGGGGAGGAATTCAATGAAAGGGATAAAACATGCGATGATGGCGGCTGCAGCTCTTATTGCACTTGGGCTGATGTCTAATATAGCCGCGGCGCAAGACTACTCTGCGGTCAATGCCAACGGAACTCTGGTTTTGGGTGGGTATGGCAATTTCTTTATCCCAGGAAATCTGGCCACGTGCCCTACGCCGCCGCCGCCGGCCACCAATGCCAGTGTGTGCGCCGGGACCACTAACCCGGGGCTGCATATGATTAATCAGATGTACGTGCAGTTCATGAAGCCCGTCAAAGAAGCAAGAAAAATGCATTGGCCAATCGCCATTGTGCATGGTTGCTGCTTGAGCACAAAATCGTGGCAGACCACGCCCGATGGACGGATGGGTTGGGACGAGTACTTCGTCCGTCAAAAGTTTGACACCTATATGATCGATCAGGTCGGCCGCGCACGTTCTGGCTTCGATGCCACAGTTTACAACTCATTGAACACCGGTATTACGCACTGCATTCCTACCGCAACCGTTCAATGCCCACAAAGCCCCAACATCCTGATAGCCAGTGACCAGTTTGCCTGGAATGTCTTCCGCTGGGGAACCGCTCCTTGTACGACCTCCCCATGCTCCACCAATACCACTCCTCATCCCGGCATTCGGTTCCCGATGCAAACCGTAGGGGTGGGTACGGGATCGAACCTGCAATTCTACAACATGGTGATCCCTGACTTGAATAATGCGACTCTATCTGGGGCCCCAAGTCCGGCTGACCCTGCGGGCTTTTATAATACTCCCGCCCAAATGGCGGAACTCGCGAGAGAATTAGGCGGCGCTATCTTGATGGGTCACTCCGAATCATCATCGTTCCCGACCCGGGCGGCGCTTCAGCCCGCTTCGGGCTGCTACCCCTGGACGACGGCAGCAGCTTGCAAGGTTAAAGCAATCGTCCAGCTTGAGACGGGTTGTTTCGCGAATCTTACACCGGCTGAGATCAATACCCTCGCGCATATCCCGATCCTCATCGAGTACGGCGATTTCTCCGCCGTTCCGCAGCCGGCGGCTCCCTGCCCAACGGAGATTCAACAGATCACTGCCGCGGGCGGCGACATTAAGTTCGCCTGGCTGCCAGCTCTGAAGCCTAATTCCCTTTATAGGAGATCACCTGGCCCCATTACCGGCAACGAACACATGGTGATGCTGGACACCAACAACCTACAGATCGCCCAAATCATCATCGATTGGCTGTCTTCACGTGGACTGTAACGGGATCAGTGAGCACGGTGACAATCGTGACGTGCATCACGGTGCAGAGGCCTCCCCGCCAACGTGGCGGGGAGGTTTTCAATAAAGCCGCCGGTTCTTCAATCTCGGATAGATGATTATGGAGGAGATCGTGAAAACGATCCTTGCTATAGCTCTTGTTGCGTCGCAGATGACCTATTACGAGGCTAAGGTCACGACCTTTGGCTGCACTTCGATCGAAGCCGTCTCTCAACTGCAAAAGGTTCGCTCCGACGAGAAAGCGCTTGATGCAGCCTTGACGGAGAAGCAACTCTACGGGGAATGCGTTGCGATCTTGAAGGGCACGCAGGTCCAGGGTTCGATTGACGCCGCCGACGATTCCATACTGCGGGTGAACGAGCAGATCGAACCGCCAGGGTACGAGGCTCCGCTAGAGGACTTCGAAACAAAAGCAATGGATGGAAAGCACGGAGACTAGAGCGTCGGATTATTTGTAAGCGAGGCGCCGATCCTCGCGGAACTGAAGACGTTCCTCGACACAACGCTCGCCAGGATCAGCGGCAAAAGCACGTTCGCCGGCGCCATTCGACGTCGCGCGCGACCCGTCCGCTTGCTCTGCGGCGGGCGGTGGCGGTGCTCATGTATACGCTCATCGATTGCCAAGATGAACGACATCGATTCCGAAGCCTGCCTAACCGACGTCATCGCGCGCATCGCCGATCATCCCATAAACCGTATCGATGAGCTGCTGCCATGGAACTGGAGGCTGCCCGAGATCTCCGTTCAGGATGGCTGAACTATTGTGCTGATTGCACCCGGAATCGAGCCCGAAGGCACTTCTCGAAAAAAATGCTACAATAAAAGCCCCGCCCAGTGCTACAAAACCAAGCGCGAGGACATATTAAGCTTTTGAAATAGAACCATTTTTTTTGAAATGGTGCGGACGACGGGAATCGAACCCGTATGACCAAGGTCGAGGGATTTTAAGTCCCTTGCGTCTACCAATTTCGCCACGTCCGCCTTCGCCTCGACCGCTTTACGCGCTGCCGGAGGCGCAGACAAGGCGCCAGATCGGATCTCGCCTTCAGACCCGCCCGGTCTCGGAAATCGGCGCCTGAAAGCTGAGGCCAAGATCCCAGGGAAAATAGATCCAGGTGTCCTGCGAGACTTCCGTGATATAAGTGTCAACGAGCGGACCGCCGAGCGGCTTTGCGTAAACCGTCGCTATATGGGCTTTCGGCAGCAGCGCCCGGACGATTTTGACGGTCGCTCCAGTGTCGGCAAGATCATCGACCACGAGAACGCCGCTTCCCTCATCGCGGCCGATGTCCGGCGAGACCCCTTTCAGCACCTTGACCTGGCCCCGAACATTCTCGTCCACGTAGCTCGTCACGCAGAAAGTGTCGATGAGGCGAAGGTTCAGTTCGCGGGCGACGATCGCCGCCGGCACCAGGCCGCCCCGCGTCACCGCCACCATGCCGTAGAACGGGCCGCTGGCGCTGAGCCGCCAGGCAAGCGCGCGCGCATCGCGATGAAACTGGTCCCATGACACATGAAAGGCCTTGCGCATATTGGGCTGCGGCGAATCGGGCATCGAGACTCAGACCTGCTCGTTAATGAGGCGCGCCACCAGGGCTTCGATGGCGGCGGCGGCGGCCGCGACCTTCCCGGTATCCTTGCCGCGCACGACGATCTCGTTGCGGAAGGCGCCGTCCTGGAAGGATGGATAAGAGCCGATCGAAAGCTCTGGATTTGCTTTTGCGACATCAGTCAATCCGGCCGCGTAAGCTCCCTCCGGAAGACCGCCCGCCTCGATCGTTTTCGCGACCACTTTGGCGCCCGTGACGAGTTTCTCCGCGACGCGATCCAGCATCGACTGCATGATCGCCGGAACGCCCGCCATGACGATGACATTGCCGATCCAAAAGCCCGGCGCCTTCGAGATATCGTTCTCGATCAACCTGGCGCCGTGCGGGATGCGCGCCATGCGCCGGCGCGCTTCGTTGAGAGCTTCAGGCTTTATCCGTTCCAGCAGCAGCTTGATCGCGCGCGGATCTTCGCCAATGCCGACGCCCAACGCGGCGGCGACGGCGTCGGCCGTGATGTCGTCATGCGTCGGGCCGATGCCGCCGGTCGTAAAGACATAGTCATAGCGCGCGCGCAACGCGTTGAGCGCCGCGACGATCTCGTCGGCGATATCGCCGACGACCCGGATCTCGCGCAGGTCGATGCCGATCTTGGCGAGGTAATCGGCGATATAGCCGCTGTTTGCGTCCTTCGTGCGCCCCGACAGGATCTCGTCCCCGATGACGAGAACAGCGGCCGTCACCGAAGCTTTTTGGGTCATGTGCGGGTCAGCCTGCCAGGCGGAGCCAGCCCATGGGGCCGGGACCGGGTCTGCTCGAAAGCCTCTGCCTTGATGGCAAATTCAGTACCTCGCGACGATCGGCGCGGGAGCGCCCCAGCTGAAGTGATAATTTATGCCGGCGCGGACGATATTGCCATTGAAGCGCGCCGTGGACAATGGACCGCTCGAATAGAGCAAATCGCCTCCTGGGGCAAACGCCAGCGGCGAGAGAGCGTTGCTGACCGAGCCGAGATTATAATAGAGATATTCGGCCTTCACGCTCCAATTGGGGAGGAACATCCATTCCAGGCCGCCCCCGACCGCCCAGCCGACCTGCGTTTTGGTATGGACTCCGAAAGAGCCAAACGCTGGATCAAAGGGCTGGTTTGCCTGAAAGATGTTGGTTCCGGTCTGGACTTCGCCATAGGCTAGTCCGCCGTCACCATAAATCAGCAGAGTCGGCGTCACGAGGTAGCCAAGGCGGGCGCGCACAGTGCCGAGGTAATCAAGCTTGTTGGTCGACTGCACGGTCGACACGATGGTTTCGTCCGGGAAGCCGGCAGGAACGCCGCTACCGCCGAACGAGCCGGTGGAGCTGCTTCCAGTAACGCCCTGAATATCCGCCTCGAGGCCGACGACAAAGCTCGTCGCTAATTGATAATTGTAACCGACCTCGAAGCCGCCGATGAAACCGCTGGAGTTGACAGGAGCAGAACCGCTGGCGAGGCCCGTTGAAAGAGCAAGTTCGGTGGACCAGGTGGGGGCCGCAAAAAACGGCGATGCCGTCGTGTTGACGCTTTTGTTGGCCGCCCACTCATATCCGGCGTTGAGACCCATATAGAGGCCGGTCCAGGCCGGTGGCGCCGGCGGCGCCGGCGGCGGGGCTTGCATGGGCAGGTCGGCGGCGAAGGCGGCTCCCGTAAAGGCCATGGCGCAAGCCGAAGCCAAGACAACGTAGCGTAACATCATAATCCCCCCCGAGATCGAGCATCGCGAATGAAGGAAAGCTACGTCGCTTGACGCTATTCATCAATAATAGCTTGGATCAGCCGCGATGTTATCTTCCGTGCAGTGGCAAAAACACAACGAAACAGCTGGCGGGAACTGAGATTGCTTGATGCAAATGGTTTGTCTTGCCGCGCAGAGCTTCACTCACCCAAAAGGTGCAATATGACCGCGCGCCGATGCGGCGCCCGCCGATGCTCGAATATATAGATTCCCTGCCAGGCTCCCAGCGTCATCGCGCCCGAAGCTACCGGAATCGAGAGCTGAACCTGCGTCAGCGCGGCGCGGATATGAGCCGGCATGTCGTCGAGCCCCTCCGCGTTGTGCGCATAGAGCGCCGCATCCTCGGGCGCGATCCGCTCGAAGAAAGCGGCAAGGTCCTTCTGAACGTCGGCGTCCGCGTTCTCCTGGATCAGAAGCGACGCCGAGGTGTGCTGGCAGAACAAGGTCAAAAGCCCTGTCGAGATCGCTTCCCCGCTGACGAAGGCCGCGACATCGCGCGTTATTTCAGTGAGGCCCTTGCCCCTGGTTTGAATGTCCAGCTGGCGCAGAGCCTGCCGCATCAGCGCACCTCGAAGTCATGCGGGGCCACGCCGCTCAGTCCTTCGAGCGTGAAATGCCACCATTCTTTTTCAAAATTCACGAAGCCGCGCCTCTGCATCAAGGCGCCGAGCTCCGCGCGATTTCGTTTCGCGTCGTCGGAGATCGCGGGATCGCGCGTGCCCGAAGCTTCGTCGAAGAGATCGAACGGCGTGCCGAAATCCATCCCGATGAGGGCGAGATCGACGGCGATCCCGGTCGAATGGGCGGAGGCCCTGGCGATATAGCCAAGCTCGAACAGAGCCGCCTTGTCGAGATGCGGGTAATAGGCGGCCTTCATTGCCTGATCGGAAGGGTCGGCCGCCCAGGCGATGAACGCCGCAGTCGCCCGCTGCGGCCGGTAACAATCATAGACGACAAGGCTTCGCCCCGCCCTTTCGGCATCCTTCTGCACGGCGGCCAGCGCTTCCGCGACCTCGCGGCGCAGCCAGCATTGCGCCGCGCAATAGCCGGGAACAGGACGCCCCATAAAATTCTCAGGCCCAGCGTAACGCATATCCTGACGGATGCGCGGCGCGACGTCAGCCAGCCGCACGAAATCGGGCGGCGGCTCTCCTTCCGGTCCAGCCTTGGCGCCGCACCGGGAGCCAAGCGTCAAAAGGGTGACAGCGGGTGCATTCATGTCGCTCATCATTACTCCATGTCCCGCCGGCGCTCCGACGGCCCCCACACCCGGACCAAGGGCAAAATGCGAGATCAATCTGGCAAAAGCGTCGGCCGGCGAAAGCTTCAAAAAAGCCTTTGATGGTCTGCTTGTTTTTCGTCTTCGGCTCGACGGCGGCCTGGCGCAAGCTTGTCAGCATGTCCGGCTGATAATTCGTAGAAATCAGGCGGCTCCATGGCGAGCTCTCCAGATGGATCTTGTTGCATGCCCCTGTCGAGGCCAAATAGAGTTTCGTGACGCATTCGCCGGGCGGCGTCGGCGCAGCGGCAACCGTTCTGGCAATGCAGAAATCTAGAGAGGAATGCGACGGATGAGCGATTTACGCGGTTTCGACAGGTGGACGATGCCGGGGCCCGCGTATCTTCCGGCCAATTTGCCGCCAGCGGCCTTCTCCGGCGTGTTATTCCGGCGCATCATGGCTTTCATTCTCGATTTTATTCTCGTCTCGATCTTTTCCGTCGCGATCTGGTTTGCGCTGGCGTTCCTGACGCTCGGTCTTACGGTCCTGATTCTGCCTCCGATCTTTCCCTTTGTCGCGTTTTTTTACAACGGCCTCACCGTGTCCGGCGCGCAGATGGCGACCCCGGGCATGCGCGCCATGGACCTTGAGATGCGTCTGATCGACGGTGAGCGCGTCCCTTTTTTGATCGCCGCGGCGCATGCGGTGCTTTTCTATCTCAGCACCATGTTTCCGCCGATTTTTCTTGTCGCCTTAGTAACGGACGGAAAAAGGTGTTTGCATGACATCCTTGCCGGGGTGATCATTACCCGCCGTCCCTTTTAGAAGCGTTTTTTAAGTTGCGGCGACACAAGAACGCGCTAGCCTTGATTGAACAAAGATGAAAACGGGATCAAAGGGACCAACCACCTTGACGCGAGAACCGCGCGACGCGCCCCAGTTCTATCTGACGGCGCCGTCCCCGTGCCCGTATCTCCCGGACCGGCAGGAACGCAAGGTCTTCACCCATCTCATCGGCGGCCGTGCGGTGGGCTTAAACGATCAGCTGACGCTTTCCGGCTTTCGTCGTTCGCAGACGATCGCTTATCGGCCCGCCTGCGAGCGGTGCCGGGCCTGCGTCTCCGTCCGGGTCAAGGTCAATGACTTCCGGGCCACCCGCACTTTTCGCCGCGTGATGGAGCAGAACGCCGACCTCGCCGGCCTCGTCGGACGGACGGAGCCGACGTCCGAGCAATATTCGCTGTTTCGCCGCTATCTCGACGCACGGCACGGCGAAGGCGGCATGGCAGATATGACCGTTCTCGACTATTCGATGATGATCGAGGACAGCCATGTCGAAAGCCGTCTTGTCGAATATCGCGCGCCGGATCTCAATGCGCCGGGCGAGACGCAACTAACGGCGGCATGTCTCACCGACCTTCTCGCCGACGGGCTGTCGATGGTCTATTCCTTCTATGCGCCGGACCAGCCGCGCCGCTCGCTCGGGACATTTATGATTCTCGACCATATCGAGCGCGCGCGCCGCCTCGGCCTGCCTCATGTCTATCTCGGTTACTGGGTCGAGGGCTCGCAGAAGATGGCCTATAAGGCGCGTTTTCTGCCGCAGGAACGGCTTGGCATGAACGGTTGGGAGAGGGTGGGTTAGGCTGCCTTACCCAAACCTGTTGTTCTTGGGGAAGCCGCGCGGCGGCAGGCGTCCGGCCTCGGCGCGGCTGCCGATCCATTCGCCAAGTTCAGCCGCGGAGACCGTAAAGACGCGTCCGGCCGAATCTTTCCAGGTCAAGCCATCGGCGAGGCGAAACACTTTGGCGTCGGCGATGCCGCCATCCCGGTATTTCTGCAGGCGCACGCCTTTGCCTCGCGCCATTTCCTGGACCTGATCCAGCGGGAAAACAAGCAGCTTACGGTTTTCCCCGATCACGGCCAAATGATCCCCGTCGGCGGGCGTGATGATTTTCGCAGCCGCCGGCTTGTCGACATTGAGCAAAGACTTGCCTTTGCGCGTGCCGCCGATCATCTCGTCCTGCGGGGCGACAAACCCGCGCCCGTCGCTGGAGGCGACCAGCATTTTGACGCCGGGCGCATAGGGGAAGACGGCGCAGATCGTCTCGCCCTCGCCGATGTCGGCCATCAGGCGAAGCGGTTCGCCCTGACTGCGCCCGCCCGGCAGCTTCCCGGCGTCGAGCGTAAAGATCTTGCCGTCGCTGGCGAGTACAAGAATTTTCGAAGTGGTTTCGGCGAAGAAGGAGACGCTCAAGGCGTCATCGCCCTTGAATTGCAGGCTGCTCAGCTCCGCGACATGGCCTTTCAGAGCGCGAATCCAGCCCTTTTGCGAGACGACCACCGTCACTGGCTCGCGTTCGACCATTGCGCTTGCAAAATCGACGTCGCCAAGATCCGGGGCAACGTCAAACGTCGTGCGGCGCCGGCCGAGCTTGGTCTCGGGGCCATATTTTTTCTTCAGCTCGCGTATCTGGCCGGTGATCGTCTTCCATTGCTTGACTTCATCGGCAAGCAGCGCCTCGATGTCCCGGCGCTCCTCGACGAGTGCATCGTGCTCGCGCTGGATCTGCATTTCCTCGAGGCGCCGCAGGCTGCGAAGGCGGGTATCGAGAACGTAATTAACCTGCGGCTCCGAGAGGCCGAAAGCCGCCTGCAGCCTTGGCTTTGGCTCATCCTCCTCCCGGATGATGCGGATCACCGCATCGAGATTGAGGAATACGATCAGCATGCCGGCCAGGACTTCGAGCCGGCGAACAATTTCAGCGAGCCGATGCCGCGAACGGCGCAAAAGCACATCGCGGCGATGGTCGAGCCATTGCTGCAACGCCTCCTTGAAGGAGACGACGCGCGGCACGACGCCGCCCTCGAGCACATTCATGTTCATCGGGAAGCGCGTTTCGAGCTCGGTGAGCTTGAACAAATGCTCCATCAGCATGTCGGCGTCGACCGTCCGGCTTTTCGGCTCGATGACGACGCGGACATCTTCGGCCGATTCGTCGCGGATGTCGGCGACGAGCGGCAGCTTCTTGTCGTTCAAAAGCTCGGCGATCTTTTCGATCAGCCGCGACTTTTGAACCATATAGGGGATTTCGGTGACGACAATGACCCAGGCGCCGCGTGCGCTTTCTTCCTTCGTCCAGCGCGCGCGCAGCCGCAGCGAACCGCGCCCGGTGCGGTAGGTTTCGGCAATCGATTCTTTTGACTCGACCAGAACGCCGCCGGTCGGGAAGTCAGGTCCCGGCGCGAAGGCCAGCAACTGGTCCGTCGTCGCCTCCGAATGCGAAATCAGATAAAGCGCAGCGTCACAAAGCTCGGCGAGGTTATGCGGCGGGATCGAGGTCGCCATTCCGACGGCGATGCCCTGCGCGCCATTGGCGAGAAGATTGGGCAGCGCCGCGGGAAGCACGACGGGCTCCTGCTGGTCGCCTGAATAATTCTCGCGAAAATCGACCGCGTCCTCTTCGATGCCTTCGAGGAGCAACCGCGCCACATCCGTCATGCGCGCTTCGGTGTAGCGATAGGCGGCGGCTCCGTCGCCGTCGATATTGCCGAAATTGCCTTGCCCGTCGACCAGCGGGTAGCGCGAAGAAAAATCCTGCGCGAGCCTCACCAGCGCGTCATAGATCGCCTGATCGCCGTGCGGATGGAACGAGCCCATCACGTCGCCGACGATTTTCGCGCATTTCTTGAAGGCCGTCCCCGGATCGAGCCGCAGGATCTGCATGCCATACAGAATGCGGCGATGCACCGGCTTCAGGCCATCGCGCGCGTCCGGCAACGCCCGGCCCATGATGGTCGAAAGCGCATAGGCGAGGTAGCGCTCTTCCAGCGCATCTCGCAGGTTGACGGGCTCGAAACCGCCCGATGCGGGCGGCGGCGGTGGAGAGACGGCTTTTCCCATGGCCAAGCCCTAACCGAGGCAGGCGGGCAGCGCAAGTTCTGTTTTTGTTCTGGTGGCCCGCGCGGCGTCAGTCGCGCGGGCCACCGTCCTCGATGCAAGCAGTTCAGTTTCGTCAACAAGCGAGAGCTGAGCAAAAGAGCGGCCGCCGTCGCTGAAGCTCGAACCGCCTTCTCATTGTGGCGCGATCACCGTGGCGCGATCACCGCAATGTAACGCAATTTACATTGTGTGTTTGCGAAGCTCCATGGAATCTGTAGAATGTGTGATTTACGCAATTGACACACGCTATTCGTCGGCAACAATCTGTTGATAATTGACTGCGAGCGTCAGCGTGGAAACGGCGGCCGTCAGCCTTGCTGGCGACAATTTAGCGACGATTGAAATTGGCATGAATTGATAAGTCAAATATCCATTTGGGAGGCGAAGGGATGCTTCTGGATAATGAGTTTCGACTTGAGTTATTTTCGAGACTGCGCGCCTTGCAGGATCTGGCCTACACGGGGCGCATTCCATGCGGATCGCACGAGCATTTCGAACTTCTCGCTCTTGAAGAATTCGAGTCGCTTTTTGTTCTACAAAGAACGAAAGCCTGCGCCGACATCGCGCTGACGCTCGCGAATCGGTCGGCGCAGAATCAGGTGACGGTTTCCTTTTAGGCACCGGGCCGGGCTGCGGAAATGTTCGGTCGTCGCGCGGGCGCGGCCCTGAGAGCGGCAGATTTTTCCGGACGGTCCCGGGGGGCCTTCTTTGAGCCTGTGCACGTTCGGGCGGAAACGCGGCGGTGTTGCGCTCATGCACTAGTTTCAAGGATGGCGCTCGTCTAGGAAGTTGCGGGCTCATCGCCCGCTCGTCGACAAATGCTGCTCCGTAAGCGGAACGGTTCCCACGGCTCAGCTGTTGTCTATGTCGAGGCGGCTTCACATCGGATGCGACATGACCAGACTGGGTTCGATCCTTGGCTTTGTCTTCAGTTTGGCCGTAATTTTTGCAGCCTATATGGGAACCCAGGACGCGTCGGTCGCCGAAACGAAAGCGCAAACGGCGCTGGACGAAGGCTGCGTTTCTGAAAATGTCGCGTTGGACGAAGGCTACGGCGTGACGCGCACGGAAACGCACATCGTTTGCACGAAAGACCCCAAGGACAAGGAAAAGGCGGCGGCTCACTAGTCGAGGTGAAGCCAGCAGCTTCCCCCAGGATTTTCTGATTTCACGTTCTTCACGAAAACCGGCGACTGCTCGGCAAAAACCCTTCCTCACCATGCCTTAGACCAGGCGCCGAGCACCGCGACGACAGCATCGGTCAGTCTCTTCAGCTCAGCTTCCGCTATGGTAAAGGCCGGCGTCAGATAAACGATATTTCGAAACGGGCGCACCCAGACGCCGGATTCGACGAAACGGCGCTTCAACTCATTCATGTCGTTGATCTGATCAAGTTCGACGACGCCGATCGCGCCCTGAACGCGCACATCGCGCACTCCCGCAAAGTCCCGGCACGGTTCAAGATCGCGCGCCAATGCGGCGGCTATGGCGGCGACCTGCCTCAGCCGCGGCTCGCTCGCGAAAAGATCGAGCGAAGCATTGGCCGCGGCGCAAGCCAGAGGATTGGCCATAAAAGTCGGCCCATGCATCAGCGCGCGCATTGGATCGGTTGAGGAGAACGCCTCGAACACTGTGCTGGTCGCGACCGTGGCCGCAAGGCCCATGGTCCCTCCGGTCAAGGCCTTCGACAAAGCGATGATGTCGGGGACGACGCCCGCCGCCTCGCAGGCGAACATTGTTCCTGTGCGGCCGAAGCCGGTAAAGACCTCGTCGAAAATCAGAAGGATTCCATGCCTGTCCGCAGCGCGCCGCAATTTACGCAAAACGGCCGGATCGTGGAAAATCATGCCGCCTGCGCCTTGCGCCAAGGGTTCGACGAGGATCGCGGCAAGCGCGCCGGCGTGCGCATCGAGCGCGGCGTCGAAAGCCCATTCGCTCGCCTCATCGACGGGAAGGTCAGCAATGACCTGTTTGGTCAGAACGTTCGAAAACAGGCTGTGCATGCCCTCTTCGGGATCGCACACGGCCATGGTAGCGAATGTGTCGCCGTGGTAGCCGCCTTTGAAAGAGAGAAATTTTGTCCGCCCGCCGGCGCCCTGATTGAGCCAGAACTGCACGGCCATCTTCATCGCGACCTCGACGGCGACGGAGCCGCTGTCGCAAAAGAACACCCGGTCGAGAGGCTTTGGCAAAAGCTCGACAAGCCGCCGCGCCAAAGTCAGCGCTGGCGCGTGGGCGAGACCTCCAAACATGACGTGGGGCATGTCGCGGAGCTGCCGCGTCACGGCGCCGGCGATGTGCGGATGGTTATAGCCGTGACACGCCGTCCACCAGCTGGCGACGCCATCGACGAGTTCGCGCCCGTCTGCCAGCTTTATCCGCGAGCCCTGCGTGGCGACCACCGGCAAAGGCGGCGGCGAGGTCAGCATCTGCGTATAGGGCAGCCAGATATGCGGCAGGCCTTTGGTCAACCAATCCGGCGGTACGGCGCTCACTGATTCGCCTCCTGGATTTGCCTCGCGCGATGTTTTTGCGCAAAACCTCGCCTAGCCCTCCCCATCCGCTGCGTCAACGCAGGCCGAACCCGAAAATGAACACGCTAGACGACTTCGCCTCAGCAAAACTCGCCGAACTCGACGCCCAGCATCTGCGCCGGACGCTTGTCGAAAGCGCGCGCGAGGAGGCGCCGTGGGTCTTTCGCGAGGGGCGGCGGCTTTTGTCCTTCTCCTGCAATGATTATCTCAATCTCTCTCATCACCCCGCCGTCAAAGCCGCGGCGGTTGAAGCGATCGCGCGCTATGGAGCCGGCAGCGGCGGCTCGCGCCTCGTCACAGGCAATCATCCTTTGCTCGGCGAACTCGAGACGCGGCTCGCCCGGCTGAAAAGGACAGAAGCAGCCTGCGTTTTCGGCTCCGGCTATCTCGCCAATGCGGGCATCGTCCCGACGCTCGCGGGCGCCAAGGATCTCATTCTGATCGACGAATTGGCGCATGCCTGCCTCTTTGCCGGGACGCAGCTCTCACCGGCGAAAACGATCATCTTCCGCCATAATGACGTTTCGCAGGCGGAAGAATTGCTCGCAGCCCAGCGCGCAAACTTCCGCCGCGCCCTGCTCCTCACCGACGGCGTGTTTTCCATGGACGGCGACCGCGCGCCGCTCGCCGAACTCGCCGCGCTGTGCGCCTCCTACGACGTCTGGCTGATGAGCGATGACGCGCATGGGCTCGGCGTCATCGGCGGCGGGGGCGGATCGGTCACGGCGGCGGGCGCTCCGCCGGTTCCGCTGCAAATGGGCACGCTGTCAAAAGCAATCGGCGGCTATGGCGGCTATCTTTGCGCCTCAAAGCAGGTGATCGATCTCATAAAGACGCGCGCCAGAACGCTCGTCTATTCGACAGGCCTGCCCCCCGCCAGCGTGGCCGCCGCGATCGCCGCGCTGGACATCATCGAAAACGATCCTCTGCTCGTCGAGAAGCCGCTCGCCAAGGCGCGCGCCTTTACAAAGGCGCTCAACCTGCCGGAGGCGCAGAGCCCGATCGTTCCGGTGATCATCGGCGCCCCCGAGGCGGCGCTCGCGGCTTCGCGGCAATTGGCCGAGGCCGGATTTCTCGTGACCGCCATCAGGCCGCCGACGGTGCCAGCCGGCACGGCGCGGTTGCGCTTCGCCTTTTCCGCCGCGCATAGCGATGAAGACATCGCGCGGCTGGCGCAAACGGTGCGCTCCATCATCGGGTCCTGACATGCCGGCTTTTTTCATCACGGGGTCCGGCACCGATGTCGGCAAGACTTTCGTCGTCGCGGGCCTCACGCGGGCCTTCAGGGAACAAGGCCGCGATGTCGAGGTCTTGAAGCCGATCGTCAGCGGCTTCAATCCGGCTGATCCCTCAACCAGCGATCCGGCTATGCTTCTTGAAGCGCTGGGGCGCCCCGTATCAAGCGAGAACCTGGCGCTGGTCTCGCCGTTGCGCTTCAGCGCCCCGCTGTCGCCCGACATGGCGGCGGCGGCGGAGGGCCGCGCCATCGACATGGCCGAAGTTAAGGCATTTTGCGATGAGGCTCTTGCCAGGACGACGGATGTTTTGCTGATCGAAGGCGTCGGCGGCGTCATGGTTCCGCTCAACGCCGCCAAGACACAGCTCGATCTGATGCGCGCGCTAAATCTGCCGCTGATTTTTGTCGGGGGCAGCTATCTCGGCGCCATCAGCCACAGCCTGACGGCGCTCGATGTCTTGCGTGCGAACCGCCTGACCGTCCGGGCAGTCGTCATCAGCGAAACGCCAGACTCTTCCGTCGGCCTTGATGCGACGCTCGCAACCCTCGCGAATTTCACCAGCGCGCCTTTGCTGGCTCTAGCCCGCAATGCGTCGACGGCCTCGAACGAAGCCGTTTTCGCCAGGCTCGCCAGCCTGATTTAATCAGCAATAAGCCAGTTCAGCTCTCAGCTGCGGGCGGCCCGAGCGACGCCCTCAGGGCCGAACCGTTCGACTTCATCCCGGCGCGCCGCCAGCCGGCTAGAGCGGAATGCGTTCAAGCGGAATCGCATTCCGCTCTTTAGGCCTTTGTTTTACCGCATGATGTGGGCCCGAAAAGTCTGCAACTTTTCGGCATCATGCTCTAAGCCGCGAGAAGCCGCTCCTCGATGCGGGCCATTCCCCGCTCGAACACAGCCGTGTCGTTGAGCGCGCGCGAAAGCACAAGCGCGCCCTGGATATCGGCGACGGCTTCTTCCGCCCGTTGCTGCGCTTCCGTCGAATCACTTCCGGCCCGCTCGAGGGCGCCGGCGAGCGCTTCGGTCCAGGCCGCGAAATAAGCGCGGATCTTGGCGGCGAAGCGGTCGCGCACATTGTCGAGCGCGAATGCGCCAACGAGGCATATTCTGCGGCCGGAGCGGAAATAATCGACGACGGAGCGGCACATGCCGCTGATGGCGAGGCCAGCGTCATCGGCCTCGCGCAAGGGCCGATAGACATTGCTCTCGAACCAGTCGTCGATGTCAGCCAAAACGGCGGCGGCCATCTCCTCTTTCCCGCCAGGAAAAAAGTGATAGAGACTGCCTTTGCCAAGGCCCGTCTTTTGACCGATCAGCGCAAGGCTCGCGCCCTCGAAGCCGTTTTCACGAAAAATCTCGGCCAGCTTGGGCACGATATCCGAACGCTCCGCAATAAGCCTCGCCATTGTTCTTAAAGCCCGAGATCCGACAATCCTGGATGATCGGCGGGACGATCGCCCTGAGGCCAGAAAAATTGGCGCTCCGATTCCCTGATCGGCAGATCATTGATGCAGGCGAACCGGCGCTCCATCAGCCCATCCTCGCCAAATTCCCAGTTTTCATTGCCATAGGCGCGATACCAATTGCGCGAATCGTCGCGGAATTCATAAGCGAATCTGACGGCGATGCGATTTCCCGTAAAGGCCCAAAGCTCCTTGATCAGCCGGTAGTCAAGCTCGCGCGCCCATTTGCGCGACAAAAACGCGACGATCGCCTCGCGGCCGTTGACGAATTCCGCGCGATTGCGCCAGGCGCTGTCGACGCTGTAGCCGAGCGAGACCCGGGCAGGGTCGCGGCTGTTCCAGGCGTTCTCGGCAAGACGCACCTTCTGGGCGGCGGTTTCGTGACTGAAGGGCGGAAGCGGGGGGCGTTGTTCATTCGACATTTTTCAGCTCCGGACAGACCAGCTTATGTACTATTCGGTACATACTTTACTATTTGGTACACTTCCGGGACGGCGACGTCAATAGCGCGTAGGAAGGGCCCTTATGAAGAGCTGGGGATTCCCGGCCATGGAGAATAGTTTCAGGACGCTCCGGCGGCGGTGATCACGACGCGCCGCTTAGTTTGCCGGCGTTTTCTTGGCGCCCTGCTTTGAATTCGAGGTCGCCGGCGTCCTGGTGGCCTTTGGCTGCCCGCCCCGAGCGCCGTTGTGGGCCAACGCGCTTTCAAGTTCGCTCTGCAGCGCGTCGAGTTCAGCTTTGGTGCGTGGCTTTGGCCGCTCTGGATCGGTCCCTGTTGTCGGCCGATAATCGAGCGTGTCCTGGGGCGGGCGCGATTGACGCACAAAATCCTTCGCTTCCGGCACATCGGCCCGAAGCCGGGTTTTCATCAGCGTGTCGAGTGGGGAGCCAGTTGGATTCTTCGTCTTTATCCGCGTTTTCTGGGCCGGCGCGGCGGCGGGCTGGACCGGCGCATCGGCGGCCGGGGTAGAGCTTTGCGCAAACGCCGGCGCCGGATGAGCAACCATGGCGCTGCAGATCACAAGGGTCATGAGCCCACCAAGGATAGAGCTTGATCTTGCAGGCTGAAGCCGCGCAGGCTCTAATCCCATCCAGTGATTCTCATCTTGGCGCATTCGCGGCGGCAATCTCAACACGGTCTCGTCAAAACTTTCGCATTTATACGGCGCAGAGCCGCGCACGCCTCTGTAGCGCATTGATTCAACGCCCTTTATCCTCATAAAGACGGTTTTCTGGAGGCGGGAAACCATTATGATGGGCCGCAGACAGACAACCGGCCGGACGAGCGCCTCAATAAGCCTCGGCAAATGCTTATATAGAAAGTCGCCATCCGCTTGAAAGACCGAAGGCGGCGGCGACCGGCGACGCCACTGCCTTTCAAGAGAGGCGCCATGCGTCGCGCGACGATGCGCATCGCCGGAAAAGATAATGTGTAACCCGCAGAGGGAAAGGGGAACGCCATGAGCTCTATCGGATCCCGGCGCGGTGGCGAAAGCGGACAGTCAGGCAAGACGAAAGCCGCGGGACGGAAAAAAAGGGCAAAGGCTGCGGCGGAAAAAAAACTGAGCGCGAGCCAAGCCGAAAAGGCGCTTGGTTCGGCCGCCGACCCGAACGGTCGCGAGCCGTCATCGCCCACAGCGTCTCCGGCTTCCAGCGCCTCGCCGCCAGTTGCTCCTGGCGTGGCTTCCGCCACGGTTATTCCTCCTGGCCTCATGCCTCCGGCGCTCGCAGCGCTCGCGCCAGGTTTGGCGAAGCTGGGTATTCCGATGGAGGGCGCCGGCGATGGCGCGCCAAAGCCGGATCTCGAGCAGATAGCCTACAATATGGCGCGGCTTCTCGAACACGGCGGCAAGGCTCTGGCGGCGTCCCTGAAACCGCCGGAGCCGGGTGAGACCAAAAGCGACCTCTCATCGGAAATGTCGAACGCGATCCGCTCGATCAGCAAGGTCGCCGAACATTGGCTCAGCGATCCGAAAAAGACCGTCGAAGCGCAGTCCGCCCTCGTCGTCGGTTTTCTCTCTCTGTTGTCGAACACGTTGCGGCGGCTCTCGGGCGAAGCTGAAGCGCCCGTCGTGCCTTACGATCCATCGGATAAACGGTTCACAGCTCCGGAATGGCGCGAGAGCCTCGTGTTCGATTTCCTGCGTCAGGCGCACGCCATCGCCGTCAACTGGGCGAATGCGATCATCGACCGCTCGGACGATCTCGATCTGCAGACCCGCAGCAAGGCGAAATTCTACTTTCGGCAGATTTCGAGCGCTCTGGCGCCTTCAAATTTCTTCGCGACCAATCCCGAGGTTCTCAAGGAAACCTGGGCTTCGAACGGCGAAAATCTCGTGCGCGGCGCGGCGATGCTGGCCAGGGACCTCGAAGCGGGTAAAGGCCGCCTCAAGATCACGCGTTACGACGCCTCGAAATTCGAAGTCGGCAAGAATCTCGCGACGACGCCGGGCAAGGTCATCTTCCGTAACGAGCTCATCGAACTGATCCAGTACTCGCCGACGACCGAGACCGTCTACAAGCGGCCGCTGCTCATCGTGCCGCCCTGGATCAACAAATTCTACATTCTCGACCTCACGGCCGACAAAAGCTTCGTGCGCTACGCGGTCTCGCAGGGGCTCACGGTTTTCATGGTCTCCTGGGTCAACCCCGATTCGCGCCATCGCGACAAGGGATTTGAAGACTATATGCGCGAAGGCATATTTGCCGCGCTCGAAGCCATCGAGAAGGCCACCGGCGAAACCAATGTGACGGCGATCGGCTATTGCATCGGCGGCACCCTGCTTTCCATGACGCTCGCCTATATGGCCGAGATCGGCGACAAAAGGATCGAAAGCGCGTCCTTCTTTACGACGCAGACTGATTTCAGCCAGGCGGGCGACCTCAAGATTTTCATCGACGAGGAGCATCTGCGCGACCTCGAACAGAAGATGGCCTCGACGGGCTATCTTGAAGCCTCGGCCATGTCGACGTCCTTCAACATGCTTCGGCCCGAGGATCTCATTTGGTCCTTCGTCGTGAACAATTACATGAAGGGCAAGCCGCCGCTGGCGTTCGATCTTCTCGCGTGGAATTCCGATTCGACGCGCATGACCGCCGCCAATCACATAACCTATCTGCGCGACTGCTATCTCGAAAACAGGCTGGCGCGCGGCAAGGCTGTGTTTGGCGGCAAGACTCTGAACCTCAAGAAGATCACGATCCCGGTCTATCATCTCGCAACGCGTGAGGACCACATCGCGCCGGCGCGGTCCGTGTTCATCGGCGCGCAGATGGTCGGCGGCGATGTTCGCTATGTCCTCGCGGGCTCCGGCCATATCGCCGGCGTCATCAATTCGGTCGCCAAACCGAAGTATCAATACTGGATCGGAGACCGTCCCTCCGGCGCCTTCGAGGAATGGCTTGAAAAGGCGACCGAACATCCGGGCAGTTGGTGGCCCGATTGGCTCGAATGGGTCGTCCGGCAATCGCCCGAGCGTGCGCCGGCGCGAATTCCAGGAAGCGGCGAACTGCCCGCCCTCTGCGATGCGCCCGGCGAATATGTCAAAATCCGCTACTAGAACATGACGCCGAAAAGCCGAAGCCGGTTTTGCAGCGACATCATCCTCCCACTTACTGGGGAGGAACGGATTTCCATTTGCCCAGGCGTCATCGGCAGAGCGGATGACGCGGAAATCGAAGACTACCGAGCGGAATTCGCATCGCTGCGTCAAAGCAATCGCGCTCGCTCATTTTCTAATTTCCCCAAAATGATAAAATGTCTTTATCTTTCCATTAACGCACACTTTGATCCGAATCATTGTTTGTTTCGGGTGCAAGCTTCAAGGCTTGGTCGGTTCGCACACATCGATTATGCTGATAGGCGAAATCATTTTGGTTCCCGATCCGGCCGTCCGCCGCTTTTTTTTTGCAACATCATGATGGGAGGCGATTTGCGCCTTTCACGAGCTTTTGAGACATGGGATCTTTTTTCGCCGCGATCGCCGCGGCGCGACATGAATGTATTTGCAATGATGGATTTTTAAACAATGCCGCCTCGCGCCCTTCGCGAAACGCCGCGACAACTGACGAATGAACGCAGCGCGGGCGTTATTTTGATGCCAGGCGCTCAGGAATGACGCGGAGCTTTTCCAACCAGACCCTCCGTTTTGCGCCTTCGTCGAACGGTTACCTCCATCTTGGCCACGCCTATTCCGCCCTGCTGAATTTCGAAATGGCGCGCGCAAGCGGTGGCCGCATGTTGCTTCGCATAGAGGATATCGACATCGATCGCTGCCGTCCCGAATTCGAGCAGGCGATCTACGAGGATCTTGAATGGCTTGGGCTCAGCTGGGAGCTTCCTGTGCGGCGCCAGTCCGAGCATTTTTCCGATTATGCGAACGCTCTTGAGAGGCTGAGATCGCGCGGACTGGTCTATCCCTGCTTCTGTTCGCGCGGGGACATCATGGCCACGGTCGCTGGACGCCCCGATTCGCCGCGCGATCCGGACGGCTCGCCGCTATATCCGGGAACGTGCAAGCATTTGCCGCCAGCGGAGCGCGCGCGCCGGCTCGCAGGCGGCCGCTCCGCGGCGCAGCGCATCGACATGGACGCGGCGATGGCTTCGCTTGGCTTTCAGCTCGGCTGGCGGGAACGTCCCGTGTTCGGCTCAAGCGCGGAAGGCCGCGAAATCATAGCCGAGCCCGCGTTGTGGGGCGACGCCATTGTGGCGCGCAAGGACATCCAGACCAGCTATCACATCGCCGTTGTTGTCGATGACGCGCTGCAAGGCGTCACAGATGTCGTGCGCGGCGAGGATCTTTTCATGGCGACGCATCTGCATCGCTTGCTGCAGGCCTTGCTCGATTTGCCGGAGCCGCGCTATCGCCATCACAGGCTGCTTCGCGACGCCTCGGGCCACAAATTGTCGAAGTCGTTGCGCGCGAAGTCGTTGCGCGCGCTACGGCAGGAAGGGCTGTCGCCAGAGGCCGCGCGCAAATTGCTTGGCGGGGAACTGATCGCCGCCTCATGACTCTCAAACTGCCAAGATAAAGCAAGACTCGCCCGCCGGGAACACCGCGCTCAAAAAGATACGAATACCTCTGTTTAAGGCAAAATAAAGAAAGCGCGGGGCCGAATTGACCCAAAACCGTCGCTTTTGCTGCGTAGGATGGAATCTAAACGCAAATATGGGTGATGATATGAGAACTTTTGGCGTTGTGCTTGCTCTTCTGACGGCAGCCGCCCCTTCCGCGATCATCCTCGCGCACGCTGACCCTGCGGCGCATGGCGAAAGCGCTCCGGCTCCGCGCGCCGACGCCCACGCGCACACACCGGCGCCGACCAAGATGCATCAAACTTTCGATATTATTCGAAAGGATGACAAGATTGGCGCAAATGTGGTGGATATCGATCGGACAGCCGACTCGACGACAGTGAAAAACAAGACGGATATCTCCGTCAAGCTGATGTATGTCGAGGTCTACCGCTATCAGCACAACTGCAGCGAGACTTGGAAAAACGGTCAGCTGGCGGCGTTCAAATCGCAAACCGACGATAATGGCACGAAGCACGTCGTCGAAATCGCGCCCTCGACGACGCCTGACAAGGTCACGCTCATCGTGGATGGCAAGAAAAGCGAAGAGCCCAAATCGATTGCGCCGGCGAGCCTTTGGAGCAAGGACCTCGTCACCCGCACGGAGTTGTTCGATCCGGCTGACGGAAAGCGCATTTCGGTCAAGGTCAAGGATCTTGGCGAAGAGACGCTGACGATCCAGGGCGTCAAGCATCAAACGCATCACTACCAGCTTTCGGCGAAGCCGCCGGGCGATTTTGACCGCGATCTGTGGTTCGAGGGAGACGAACTGGTCCGAATGAAAATGCTCGGCTCCGACCACTCGCTGATCGTTTCAGACCTCGCCAAATAAGGCTGGAGCCGGAGCCCCGATCACCTTCATAAAGCGAAGCGGGGGCGGTTCGTCAAACCAGACGCCGATGAAAGAACTGAAGGCGCGCGCGACAGTCGTCGCATTTTGGAAGGCGTCTTCAGGCCACAATCCGACCGCTCAGCAGGTGATCAGCCCGAACGCCCCCCGGTCCAGGAATTCCTGAATTATTTGGCGCGCTGCTCCGCGACGACGCGCTCGGCCGCGGGCGCTTCGGCGACGAGACCGTCTATGCGGTCACGCTCACGCCTGAAATCGGCCAGCATGCGGCCGTCGAATTCGCGCGTGCGCGATAGCTTGACCTTCATCGGGTCGACGAAATGGCCGTTGACCAGAACTTCGTAATGAAGATGCGGTCCGGTTGCGAGGCCGGTCTGGCCAAGGTAGCCGATCACCTGGCCCTGGCGGACTCTCGCGCCTTCCGTGGCGCCTCGGGCGAAGCCCGACATATGGTTATAGGTCGTCTCATAGCCGTTCGCATGCTCGATCTCGATGCGGCGGCCGTAGCCGGAATCCCACCCCGCCTTGACGATCACGCCATTGCCGGCGGCGAAGATCGGCGTGCCGATCGGGGCCGCCCAATCGACGCCGGTGTGCGGGCGCGTATAGCCGAGGATCGGATGAAAGCGGTACCCGAATCCAGACGTGAATTTGGCGTTGATGATCGGGGTTCGCACCAGAAACTTGCGCGTTGAACGGCCGTCCTGGTCATAAAAGTCGACGACGCTATCGTCGGGCGTCTGAAAGCGGTAGTACCGATAGGTTTCACCCCGCGCCGTGATCGTTGCGTAGAGGAGGTTATGACCTTCGCTTTCGTCGGTCTCATCGTAGAAAGCCTCAAAGGAATCGCCGCCGCTGACAGGACGCTGGAAATCGACGTCATTGGCGAAGATGCGCACCAGATCATCGATGATCGGACGCGGAATCTCCTGCTTCAAAGCCGTCTCGTAGAATGAATCATAAAGCCGCATGCCATCTTCATCGTCGGCGTCATCGCTGTTGGCGGCCGGCCGTTTGGCGGGATGGGCCGGCGCCATCACAGGCACATAGGCGCCGCGATCGTCGATGGCGACGCTGCTCTCCAATGTCTCGTCCGAGTAGATGGAAAGACGCGCAAGCGTCAAACCTTCCCCTGAGCCGTCGAGATCTGCAAAGAGCAGCTTGACGCGGCGCCCTTCCGGCGCGGCCAATTCGCCAGGCTTCAGCTTGAAGGCGGCCATCACGGACGCGATCCTCGCCTTGCCGAGCCCCGCCGTACGCAAAACGTCTTCCAGCGTTTCGCCGTGGCGGACGACGACAAGGCGCTCCTCCGCCTGCGCGCCCTGCGGCGTCTGCGGCGAGCGGCCGACATTGGTCACATTTTCCGGAACCATGCGCACCTCGATGGCCGAAAAAGGCGTCGTCTTGATCTGATCCGCGGGATTGGCATAGGCGAGCATGCCGGGGAGATTGGTGCGGCTCGTGCGCATCAGCAGAAGTTGCGGCGGCAAAGCAATCTGCCTCGATCCGGCCGCCGCCGTATTCTTGACGTGTTCGGCGACCTGGGCCCGCACCTCATCCTCGCTCAATCCGATGGGCGAAAGATCTTCGACGGCGATATCGCGCGTCGACCAGGACACTTCGGCGTCGTCCTGAACGGGCTCGGGCGCGACGTCGATCGGATTGCGGGCGTCGGCCAGGATTTTGAGCGGGTTGAACGGCGGCACATCCTCGGCGAAGCCCGCGCTGTTCAGGAGCAGCGTCGTCTCGACGCGCGTGAAGGTGTGAACCTTCATGACCTCCTTGTCGCCCACCTTGATCGCCGTCGGCGCGCGGAAAGTCTGCTTGGCGGCGACAATATCGACCGACTTGACCAGACGGTCCGCCTTGTGCTGGTCGACGCCGAAATCGACGTTGATTTCCTTGCGCGGCGCGAGCGACGGCGGCTCGGCGAAATAGGATTGATTGCCGAGCGAGGCGTAGATAGCCGCGCCGATCAGAGCGCCGCCGGTGACGCCGGCCAGAATCGTGCCTGAAAACCATCGCAGCGATATGCGACGCCGATCGAAAGACGAATGCCGCTCGCCGTCGGCCTCAATCGCGGGCTCGTGGCCGAGATCCACGCCGCCATGCAAGCGGTTCGACCACAGACCCGGCACAAAAGGGTGGCTGCGCAAGGGCGCGTCCATTGTCATTGTGATGTTCTGACCCTTGCCAATGCCCTGCTCTTTTTAAATCGGCCGCGGCGGGCCGGCGCCGTTCAGCGCGACATACGGCGAAAACCCCGCGCCAACGTCCTGTAGACGGATCATCCCATTCGAGATCTGACGAAAGCGCCCTTCGAGTGAATTGGCGCGGCGGGTTGTGCGCTGCGCCGGACAGGTTTTGTGATACCGGCGGCTTTGCGCATGACGCATCGCCTTAAAGGGATCAAGCCGTTATTGTAAATGGCTCCAGCGATCCCTTGAGATTTAAAGAACGATCCTTTCCCGAAAATATCGCGCTTGAGACGCGTGTGACCGCGGCGACGCCAAAGGCGATGAGCGAGGGAAGACAAAGCCTGCCGAAGATGGCTCAAATGCGGCGCTCGCGGTCGCCGGGCGCGCTCCGAAGGAACGGTTGACAAGCATTTGTCGGTTTTGTATTGAACTGCCATCTCAGCGCGGCGCTTCGGCCGCGTTTTTTCGTTTGCGCAGCGTGGCGCTGTGCTTTTGCGGGATAGCCCAAAAGCATGGCGGAGGCCGCGGATCAAGTCTGATCGGCGCGCGAGAATGAGCCTCTAACGGCTTTGTGACTACTGCCAAGAAGCCGGCCTGCGAGGTTTCACCTCGAAAGAGCCGGATCGAACATAAGGGAAAAAAATGTTCGCAGTCATCAAAACCGGCGGCAAGCAATACAGCGTTTCCGCCGACGATACGATAACGGTCATGAGTCTTCCGGGCGAAGCGGGCGACGCCGTGACTTTCGATAATGTCCTGATGCTCGGCGGAGACGGCGAGCCGACGGTGGGCGCGCCCTTTGTTCCAGGCGCCAGCGTCGCGGCCGAGATCGTCGAGCAGAAACGCGGCCCCAAGGTCATCTCTTTCAAGAAACGGCGGCGGCAGAACTCGAAGCGCAAGCGCGGCCATCGCCAGGATCTGACGCTGGTGCGAATCACCCAGCTTGTGTCGGGCGGCGGCGCTGCGCGCGCGGCGGCTTCGTCCGAATCGCCCGAGACCTGAGCGACGCGGCGGAACGAAATTTGCTTTGCGGTTCGAAAAACGCCTGTCGCGCTTTCGGACCGTGAGGATGCACCAAACCAGTCATGCAAGCGAGCGATGTGCGCAACGGCGCCTCCATCGCACAGATATTTGGAGCCAGTTCGATGGCGCATAAAAAAGCAGGCGGCTCGTCCCGCAACGGCCGCGATTCCAAGGGCCGGCGTCTCGGCGTGAAGAAATTCGGCGGCGAATCCGTGGTGAGCGGAAACATTATCGTTCGCCAGCGGGGCACCACCTGGCACCCCGGCGCCAATGTCGGCCTCGGCACTGACCATACCTTGTTCGCTCTGATCGAAGGCAAGATCAAATTTTCGACCAAAGGAAATGGCCGCGCCTATGTATCGGTCATTGCTGAGCCACAAACGCAAGCTACAGAATAAGGGCGGAGAGACTGGAAAACCTCCGCCTGTCCCATCAGACCCGGCGGACTAGGTTTTCTGAAATGTTTGAAAACCGCTCTTTGGAAATCAGGGAAGTCCGGAAAAGCTCGAACGGCTTTGCAACGGGTGTGGGGAGTCGCCGCTCTCTTTTGTTGCAGAACCCTATGGGTTCGCCAGCCGGAGCCACCATGTTCCCTGATCTAACCTGCGACGATATCTTTCGTCTCGAAACCAAACGACTGTGGCTGCGCTGGCCCCGCGTCAGCGACGCCCCGGCGGTCACGAGTTTCGCAAGCCTCGCCGAAACAGCGCGGATGACGGCCGAGATCCCGCATCCCTATCCCGCCGGCGAAGCCGAACGCTTCATTTTCCAGGCCCGCGCCGACAACGCCAACGGCAATGCGCTGATTCTCGTGATCAGCCAGAAGGGTGACTGCCGCCCGGTCATCGGCGTCGTCAGCGCCACTCTGTCGGAAGCCGGAGACATCGAACTCGGGTTCATCCTGTCGCCGGCCGCATGGGGCAAAGGCTTCGCCACCGAAGCGGTTAGGGCGCACATCGAGGCGCTTTTCGCCTTGACCAAAGCCGAACGCATTCTCGCCAATGTGAGGGTCATCAACCAGGCGTCGCGTCGCGTCCTGGAAAAGTGCGGGTTCGCTTACGTGGATGCCGGGCTTGACCTGCTGCCTGCGCGCGGCGGGCTTTATCCCTGCGACCGGTTCCTGCTCACGAGAAAGGGCTGGACCACCAGCCGCCTCAACCCCCATCTTCCCGCGATGGCGCACCAGACGCCAGACGCCATGGCGGCAATCTTGCACCTTGCCTCGACGATCGAGGCTTAGGGCATGATCCCGAAAAGCCCCGAGGTTTCTGGCCAAGAGCGCGCCTGAAACAAAAGGATAAGAGCCGCGGCATTTTCAAGCGGCCGCGCATGATTTTCGGAAAGCGCCCGACTTTTCGGATAGGATCATGTTTCAAGGCGAGAAAACGGGTGTGAGCGGTCAACTGGGGCCGCTCATGCTCCGACATTTTGCAAGGCTGCTGCGCAGGCCGGCAAGGCGTCGTCTTTTCCTTGAAATGATCCCTCGTTCTCCATAGACGATACAGCGATGAAATTTCTCGACCAGGCCAGAGTTTACATACGTTCGGGCAACGGCGGCGCAGGCTGCCTGTCGTTCCGGCGCGAGAAATTCATCGAATTCGGCGGCCCCGACGGCGGTGACGGCGGACGCGGCGGCGACGTCATCGTCGAATGCGTCGGCGGCCTCAACACACTGATCGACTACCGCTACCAGCAGCATTTCAAGGCGAAGACCGGGACCCATGGCATGGGCCAGAACCGCTCCGGCGGCAAAGGCGCCGACGCTATTCTGAAGGTGCCAGCCGGCACGCAGATCTTCGACGAGGAAGGCGAACAGCTCATCGCCGATCTGACCGAGATTGGCCAGCGCGTCACGCTCGCTCGCGGCGGCAATGGCGGCTTCGGCAACGCGCATTTCAAGACGGCGACGAATCAGGCGCCGCGGCGCGTCAATCCCGGCCAGGAGGGCGAAGAACGCACCATCTGGCTGCGCCTCAAGCTGATCGCCGACGCCGGGCTCGTCGGACTGCCGAACGCCGGCAAATCGACCTTTCTTTCAATAGTCAGCGCGGCGCGGCCGAAGATCGCCGACTATCCCTTCACGACGCTCCATCCGCAACTCGGCGTCGTCGCTTGCGACGGGCGCGAGTTCGTCCTCGCCGACATTCCCGGCCTGATCGAGGGCGCGCATGACGGCGTTGGCCTCGGTGATCGCTTCCTTGGCCATGTCGAGCGCTGCCGCGTGCTTTTGCATCTCGTCGACGCCAATACGGAGCACGCCGGCAAAGCCTACAAGACCGTCCGCCGCGAACTCGAAGCTTATGGCGAGGGCCTTGCCGACAAGCCCGAGATCGTCGCTTTGTCAAAGATCGACAGCGTCGACGCCGAGACCCTGAAGCAGCAGGCCCTGCGCCTGAAGCGCGCCGCCAAGCGCACGCCGCTGAAAATTTCGGCCGCGACCAACGTCAACGTGCGCGAGGCCTTGCGTGCTGTTCTGGCCGAGATCGACGCGGCCGACGCTCAACAGGAGGCGGCGGTGGCGCCCGC
The DNA here is from genome assembly GCF_901905185.1 of Methylocella tundrae. GTDB lineage: Bacteria > Pseudomonadota > Alphaproteobacteria > Rhizobiales > Beijerinckiaceae > Methylocapsa > Methylocapsa tundrae. The sequence continues at coordinate 80,836 of NZ_CABFMQ020000109.1, forward strand.
CGCCGAGTGGGCGCCATGAGTCAGAGCTCCGCCGCGAGACGCTTCGCCAGCGCCCTGCCCCGGCTCGATCAATTCCGCAGGATCGTGATCAAAGTGGGCTCGTCTCTTCTCGTCGACCGGGCTCAGGGCCGCGTCAAACGGGAATGGCTCGCCTCCCTGGCGCGGGATATAGCTGCGCTGCATGCCAAAGGCGCTGATGTCCTCGTCGTCTCGTCGGGGTCGATCGCGCTGGGCCGAACCGTGCTCGGCCTGCCGGACGGAAATCTCAAGCTCGAGGATAGTCAGGCCGCCGCCGCCGTCGGACAGATCGCGCTGGCAAGGATTTGGGCCGAAACGCTCGCCGATCTTTCCATCACGGCGGGGCAAATTCTCGTCACCTTCGGCGATACCGAACAGCGCCGCCGCTATCTCAATGCGCGGGCGACGATCGGGCGCCTGCTTGATCTTCGCGCCGTGCCCGTCATCAATGAAAACGATACGGTGGCGACATCCGAAATCCGCTATGGCGACAATGACCGCCTCGCCGCGCGCGTCGCCACCATGGCCAGCGCCGATCTTTTGATTCTGCTGTCTGACGTTCAGGGGCTTTACACCGCGCCGCCCAATGAGAACCCCGACGCTGCGCTGATTCCGGTTGTGCCGCGCGTGACTGCGGAGATCGAAGCGATGGCCGGCGGCGCAGCTTCTCATTTGTCGCGCGGCGGCATGCGCACCAAGATCGAGGCGGCCAAAATCGCAACGACAGGAGGCGCACATATGCTGATCGCCGACGGGAGGGTTAAACATCCCGTGGCCCGCATCAGCGAGGGGGCTCCATGCACCTGGTTCCTGACAGGCTCCAGCCCCGTCACCGCGCGCAAAAAATGGATCGCCGGCTCGCTTGAGCCACGCGGCGCGCTGCATCTTGACGCCGGCGCCGAGCGCGCCATCCTGTCGGGCGCGAGCCTGCTGCCGGCCGGCGTCACACGCGTCGAGGGTAATTTCGCGCGCGGCGACTGCGTGCTGATGCGCAATGTGCAGGGCGGCGAGATCGGGCGCGGCCTCGTCGCCTATGACGCCGGCGAAGCGGTGCTGATCGCCGGCCGCAACTCGCACGATATTGAAGAGCTGCTCGGCGAGCCGGGCCGCGCGGCGCTGATCCACCGCGACGACATGGTGGTGGCGGGCGACCGGCTGGGCTGATTTCCAACAAGCGCAAAAGACTCGGGCAACGGCGATGGACAATTTGAAGCGCGTCGAAAACAGCGGCCAGGACGTGGAAACGCTGATGGCTGGACTGGGGCGCAAAGCGCGCCAAGCGGCCCACACGCTCTCTCTCGCGTCGACGGAGACGAAAAACCACGCCCTGCGAGCAGCGGCCGCGGCGATCCGGGCCAATGCCGAAGCGATCATGGCGGCCAATGCGCAGGATTTTTCCGCAGCCAAGGCCAAAGGCGTCTCCGGCTCTTTCCTTGATCGCCTGAACCTCGATTCCGGCCGCATCGAAGCCATGGCGAAAGGCGTCGAGGAGATCGCCGCCCTGCCCGATCCCGTCGGACGCGTGCTCGCGCGCTTTGAACGTCCGAACGGACTGTTGATCGAACGGGTCGCGACCCCGCTCGGAGTCATCGGCATTATTTATGAAAGCCGCCCCGCTGTGACCGCGGACGCCGGCGCGCTCTGCCTCAAGGCCGGCAACGCCGCGATTCTGCGCGGCGGCTCCGAGAGCCAGCGCTCGACGCAGGCGATCCACGCCTGTCTCGTCGCGGGGCTCACCGAGGCCGGGATGCCCCCCGCGGCGATCACGCTCGTGCCCGTCGTTGATCGCGCCGCCGTCGGCGCGATGCTGACCGGGCTCTCCGGCAATATCGACGTGATCGTGCCGCGCGGGGGCAAGAGCCTTGTAGCCAGGGTGCAAGAAGAAGCGCGCGTGCCCGTCTTCGCCCATCTTGAAGGGGTCGTGCATATTTTTGTCGATCGCGACGCCGATCTCGCGAAAGCGTCCAGAATCATTCTCAACGCGAAAATGCGCCGCACCGGCGTTTGCGGCGCGGTGGAGGCGCTGCTCATTGATCGCGCCTGCGCGCCGACGCATCTTGGCCCGCTTGTCAAAATGCTGATCGAGGCCGGCTGCGCCGTGCGCGGCGACGCGGAGGCCTGCGCCGCCGCCCCCCGCGTCACGCCGGCGAGGCCGGAGGATTGGGGCAAGGAATATCTCGACGCCATCATCGCCGTGCGCGTCGTCGAGGGGATCGACGAGGCGATCGCGCACATCGAAACTTATGGCTCGCATCATACCGACGGCGTCATCACCGAGAATGCGGCGACCGCGGAGCGTTTCCTCAAAGAGGTCGATTCGGCCATCGTCGTCCATAACGCCTCGACGCAATTCGCCGACGGCGGCGAATTCGGCTTCGGCGCCGAAATCGGCATCGCCACAGGGCGGATGCATGCGCGAGGTCCTGTCGGGCTCGAACAGCTGACCTCGTTCAAATATCGGGTGCATGGCAGCGGGCAGATTCGTCCGTGAGGATCAGCCCGCCACGTCTTGAGGCGCTTTACAGGCAAATAGACGTCGCTTCGCTCGAAGGGCACAGGGGCGGACAAGAACATCCAGGACTTGTCAGGCTGCCGCCGCACTATAAAGGGCTGCGCGTCGGGCTGTTCGGCGGGAGCTTCAATCCGCCACATAAGGGGCATCGCGCGGCGAGCTTGCTGGCGCTGCGGCGATTGCGGCTCGATCGCGTCTGGTGGCTCGTCAGTCCCGGCAATCCGCTGAAGGATAAGACGGAACTCGCTCCTCTGGGTCAGCGCATGGCTGCGGCGCAAAAGCTCGCCTGCCACCCACGGATCAAGGTCACAGGCGTCGAGGCGGCGATCGACACGACCTACAGTTTCGAGACGGTCGCTTATTTGAAACGACGTTGCCCCGGCGTTCATTTCGTGTGGATCATGGGCGCCGACAATCTCGCCGGATTTCACCGCTGGAAACGCTGGCGCGATCTCGTCGCTCTCGTGCCGATCGCGATCATCGACCGGCCGGGCTCGACACTAAAGGCCATGTCGACGCGGGCGGGACGGATGCTCGCTCCCTATAGGCTGCCCGAAAACGCCGCCGCGCGCCTTGCGGCTGCGAAGCCGCCGGCTTTCGTTTTCCTGCATGGGCCGCGCTCCCCGCTATCATCGACAGCGTTGCGCAAAAGCCGCCCATAGGCTGAGCCCCACCCGAGAGCCTACCGGCTGATGCCTTGCGCCGCGTCGATGAGCGGCTGCGCCGGCACCCGGATGAGCCCGTGAGTCGGCCTGTCGAGATCGAAAACCAGCATGATCAGCACCGCGACCGTGAGCGACATGATGAGGTCCGGCACACGCCTCTTCGCCCCGACGACGCCGGAATTATAGCCGGTGAACCCCATCGCCACCATTGCGACGCAGATCAGCATGGCCATCACGGCGACGGGGACGGGATAGCGCAACGCCGTGAGGCGCTTTTCATGGATGTTATTCATCTCGTTCAAGGATGCGACGAAGCGATCGACCGGGAGCGACTGCGGGGCCGCCGCGCTCACGGCCACGGCCTGCCGCCACAGCTTCCCCTGAATGTCGAGGGATTGAGCGATCTCTCTTTCCATATCCGACCGGTCGGCGGAAACGCCGAGCCTCACCCGAACGGCGGCATAGTCACGCAGCAAGGCGAGGACAGGTCCTTGCGCCGCCTCCGGCAGCATGAGGGCGAAATTCGCCGTGCTGCCGATGGCGTTGGCCTCCTCCAGCACCATTTTGCAGCGAGCGTCAAAACGCGACAGAGCAATGGAGAAACTGAAAGCCAGCAGCAGCGCGAGCAGACCAAGAGCCGCGGCGGTCAGCGTGCCGATGTCGGCGCCTTGCGATGAAGGTCCACGATACCGCCGCCCGATCCAATTGCCGAGTTCCGCGGCTCCCACGATGAAGATGACGGCCGCCGGATAAAAATTTCCCTTGCCTAGCTCAAAGGTCCCCAGGATGCTCACGCGAACTCCTCCCGGCGCTCAACTGACCTCGCGGCGGCGCTAAAACCCTACCAGATCCAGAAAAGCAGCGCCCAGCTGAAGACGCCGATCGAGGCGGCAAGCCCGGCGCCCGCTGTCGCAGCGAAACGGCGCAGAGGGCTTTTGGTCCAGCGGCCGGCGATCCGCCATGCCAGAACGATCGACCAGAGCGCCGCGCCCCCCAGCAATCCGGCGCGCAAGAGGCTGAGGAAAGCGAACGAGACGCCTTCGGCCCGCAGCAGGGAAACAGTGGTCATGCTAAGGCCCAGAAAGACGCCGCAGGCCGCAATCGGAATGAGGCTTTGCGCGAGATGGTGATAGCGCTCCGAGGCATAGGCGCCGAGACTGCGCGTCGCGCCGTACAGGCAGGCTGAAACCAGGGCGCCAATGGCGACGGCGGTGGCGGCGATGTAGAATATGAGAACGGCGCCGTCGAGAAGGGTCAGCTGATCGTTGACGTCCGGATAATTGGTGAAAATCCACCACGGAGCCGAAGCCTGCAAAGGCCACATGACGCCGCTGTCGATGAGCCAGGTCGCCAGATCCTGCTTGATCTCGACATACCAGGGGCTCGCCCCCCAATGGAACGCGCCAGCGGCGACCCCCATCAGGCCGAAAACGATGAGCAGCGTCTCGACGGGCTTGGGCGCCGCGCCCGCGACCTCGACGATCTCCTGATTTGGCGAACGCGGCGCAAGTTCGATGGCGTCGCGGAACCCGCTGCAGCGGCCGCACATATGGCAATCGTGATTGCCCTTCATCAACCGGAGCGGCACCAGCGGCGCGCAATTCACCCGCCTGACGCCTGCGTTATGCGCATGCCGCGATCTCGACCAGGCCTCTTCGTCGACCCTGAAATGAACCGGCGCGAGCTTCGCCAAAAGGCCGAAGACGCCATTCACGGGGCAAAGATAACGGCACCAGACGCGCTTGTTGCGGCCGTAAAGATAGCCAATGCCGATCGCGCCCGCCGTCGAGCCACCGAGGATCAGGAGAGCAGGCTTCGGATATTGATAGACGCTGATCATCTGGCCGTAAATCGTGGTGCAGACGAAAGCGACGAAAGGCCAGAATTTCCAGGTGACCCAGCGCGGCACCGCAAGGCCTCGGCCGTGACGGCTGACCATTTCCGTCAGCGCCCCTTCCGGACAGAAAACGCCGCACCAGGTGCGTCCGACCAGCACCATGCTGAGCAGCACAAAAGGCCACCAGACGCCCCAGAAGGCGAATTGGGCGAAGAGCGTGAGATTGGTCCAGATATGCGCCGTGCGTTCCGGCAAAGGCAGGAATGCAGGAACCGCGACCAGCAAGAGATAAGCGAAGACGACGACCCACTGCACGCGCCGGATCAGTTTCTGATGGAGCCGCAGCCAATCGCCGAAATGGCCGAGCGCGCGCGACAACGGCGAGCGCCGCGGCGGCTCGCCCCCCTGCGCCGACGGCCCCCCCGCGAGATCCGCCTCGGTCTCTCTCGCAACCAGATAAGCCATCGAATTCAGGTCTCCGCTCTCACGCCTGACGTCGCCAGCGCCTCGCTTAACGTATGCTTTTCTCCAAAATGTCTGCGACCGGTCGCGCTGCGCCTCACTTTATTGCGAGGCAGAGGCCGTTCCAGACAAGAGCTATTCATTTCGCAATGATAACGGCCTTTGGCGCGTCCGGGTGAAAATCATCGAAAAACTGATATTCGCCGGGGTCCAGCGTCCTGAACACGAGGATCGACGTCGAATTTGGCGCAAGCACTTTTTCCTTGCGCAATTCAGCGCTTTCGAATTCCGCCGGCGTATCGCCCGTATTACGCAGTTCAAGCTTGAAGCGCGTGTTGGCGGGCACCTCGACGCGCAAGGGCGCGACCTTGCCGTCGTGGAACTCGAGCGTAAACGTCGGCTCTTCGTCGGCGCTGAGAGGCGCTCCGATCAAAAGAAGGCTCAAGACAAGCCAAAGCGTCGCAACATTCTTCAAGCTTTTGCCTTCCATGCTGACGCGGCGCGCCTTGAGGCCGAATGCTGACATAAGGGGAGCGGCCTGCCGGCGGTCAATAGGCGCCCTTCTTCCCGGGCCCCGCGTAAGTAAACTCATACTCGACGGTGAAGGGCTTGAACCAGGGCGCGACGCCGGTCTCCTTATCGACATGACGTCCGAAGTGGGCATGCGGATTTTCATTCGGCGGAATGATCGTCAGGGCGAGCCTATACTTGCCGGGACCGAATAGTTTGACGTTATCGCCATAATGCGGGCCGTCGGCGGCGACCATCGGCATGAAGCTGCCCTTGAGGGTCTGATTGTCGTCGAGCTTGGTCAAAACGTAATCGACCCCAAGGTAGGGGATCCAGTCGCCCTGTGCAAATCCGTTGACGTTGCCTTTCGCCGCGTGGATGTCGGCTTCAAGATGAACGTCCGAATCCTTGGCCGGACGCATCATGTCCGGCGGGTCCATTTCGATCGGCTGCAGATAGACGGCGCCGATCTCCATGCCGCCTTGCTCCTGCGGCTTACCGATGGGATATTCCTTGGCGATGGCGGGAACCGCGACGAAAGACGCCAGGGCGAGAGCGACGAGAGCAGGGCCAAATAGCTTCATTTTTTCTCCTTGCGACGCCTCAGCGCACAGAAACTGGACAGGCCAGCAACGCGAAGCGGTTATCGCGTCTCGATTGACGAGGACTCTTAGACTAAAACGATGACATCTTGAAATAGGAGAATGAAACTTTATAATCACTCTAACAAGTCAAGTTTAGAATTCGTATAATCTATTACATCGCCTCAACGACGTTTGGCGCTTCAACGCCAAGGGCGCGTCGAAGGCGGTCGCGATCGTTCTCACGTCCCGGTATCGCGAGACGAAGCCAGTCTGGACGCGCGTCGAAGCGCCGCACCCAAATCCCGGCCCTGGCCAGCGCCTTGAAACGCCGCCCGGCGTCGGGCGCGGCCACAAGACGGAATAACGGGCTCCCGCCATAAAGCTCAAAACCCGCGCTTTTGAGAATCGCATCGAGCGCCGCGGCGTCCCCCTTCAGCCTTTCGCGCGCCGCCGCGAACCACGGCGAATCGGCAAGGGCTTGCGCGCCGATCGCGATCGCTGCGCCTGAGATTGGCCAGCACCCGAACGCCGCACGCAGCTTCAAAGCCATGTCGCGCGGCGCGATGGCGAAGCCAAGCCGGAGCCCCGGCAAGCCAAAGGTCTTGCCGAAGGATCGCAGAACGATGGCGCCGGATCGCGGCAGGTCTGGCGCAAGGCTGACGCCGGGTTCAAGAAAATCGGCGAAGGCTTCATCGACGATGAGAAGTTTGCCGCGCTCCCGAAAGCCTTCCGCCAAGCCGCGAAGGTCGTCGCGGGCAATGAGCCGGCCGTCCGGATTATTTGGATTGACGATGACGCCGACATCCTTGTCGCCAAACCCGTCGAGATCATTGACGATCGACGTCGCAGCGCCAGAGGCTCGCCAGGCGGAAAAATGTTCGAAATAGGTAAAGCCAAGGATGCCGACGCGACGCGCCGGAAAGAGATGCGGCAGCCAGTTGATGATGGCCTGCGTCCCCGGAGCCGCGACAATCTCCGCGTCACGCGAGGCCCCATAGGCGGTCCTGGCGGCGGCCTCGAGCGCGGCCAGCCCCGCCGCGTCCGGCAGACGCGTCGAGCTTTCGGCGGACGGCGGCGAGAAAGGATAGCAATAAGGATTGACGCCGGTCGAAAGATCAAGCCAAGGCTCAGGCGCGTATGGAAAAGCCCGGCGCGCAGCCGAAAGATCGCCGCCATGAGCTTGCCTTCCAGCGTCATGGCCGGGGATAAGGTCAGTCGCGCGTTCCGTGTTGCCGCTCAATTGCGGCGCCTCCTCGGAAAGCCGGTCAATCTGTCCTCGATCATGGTTTAACGCCTTACCGCCTTCACCGATTCCGCCGGACTTCGACCCATGGGTTTCACCGCGCATTTTGAGCTGGCCGTCCTTGCTGTAGCGATCGAGGCCGTGGTTGGCTACCCGCCCGCGCTTTACGCGGCGCTCGGCCATCCGGTCAGCTGGATCGGCGCTTTGATCTCGTATTGCGACCGGCGCCTCAATCGCGAGGACCGGTCTTTCGCGGAACGGCGCATTCTCGGCGCGGCCGCGCTTGGCTTCATATTGGCCGCCGCCGGGGGCGCGGCGTTCGTCATCAGCTCCCTCATCGTTCACTTGGCCCTGCCGAATTCGATCGCGCTTTGCCTGCTTGCGCTTATCGCTTCGAGCCTGATTGCGCAACGCAGCCTCCATTCTCATGTCCGCGCCGTGGCGTTGGCGCTTGAGCATCGCGGGCTGGAGGCAGGCCGCGCCGCGGTCGCCGCCATCGTCGGGCGCAACGTCAGCGCTCTGGATGCGGCGGGCGTCGCCCGGGCGGCGATCGAGAGCCTCGCCGAGAATTTTTCCGACGGGATCGTCGCGCCGGCGTTCTGGCTGGCCGCTGGCGGTCTCCCCGGCGGCGTCTGCTACAAGGCGATCAATACAGCCGACAGCATGATCGGCCACCTGACGCCGCGCCATGCCGCCTTCGGCTACGCCGCCGCCAAACTCGATGATGTCGTGAATTTCTTTCCCGCCCGCTTGTCCGTCCTCTGGATCGCCGTCGCCGCCATGTTCCTGAAAGGCGCTGGCGCGGGGGTCGCATGGCGCACGGCCTTGCGCGACGGGCGCGGCCACGCCTCCCCGAACGCCGGCTGGCCGGAGGCGGCATTCGCCGGAGCGCTTGGCCTCAAACTTGGCGGCCCGCGCCGCTATGGCGACAAGGAAATCGCTGATGCCTGGATCGGCAGCGGCGAGAGCGCCGCGACGAGCCGGGATATTTTTCGCGCGCTCGCCCTTTATCGACGCGCCTGCCTCGTCCACTGGGGCGCGCTGGCGCTCGCCGCACTGCTTCTTATTGTGCGAGGGTAAGCAGCAGGTCGAGGTCCATGTGGGTCTCAAGATGCCGGGCGATGGCGTCGAGCGCGCTTTCGACCGACGCCTCGTAAGATAGGCCCGAGCCAGAGCCGCCGAGGCGCGCCAGCAGCGCGCTGCGCTGCGCCGGCTCGCTGAACAATCCATGCACGTAGCAGCCGCTGATGCGGCCGTCGGCGGAGACGGCGCCATCGCGGCGGCCGTCGTCGAAAATAACCATCGGCCGATCGCAGCCAGCACCCTCGGTGCGGCCAAGATGCATCTCATAGCCCTTGAATGGCGCGCCGTCGGCCGCCTCCCTGCCCCGCACGGGAGCCAAAACCTTTTCGGCCGCGAGTTCTGTGGCGATATCGAGCAGACCAAGCCCCGCCGTCTCGCCGGGCGCGCCCTCCAGGCCTTGATGGTCGCTAAGGCGTTGGCCCAGCATCTGATATCCGCCGCAGAGGCCGATGACATGGCCGCCGCGCCGCACATGGGCGGCAAGGTCAATGTCCCAGCCCTCGCGCCGGAAAGCCGAAAGATCCGCGATCGTCGTTTTGGAGCCCGGCAGAAGAACGAGCGTTGCTTCCGCCGGCAAAGGCTCGCCGGAGCGGACCATGATGAGCGAAAGATCGCTCTCGAGCTCCAAAGGATCGAGATCGTCGAAATTGGAAATCCCCGGCAGGAGCGGAACGGCGACGAGGATTTTTCCGGTCCCCGAACGCCGCTTCCCGGCCAGGCCAAGAGCGTCCTCGGCCGGCAGGCGAGCCGCGTCAGGGCAAAATGGAATAAGCCCCAGATTCGGCCAACCGGTCATTTGCTCGATCAGCGCCATGCCGTCCGAAAAAAGCGCCGGATCGCCGCGAAATTTGTTGACGAGAAAGCCTTTGATCATCCTCGCGTCGGCGGGATCGATCACCGCCTTGGTCCCGACGATCTGGGCGATGACGCCGCCACGGTCGATATCTCCCATCAAAATCACAGGCGCGTCAGCGGCGCGTGAAAATCCCATATTGGCGATGTCATTCTTGCGCAGATTGATCTCCGAGGCGCTTCCCGCGCCTTCCACGATGACGAGATCGCACTTTTGCGCAAGGCGCTCGAAGCTTTCGAGAACGGGGGCCAGCAGCTTCGGCTTCCAGTCCTGATACTCACGCGCCGCGGCGGTCCCAACGACGCGCCCGCGCAGCACCACCTGCGCGCCAATGTTGCTTTGCGGCTTGAGCAGCACCGGGTTCATGTCGACGCTCGCCACGGCGCCGCAAGCCAGCGCCTGCAGCGCCTGAGCGCGCCCAATCTCGCCTCCGTCCGCGGTGACGGCGGCATTGTTCGACATGTTCTGCGGCTTGAAAGGCAGGACTTTGAGGCCGCGGTTGCGATAAGCGCGGCAGAGACCGGCGACGATCAGCGATTTGCCGACGTCGGACCCGGTGCCCTGCAGCATCAGGACTTTTGCGCGCCGCATCAAAACTCGATGCCCTGCTGCGCTTTGACGCCAGCCGAGAAATGATGCTTGACCAAACTCATTTCGGTGACGAGATCGGCGGCCGCAATGAGCTCCGCCTTGGCGTTGCGGCCCGTGACGATGACATGGAGGTCGGGTCTGCGGCCGCTAAGCTCCGCGACGACCATCGCGAGCGGCAGGTAATCATAGCGCAGCGCAATGTTCAGCTCATCGAGCACGATCAGCTTGATCGCGGGATCGGCCATGAGGTCCAGCGCTTTCGCCCAGGCCGCTTCGGCCGCGGCCACGTCGCGCGCGCGATCCTGGGTCTCCCAGGTAAACCCCTCCCCCATCGAATGCCAGGCGACGAGATCGGGAAAGCGGCGGAACATGTCGCGCTCGCCAGTCTCCCAGGCTCCCTTGATGAATTGCACGACGCCGCACCGCCAGCCATGGCCGAGCGCGCGCAGCAAAAGTCCGAAGGCCGCCGTCGACTTGCCCTTGCCGGCGCCGGTGTGGACGATCAGGAGTCCTTTTCCGGTGATGGCTTTGCCGGCGACCTCGGCGTCCTGAACGGCCTTGCGCTTTTGCATTTTTTCACGGTGGCGCAAGGCTTTCGCCTCATCCGATAATTCGCTCAACGCAGCCGTCCCGTCAAAGCCTGTTGCAAAGGCGACGATGACCGCAGACAAAACGGCCGCCTTTTCGTGATTCATACATTAAAAATCGCGGGCGCGGGTTGCGACCTTATTGCAGCTTGGCAAGTTTGCTTTTTCTCGTCACACAATCGTGCTTGGCCGACGTCGATGTTTCGACTTATGCCGTCGGCCGGTCAAAAAACGAAGCCCGCTGCGGGCGATGGGAGGATCAAGGATGAAGATAACGGCTCTGCTTCGCTGCCTGCTCGCCGGCGGTTTTGTCGTCGCCGCGAGCGCGGCTCGCTCTGATGGAGCCGGTGACCCAGCGCCCGTCAGTTCGACGGACGGGCAATATTTTGATAAGGACGGCAACCCGACCTACAAGATCGGCAAGGACGGCAAAGTCGACTGGTACACCTTCATCGGTTACCGCATGTACGGCGCCAACTGCCTCCAGTGCCACGGTCCGGACGCCCTCGGCTCCTCCTATGCGCCCTCTCTCGTCGATTCTTTGAAGTCGCTCTCGACCCAGCAGGTGCTCGGAACGATCATCGGCGGCAAGCGTGACGTCACCGCGGCGCAGGATCTGGTGATGCCCTCGTTCGGGGAAAACAAGAACGTCATGTGCTATCTCAACCCCATTTACACCTATTTGCGGGCGCGCTCGGACGGCGCATTGGGCCGCGAGCGGCCGAGCGACCACGAGGCGAAGCCGGTCGACTGGGAAAAGACGGTCGACGACTGCTTCAAGTGAGGCTGGGGCTTCCGATTGACATAGCGCCCATTCCGTCTAGTGTCTGGCCTGTAACGGTCCCTCTATACGAGGGGTAAATGGGAATGTGGCGCCGCGTTCGGAAGAACGCCAATCCACAGCTGCCCCCGCAACTGTAAGCGGGTAGTCGCATGCCGGGACGCCACTGGGGGCCTTAAAACCCTTGGGAAGGCGGCATGCGACGCCGATCCGCAAGCCAGGAAACCTGCCGTTCGATCGAGGATAGGCCGGCGGGGAGCTCCGGCCCCAATCGATGCCGGCGGTCCCCGCAGGCGAAGGCGGCTGCGCCACAGCCGCCGGCAAAAGCCCCCGTGCAATTCAAGGACCGGGGCTTGATGAACGATCTCTCCCACAGCCGTCTTTCGCGCATTCCCGCGACCATCGTGACCGGCTTCCTCGGCGCCGGAAAGACGACGCTGATCCGCCATATTCTCGCCAGCGCGGGAGGACGCCGTCTCGCCCTGATCATCAATGAGTTCGGCGACATCGGCGTCGATGGCGACATCCTCAAGGGCTGCGGCGAGGTCGATTGCGCGGAAGACAGCATCATCGAACTCGCCAACGGCTGCATCTGCTGCACGGTCGCGGATGATTTTCTTCCCGCCATCGAAAGGCTTCTCGCGCTCGATCCGCCGCCTGAACATATCATCATCGAGACATCCGGCCTCGCGCTGCCGAAGCCGCTCGTCAAGGCTTTCGACTGGCCGGGCGTGCGCGCGCGATTGACGGTCGATGGCGTCATCGCCGTCGTCGATGGAGCGGCCGTCGCCGATGGCCGCTTCGTTGACGATCCGGAAAAGCTCGCACTGCAGCGGCAAGCCGATCCCTCGATCGACCATGACAATCCCCTCGAAGAAGTCTTTGAAGACCAATTGCTTTGCGCCGACCTTATCGTCTTGAACAAGATCGACCTCATCGCCGCGCCCGAGCAAGCCCGCATCGCTTCTGACATCAAGGCGCTCCTGCCTCGCGCGACGAAAGTGATCGCGTCGCAGCAGGGGCGGATCGACGCGCGGGTTCTGCTCGGCCTTGGCGCCGCCGCCGAAGATGACGTGTCGAACCGGCGCTCGCATCATGATGAAGAAGCCGAGCACGACCATGATGACTTCGAAAGCCTTATCATGGAGGTCGACGCTATTGACGAGGCCGCCCCTTTCATTCGCCGGCTGGAGGCTGTCGCCGAGGCTCACGACGTGCTGCGGATCAAGGGTTTCGTCGAGGCGCGCGGCAAGCCGATGCGCCTTCTCGTGCAAGGCGTCGGCAACAGGTTCCAGCATAGCTTCGACCGGCCCTGGGAGTCGGGCGAGGCGCGCTGCGGGCGCCTCGTGATCATTGGGAAAAAGGGCCTCGACGCCGCCGCGATCAAGCGGATGCTGGAGCGCTGAATGCATCTTTTGCGGACGGAAAGCCGATCGCTCGATGAGGCCGAAGCCGCCATCGACCTTGCGCAGACGCCGGCCGATTTGGTGTTCCTCTCATTTTCCGACAGCGATCTCGGCGCTGTAGCGGCGGCCGCGCGGTCTCGGCCCGGCGGCGCGATGAGCGTTCGGCTGGCTAATCTCGCCGTCCTCAAGCATCCCTATTCCATCGATCTTTACGCCGAAAAAGTCATCGCCAAATCGCGATTCATTCTGATCCGCCTGCTCGGCGGCCTCGACTATTGGCGCTACGGCGTCGAGGAATTTTGCCGCGTCGCGCGGGCGCACGGCGTCTTGCTCGCCATCATTCCAGGCGACGCAGCGGAAGACCAACGCCTGGCCGAGGCGTCCAACATGGCCGCCGAAGACCTCAAAGAGATTTTTGCGCGCTTTCAAAGCGGCGGCGCGGGGAATATCGGAGCGGTTCTCGACTGGATCGAGGCTCGCCTCGATGCGCCGGCCGTATGGGGCGCAAAGCAGACTATTGCCGCCGCGGGCGTCTTCACGGCGGCCCGCAGACTGACGCGTGGGGCCAAGCGGCGCGCGCTCATTATATTTTATCGGTCATATATGCTGGTTGACGATACGGCGCCGATCATCGCGCTCGCCGACGCGCTCGCCGCGCGCGGATTCGACGTCGAGCCCATCTTCGTGACGAGCCTCAAAGATGTCAGAGCCGTCAGGTTCTTGCACGAGACGATTGCATGCGGACAACCCGATGTGGTTTTGAACGCGACGGCCTTCTCGGCGCGGCTCGACGAAGGCGGCAGCGTCCTCGATGAAGCCGACGCCCCCGTGCTGCAAGTCATCTTCTCCGGCGCTGGCGAAGCACAATGGAAAGCGGACCCGCGCGGCCTTTGCGGCGCGGATCTCGCCATGAATGTCGTTCTGCCGGAGATGGATGGACGCCTGATCACGCGCGCGATCGCCTTCAAAAGGCAGGCGCCGCCTCGGCCGGATCTTGAATTCACGCCATTGGTTCACGCCGCCTGCGATTCACGCGTCGCATTCGTCTCGGACCTTGCAACAGCCTGGGTCGATTTGCGCAAGACGGCTCCGGCTGAGCGCCGCCTCGCCTGCATCCTGTCCGATTATCCGGCCAAGGCGGGACGCGGCGGCTATGCTGTGGGTCTCGATACGGCCAAGAGCGTCGCGTCGATCGCCGAAATGCTGCGCGAGGCGGGCTACGCCATCGGACCTTTGCCGCATGAAGATCATCTCATGCGAAGCCTTGAATCCGGAGCCGCGACCGGGCGCCTGAGCCTTGCCGATTACGAAGAGGCGCTGCGCGACATGCCGCGCCCCTTTACCGAGACGCTCAACGCGCAATGGGGCGATCCCGCCTCTGACCCATACTCCATCGAGGGCTTCTTTTCATTCCCAATTTTGCACGCGCAAAACTTCTATGTCGCCTTGCAGCCCGATCGCGGATCGAGCGCCGAGCGCAAAGCGCAATATCATGACGTCGCTCTGGCGCCGCGCCACGCCTATGTCGCCTTCTATGTCTGGCTGCGTCGCGTCGCCGGCATCCACGCGATCATTCACTGCGGCGCACATGGCACGCTCGAATGGCTGCCGGGCAAAGCCATTGCATTGAGCGAAGCCTGCGCGCCCGAGGCGGTGCTTGGCGCAACGCCCGTCATCTATCCCTTTATCGTCAATAATCCGGGCGAAGCGGCGCAGGCCAAGCGCCGCTTGAACGCCCTGATCATCGGACATCTGACGCCGCCCTTAACATCCGCGCAAAGCCACGGCGCGGCGCAGGAAATAGAAGCTCTGCTCGACGAATATGCAAGCGCCGAAATGCTGGATCGCAAGCGCGCCAGACTGCTCGCCAAAGCCATTCTCGCTCGCGCCGAAGAGACCGGCCTCGCGCAGGACTGCGGGTTAAATGACGATGACGATCCTATGGCGGGCTTGCAGCGTCTCGATGCATGGCTTTGCGATCTCAAGGATATGCGCATCGGCGATGGCTTGCATGTATTTGGACGTGCGCCGGCGGCGGCGGTTCGCGACGCAAACGTCGCAACGCTCGCGAAAGCCGACGGCGCAGGCGACGCCGCGCCGCTATCTGCGCTGATTGATCGCTGCGCCGAGACTGAACGCGAAGGCCTGCTCGCGGCGCTCGACGGGCGTTTCGTTCAGCCAGGTCCTGGCGGTGCGCCATCGCGCGGACGCATCGACGTGCTGCCGACGGGCCGCAATCTCTATGGAGTCGATCCGCGCGCGGTTCCAACCCGCACCGCCTGGGAGATCGGTCAGCGCGCCGCTCAGGAAGTACTGAGCCGTCATGCGCAGGACAATGGCGAATGGCCAAAGAGAATCGTCATGGATCTTTGGGCCAGCGCCACCATGCGCACCGGGGGCGATGATCTCGCGCAGGCGTTGGCCTTGCTTGGCGTCAAGCCGGTCTGGGACAACGCCTCCTCCCGTGTCACCGGTTTCGAGATCATCTCTCCGGCGAGGCTCGATCGTCCGCGCGTCGACGTGACGCTGCGCATCTCGGGGCTCTTTCGTGATGTCTTTCCGGCCCAGATCGCGCTTTTCGATTCGGCTGTACGCGCCGTCTCTGAAATCGATGAAGATGACGAGGCTAATCCGTTGGCGGCCGCGCGGCGTGCGGCCGGCGTCGCGCCTTCGCGCATCTTCGGCGCCGCGCCATCGGCCTATGGCCTCGGACTTTCCCGCGCAATGGACGCAGACGCCACGCTATCGCGCGAAGAACTTGGCCAGCTCTATCTCGATGCGACTTCCCACGCCTATGGTGGCGCCCGGGGCGAAGGGATCGCGAGCCCCGGCTTTACCGAGCGCGTCGCAAGCGCCGACGCAATGATCCATGTGCAGGACCAGGACGAACAGGATCTTCTCGACTCCGACGCGATCGTCGATCATGAAGGCGGCTTCGCCGCGGCCGCGCAACTGCTTGGCAATGATGCGCCGATCTATCATGTGGAGACGACGCGGCCCGGCGCGATAAAGGTGCGAACATT
The DNA here is from genome assembly GCF_901905185.1 of Methylocella tundrae. GTDB lineage: Bacteria > Pseudomonadota > Alphaproteobacteria > Rhizobiales > Beijerinckiaceae > Methylocapsa > Methylocapsa tundrae. The sequence continues at coordinate 96,991 of NZ_CABFMQ020000109.1, forward strand.
GCCCGAGGAAGTCGCCCGGATCGTGCGCGGCAGGGCCAGCAATCCGCACTGGATCAGAGGCCAGATGCGCCACGGCCATCGTGGCGGCGCCGAGATCGCGGAGACCGTCGATCATCTTTTCACGCTCGCCATCATGAGCGACGCCGTCTCGAGCCGGCATTTCGAGCTGCTTTTTGACGCCACCTGCGGCGATCCAGACGTGCGCGATTTTCTCGTCGCTGAAAACCCGAAAGCGGCGCTCTGCATCGTGGCCCGCTTTGAAGCGGCGCTGCGGCGCGGCTTCTGGCAAGGCCGGCGCAATTCCACGCTCGACACTCTCGCATCGATGCGGGAAAGCCTTTCATGCTAATTCGCACCGAATTGCGCAGAGGCTGGTGCCCCGGCGCGCTCTCCCCGATGCTGGCGAAAGATGGTTTTCTCCTGCGCTTTCGCATCAGCGGCGGCATTGTCGGCGCCGCAACGATGCGCGCGATCGCCAACGCTTCGCGCTCCTGTGGCAATCGTCTCATCGATCTTTCCGCGCGTGGCAATCTGCAGTTGCGCGGCGTATCTCAAGCCACGCTCGCCGCTCTTACAGAAAGGCTGAGCGAGCTCGGCCTCATCGATGAAGATCCGGCCGCCGAAGCCATACGCAACGTGATGGTCAGTCCGCTCGCAGGACTTGGGGCTGCGATTGACGTCGGCCCGATCGGCAAGGCGCTCGAAGCCGCGCTCGTCGCGGCGGTTGATCTGCATCGCCTGCCCGGCAAATTCGGCTTTCTAATCGATGATGGCGGCGCGTTGTCGCTCGAGGACGAGCCCGCCGACATCCGCTTCGCCTATCGCAATGCGCATGATGACTTCGCGATTTCGATTGGTGGCGTATCGAGCGACGCGGTTAGTCTCGGTTTTTGCGCGCCCAACAGGGTCGTCGCAACGGCCCTCGATCTCGCCCGCTCTTTTCTTAAGCTCGGCGACGCCCTGTCGGAGCCGCCGCGACGAATGATGGACCTCATATCACAATGCGGTTCCGCCGTCATCGCCGAATCCGCCGGCCTCACTCCGACGCCAGCGCGACAACAAGGCCGCATCGAGGCGCCTTCCCCGATCGGACTGATCAGCTTTGACGACTCATTTTGCTTTGGCGCTGGCGCGCCCTTTGGCCGACTCACCGCCGACATGCTTGACGCGGCCGCTCAGGCTGCGGAGACCTATGCGGCGGCCGAGATCAGATTGACGCCCTGGCGCGCGCTGCTCCTGCCGCATGTGGACGCCTCGGCGAACGACGCTTTGCGGCGTCATTTCACAGCGGCAAATTTCATCGTCGCTCCCGACGATGCGCGGCTTCGCCTCGCGGCCTGCGGCGGCGCTCCCGCCTGCGAACGCGCGACGACGCAAACGCGCGAGGATGCATTGGCGCTTGCGGCCATCGCGCGACGGTTCAACGGCGCCAGCATTGCCTTGCACGTGTCCGGCTGTCAAAAGGGCTGCGCCAGGCCGCGGCCAACGCCGGTGACGCTGGTCGGCAGGGGCGGCCTTTACGATCTCATCATCAACGGGACGCCCTACGATCCAAGCGCCGCGCAAAACCTTACCTTGACGGCGGCGCGCGACATGCTGGAAACCATGACGCATGGCGTTGACGAAAACGCGAAAAGCAAATGCATATGAACGCGCAGCAAAGTGGACATCGCTTCGACTATATTCGCGACGGCGCGGAGATTTACCGGCGCTCCTTTGCGACGATACGCGCCGAAGCCGACCTGACGCGCTTCACGTCGGATGAAGAGACCGTCGCCGTGCGCGTCATCCATGCTTGCGGCATGGTTGAGATCGCCAACGATCTTTTCTTTTCGCCAAACGCAGCGGTTCTGGCGCGCCGCGCGCTGCGCGATGGCGCGCCGATCCTTTGCGACTCCAAGATGGTCGCAAATGGCGTGACGAGATCGCGCCTGCCGAGCCGCAACGAAGTTATCTGCACGCTCGATCACCTCTCCGTCGCCGAGCTCGCACGAGAGATCGGCAATACGCGCAGCGCCGCGGCGTTGGAGCTCTGGCGCGAGCGGCTGGACGGCGCGGTGGTCGCCATCGGCAATGCGCCGACGGCTCTGTTTCATCTGATCGACATGCTGGAGCACATGTCCGCGCGGCCCGCCTGCATCATCGGCATGCCGGTCGGCTTTGTCGGCGCGGCGGAATCAAAAGAAGCGCTGATCGAACTGGCGCCGGCGCCTTACATCACTATGCGCGGACGCAAAGGCGGGAGCGCCATGACGGCGGCCGCACTCAACGCGCTGGCGGGGGACGCCGAATGATCGCGTCTGCGCCCGCTTCCGGGCGGCTCTACGGCGTCGGCCTCGGCCCAGGCGATCCCGATCTCTTGACCGTCAAGGCGACCAAGATTCTGGGCTCCGCGCCCATCGTCGCCTATTTCGCCAAAAAAGGCCGGCGCGGACAGGCGCGCGCCATCGTAGACCGCTGGCTATGTCCGACATGCCTCGAACTGCCACTCCTCTATCCCATAACGACGGAAAAGCATTTCAGCGATCCCGTCTATGTCGAGACATTGCGCGCCTTCTATGAGGACGCGACGCAAAGGATAGCGGATCATCTGTCGGCCGGTCGGGACGTCGCCCTCATCTGCGAAGGCGATCCCCTATTTTATGGTTCGTTCATGCATCTTTACGTACGGCTGAAGGACCGCTTCGCTGTGGAAGTCATTCCCGGCGTCACGGGCATGTCCGGCTGCTGGAGCGCCGCCAAAGTTCCGATCACCTGGGGCGACGACGTGTTGAGCGTTCTGCCAGCTACGCTCGGCGGAGAGGATCTCGCGCAGCGCCTTGGGGCGTGCGACGCCGCCATCATCATGAAGCTCGGCGCCAACCTCGGCAAAGTCCGCGCGGCGATCCGCGAGGCCGGCCGCGAGGGCGCCGCGATCTATGTCGAACATGGCACGCAGGAAGCCGAAAGGATCATCCGCCTCGAAGACAAGACCGACGATCTCGCGCCCTATTTCTCGATGATTCTCATTCCCGGGCAAGGCAGGCGGCCATGAGCGCGGCGAACAGCGCCTCCGGCTCGCTGCGCGTCGTCGGACTGGGCCCCGGCCTTGCGGAGTGGATCACGCCCGAGGCCTCGAGGATTCTCGCGGAGGCGACCGATCTTGTCGGCTATGCGCCCTATGTCGAACGCTGCCCGCAGCGCGCCGGGCAAGTCCGGCACGGCAGCGACAACAGAGTCGAGATTGATCGCGCGCGCGCCGCCTTGCGCCTGGCGCAAGAAGGGCGTCATGTCGCTGTGGTGTCGGGGGGCGATCCCGGCGTTTTCGCCATGGCCGCGGCGGTGTTCGAGGCGATCGATCACGGCGAGCCGGCGTGGCGCGAGATCGACGTCGCAGTGTCGCCCGGCATCTCCGCGATGCAGGCGGCAGCGGCGCGATTGGGCGCGCCGCTCGGTCATGATTTCTGCGCGATCTCTTTGTCGGATAATCTCAAGCCTTGGGCGCTCGTCGAGAAAAGATTGATTGCCGCGGCGCAAGGCGATTTCGTCATGGCCTTCTATAATCCGGCCTCAAAAACACGCCGCGATCAGATCCGCGCCGCCTTTGCTTTGCTGCGCCAGCATAAGGCGGAGCGGACGCCGGTGATGTTCGCCAAATCCATCGGCCGCGCGGACGAGCGCATCATCGTCACGACGCTTGCGGACGCCGAGCCCGGCCTCGCCGACATGGCGACGCTGGTCATCATCGGATCGAGCGAAACCAAAGTGATCGTGCGAGGCGCGGGCGAACCCTTCGTCTACACGCCGCGCAGCGCCGGACGCGCGCCATGACGCAGGATCAGATCAAGCGCCTCCGCGGGATCATGCGCGGCGTTCAAGGCGTCATATGGACGCTCGACCATGATGACGGGAAGGCCAAGCCGGCGCGCGGCAAGAATCTTGCCGAACACAGCCGGAGAGCCGCTGTTCTTCGCAACGATGACGTCAATCATTTCATCGCGCAGAAGGCGCTCTTCCGCATCGGCGTCAAAGGGCCCGCGCGCGGCGATGGCGCGGCAATGCGGGAAAGCGGGCGCGACCGGATCAATGCTGCGGATGAGATAGAAATGCTGCGGCGCAGCCTCGAAGGCTGCGAGCTGCAACCGTCCGATGGCGAGAAAGACGCGGCGGCTTTTATCCCCGAGCGCGCCGACCGCGCTCGCCATGTCTGGAACCTCGATCCAGCGATCGCCAGTTTCCCGCGCCCAGGCAGGCCGCGACAATATGATGAGCGGCATATTTGCTCTTGCCGCAGCGATCCGCGCGTTGCGCGAGATCTGTTCGGCAAAAGGATGAGTGGCGTCGACAAGGACGTCGATGCGCTCGGCTGCGAGATAGGCCGCAAGACCGTCCGCGCCGCCAAAGCCGCCGATACGCAAGGGAATAGGCGGCGCGACGGGCGCCTTGGTGCGTCCGGCGAAAGACATGATCGCCTCAACGTCGCTTCGCGCCGCGAGGAGCGTTGCGAGCGCGCTTGCCTCGGAGGCGCCGCCAAGCACGAGAACCCTCATCTTTCTGTCTCCAGCTCCTGTCCGCTCGCGCCATGACCGCGTCGCCTGCGCCCGGAAAGCCCTGGCTCTCCCTCATCGGCATCGGCGAGGACGGCGTCGACGGCCTCACTCCTGCCGCGCGAGAGCTGCTCGCGCAAGCCTCAATCGTCATCGGCGGCGCGCGCCATCTCGCGCTCGCCGGTCCCCTCGGCGTCGAGACGATGATCTGGCCATCTCCGATCACGCAGGCCCTGCCCCGGATTCTGGCGCGGCGGGGGGAGCCGGTCTGTGTCCTTGCATCCGGCGATCCGTTTTTCTACGGCGTCGGCGCCCTTCTTTCGGCGCATGTCGCGCATGATGAAATGCTCTGCATTCCGTCGCCCTCGGCCTTCAGCCTCGCCGCGGCAAGGCTGCACTGGAGCCTGCAAAACTGCGATCTTATTTCACTCCATGGGCGCGACTTCGAACGCTTCATCCCCGCCATCCAACCCGGCGGAAAACTCCTGTGCCTCTCCTGGGACGAGACGACCCCGCCACGCATTGCGAAGCTTTTATGCGAGCGAGGACTGGGGACGTCACGCATCACCGTCATGGAGGCGATGGGCGGCGAGAGAGAACGCATCCGGTCGAGCCTTGCTGAAGCCTTCGATATTGAGGAGATCAATCCGCTCAATCTGGTCGCCGTGGAAATTCCGCTTGAGCCGAGATCATGTTTTTTGCCAATCGGCGCCGGATTGGACGACGGCCTGTTTGAGCATGACGGTCAGCTGACCAAGCGCAATATCCGCGCCCTCACTTTGTCGGCGCTGACGCCCCGGCGCGGGGATCTGTTATGGGATATCGGCGCAGGCTGCGGCTCGATCGCCATCGAATGGCTCCTGCTCGACCCCGCCAATCGCGCCATAGCGATCGAAGCGCGCCCTGACCGGGCGGAGCGGATCGCGCGCAACGCCAGACATCTTGGCGCGCCGCAAATCGACATCATTTGCGGCAAGGCGCCAGGTGCTCTCTCGAAGCTGCCGCCGCCGCAAGCAATCTTCGTCGGCGGCGGCTCCAGCGATCCCGCGATCTTCGAGGCGGCTTTCGCGGCGCTTGCGCCAGGCGGGCGGCTCGTCGTCAACGCCGTGACGCTTGAGGCTCAGGCGGAGCTTTTCCGCCGCTTCAAGACGCATGGCGGCGATCTGACGAAAATCGAGATCGCGCGGGCCGATCCTCTGGGCGGTTTTCACGGCTGGCGCCCGGCCATGCCCATCACGCAATGGGCGGTGACGAAATGAAAATCGCAATCGGCGTCGGATGCCGAAAAGATTGCGCCAGCGAGATCATCGTGGCGCTGGTGCGCCGCGCCATCGCCCGCGCGCATTGCGAGGGTTCGCCTGCCGCACTTTACTCGCATCAGGCGAAGAGCTTGGAGCCCGGCCTGATCGCGGCGGCGGCAAAGCTTGAAATGCCGCTCGTCTTTCTTGATCCCAAGCTTCTCGACGAGGCGGCTCCACGAGCAGTGACACGATCGGAAAAAGTCATCGACATGTTCGGCCTGCCGTCGATCGCCGAGACCGCCGCGCTGGCCGGGGCGGGCGCCGGCGCCGAACTGATCCTCGCCCGCATCAGCGACTCCTGCGCCAGCTGCGCCATCGCGAAAGAGCGTCAATCATGACCATTCATTTCATCGGGGCCGGACCCGGCGCGCCCGATCTCATCACGGTGCGCGGCCGCGATCTCATCGCGCGCTGCCCCGTCTGTCTTTTTGCCGGCTCGCTTGTTCCGCGCGCGCTGCTTGAGCATTGCCCGGTGGGCGCGCGGATCATCGACACCTCGGCCATGGACCTTGATCAGATCGAGGCCGAATTTTTGCGCAGCCATGAGGCGGGCGAGGACGTGGCGCGCCTGCATTCCGGCGATCTTTCGATCTGGAGCGCCATGGGCGAACAGCTACGCCGCCTCGACCAGCTCGCCATTCCCTATACGATCACGCCCGGCGTTCCAGCTTTCGCCGCCGCCGCGGCGGCTTTGCGCACGGAACTCACCTTGCCGGAGGTCGCGCAATCGCTCGTGCTTACCCGAACGCAAGGGCGCGCCTCGTCCATGCCGGCGCGTGAAACGCTCGCGGCTTTCGCCGCGACGCGAACGACGCTCGCAATCCACCTTTCCATTCACGCCATCGACCGCGTGGTCGCGGAGCTGACGCCCCATTACGGCGCCAATTGCCCCGTGGCGATCGTGTTTCGCGCGTCCTGGCCGGACGAGACGATTTTACGCGGAACGCTCGCAACGATCGCCAAACAGCTCGCCGCCGCGCCGATGGAGCGCACCGCTTTGATCTTCGTCGGCGAGGTTCTTAAGGCGCGCGATTTCCGCGAGAGCGCGCTCTACGACAAGGATTATCAGCGCCGCTTTCGCGGGGGAGAGCGATGAGCTTTCCGCGCGGCCTTCTGATCGCCGCGCCGCGCTCCGGCAGCGGCAAGACCGTGCTGACCCTTGGTCTGATGCGCGCCTTCAGGAACAAGGGCCTTGCCGTCGGCGCCGCCAAATGCGGGCCGGATTATATTGATCCGGCCTTCCACGCCGCCGCCACCGGGCAAAACAGCGTCAATCTCGACAGCTGGGCGATGGACCCCCCGCTTCTGTGCGCCCTCGCCGGCGCCGCCGGCCTGACAAAGGATGGCGAGCCTTGCGATCTTGTGCTCTGCGAGGGCTCGATGGGGCTTTTCGACGGCGTCATCGCGCGGCCCGGGCGCAGCGGAGCATCGGCGGACGTCGCGGCGGCGCTCGGCTGGCCGGTTCTCCTCTGCGTCGACGTCAGCGGTCAGGCGCAATCGGCCGCCGCCGTGGTCAAGGGCTGCGCGACCTATGATTCGCGCGTCAACATCGCTGGCGTCATTTTGAACCGCGTCGCGAGCGAGCGCCACCGAAGGCTCGCGGCGCAAGCGATTGAAGCGCTGGGCGTTCCCGTCCTCGGCGCCCTGCCGCGAACGACAAAAATCGACTTGCCGGAACGTCATCTCGGACTCGTTCAGGCGGAGGAAATCGCGGGTCTCGACGCCCTGCTTGACGCCATCGCGGCCTTCGTCGGCGCGCATTGCGACCTCAACGCCATTGTCGCGTCGGCCGGCGCGGGATCTTTTCCCGGACAGGCGCCGGTCGCCGCCCTGCGCCCGCCAGCGCAGCGCATCGCCATCGCGCGGGATATCGCATTTTCTTTTCTCTATCCGCATATTTTGGAGGGCTGGCGCAGGCTCGGCGCGGAACTCAGCTTCTTTTCGCCTCTGGCCGATGAGGCGCCGTCCCCTGACTGCGACCTCTGTTGGCTTCCCGGCGGCTATCCCGAGCTTCATGCCGGCAAGCTCGCCGCCTCCGGCCAGTTTCTCGCAGGACTCCGCCGGTTTGCCGCGAGGAGGCCGGTGCACGGCGAATGCGGCGGCTATATGGTGCTGGGCCAGAGCCTCGTCGACAAATCGGGCGAGGCGCATCCTATGGCCGGGTTGCTCGCGGCGAGCTTCAGTTTCGCTGAGCGAAAGCTCAACCTTGGTTATCGGGATGCGCGGCTCGCCGCCGCCCACTCCTTGGGCGCCGCTGGATCGAGCCTGCGCGGCCATGAGTTCCATTATGCGACAACATTGGCCGCCAGCGAGACCGACGCCCCCTTCGCCCTGGTTCGGGACGCGCATGGCGGCGCCGAACGCATGGAAGGCGGCCGGCGCGGGCAAACGAGCGGCAGTTTCTTTCACATCATCGCCGCCGCATAGATCGCGCCGGAGCATTTGTGCGGCTGCGACTTCTCGCCGCCGCACCGGCTGAAACGGTCAACTCGCGAGGCGCCCCGGCGCGGACGCCAAATGCTGCACTTGCGAAATTACTCGGGCGCAGGCATATATGGATGACGAGAGAAGGCCGATCCACGCCAATTCGACGTAGTTCGAAACCGAGCAGGAATAGCGCCGCGGGTGTTGTCGAAAGGCCGATCGGTCCCGCGACAGCCCGCTCTGTCATGCTCACGGCATCTTCTCTGTCAATCTTAACGAACAATCAAGCCAAAGCGCTGAAGACGCCGCTTGATTCGCGCCGCTGCGTGACCCTGTTCGCGGCGCGGCTGAAAATAAAAGGTCAATGAGGCCCAACTTCATGAACAAGCCGATCAGACGGTCAGACCGTCAACATACGATCAAGCTCCCGGACGGTGAGCTGTTTCAGCTTCGTTACGTGCGCCCCGACGACAGGGCGCGTCTCGAAGAGATGTTTTCCCATGCCTCGCCGGAGGACATTCATTTCCGTTGCCTCGGCGCTGTGCATGATTTCGCCGGTAAAATGGCCGAAAAATTCACAAGCCTTGATCCGGAAACGGAGGCGGCCATCATCGCGACAACCTTGCCGGAGTCGGGCCCCGAGGAAATCTTCGGCATCGTGCACATCGCACAAGAGCATGCAGATTCCGAAACGGCCGAATATGACATTATGGTGCGCTCCGACTTCAAGGCGCACGGCCTCGGATATCAGCTCATGACCGAAATCCTTCTCTGCGCGAGACGGCGCGGGCTGAAGGCGGTCACGGGGACTATTTCCGCGGACAACTTCAAGATGCTGCAAATGGTGGCCGAGCACGGCTTCCGTTCGCGGCGGACCGAAGACAACGCCGTCGAGGTCCGCGTCGATTTCGCCGAACTCGACGCGCGCCTCGAAGCTGAACTTTCGGGAAGCTGAGGGCGCCGCCGGCGGCTCGCGCTCCGTGTTTCGATGGATGCATTGACGCAGGCGTGCGTTGACAGGCGCCCCGGCGATCAACTCTAGTCAAATGGTCAGGACGCCGGAGCAGGATCGAAGAGGAATATTGATCAGGCTCACTGCGTCCTGCGTTTGACGCGTGACTTTGTTCGAGAGGCTTGTCTCTCCTGCGGGTTCGTGTTTCCAGGGATCTGCATGAGGGACGACGAAGCAAATCGCTTTTCAGCTCGCGCGGCGCGCTACGCCCGCGTCGGCGCGAATGTCGGAGGGGTCGCCGCCCGCATCGCCGGGGCGCGCCTCATCGGTTCGCGCGGCGGCGACGCCGGCAACGCGGCCGCTCTGGCGCGAGCGCTCGGCGGTCTCAAGGGTCCAATGATGAAGGTCGCCCAGATGATGGCGACGATCCCGGACGTGCTCCCGCCCGAATATGCAGACGAACTGCAAAAGCTGCAGAGCGATGCGCCGTCGATGGGCGCGGCTTTCGTCAAGCGGCGGATGCAGGCCGAACTCGGGCCGGACTGGCGGCAGCGTTTCAAAAGCTTCGAGCTGCACCCCGCGGCCGCGGCCTCGCTCGGTCAGGTCCATCGGGCCGCCGCCGAGGATGACGCTCCGCTCGCCTGCAAGCTGCAATACCCCGATATGAAATCGGCCGTCGAGGCCGACCTCAGCCAGCTCGAAGTCTTGTTCGCGCTGCACCGGCGCCTCAACCCCGTCATCGATACGCGGGAAATGACGCAGGAGATCGGCGAGCGCGTCCGCGAGGAGCTCGACTATGAGCGCGAGGCGAAGCATGCGGCGCTCTACGCTGGCATTCTCTCCCGTTTTGACGACATTCGCGTCCCGCGCATTCGCCGCGACCTCTCGACTGCGCGCCTCCTCACGATGGATTGGCTCGAAGGCGGCAAATTACTCAGTTTTACCGGAGCGGACGAGGCCGCGCGGGCGCGCATCGCGGCGGCAATGTTCAAAGCCTGGTGGATTCCGTTCAGCCAGTTCGGCGTCATCCACGGCGATCCGCACCTTGGCAATTATACGGTTTTCAACGAGCGCGGGCATTCGGCGGATGACGTCGCAAGCGCGGCAGGCATTAACCTGCTGGATTATGGCTGTATCCGCATCTTCACGCCAAAATTCGTCGGCGGCGTGGTGGATCTCTATGAGGGCCTGCTCCACAATGATTTTCCGCGCACATTCCATGCCTATGAGACCTGGGGATTTCAGGGACTGACCAAAGAGTTAGCCGAGATCTTGAACATCTGGGCGCGATTCATCTACGGGCCCCTGCTCGACGACCGCGTGCGCACTGTGGCCGATGGCGTCGCGCCGGCGCAATACGGCCGCAAACAGGCCTTTCTCGTGCATCAGGCCCTGAAGAAAAACGGGCCAGTCCGGGTGCCGCGCGAATTCGTCTTCATGGATCGCGCCGCGATCGGCCTCGGCGGCGCCTTTCTGCATCTCGACGCCCGCTTAAACTTCCATCGCATGTTCAATGAGGCGATCGGAACCTTTTCGGCCGAGGCGTTGCGCGAACGCCAGACAGCCGCCCTCGCCGCCGTCGGGCTCGCGTCGCCGGATTGATCAAAACATCTCTCGGGAGGCCCCCCGCCTGAATGCAAAATTGTCGCGCTTTCCCGCTTGCCCTCTTGCATGGGGAGGGATTCATTGCCAAAGCTTCGTGGCCAACGCTCGTGGCCAAAGCTTCGCGGCCAAAGCTTCGCGGATGTCACATCGGGAGGAGACTGATCAATGACGAACGATCACGCGCAATCCATCAGCCCCTCGGGCCTCGATCACGAGGAACATGAAAAAACGTATAAAATGTTCTTGCGCCTGCTCACTTTCAGCGCCGCCGGAGTGGCTGGCATCCTTATTTTATTGGCCATCATAGCAGGCTAAGCTTTCCATCCGACCGCCGGCGCCCCGCCGGCCGCACTGAGCCTCTGGCCTCCAAAGCTCGCTGACAATCGGAGAATTTTATATGCGCATAGCCGTCCAAGCCGAAAACGACGCCATTGAGAGCCGCGTCGCGGCGACCCCCGAGACGGTGAAATCGCTCGCCGCGCTCGGCGCGGAAGTCACGGTCGAGACGCGCGCCGGCCGCAACTCCGCGATATTGGACGAAGCTTATGCCGCCGCCGGAGCGACGATCGCGCCCGACGCCGCCGCCGCTGTAAAGGACGCCGACGTCGTGCTTCGGGTGCGGCGCCCGGCAGCCGCGGAACTCGCCGGCGTCAAACCCGGCGCCGTCGTCCTCGCCATTCTGGACCCTTACGACCACATTGACGCATTGCAGTCGCTCGCCGGCGCCGGCGTCAGCGCGTTTGCGATGGAGCTGATCCCGCGCATCACGCGGGCTCAAACGATGGACGTGCTGTCAAGCCAGGCCAATCTCGCCGGCTATCGCGCCGTCATCGACGCCGCCTCGGCCTATGAACGCGCCATTCCCATGATGATGACGGCTGCCGGCTCAGTCCAGCCGGCCCGCATCTTCATCATGGGCGTCGGCGTCGCGGGCCTGCAGGCGATCGCGACGGCGCGGCGGATCGGCGGCGTCGTGACTGCGACCGACGTCCGGCCAGCAACCAAAGAGCAAGTGCTCTCGCTCGGCGCGAAATTCATCGCCGTTGAGGACGATGAATTCGCCGCGGCCGAAACCGCGGCCGGCTACGCCAAGCCGATGTCCCCCGAATATCAGGCAAAGCAGGCGGCCCTCACCGCCTCCCATATCGCCAAGCAGGATATTGTCGTCACGACCGCGCTCATTCCCGGACGCGCCGCTCCGATCCTCATCACCGCCGAGATGGTGCGCTCGATGCAGCCGGGCTCGATCATCATCGATCTCGCCGTCGAGCGCGGCGGCAATTGCGAGCTCTCAAGGCCGGGCGAGACCGTCGTCACCGATAATGGCGTCAAGATCATCGGCAATCTGAACGTCGCCGGGCGCGTTCCGGCCACGGCCTCGGCGCTTTATGCCCGAAACCTGCTTGCCTTCCTCAAACCCCTGATTGACCCCGAAACGAAAAATCTCGCGATCAACTGGGACGATGAAATCGTCAAGGCGACCGTTCTAACGCGGGAAGGAGCGCTCACGCATCCAAACTTCCAGGCGACGGCCACAGCGCAGGCGCCCGAGATGCCGGACGACCGCCCTGAATCCTCCGCCCCGACGATCGAGCCGGCCGCTCAGCCCGAGGCCGAGGCTGCGCCCGACGCTTCGCCAGCTCCGACGGGCGCCGCCAAACCGAGGCAAAGAACGCGATCCGGCAAAGGCGCCAATCAGACCGGGCCGTGACGCCAGAGGCGGGCGGCAAGGGCTGTCAATCAGATAGACCCCGTCAAAAATGTTACTACCGGAGGGAGAGGCACGGATGGCCAACGAGATCGATCAAGAAGCTCTACAAAGGCTGCATGAGGCTGTCGCGGCGGCGCGCCACGCCGCCGAAAACGCGGAAACCTACGCCGATCAGCTGGCGGGCGGCGCTCATGCCGCGACCGGCGGCGTCATCGATCCGATCGTCTTCCGCCTTGCGATTTTCGCGCTCGCCGTGGTCGTCGGCTATTACGTCGTCTGGTCTGTAAAACCCGCCCTGCATACGCCGCTGATGTCGGTCACCAACGCGATTTCCTCCGTCATCGTCGTCGGAGCGCTGCTGTCGGCGGGCGTCGAGGTCGGCGATCATGCCGGAGGGGGCGCCGGCGCCCTCGCAGCCAAGATTTTCGGTTTCATCGCCCTCGTCCTCGCGTCGGTCAATATCTTCGGCGGCTTTCTTGTCACCGAACGCATGCTCGCGATGTATAAGAAAAAGGGCTGATCGATGAACGCCAATCTCGCGGCCCTGCTCTATCTCGCATCTGGTCTGCTCTTTATTTACGCGCTGCGGGGTCTGTCCTCCCCGGAAACGTCGCGGCGAGGCAATCACGCCGGCATGATCGGCATGGCGATCGCCATTGTCACCACGCTGTTCTATCAGCCGCCGGCGAGCGCCTTTTCCCTTCTCATCGTGATCGCGGGCATCGCCATCGGCGGCGCCATCGGGACGTGGCGCGCGCGCACCATTCAAATGACGGCGATGCCGCAGCTCGTCGCCCTGTTTCACGCGCTCGTCGGCCTCGCCGCCGTGCTCGTCGCGGCGAGCGCCCTCAACGCTCCGCGGGCCTTCGCGCTCGGCTCGCCAATTCACGCCGGCAGCCTCGTTGAAATGTCGCTCGGGGCGGCGATCGGCGCGATCACCTTCACAGGATCGGTCATCGCCTTTCTGAAACTCGACGGCCGCATGTCCGGCAAGCCGATTCTCCTGCCGCACCGGCACCTGATCAACATAGCTCTCGGCGTTCTGCTCTTTCTTTTCATCATCGCGTTTTCGTCGACCGGCGATCATGTCGTTTTCTGGGCCATCGCCATAGTCGCCTTCGCGCTTGGCGTGCTTTTGATCGTGCCGATCGGCGGCGCCGACATGCCGGTCGTCATTTCCATGCTCAACTCCTATTCGGGCTGGGCCGCCGTCGGCATCGGCTTCACCTTGAGCAATCTCGCCCTGATCATCACCGGCGCGCTCGTCGGCTCATCAGGCGCCATTCTGTCCTACGTCATGTGCAAGGGGATGAACCGCTCTTTCATCTCGGTGATCGCGGGCGGTTTTGGCGGCGAAACGGCGGCTCCCGCCGCGGGCGCCGCCGGAGCTGTCGCCGAAACGCGCCCGGTCAAGCAGGGTACGCCCGAAGAAGCGGCGAAACTGCTGAAAGCGGCGAAAAAGGTCATCGTCGTGCCGGGCTACGGCATGGCGGTCGCCCAGGCGCAACATGCGTTGCGGGAGATGGCCGACGTCCTGAAGAAGCATGGCGCGGACGTGAAATATGCGATCCATCCCGTCGCCGGGCGCATGCCGGGCCACATGAACGTTCTGCTGGCCGAGGCCAATGTGCCTTACGACGAAGTTTTTGAACTCGAAGAAATCAATGAGGACTTCGGTCACGCCGACGTGGCTTTTGTCATCGGCGCGAACGACGTGACGAACCCCGCGGCGAAAACCGATCCGAAGTCGCCGATCTACGGCATGCCCGTCCTTGACGTCGAGAACGCCAAGAACGTGCTTTTCGTCAAGCGCGGCATGGGATCGGGATATGCCGGCGTCGAAAATGAGCTGTTTTTCCGGCCCAATACGACGATGCTGTTCGGCGACGCCAAAAAGGTCGTCGAGTCGATTTTGCGCGCCATGGAATAGCATGTCTCCTCATGGGAAGCGGCGCCGCTTCCCATGAGCGTTGCCCTGGTTGATCCGGGCCGAACTGATCATGCCCGTCGTCCGCCGCGCGGGGAGATTCACCCTTGAAGCAGCTTGAGGACCGTGTCGTGCAGTTCGGCGCTGCCGCTCGAGACGATGTCCCCGCCCTGCGTCGCGCTGCCGCCATCCCAGTTCGTCACAATCCCGCCCGCGCCTTCGATGATTGGGATGAGCGGCGCGATATCATAGATTTTGAGCCCCGATTCGATCACGCAATCGACGTGACCCGCGGCCAGCATGGCGAAAGCGTAGCAATCGCCGCCGTAGCGGGAGAGGCGGACCCGCTCCTCGACGCGGCGAAAGGCGGGAAGCTTCGATTCAGCGTAGAGAAGCGGCGACGTGGTCAGCAAAGTCGCTTTCGACAGATCGCCGCAGGCGCGCGTCTTCAGTTTGCGCTCGATCACCTCTCGATTGGCTCCGGGCCCGCGCCAGAGGGCGCCGACGCCATCCCCGACGAAGCGCTCGCGGGTGAAAGGCTGAACGATCATCCCATAGGTTGGAGATCCCTCGCGCAGTAGACCGATGAGGCTGCCCCAGGTCGGCATGCCGGCGATGAAGCTCTTGGTCCCGTCGATTGGATCCAGCACCCAGACATAGTCCGCGTCGCTCCGCACCGACCCGAACTCCTCGCCAATGATGCCGTGGTGAGGAAAGGTTTCGATAATAAGCCGTCGCATGGCCGATTCGGCCGCGTGATCCGCTTCCGTCACAGGATCGAAAGCGCCGCCGACATTTTTGTCTTCAGCGCCGAGAGCGGTTCGAAAGAAGGGCAGAATCGTATCGCTGGCGATATCGGCAAGATTCTCGACGAACGCGGCGAAGTCCACAGCTGTCATGAGCGTGCTTTTCCTGAGCCCCTGCGGGGATGATTGGAGCTAACGCTCGTTGACACGGCGGGCCGCCCGCCGCAAGTGAATCTGGCGGTCTGTCGACTGGGGCGGCTTTTTGTCCGGATTTACTCAAACAAACACGCCCCCGCGCGCTACGAAGGTCAAAAACTCAATATAAATCAAGCGATTAAGCCTTCTTGACGCAGGCGTCAAAAAATTAGGTCAACAGGGCTTGCTTTTTGTGCGCTGCACGTGCATATTATTGCGGTGCGGCAACGTTGTTGCCGCCGATGCCCTCCTTGGGCGTTTCCTCCCTAGACTTGGGCCGCTTGTGGCAACGCAAGCGGCCTCTTTATTTTTGGCCGGAGCGCAAAAGCTTTTCCTGCTATCGTCGACCCCGGAATATGCGACGAAAAACCGGAATGCCTTGCGCGCCAGCGTTCGCAAATAAAGTTACGAGACCGCATTTTGCGCGGCCTCGTCGTCAAGTCGCCCGAAAAATCCGAGCCACGGCACAGCTAAACCATCACCATTCCGATAAAATGATGACCGGCCCTGACAGACCTCTTCGCTTTGCTGTTTTAAGGATTTTCCCTGGAATTGCGTTTGGCGCTTCTTGGCCTTGAGCTTTTTAGTGCGCCGCACTTTAATTAGATCACCCCGCGGCAACTGAATCGTCGCGACGCTCTCTTTAGGCCCCTCCCTAGACTTGAACCGCTACTGGCAAAGCCAGTCGGCCTCTTTACGTTCTTGGCTCGCGCTCCGGCTTTTTTACGGCGTCCGGATTTTGCGTTCGCTGATGATAAGCGCCGTGCGAGCAACTGGATTTCTCCGGCTACGGCAGCGCTTACAAATGTTACGGTAGTGCATTTCTTCGTGAATGAAAAGACGCCCTGCGACAAATCGACCATCTTTTTATCGCGTCAGTTGCGTCACGCCCTTGGAGCACGCTGCGCAATAGATCCTATCTACATGGAATCGAAAGACTTTCTTCTCCAATCAGAGCTTGTTCAAAAAGATCATTGAAGCGCCGTGGGCGATCACATTTTTCTGAGCCTTCCGGCTAGAAGGAAATGAGCTCCATTCTCGCTTTTCGCCTGAGCAAGCTGCACTGGAAATTGCGTGCCTTTTCTGCCTCCCTGGCTTTGGATCGTCTTCACCATCACGGCGGCGGCGGCGCAAACGTTACGGAACGCCGCGCAGCGTGACCTTCTCGATGGAGTTGGCGCCGCCGGCGCCGCTTATGTGCGGTTTCTGTACGGACTCCCATTCGCTCTTCTGTTTCTGGGGGTCGTGGTGGGCCTCACCGGCCGCCATCCCACTCCCATAGGAAGTCACGCGCTTGGCTGGATTTTTGTCGGCGCTTTGGCCCAGGTGCTCGCAACCGGATTGATGCTCGCAGCCATGCGCGAGCGCTCCTTCGTGGTGACGATCGCCTATACCAAGACGGAGCCCTTGCAGGTTGCCTTGTTCGGATTGGTGTTTCTCGGCGACCGCCTGACTGGCCCGACCGCGCTTTCAATCTTTGTGGCGACGATCGGCGTCCTCGTCCTATCGTGGCCCGGATCCGGGCGGATCCCTTCGCCGAAAACATCAGCCGGGGCGGTTCCAGCGTACAGGAGCCCGGCCATTCTTGGCCTTTGCGCCGGAGCTTGCTTTGCAATCTCGGCGGTCGGCTTTCGCGGCGCAATCCTTGCTCTCGACGGTCCAACGTTCCTCGTCGCCGCGTCGACGGCGCTCGTCACCGGGCTGCTCGTCCAGACCCTGGCGATCCTCTTGCATCTTGGCCTCACCAACCGCCCTTTGCTGCGAGCGATCGCGGCCGAATGGAGGCCGTCGCTGCTCGCCGGCTTTCTTGGGGCTTTCGCCTCCCAATTCTGGTTTCTCGCCTTCGCCGTCGATAGCGCGGCCCGCGTACGCACCTTGGGCCTCGTCGAAGTGATCTTCGCGCAGATGGTCTCGCGGCGACTTTTCAAGCAGGGCGCATCGCCTCGTGACGCGGTCGGCATCGCCATGATCGTCACCGGGGCCGTGATCCTGTTCCGCGCCTAGGGCGCTTTCCGATCGAAGGGAGCCATTCGATCGATCAGAAATCGCTCCAGATTCAAAAGCTTGAGCATTTCTTGTCGATCGGATCGAACCCATCTGATCGAAATATCCTCGTGAACTCTCTTCTGGCAATCCGCCGCTCTGCGCCCGCCACTGCTTGCGCTTTATTGCAGGAGCGCCAATGGCTCCGGCTCAGTCATCTTCGGCACGACATCCGCTCCGAGCCAATTTTTGTAAATGACATTCGGATAAGCAGTTTTTCATACGATTGATATAGCCAAACATAAGTCTATTATACTTCACCACATATGTGGCAAAGTCGAATAATTGTCAAATAGTCAGCGTATATTTATACAATACAGATATAATATACTATGATACATTGCCACTTTTTAATCACATAAGCCATCCATAGACGCACTCTGCTCGTATATGAGCGGACATTGAAACGTGTATGGAGTTTTAATATTGAATAAATATATCATGGTGGTGGCCGCGTTGCTCATATCTTCAGCCGGCGCCGAAGCGCAGAGCTGGACAGGCAAAGCCTCTTACTATGGCGCGCGAGGCCATATGACTTGCGCCCACCGTTCCCTGGCTTTTGGCACCCATGTTCGCGTCACCAACCTCGCGAACCACCGTTCCGTTGTGCTGGTCGTCAACGATCGAGGGCCGTACATCGCAGGGCGCATCATCGACGTGTCGACCGGCGCCGCGGACGCGCTCGGATTCCGTCACGCCGGTCTTGCCAATGTGACCATGCAGACGGTCGCGAACTAACATCGTTTTGCGGATCGGCCGAACGTCTCGCCGGACGGCGCCAGACTCTCGCCGATCCGCTTTCTCCGCGACGCCGTCGTCGCTGAGGGCGCTTGACAGAACCGTTCTTCGGAGTCCTTGCGAGGCCAAGGAGCCACGCCTATGAACGACGCCGCGCCTTCGGTCTAAAACACCGCAAAATCACTACACATAGTGGAAGACTGGCTTCAGCCTTCAATATCTCGCAGGGAACAAACCCTGATTCGGCTCCAGGCGCCGATTCGGGCGCGATTCGTTCCACTCTCGTTCGAAGCGTAAAGAATGCTGCGCAAGCGAGAGCCATTATGATACACGAAGGGCGAAACTGCGCTGTTGCGCCAAGGCTCTTTCGCAAGGCCGGCGAGGCTACGCGGCGAGGCCCGCGCAAGACAGCGTTTCGACTGCGAGGCCGGATCGAGGAGGATGGGACGCCGGGTCTCAAGGAGCGGAAGGAACCGTCAGCTTTCGCCGCCGTTCGAGGCGGAGCCCCCTCATCAGGTTTCCCGGTTCCTCGATTTCATTCGTCGATTTTTTCCTGGAACGGTTTCAGGTTGAGCCGAATCACTCAACCGTTTCGAAATCGCTCTCATCAAGAGGCTAGGGCATTTTCAGCAAAACCGGCGTCCACTTTTGCTGAAACTGCCCTGGCCTCGCGCAACCCGGCGATTAACCATGAACGTCACTTTTCCCGGACCCAGGTCGCCTCAGCTGGATCGCGCGCGGGGCGTCACGGCCGTGCTCGGCCCGACGAACACCGGCAAGACGCATTACGCCATCGAACGGATGCTGGCGCATAAGAGCGGGATGATCGGCCTGCCGCTGAGGCTCCTCGCCCGCGAGGTTTATAATCGCGTCGTCGAGAAGGTTGGGCCGGCCGCCGTCGCCCTCATCACGGGCGAGGAGAAAATCAAGCCGAAAGGCGCGCGCTATTTCGTCTCCACGGTCGAGGCCATGCCGCGCGACCTTGATCTCGATTTTGTCGCCGTGGATGAGATCCAGCTCGCGGCCGACCTCGATCGCGGGCACGTCTTCACCGATCGGCTGCTCAACCAGCGCGGCCGGTCGGAAACCCTTCTGATCGGCGCGGCCACCATGCAAAGGGCGGTGCAGGAGCTTTTGCCCGGCGTCAAAATCCTGTCGCGGCAGCGCCTTTCCCAGTTGAGCTTCGCCGGCGAAAGGAAAATGACGCGCCTGCCCCGCCGTAGCGCCATCGTCGCGTTCTCGGCTGAAGATGTTTACGCCATCGCCGAATGGATTCGCCGTCAGCGCGGCGGCGCCGCGGTCGTGCTTGGGGCTCTATCGCCGCGCACTCGCAACGCGCAGGTCGAAATGTTTCAGAACGGCGACGTCGACTATATCATCGCCACCGACGCGATCGGCATGGGCCTCAACCTCGACGTGGAGCATATCGCCTTCGCCGCCGACCGCAAATTCGACGGCTGGCAGTATCGCCGCCTGACGCCCGCCGAATTCGGGCAGATCGCGGGACGCGCCGGGCGTCACTTGCGGGACGGCACATTCGGCACCACCGGCCGCTGCCTTCCCTTTGACGAAGAACTCGTCGAAGCGCTTGAAGATCATCGTTTCGACAGCGTCAGGCTGTTGCAATGGCGCAACGCTTCGCTTGATTTTTCCTCGATCCGCGAGCTCGTCGCATCGCTCGACGTGCTGCCCAAAGAGCCCGGACTGACGCGCGCCCCTCTAGCCGAAGACCAACTCGTGCTCGACATCGCGGCTCGCGACGAGAAGGTCATTCGCGAGGCGAAGACGCGCGCCGACATCGCGCGGCTCTGGGACTGTTGCCAAATTCCCGATTATCGTAAATTGTCTCCGGCGGCGCACGCCGAGCTCGTCCTTTCGATCTACGGGTTTGTTGTGCGCGCCGGCCATATTCCGGATGATTGGTTCGCGCGCCACATCGGGTCTCTCGATCGGGTCGACGGCGACCTCGACGCTCTGTCCGCGCGGATCGCGCAGGTGCGGACCTGGACCTTCATCGCCAATCGATCCGACTGGTTGCGTGATCCTGAGCATTGGCAGGGGATCGCGCGTCAGGTAGAGGACACGTTGTCGGACGCTTTGCATGCGCGACTCGCCCAGAGGTTCGTCGACCGAAGGGCAAGCGTGCTGATGCGCCGCTTGAGAGAGAACGCCATGTTGGAAGCGGAAGTCACCACAAGCGGAGACGTGATGGTCGAAGGCCAGCACGTCGGCCAACTCAATGGATTTCGCTTCACGGCCGACCCCCATGCGGTTGGCGAAGCCGCGAAGACCTTGAACGCCGCGGCGCAAAAGGCCCTCGCGAGCGAAATTGAAGGCCGCGCGGCCCGCGTTCATGAGGCTGTCGACGAGGCCTTCGTCCTCGCCAATGACGGCGTCATCCGCTGGCTCGGCGAGCCGGTGGCCAAGATCGCCGCCGGCGCGCATGTGCTGGAGCCGACCGTGCGCATTCTGGCGGACGATCAACTGACAGGTCCCGCGCTCGAAACCGTTCAGCGCCGGCTCGACCTGTGGCTGGCCCAACACGTCAAGAAGCTGCTCGGCCCCCTCGCCGACCTCGAAAAGGCGGAAGGTGTCGAAGGGATCGCGCGCGGAATCGCGTTCCAGATCGCCGAATCGCTCGGCGTGCTCGACCGCGCAAAAGTCGCCGACGACGTCAAATCCTTGCCGCAGGAAGCGCGGGCGGCGCTGAGGAAATTCGGCATTCGCTTCGGCGCCTATCATCTTTATCTGCCCAATCTGGTCAAACCCGCTCCGCGCGCGCTCGCAGCCCAGCTTTGGGCGCTGAAGAATGGCGGCGTCGAGGAGGTCAAGGGCCTCGACGACGTGCCGCATCTCGCCGCCTCCGGCCGCACCTCCTTCATCGCCGACAAAGACGTTCAAAAGGGATTTTACAGGGCCGCTGGCTTTCGGGTTTGCGGCGACCGCGCCGTGCGCGTCGATATTCTGGAACGGCTCGCAGATCTCATCCGGCCAGCCGTCGCTTATCGGCCGGGCGTGACCCCCGGCGATCCGCCGCCTGGCGCCGCCGACGGCGACGGTTTCGTCGTCACAGTCGCGATGACGTCGCTTGCCGGCTGCTCCGGCGAGAGCTTTGCGTCCATTCTGCGCTCGCTCGGCTATGTGCTGGATCGCCGGGCGGGCCCGCCCATCACGGCGTCCCTGGTTCCCAAGGCCGCGACAGAACCGCTCGCGCCGCAGCCGCTCACGCCGCAGCCGCATGAAGCGTCCGGCGAAGATCGGCCATCGGAAGATCGGCCATCGGAGGAAGACGCGGATCTTCAGCCGCAGGGGGAGCCCTCGGCGGCGGACGCCGGCGAAACCGCGCCGAGCCTTGCCTCCTCCGGCGACCAGCCGAACGATCCGGCCACCGTCGATGAAGTCGCGGCGCTCGACGAAGTCATCGCGGAGGCCGCGCCGATCGCCGAGGCCGAGATTTTGAACGCGACGCCGGTCGCAACGCCGAGCCTCGTGATGGAAGCCGAAGCGGAGCCGGCGCCCTCTGCCGACGCGTCACTAAGCGAAGCCGAAACGCCAACGTCCGAGGCGCCCGCGGAAACAGTGACCGATCCCGCGGAGGCCGCCCCGCCCGTTCTGATCGAGGTATGGCGGCCGCATCGTCAGCATCACCATGCGCGCCGGGCCGAACCGCGCGGCGGCAAAAGGCCAGAGCGGCGGAATGCGGCGCCGGAAGAAGCAAAGACTGGCGCTGGTGAGACGCCGGAAGCCCGCCCCGAGAGACGGCGGCCGAATCGCCACCCCGAACGACCCGGCATCGAGATTCGCGTTGAGAATTCCGAGGGCGCCGCCGGACACGCGGCGGGCGAGGAGCGCGGCCGCAATGACAAGGGAGGACGCCAGCCAGGATCGGGCCAGCCCGCGCGCGCCGGCGCGGGGCGGCCCCGCTTCGAGGGTCAACGCGACCGGCGCGAGAGCGGGCCGAATGGCGGCGCGAATCGCGCCCATAGCCGGCCGAACGACGCGGACCGGCGTCACAGCCGCGGGCCCTTCGCAACCACCGAAAAGAAATCCTATGATCGGCCGCCCGATCCGAACTCTCCTTTCGCGAAGCTCCTCGCGCTGAAAGCCACTCTGGAAGAAAAAAACAAGCAGGACAGCTAGCCTTTGCCTTTACCGTATGATGCGCGCGCGAAAAGTCTCCAGCTTTTTCGGCGTCATGCTCCAGAGCGCTTTCCGGCCGGATGGAATTATTCGGTCGATAGAAACCGCGCCAGATTCAAAAGCTTGAGCATATTCCGACCAGATCGATTCAAACTGACCGGCATATGCCCTGGAAATGCTTAAGGATGTTGGCGTTAGGAAAGACACGGAGCGGCGTGATAGGATTGGCGGCCGCGAGGCCGCGGGACCGGGAATAGGATCGATTCGACGCGAAAGCGGTTTTTGCTTGAGCCTAAATTTCGGGATTTATCAATGCGCGCATACACGCTGTCTCTCGCCGCCGCGGCCCTGATGGGCATGCCGGGTCTCGCTCTGGCGCAACAAGCGACCGCGGCGCCAACCAACCCCGTCATTACACAAGGCGGCGGCTTCGCGGGCACCGGCTTTGGCGCCGCCAACGCCGGAGCTGGCAGCACGACCACGACGACCTCCAGCTTTTCAGTGACGACATCATCGACATCGACCACCGCGACATCGACCACCACAACGTCCGGCATCGTGACGTCGGCGACGCAGGTCAATCGCGCGCGTTCGCCCGCGATGATATCGGGCACCGCTCACATCGGCGCGGGAACGGGCGGCACGGGGCTTGGCATGGGTAATGCTGTCGGCGGCATCAAAGACAATGCGACCGGCGCGGGGATCGGCGGCATCTTCGATCAGACGAGCCTTGGCTCCGGTACGGGCGGCGTCAACGGCTTTGGCGCGGGATTCAACGCTCCGACCGGCGGCATCAAAGACGCCAGCAATCAGGGCATCAACACCGGCGGCGTTATTGGCAGCGCCATTGGATCCGGCACCGGCGGCCTTCGCGATCTGAATACCCTTGGCGCTGGCACCGGCGGCACCAGCGAAGGCAATAACGCGCCGAGATATCGCGTCATTCAATAGAGCATGACCAAGAGAGCATGACGCCAAAAAGCGACGATCCGTTTTCGGCGGCGTCATACTTTAACTTATTGATGGAAGCCGCTGCGCTCCATGACGCGGGCGGCTTCCCTCACTGACGCGTTCACGCATCTTCGCCTGTCGCAGCGACCTTGCGCGGCGGCCCCATCAGCGCCGGCTGGAACAAGATCGCCGCCGCCAGGGTGCAGACCAGAGACAACGCCAAAAGCTTGCCCATGCTTGAGGTGCCGGGATGCTTCGAGAGCCACAGGCTGCCGAAGGCCGTCGCCGTCGTCATCGCGCTGAAAAAGACGGCGCGCGTCAAGCTCGACTGCAGGAGGTTGGTCGTCCCGGCCCGCCAGGCCATCACGAAATAGATCTTGAAGGCGACCCCTAGCCCAAGCAGAAGCGGCAGGGCGATGATATTCGCAAAATTCAGCGGCAAGCCGATGAGGACGGTGATCTCAAGCGTGACGGCGCCGGCGAGCAGCAGCGGGACGAGCGTCAGCAGCACGTCCGAGAAGCGGCGCAAGACGACCCAAAGCAAAACGCTGATCGACAGCAGCGCCCAGATCCCGGCCTCGATAAAGGCGCGGACGACGGTGTCGCCGGATTCCTGAATGGCGATCGGCTCGCCGGTCGCATTCGGGTCGATCTGCTGCACCGCCTTGGTGAAGCGGGCGAGCGTCGCATTGTCATTGGCGTCGCCCTTTGGCGAAACCGCGATGCGGGCCCGGCCGTCCGGAGCCACCCAGTCGCGCGCAAGATCCGGCGGGATCGAGGCGATTGTCGTTTTCTGCGCTGAAAGCGAATCACGCAACAGGCTGAGCATCGTCCCCAATCCGGGCAGCAGCGCCTTGCGGGCCGCTTCGCGAACCTCAGGCGGCGCCTCCGCCATTTTACGCAACGAATCCGCCAGACTCCGGGCGTCGTCGGCGCCCTTGCCTTTCAGATCGTCGGCGGTGGTCGCGAAGGCGTCGGCCGCCTTGTTCAGCGCAGCGACATCCTCGGCGTCGGTCGGCGGCTCCAACGCGCGGCCCGGATCAAGGATCGGGCCGAACGCCGCCGCCGCGCGCTGGATGATCGCCAGCTTCTGGTCCTGATCCATCGGCACGAAGCTCTCGATCGTCACGACCTGAGCAACTTCCGGCAGAGCGGCGAGTCTTGCCTGAAGTTCGCGGGAGGCTGCGACCGAAGGGGCCATAACGTCGATCGTATTGGTGTCGGTTGCCGGATCCTTCATGAGATCCAGAAGGGTTGCGACCGACTCGACCTTCGGGCTGCGCAGGTTGATCGGATTGAAGTCAAAATGCAGATGGGCGAGCAAAGGCGTTCCCGCGAGAGCGACGCCCAATGTTCCGATCACGATCGCATATCTGTGCCGCGCCATGAATTCATCGACAGGCGCGAGAAAGAGATAGCCGACGGGCTCGGCTTCCGCCGGCGGCTTGAAGATGGCGAGCAGGGCCGGGAGCACCGTGATCGACGAGAAAAACGCGATGAACATGCCTGTTCCCGCGATCAGGCCGAGTTCGGATACGCCGCGATAGTCGGTCGGCAGGAACGAATAGAAGCCGGCCGCCGTCGCCGCCGCCGCGAGGGCGAGAGGGCGTCCGACCTTGGCCGCCGCCTGCGACAGCGCCTTGTCAAAATCCGCCACCTTGTGACGCTCGGATCGGTAGCGCACGCTGAACTGAATGCCGAAATCGACGCCAATGCCAACAAAGAGAACCGCGAAAGCGACAGAGATCAGATTGAGCGCGCCAACCATCAAAAGCCCGACCGCGGCCGTCACGCTGAGGCCGACGACGACGCTGAGCGCAACCGCGAGGACGATGCTCGGGGATTTGAGCGCCCTCCAGATGATGAACAGAACAATCAGGGCGGTAACCGCGCCATTCACTCCCGCGCCTTCTTCCACGGTAGCGAATTCCTCATCGGCGAGCGGGACCGGGCCGGTCAGGCGCAGCCTCACCCCGGGCGTCGACCCATAGCCAAGCTCCTGCCAGCTCGAACGGATGAAATTGCTCGGCGCCTCGCCGGGTTTCAGCGCGGCATAATCAAGGATGGGCTTGACCTGGATGAAGCGCCGCAACTCGCGCGGGTCCGGCGGCTCGCCTGTCAGCAGGCCGCGCCAGGAAAAGAACGTCGGTTTGCCAGCCAGCAATGACTCGAAGGCGCCGTTGAGCGCGACGAGAGGCCGGTCGAAATCATCATAGGTTCCGGCCTTGGTGCGGACGCCCTTGTTGATGAAGGAGAACGCATCGCTCACGCCTCGAAGGCTCTGGTCCGACGCCAGGACGGAGAGGAAGGGCTGCGCCTTGAACAGTCCCTCGACGGTATTCTGCACTTCCGAAACAGGCAGGTACATAAGACCGTTCTTGTTGAAGAACGGGCCGCCATCGGGACGCAGCACCGAGGAGTAGAGGTCCGGGCGCGTCTTCAAGCGTTCCGTCAGACGCTCCGTCGCTTCCTCGGCTAGCTCCGGGGTCTTTGCGTCGATGACCACGACGATTTGATCCGCCCGCTGCGGAAACGCCTTGTCCATCGCGATCAGATTCTGCCGCCAGGGCAGTTTCGCCGAGATGAAATCATTTGTGTTCGTATTGATGTTGAAATGCGTCGCCGCATAGTAGCCGGAGGCGATCGTGACCAGCGCCGCGAGCGCGATAACGAGCCATTTCAGTCGTCTGCAAGAATCAACGATCGCCGTGATCGCCCGGGAAATAGGCTCGGGAGCTTTTGATTCGGATGGCGCCGTCGCGTCGGTATTGTCTGGGAGTGTGATCATGCGGGTGCTATCGCCAATCGAAAGAGCCTGGATGCGGCCTTGGTGAGACGGACGCGGGGCTAGATGATGTACTTCGCCAAAGTCGGGAAGATCAGGATAACCCTTTATCCCCTGTAACGTTCAGCATTTGGAAACGGCGGGCGTTTGACAAGAGGATTGTCATTGTTACAAGCTGACCGCAAAGTTTAAAAGTAGGCGTCGCCTGCTTGTAAGGCCACATCCGGTTCGACGCTAGGTAAATTTATGAAGGTAATCTTGGCCCAGCCCCGCGGGTTCTGCGCCGGCGTCGTCCGCGCCATCGACATCGTGGAGCAGGCGCTGCAAAAATATGGCGCGCCCATCTACGTCCGCCACGAGATTGTCCACAATGGCTATGTCGTCGAACGGCTGAAAGCCAAGGGCGCGGTGTTCGTCGAGAGCCTCGCCGAAGTGCCGCGAGGGGCGCGGACCATATTTTCGGCCCACGGGGTCGCCCGCAGCGTCGAAGAGGAAGCGTTCGAACTCGGACTGCCGGTCATCGACGCCACCTGTCCGCTTGTCGCCAAGGTTCATGCGCAGGGCCAGCGTTACGTTCAGCAGAAGCGCGCCGTGCTGCTGATCGGTCACGCGGGCCACCCGGAGGTCGAAGGGACGGTCGGGCGCATCCCCGGCCCTGTGCGCCTCGTGCAGAGCGAAGCCGACGTCGAGCGGCTCGACATCGACGTCAACGCCCCTCTCGCCTATGTGTCGCAAACGACGCTGAGCGTCGACGACACAAAAACCATCATCGCAGCTCTGAAGCGAAAGTTCACCAATATCGTTGGGCCGGAAACCAAGGATATCTGCTATGCGACGCAGAATCGGCAGAGCGCCGTGCGCGACCTCAGCGCATTGGTCGACGTGCTTCTCGTCGTCGGCGCCAAGAACAGCTCCAATTCGAATCGTCTGCGCGAGATCGGGAGCGAAGCCAAAATCCCGACCTTTCTCATCGCCGATCGCAGTGAACTCGATCTTGCAGTTTTGCGCGACGTCGCGGTCGTAGGACTGACGGCGGGGGCGTCGGCGCCCGAAATCCTCGTGAGCGAGGTCATTGACGCGCTGCGGGAATTAGGGCCGGTCGAAGTTTCGACGCTGCCAGGGGTCGAAGAAAATATCGAATTCAAGCTGCCGCCAGAACTCCTCGCCGAGTCTCCATCACGATCAGGGGAAGCGGCTGACTTTTAGGTTGAAATTATTCTTGGAAACAAGACGATAAAAGACTGATCCGCACCGTTTGAGCTGGCGCGCGAAGGCGGACGCCGTCAAGCCTTGGTAAATCGGGCGTCCCGGTTTATGAAAGGGGCAGTTCAGCGATCCGGACGGAACACATCATTTGCAACGCCGATCGCCGTCGGCGCACAATTTATGCGAGGAGCAGGCATTGGGAATTTCCTTTCTCCAAATGGCCCAGATCGGCGGGTACGTGCTTCGCCAGCGTCTTTCCGGGCGCAAGCGTTTTCCGCTGGTGCTCATGCTCGAGCCCCTGTTCCGCTGCAATCTCGCCTGCGCCGGCTGCGGCAAGATCGATTATCCAGATGAGATCTTGAACCAGCGCCTGCCTCTCGCAGAGTGCCTCAACGCCATCGATGAATGCGGCGCGCCGGTCGTCGTCATCGCCGGCGGCGAGCCCCTGCTGCACAAGGAGTTGCCGCAGATCGTCGAGGGCGCCATCGCCCGGCGCAAATATGTCACCGTCTGCACCAATGCGCTGCTGCTCGAAAAGAACATTCATCGCTATAAGCCGAACCGCTACTTCAACTGGTCGATCCATCTTGATGGCGATGAGGAGATGCACGATCAGTCGGTATGCCAGCCGGGCGTCTACGACCGCGCGTTGAAGGCGTTGAAGCTCGCGCAGGAAAAGGGCTTCCGCGTCACCATCAATTGCACGCTGTTCAACAATGCCGATCCGGCGCGCGTGGCCTCATTCTTCGATTCGATCGCGGCGCTCGGCATCGAGGGCATCACTGTTTCCCCTGGTTACGCCTATGAGCGCGCGCCGGATCAGCAGCACTTCCTCAATCGCGAAAAAACCAAGACGCTGTTCCGTGACATATTCTCACGCGGCAAGGGCGGTAAGGCGTGGCCGTTCTTCCAGTCGACTCTGTTCCTCGATTTTCTCGCCGGCAACCGCACCTATCACTGCACCCCCTGGGCGAATCCGGCCCGCACGGTGTTTGGCTGGCAGCGGCCCTGCTATCTGCTCGGCGAAGGCTATGCGAAAACCTTCAAGGAGCTGATGGAGGAGACTGAGTGGGATCGCTACGGCACCGGCAATTATGAAAAATGCGCCGATTGCATGGTGCACTGCGGCTTCGAGGCGACCGCTGTCGACGAGGCCTTCAGCAATCCCTTGCAGGCGTTGAAAGTCGCGATCGGCGGCATTCGCACGACAGGGCCAATGTCGCCGGATATTCCGCTAGACCGGCAAAGGCCCGCCGAGTTCGTCTTCAGCCGGCACGTCGAGCACAAGCTCGCCGAGATTAGAGAAGCCAAATCCGACGGCGAGCATCTGTCTGCCGCGGAGTAGAGCCGTGAAGGCGGCTCGCGCATCGCGGGCCGTGCGGACCAATTGTGGGATCTGACCCGGATCCCGCAGCAGCGAGACAATCAAAGCCTTAAACGCGATGGCGCCGTCCGGGCGCATGGCGACCAGCGCCGCATGGGGCAGCTGCCGCTCGGCCGGGTCGGCGACGACGCGCAGCGCCGCGAAAGGAATCCCGCGATCGGCGGCGATCTTCGCGGCGATATGCGATTCCATGTCCACCGCATGGGCGCCGGTCTGAAGATGGAGATCACGCTTGCCGGCACTGCCGGCGACCGGCGCGTCAACCCCTGCGAAATCAACGAGCGGCGCACTGAGCGTTTCGGACAAAGCCCGCGACCAGGCGGGATCGGCGTAAACCCTCTCGCCATCAGCGCTGATGATCGCGCGCGCGACCAGAACAGCGCCGGGCGCGAGGCCGGGCGCGAGGCCTCCGGCGACGCCGAAGCTGATGATGGCGCAAGCTTTCGATGCGGCGGCTTCTTCCAGCTCGCGCTTCAGGCGCGCGCCGTCGCCCCCGCCCGATATGACATGAACCTGCGGCCCCGCTGCGAGCCTGGCCTCCGCCTTGAGGCCGGTAACGGCGACGATGCGCCCCCTCGCCGGATGCGCGTCTAAATCCCAAACTGCGTCGTGAGGCGATTGCCGCTTTTCAGATTGCGATAACGGGCCAGCGCCCAGAGCGGGAAGAATTTTGAATAGCCGTGATAGCGCAGGTAAAAGACGCGCGGAAAGCCGGTCGCCGTGAAGCGATTCTCTGTCCAAAACCCATCCCCCGCTTGCGTCTTCGTCAGATAGCGCAGACCCTTCGCCACTTCCTGCGAATCGACTTCTCCCGCGGCCATCAGTCCGAGCAAGGCCCAAGCCGTCTGCGACGAAGTGCTCGGCGCCGGCTCATAGCCTTTATACTCCAGCGCATAGCTTTCTCCATCCTCTCCCCAGCCTCCATCCGCATTTTGTATGCGTTTCAGCCACGCGGCGGCTTTTTGCACCGCCTCAAGACCGCGATCAGCGTCGATCGCGTTGAAGGCGCTGAGAACCGACCACGTCCCGTAGATGTAGTTCATGCCCCAGCGGCCGAACCAGCTGCCGTCCTCTTCCTGCTCCTCGATCAGATAATCGACCGCGCTCGCGAGGGCGGGATTCGCGCGCGCCGTCTCGCCAAGCTGCGCCAACATGGAGACGCAGCGCGCCGTGACGTCGGCTGTCGGCGGATCGAGCAGCGCGCCATGATCCGCGAAGGGAATGGCGTTGAGATATTCGCGATCATTATCGGCGTCGAAGGCGCCGAAGCCGCCATTGGCGCTTTGCAGCCCAAGGATCCATTCCTTCGCGCGGGAAATCGCCTCGTCGTAAGAGGCGTCCTTGCCGCCTCCCGGCAAGGTCTTCGCGGCGCGATCCATCGCCAGAACGACGACCGCGGTGTCGTCGAGATCGGGATAATGTGGATTGGCGTATTGGAACGCCCATCCGCCCGGACGCACATGCGGCTTTTGCGTCGCCCAGTCGCCGGCGACATCGAGAACCTGGCGCGGCGCGAGCCAACTGAGCGCCTCCCGTACGGACGCGCCGGTCTGCTCACCGGGCGTTTTAGCCCCCGCCCCCGCGCTTTCCATCAGCGCATGGCTGGCGAGCGCCGTGTCCCAAACCGGAGAGACGCAAGGCTGGCAATAGGCCTCGTCCGCCCTGATAATGAGGAGCCCGTCGATCGCCTTCCTGACCTGGATCATCCTCGGGTCCGAAGCCGGAACGCCGAGCGCATGAAACATCATGGCGGAATAAGCCATGGCCGGGTAAATCGCGCCGAGTCCGTCCTCTCCGTTCAGCCGTTCGGTCACGAAAGCCACGGCTTTGTCGATCGCCCTCTTCTGTGAGCGTTTTGGAAAGTAAGGCTCGAGCCAGCGCAACACATGGTCGATGCCGCCGAAGATCATCGTCCAGGGAAATGTCTGATGCGGAGCGCCCGGCCAGCGCCGCACCTGGTCTGCCGGCTCAATGAAAAGCTCCTCGATGCCAACATTGCGCGGATTGCGCGCTTTCGGCTTCAGAGCGTGCACGACCACCAGGGGCGCCAGCACCGTGCGCGCCCAATAGGAGATCTTGCTCAAATGGAACGGAAACCAGCGCGGCAGATGCATCAGCTCGACAGGCATCACCGGGACGCTGCGCCACGGCGTCGCGCCATAGAGCGAGAGCAGCGACCGGGTGAAGACATTGGTGTTGGCTGCGCCGCCATGCTTCAAAATGGCGGCCCGCGCGCGCTTCATGTGCGGAGCGTCGGGCGAATCGCCAATCATCTTCAGCGCAAAATAAGCTTTGACCGAAGAGCTGGTGTTGAAAGCGCCCTCGGCGAACAGCGGCCAGCCGTCATCGGCCGTTTGATGCCGACGCAGATAAACGGCGATCTTTTCTTCAAGCTCAGCGTCGGCGGGATCGCCGAGGAAATGCCGGAACAGAATATACTCGGCCGGAATGGACACATCAGCTTCGAGTTCGAAGACAAAATGTCCGTCGGGACGCTGCTGGCCAAGCAGCGCTTTTTGGGCGCGAGAAATCGCAGCCTCGATCTGACCGAGGGCCAATCCGGGCGCTTCGCCCTCATCGGCTACGGCCGAGCCAAATTTACCTTCCACTCCAGGTTCCTTTATCCATTGCCCGCCGAAGGCCGTCGCGGTCACGCCTTGCGGCCAGCGATCACATCCGCCGCGCGATGTCCTGACCGGATGGCGCCCTCGATCGTCGCGGGCAAACCCGTCGCCGTCCAGTCCCCGGCCAGCGTCAGATTGGCGACGCTGGTCACGGCGTCGGGGCGGCGCGTATTCTCCTGCGGCGTCGCGGCGAATGTCGCGCGCTTTTCCTTGATGATTTGCCACGGCGGCAGCGGCTGATCAATATGCGCCGCTTCAGCTACTTCCGCCCAAAGCCGCGCGGCAAGCTCCTCCCGCCCAGCGTCGAGCAGGCGATCCGCGCCGCTGATGGTCACGGACAGCCGATCCTTGAAGGCGAAAATCCATTCGACCTCGCCATTGACGACGCCAAGAATGGGCGGCAGACCCGCCGGCGGCGCGATCTTGAAATGGGCGTTGACGATCGCCCGGAAATCCTGCGGGGCGACGAGGCCCGGCATCAGATCCTGCGCGACCCCCGGGGGCGTGGCGAGAATGACTTCATCCTCCGCGTTCAGATCGACGCGCGCGTCGCCGAAATCCAGCGCCGCCGCGCGGTCGCCGGCGAATATGATTTTCCGCAGCCGATGGTCGAGCCGGACGTCGGCGCCGCGCTTGACGAGATGCATCACGGCCGGCTCGATGAAGGCGGCCGAAAGGCCATGCGCGACGATGGGGCGGCAGGCGGCGCCTCCGCGTGCAAGCGTCTCCGCGACGACCGCCCCCGCGAGCTTCGAGGAGCCCTCTGCCGGCTCGGTGTTGAGAGCGGCGAGGAGAAACGGCCGCCAGAGCCTGTCATAGAGCGCGCCCCGGCAAGTCAGCACCTCGTCGATGCGCTTGTCGCGCCCCGGAATGAGAAGCTTTGCCAAGCCGAGATAGTCGCGCCAGCCTGTATCAGGAACGCGGCGGCCCTTCGCGAAGATCCACCAGGGCAGCGGGCCGGCGTTGGGACGCAGGCGCCACCGCTCCTTGGTGGCGAGATCGACGAAAGCGAAATCAGCCTCGGCCGGTTGCGACACGCCTTTGAGGCCGCCGACGCGGCGCAGAAAATCCAGCGCCTCGGCATTCCCCGACAGCAGCAAATGATTGCCATTGTCGATCACTATGCCGAGCGTCGTATCGAAATAAGACCGGCAGCGCCCGCCAGCCTGGCGGGCGGCCTCATAGACGATGATGTCGCGAGAGCCTCCCGCAAGGCGCACCGCGGCGGCGAGCCCGGCGAGGCCCGCGCCTATCACGTGGACGACAGCTTTTGCCATCAGGCCGGTCTCATCAGACGAGCCCATAGCGCAGCAGCGCAAGCACAATGCGAAATTTCGACGCCCGGACGCGCGCGCGCGGCGGCGCGAAGCCTCTCTCGCGAAGGCGCGCCAGAATGGGCCGGTAGGCCATCGCCATGATCATCGGCGCGCGCACGGATTTGCGCGGGCAGCGCGCCATGATGGCCAGCGCCTCACGGAAATGATTTTCCGCGCGCAAAATGAGAGGAGCGCAGGCGTCGGCGAGCGCCGGATGCGCGAGAACCGTCTGCGGCGTCGTCTCGTCGATGCCGGCGGCGGTTAAAGCCTCGCGCGGCAGATAAAGCCGGCCGATCCCTGCGTCCTCATCAAGGTCGCGCAGGATATTTGTGAGTTGCAGCGCACGGCCGAGATGATGCGCGAGCGGGCCGCCCTCCTGCGCCGGAACGCCGAAAACCCGCACGCTGAGGCGCCCGACCGCGCTCGCGACGCGGTCGCAATAGAGATCGAGGGTCGCAAAGTCCGGCGCCCTGATGTCGGCGTCGACATCCATCTCCATGCCGTCGATGACCGCCAGGAAGTCCTCGCGGCGCAGATCGAAGGAACTGATCGCGGCCGCAAGCCCCGGAGTAACGTTTGGCGCAAGGCTTGCGGCGAAGGCCTGCGGCGGCGTTCCGGCGTAAAGCGCGTCGATGTCGCTCCGCCACTGCGCCAGCGCCGCTTTTCGCGCCGGGGCCGGGCCGCCGTCATCTGCGATGTCGTCGACGGCGCGGCAGAAGGAATAGATTTCGAACATCGCCTCGCGCTGCGCCGGCGGCAGAATGCGCATCGCCGCATAAAAGGAGCTGCCGCGCGAATGCGCGGCGGCGTCCGCTCCCGCGTTCTGCGGCTCGGGGCAGGCTTTGGCCGCCCCGGCTTGAGCGTTGGCGATCATTGCGCCGCCTTCCAGGCCGGCCGCGCCAAACGCCGCAGGATATTGGGAAGGCTGGACGCAACGCCGACGCAGGCCCAGCCTAACGCGGCCGCCTTGCCGAGATGAACTTCATCCCTCAAAGGGTCGCGTTCGCGTAAGATCTGGTTGAGCCGCTGAGCCAGCTTTGCGATCACCGCAGTCTCGAGACTGAGGCGCAGATCGCGGACCTGTGGCGGCAAAGCAGCGCCGGCCTCGATCAGCGTCGCGGTTTTGGCGATGAGACCGTCAAGACAGGCTCTGAGTTGCGGCGAGGCCTTGTCGCCGGCAAGGGCTCCGATGCAGGCGCCTGCCCCGGCAAGCGCGTCGCCGGGGATATAGACGCGATCGAGATTGCGATAGTCGGCGGCGCAGTCCTGCAAATGATTGATGACCTGCAACGCGCTGCAAAGCGCGTCGGAGGCAGGCCATGTCGCTTCGCTCTCGCCATGGACGTCAAGCACGAATCGGCCGACCGGCGCCGCCGAATGGGCGCAATAGTCCATCAATTCATCCCAATTGGCGTAGCGGTGCTTGACTGCGTCCATGCGGAATGCGCGCAGGAGATCGAGCGCGTGGCGCGGCGACAATTTTTTTTGCGCGGCGAGAATCGCGCGCAGAGGCTTTGCCGCCGCAACCGCTTCGCTTTTACCCAGCAGCGTCGCCTCGAAAGCGTCGAGCCCGTCGAGCTTTTGCTGGGGTGACAAAAGCCCATTGTCTACAACGTCGTCGGCGCCGCGCGCGAACTGATAATAGGCAAGGATCGCGGCCCGGTGCTGCGGCGCGATCAGTTTCGAGGCGACCGGGAAATTCTCGCCCTTATGCGTTTTTGAAGGTTCGATCGCGATAGCGCTCATTTCAAATGCCCATTTTGGGTGAACCACGCCAACGCGTCGCTCAGCGCTTCGCGATAGGGCCGCGCCGCATAGCCGAGGCAACGCTCGGCCTTGGCCGAACTGAAAAACATCCGGTGCTTCGACATGCGCAGGCCGTCGATCGTCACAAAAGGCTCTTTTTGAGTGAAATGCGCGGCGGCTTCGGCGGCAAGGGCCAGGGGATAGAGCAGCGGACGCGGGAAGCGAAACCGCGGCGGCCTGCGTCCGCACAATTCGGCGATATCGCCCAGCATGCGGGCGAGCGGCACATCCTGCCCGCCTAGAATATAGTGTTCGCCGATTTTGCCTTGACGAAGCGCGGCGAGATGACCCTCGGCGACATCGTCGACATGGACGAGATTGAGGCCGGTGTCGACATAGCCCGGAATGCGGCCCATCGCCGCCTCGACAATGATGCGGCCGGTCGGCGTCGGCTTCACGTCGCGCGGACCGACGGGGGTCGAGGGATGCACGATGACGGCCGGCAGTTGATTGCGCGCGATCATCTCCCGCACAATGTTCTCGGCGACGATCTTACTGCGCTTATAGGCCCCGATGGCGCCGGACGCGGGGAGCTTCGCTGTTTCATCGGCGGGAGCGCCGCTCAAGGGACATGCGATGGTGGCGACGCTGCTCGTATAGACGACGCGCTCGACGCCGGCGGCGAGCGCCGCCTCCATCAGGACGCGCGTTCCCTCGCTGTTGGTGCGAAGGATGTCCTGCGGGCGGCGCGCCCAAAGGCGATAATCGGCGGCGACATGGAACAGGAACCGCGCGTCGGCCATCGCCTTGGCGACGGACGCGGGATCGCACATATCGCCTTCGACAATTTCGGCGTCGAGATTGGCGAGATTCAGCCGGCTCGCGGTCGGGCGCAGCAGCACCCTGACCCGATAGCCGGTTTTCGCCAAGGCATGCGCCACGGCGGATCCGACGAAGCCCGAGGCTCCCGTGACCAGAACCTTGTCACCCGTCACGCCATCCAGTTCCCGTGTACGCGCAAATCGCTTCTTGCCCCACTGCCGCGGCAATATCACCTATGGCATCATTTCAGCAACCGCCGTCAATGGCTGGTTTCCAAACTGCGGCGATGGCGCGCTGGCGCGGACGCGCGCGGAGCGTTATGAACACGCCAAATTTATCGCCTGACATTTGAAAAAGAAGAGCGCCCATGACCCTCATCGCCGATCTTTCCACGCCTGAGCTCGCGGCGCTGCGAAGCAGCGTTCAAGCCCGATATGACGCCTTCCGCAGCCAGGGTCTGAAGCTCGATATGACGCGCGGCAAGCCCGCGCCGGATCAGCTCGATCTCGCCAACGCCATGCTCGCCCTTCCCGGCAATGGCGATTATTTCAGCGCGGCTGGCGAGGACGGGCGCAATTACGGCAATTTGCAGGGTCTCGCCGAAACGCGGGCCTTGTTCTCGCCCATTCTCGGCGCGCCCGCAGACCGTGTCGTCGTCGGCGACAATTCGAGCCTCGCCTTGATGCATGATTGCATCGTCTATGCTCTGCTCAAGGGCGTTCCCGGCTCGGCCCGGCCATGGTCGAAAGAGGGAAGCCCCGCTTTCATCTGCCCCGCGCCCGGCTATGACCGTCATTTCGCGATCCTTGAGGAATTCGGCATCCGCATGCTGCCCGTCGCCATGACGGGCCACGGACCGGATATGGACGCTGTTGAAAAGCTCGCCGCTGATCCTTCCGTCAAAGGCATGTGGTGCGTGCCGAAATATTCCAATCCGACCGGAGAGATCTATTCCGACGAGACGATCGCACGGTTGGCCGCGCTGCGCGCGGCCGCGCCCGATTTCCGGCTGTTCTGGGATAACGCCTATTGCGTCCATCATTTGACGGAACGCCGCAACGAAATCCCCAACATCCTTGAAGAATGCGAACGCGCCGGCCATCCCGACCGGGCCTTCATCTTCGCCTCGACGTCGAAAGTCACGCTTGCCGGGGCCGGCGTCGCCTTTTTCGCTTCCTCCGCCGCCAATGTGCGCTGGTATCTTTCCAGCGCGTCGAAGCGCTCGATCGGCCCCGACAAGCTGAACCAGCTGCGCCACGTCCGCTTTCTGCGCGACGTCGCCGGCGTCGAGCGCCACATGGACGCCCATCGCGCTCTGATCGCGCCGAAATTCGCCGCCGTCGCCGAGGCGCTGGAGCGTCATCTCGCGGGGACCGGCGCCGCACGCTGGACCGCGCCGGAGGGCGGCTATTTCATCAGCGTCGAAGCCACCGCCGGAACGGCGAAGCGCGTCGTGGAGCTGGCCAAGGCCGCCGGCGTCGCGCTCACCCCCGCCGGCGCCACCTGGCCGTATGGCAAAGACCCGCATGACAGCAACCTGCGCCTCGCGCCGACCTTCCCGACCCTTGCCGAGGTGCGCGCCGCGTCGGAGGGAATAGCACTCTGCATTCTCCTCGCGGCGATCGAAGCGCGCGCTGTCCATCGCGCCGAATCCGCCGCCTAGCGCTTTCCGATCGAATGGAGTCATTCGATCGATCAGAAATCGCTCCAGATTCAAAAGCTAGAGCATGTTCTTGTCGATCAGATCGAACCGATCTGATCGGAATATGCTCTAGCGGGCGAACAGAAGACGTCGCCCTTAATCTGGAGTAAAGCGTCAGCGACCGCATCATGCGACCGACCTGATGTCCAAACCGTGAATTGCCGTGAAGGCGCCCACGCCTTCATAAACGGGCGCGGGCGAGTCCCGCCCGCACATCGAAGCTAGCTGGTAGAGATTTATGACCGAAACCGCCGTCTCTTTAGAACCGGTCGCCGTACCGGTCGAAAAGCCGAAGAAGCCGTCGCCGCGCGCGCTTTTGCCGCTGCTGCCTTATGTGGCGCGCTATCGAGGGCGGATCGCCGGCGCGCTGCTCGCCGTGACGGCGGCGGCCGGGGCGACCCTCGCCGTGCCGATGGCGCTCCGGCGCGTGATCGATTTCGGCTTCACGCAGGAGAGCGCCGGCCTCATCAACCAGTATTTCTTCGCGCTCATCGGCGTCGCCGCGATCCTGGCGATCGCGTCAGGCGCGCGCTTTTATTTTGTCACCACTTTGGGCGAGCGGGTCGTCGCGGACTTGCGATCGAGGGTTTTCGAGCATCTCTGCGGGCTCGACGCGGCCTTCTTCGATTCGGCCCGCATCGGCGAACTGATGTCGCGGCTCACCGCCGATACGATACAGCTGAAGTCGGCCTTCAGCGCGACGGCGGCTCTCGCCTTGCGCAACTTTTTCCTGTTCGCCGGCGCGATCGCGCTGATGGTCTATACGAGCCCGAAACTCTCGGCCTCTGTCCTCATCGCCATTCCGATCATCGTGCTGCCGCTGGTCGCCTCGGGTCGTCTCGTGCGCAAGCGCTCGCGCAAGGCGCAGGACACGCTGGCGGAGGCGACCGCTTACGCCTCCGAAAATCTTTCGGCCGTGCGGGTGATGCAGTCCTATGGCGCGGAGCACGCCACGGCGGAGCGCTTCAACGCCGCCGCGGAAGGCGCTTACGAGGCCGCGCAGAAAGCCGCGGCGGCGCGAGCGCGCCTCACCATCGTGGTGATCTTTCTGGTCTTCTCCAGCATCGTCGGCGTGCTCTGGTTTGGCGCCCATGACGTGCTCGCGGGACGAATCACCGGCGGCATGCTGTCGCAGTTCCTTATTTACGCCGTTCTGGCGGCGAGCTCGCTGAGCGAACTGAGCCAGGTGTGGGGCGAAATCGCCTCCTCCGCCGGAGCCGCCGGGCGCCTTGGCGAGCTTCTCGCCCTGAAGCCACGCATCGTCGCGCCGGTTCCGGCCGTTCCCCTGCCCTCCCCGGGGCGCGGCGAAATTCGCTTCGAGGACGTCGCCTTCGCCTATCCGACGCGGCCCGACGAGGATGCGCTGAGCGATCTTTCCTTCCACATCGCGCCCGGCGAAACCGTTGCGATCGTCGGCCCATCCGGCGCCGGCAAGACGACGATCTTCCAGCTCCTGCAGCGCTTCTACGACCCGTCCGCCGGACGCATCCTGCTCGACGGCGTCGACATCAAGAGCGCCGATCCGGCGGAATTGCGCAAACGGATCAAAGGCGTGCCGCAAGATCCGGTGATCTTCGGCATCTCGATCGCCGACAATATCCGCTATGGCAAGCCGGACGCGAGCGACGAAGAGGTGCGAGACGCTGCGCGGCGCGCGGCGGCGGATGATTTCATCAGCGCCTTGCCGGAAGGTTACGCCACGCGGGCCGGCGAACGCGGCGTCACGCTTTCGGGCGGCCAGCGCCAGCGCATCGCCATTGCGCGGGCGATCTTGCAGGATGCGCCCGTCCTGCTGCTCGACGAGGCGACGTCGGCGCTCGATTCGGAAAACGAAGTGCTGGTCCAGACGGCGCTCGAAAAAGTCATGTCCGAGCGCACGACGCTGGTCATCGCCCATCGTCTCGCGACGGTGCTCAACGCCAACCGGATTCTGGTTCTGGACAAGGGCCGCGTCGTCGAGGAAGGCGCCCACGCGGCCCTCGTCAACAAGAATGGCCTCTACGCCCGCCTGGCCAAGCTGCAATTCGAGACCGGCGCGGCGGCTCTGAAAAGCGATCAGGCGGCGGCGGAATAAAAAAGCGCCCTCTCAGCCAAGAGGGCGCGAAACCAGAATTCAGCGCGAAAACGAGTTCGCTTCAACCGCGACTAGTCGTCGCAATCGTCGTCGTGATCGCTCGCCTGGAACTGTCCGAGCTTCGCCCAGGTCGTGGCGCATGTTTCTTTTTTTGCTTGCCATTGCGACATCAGATCGTCGAAGATGGGCTCGTCAAAGTTGAAGACATGCCGGGGATTGACAGCGGTCGGCGCGGAAATGCCGAACTTGATGGCGCTGAGCATTCCCGGATCGGCGACATGGACGCCTTGCTCGGAGGTCGTCATCAGAACGCGTTTGAGCGGCTTTCCGCCAAAATCCTGTACCGTGACAAACTGTTGAAGCATTCGTGAAATCTCCATGCGCGTTTGCGCGCGGCGGTCATAAGACGGCTGCGACGTTATGCGCGGCCTTCATGACGCGATTGAGAAAATTTCTCAAGGGCCTCCCGAAAAATTTTTGGAATCGAGGGGCTCTAAAAAGATATTTTAGCCGGGCGGCGCTGCGCGCAGCCGCCAGATTTTCAGCCCCGAATGCGGGTTGACGCCGGTCGCGACCGTCTCAAATCCCTCTCGTGCGTAGAAGCGGAGCGCCCTTGGATTGTCCTGATTGACGTCGAGAAACAGAGGCTTGGACGAGATCCGCCGGGCTTCCCGCAAAAGGGCCGCAGCCGCGCCAGAGCCCTTCGCCTCGCTCGCGACCGCGATCTGGTCAAGATAGCCGGTGGCGGGATCGAAGGTGACGAAACCAAGGAGGCGCCCACCATCGTCGCGGCCGCAGATCGTCATCGCTCCAGCCGCCTCCAACGCCGGCAGATGGCCGCAAAACCATTCCCTTCGCGCGGAAAAATCAATATCCGGCATTGCTTCCCGCCAGCTCGCGACCCAAAGATCGGCAAGGGGCTCAAGATCCGCGTCGGTCCTCCGGCGCAGGGAGGAGAGAAGCTCATCGGCCATGTTCATCGGCGCGATTTTGGACGCCGAAGGCGCGTTCGCTATCAAATCCGGCGCATTTTTGCTGAAAGAGGTTGCCGCGCTGAAGAAAACGAAAATGTCTCCGAGTTGCTGCTTTGCTGCATTTCGTCTCGCGAACCATTATTTTCTCCGCTGACCGATCCCCCTGAGCACTTCGAGCTTCAGGGGCAAAGAAGCGCCGCACTTCTCTAGCCAATCCCGCGCGCCGGCGCGACGCAAGCAAAATCCCGGGAATCCATGCACGCCGCCGCTCCGCCGACCGAAACCTTGACGCATAAGCGCGAAGATCCGGCGCAGGCTGGCGTCAAACGCCTGACGCTCTCTGATTTTCGCTCCTACGCCACGCTTGACCTTGCATTGAACGCGCGGACGATCGTGCTGACGGGAGACAATGGCGCGGGCAAGACCAATGTGCTCGAAGCTCTTTCGCTGCTGACGCCGGGGCGCGGCCTGCGCCGGGCGGAGCTCGGCGATTGCGCCCGCAATGACGGCGCAGGCGGCTTTGCCGTTTCGGTCGAGATCCAAACGTCCCTCGGCGGCGTCCAGCTCGGCACCGGGATCGAGCAGAATGGCGCGGCGGCGCCCTCGCGCAGATATCGCATCGACCGGGAATCGGCGCCGTCGATTCGCGCTTTTTGCGATCATGTCCGCGTCGTCTGGCTCACGCCCGCCATGGACGGACTCTTCACCGGGCCCGCCGGAGACCGCCGGCGCTTCCTCGACCGTCTCGTGCTTTCGATCGACGCCGATCACGGCGCAAGGGTCAATGCGCTCGAACGCGCTCTGCGCGGCCGCAATCGCCTGCTCGAAGACCGTCTTG
This sequence comes from Methylocella tundrae, assembly GCF_901905185.1. Taxonomy (GTDB): domain Bacteria; phylum Pseudomonadota; class Alphaproteobacteria; order Rhizobiales; family Beijerinckiaceae; genus Methylocapsa; species Methylocapsa tundrae. The sequence goes on from NZ_CABFMQ020000109.1 coordinate 137,721, forward strand.
GGTCGAGCGAGCGCATCTGGCTCGACGCGATCGAGCGCGAAGTCGCCGAACTCGCCATCGCCGTCGCCGCCGCCCGCTTCGAGACGGTCTCAAAACTCTCCGCTCTGATTTCCGATGCGCGGGGCGAAGCCGATTCGCGGTTTCCCTTCGCGGAACTGAAGCTTCAGGGCGAAATCGACAGTCTCATCGAAACCCGTCCCGCGCTCGAGGCCGAAGACATCTATCGCCGCATCCTGCGCGACAATCGCGGGCGCGACGCCAGCGCCGGGCGCACATTGATCGGACCGCAGTCGAGCGATCTGCGCGTCCGCCACGGCGTCAAGCAGGCGGAGGCGGCGCAGACGTCGACCGGCGAGCAGAAGGCCCTGCTCGTCGGCCTCATCCTCGCGCAGGCCCGTCTCGTCAAAGCGATGAGCGGCATGGCGCCGCTGGTCCTGCTCGATGAGATCGCCGCGCATTTCGACCCGACGCGACGCGCCGCGCTTTATGATTTGCTGGCGATCCTTGGCGCGCAGGTCTGGCTGACAGGCGCCGATCCTTCCGCTTTTGCCGGTCTCGAAGGCAAGGCGCAAATGCTGAAAGTCACGCCGGGCAGGATCAGCGCCTTCAATTGAGCGCAGAGGGCTTATATAGCAGTGAGGCGAGCTGCCGCCACCGCCCCTGAGCGAGCGTTGCGGCTCCAGCCTTTGATGGCGCCATCCTCGATGGCAAAACCGGACTTTGAATGGCAAAAGACAATGACGCGGGCAATGGCGCCGCCAAGCCGAAACTCGGTCTCCTTGGCCGGATGTTCGACCGGCGGGGGGAGCCGGCGGCCGCGGCCGAGCCGCCGCCACAACAGAAAGAAGCGGCGACGCCCGTTCCAGCTCCGGCTGAGCCCGCGCCGAAAGGCTGGTGGGAGCGGTTGCGCCACAGCCTTGCGCGCTCGTCCAATTCGATCGGCACGGGCCTTGTCGCGATCTTCACCAAGCGACGTCTCGACGCGGGAATGCTCGACGACCTCGAAGACGTGCTGATCCGGGCGGATCTTGGCGTCGCCACCGCCGCGCGCATCGCCGAAATCGTCGGCAAAGGCCGATATGACAAGACGATCGAGGTCGAAGAGGTCAAGGAAATTCTGGCGGCGGAGGTCGAGCGCGTGCTTGCGCCCTACGCCCGGCCGATCGAGATCGACGCAGGCGTCAAACCTTACGTGATTCTCGTCGTCGGGGTGAACGGATCAGGAAAGACGACGACGATCGGCAAGCTGGCGACGCAATTGACCGGCGAAGGCCGGCGCGTGATGCTCGCCGCGGGAGACACTTTTCGGGCCGCGGCGATCGAGCAATTGCGCATCTGGGGCGCGCGGGTCGGCTGCGAGGTCGTCGCCCGCGAGCAGGGGTCAGAAGCCTCGGCGCTGGCGTTCGACGCCATCCGCAGGGCGCGCGAGACCGAGGCGGACGTGCTTTTAATGGATACCGCCGGGCGCCTGCAAAATCGCGCCGAACTGATGGCCGAACTCGAAAAAATCATCCGCGTCATGAAAAAGGTCGATCCCTCCGCGCCGCATGCCGTGCTTTTGGTGCTGGACGCGACCGTCGGCCAGAACGCCATGAACCAGGTCGAGATTTTCGGTAAAGTGGCGGGCGTCACCGGCCTCGTCATGACCAAGCTCGACGGCACCGCGCGCGGCGGCATCCTCGTCGCCATCGCCGAGAAATTCAAGCTGCCGGTCCACTACATCGGCATCGGCGAAGGTCCCGGCGACATAGCAGCCTTCGAGGCGCGCGATTTCGCCAGAGCCATCGCCGGCATGGATGAGGAAAGTCTCGCCGGCCCGCGCTGAGTTCACGGCTACGCCAGCGCCAAAGCCTCGGCGCCGGCTTCATTCGCGCATTCAAATCCAGGTAGTTGATGGCGTGCGAAGGTGAATTGGCGCCGCGCATAGGTCCAGGTGTCGCGTTTGGCCAAAAGGCTCGCCTCGCCGAGGGTGATTTCGCCGTTGAGACAGGCGATCAGATGGCGAAGCCCATGCGCGCGCATCAGCGGCAGCGCGGAATCGAGATCGCGCCCGCGCAGGATTTCGGCCTCCTCCAGCGCGCCGGCGTCAAGCATCAGGTCGAAACGCGCGCCGATCCGCCGCTTGAGCTCGTCGCGGCCGGGATCGAGGAACATGGCGCGGGTCTGAGTGATGTCCATCAGCGGCGGCGAGCGCAGGCCCTGGAACGCGGCAAGGCTTTGCCCCGTCGCCTCAAAAACTTCGAGCGCGCGCAAAATGCGTTGCGGATCGGTCGGGCGCAGGCGCGCCGCCATCACGGGATCGCAGGCGGCAAGCCGCCGGTGCAGCTCGGCGGGAGTGGCGGCGGCGCCCTCAGCTCGCACACGAGCCCTAATCTCTTCCGGCACAGGAGGAATGGCGGATAGGCCTTGCGTCAGCGCTTTGAAATAAAGCCCTGTGCCGCCGACGAAAATCGGCAGGCGCCCTTCGGTCTGCGCTTCGCCCAGCGCCTCGCGCGCGGCCTCGAGCCAGAGAGCGACCGAATAATTGACCGCTGCGTCGATCTCGCCGAACAGGCGATGCGGCGCTTGAGCCTCTTCCTCGATGCTGGGACGCGCCGTCAAAACTCGCAGATCGCGGTAGACCTGCATTGAATCGGCGTTGATGAGAACGCCGCCCATGGCGCGCGCCAGCCGTAGCGCCAGCGCCGACTTGCCGCTGGCGGTCGGTCCGGCGATGAGAATTGCGGAGGGATGTTTTGCGAGCGTTGTCACTGCGATGTGCGGGCGACTTGATGGATTCCAACCGGAATCACCATGCGTTTGAGCAGAATGCGTTCAAACGAAAACGCATCAAGCTCGAACCTTAGTTTTGACGCATGATGTGGGTCCGAAAAGTGTGCGCCTTTTCGGCGTTATGTTTTAGACCGTGGCGCGGCGCAGCTCACGCGGCAGCGGGAAGAATACGCCCTCATTCGCGGTCGAGATCTCCTCGACATGCAAATCAAACCGCTGCGCGAAGGCGTCCATGATTTCTTCGACGAGGATTTCCGGCGCGGAGGCCCCCGCCGTGATGCCAAGCGAAGAAATATTGGAAAATAATTCCCATTCCACGTCGTCGGCCCGCAGCACGAGACGCGCCAGCTTGCAGCCCGAGCGCTCGGCGACCTCCTTCAGTCGCTGCGAGTTTGAGGAGTTCGAAGAACCGACGACGATCAGCGCATCGACGATCGGGGCGATGCGCTTCACCGCCTCCTGGCGATTGGTGGTCGCATAGCAAATATCCTCGCGATGCGGCCCGACGATATTTGGAAACCGCCGCGTCAAGGCGTCGACCATGTTGCGCGTGTCGTCGACCGACAGCGTCGTCTGCGTCACATAAGCGAGATTATTTTCATCCGCGACCTGCAACGTCGCGATGTCTTCGACGGTCTGCACCAGAACGATCGAGCCGCCCGGCAATTGGCCGAGGGTGCCAACGACCTCCGGGTGCCCCGCATGGCCGACGAGGAGCACCTGGCGGCCCTGCCTGTGGTGCAGTTCGGCTTCGCGATGCACCTTTGTCACCAGAGGACAGGTCGCGTCGATGGCGAATATGTTGCGCGAGGAAGCCTCGACCGGAATCGATTTTGGAACGCCATGGGCGGAAAAAATCACCGGCTGCGAGGTGTCGGGCACTTCGTCGAGTTCTTCGACGAAGATGGCGCCTTTGGCTTTCAGCGTCTCAACGACATATTTATTGTGCACGATCTCATGGCGCACATAGACCGGGGCGCCATAAATGCGAAGCGCCTCTTCGACAGCGTCGATCGCGCGGACGACGCCAGCGCAAAAACCGCGCGGCGCGCAAAGAAGGACATTTAGCTTTGGCTTGACGGACATGCAGCGCTCGGCCTGAGATGCAACACGTTTAGGAGTCCGGCGGTTCTGATGTCAAGTGCGGCGGGGCCGCAGGCGTCGCGGCCGCCGACCCGGCGCAGAGGCAAGGAGCGCTCTTATGACAGATCTCGCCGATCTTTTTCCCGGCTTTTCTACGCATTGGGTCGCTACGGAGGCCGGGCGGTTTTTCGTGCGCGCGCACGGCGAAGGCCCTCCGCTGCTGCTGCTGCATGGCTATCCGCAAACCCATGTCGAATGGCACAGGATCGCGCCAAAGCTCGCCGAGCGCTTTTCGGTCGTTTTGATGGACATGCGCGGTTACGGCTGGTCCGGCGCGCCCCGCAGCGAAAAGGGCGCCCTTTATACCAAGCGCCTGATGGCGCAGGACGCCATAGCGGTGATGGAAAAACTCGGCCATATCCGCTTCAGCCTCCTTGGGCATGATCGCGGCGCGCGCGTCGGCTATAGGCTCGCGCTCGATCACCCGGAGCGCCTCGAAAAACTCGCCCTCATCGACATCATTCCAACCGCCTCGCGCTGGCGGAGCCTCAATGCGGCGGAAGCGTTGAAAGCCTATCACTGGATGTTTCTGGCGCAGCCGGAGCCCTTGCCGGAGACGCTGATCGGCGCCGCCGCGAATTTTTACGTCGATTACACGCTCGCGAACTGGACCGCCGCCAAGGATCTGTCCGCCTTCGATCCCCGCGCCCTCGCCCATTATCGCGCCGCGCTGAACGAGCCCTCGCGCATTCATGCGACCTGCGAGGATTATCGCGCCGGCGCGACGATCGACCGCAACGACGACGAAGCCGACGAAGCCGCCGGCAAAAAAATCACGGCGCCGCTCCTGGTTCTCTGGGGCGGGCGCGGACTGGGCGGCGGCGACAGCTCGACCCTTGATATCTGGCGCCAATGGGCCGGGAACGTGCAGGGCCAGCCGCTCCAGGGGGGCCATTTCTTGCCCGAGGAAAACCCCGAGGCGACGCTGGAGGCCGTGCTCGCGTTTCTTTGAGGGGAGTCAAAGGCGAAATCGTGGAACCGGCAGCAGCAATGGGCTTGCGGTTCTGACGAACCCCCGGCATTGAAACGCAGAAGCCGCTCGCGCGATCTGTAATTATAATAGCTCACCGGGATGGCGCGCGGATTGCTTCACACGTCCTCGTCCGGCCTGTACCATGGCTTTCCAGGGCCGCGCTGAGGAGCGGGCCCCTAAACGGCGTTTTGATAGTGGCCGGGTCATAGCCTAAACGTATGATGTTACTCACGGGCAGACTGGTCTAGTCTGCCTCGACAACTCGCTCATGCACCGGGAGCTGCGGAGATTGTTCTTCGTCTTTGCCCCGGAGCCACCGACCAATTGGCGGAGAGACAATGACTAACCAAGCCGGTTTCTTTAACCCTTCATTCGGAGTCGAAAAGTTCGGCCTCAAAGATTTGAAGAGCATTTCCTATAACCTCGAGGCGCCACAGCTTTATGAGGAATCCATTCGCCGCGGCGAGGCGAAGGTCGCAAGGGACGGCCCGCTCGTCGCCGAAACGGGCGTTCACACCGGCCGTTCGCCAAAAGACAAATTTATCGTCCGGGACGCGCTGACCGAAGAGACGATCTGGTGGGACAACAGCAGCGCCATCACGCCAGCCCATTTCGACGTTCTTTACGCGGATATGCTCGCGCATGCGGCTGGCCGCGATCTCTTCGCGCAGGATCTTTTCGGCGGCGCAGAGCCCGCCAACCGGGTCAATGTCCGCGTGATCACCGAATATGCGTGGCATTCACTGTTCATCCGTAACCTTCTGATCCGGCCATCAAGGGAGGAGATCCAGTCCTTCGTCGCTGACCTGACGATCCTCGATCTTCCCTCCTTCGAGGCTGATCCGGCGCGGCACGGATGCCGCTCGCAAACGGTCGTCGCGATCGATTTCAGCCGCAAAATCGTGCTGATCGGCGGCACCAGCTATGCCGGCGAAATCAAGAAATCGGTGTTCAGCTATTTGAACTTCGTGCTGCCGGCCAAAGAGGTCATGCCGATGCATTGCTCCGCCAATGTAAGCCGGGACGGGGCCTCGACCTTGTTCTTCGGCCTGTCCGGCACCGGCAAGACCACGCTTTCGGCCGACGCCGCGCGCACGCTCGTCGGCGACGACGAGCATGGCTGGAGCCCCGAGGGGATCTTCAATTTCGAGGGCGGCTGCTACGCCAAGGCGATCAAGCTGTCCCGCGAGGCGGAGCCCGAAATCTTCGCCACGACCGAACGTTTCGGCGCGATCATGGAAAACGTCGTCCTTCATCCGCAGACGCGCGCGCCCGACTTCGACGATGCGTCGAAGACCGAAAACACGCGGATCGCCTATCCGCTCCATTTCATCGCCAATGCGTCGGCGACGGGGCGCGCCGGCCATCCAACCAACATCGTCATGCTGACCTGCGACGCCTTCGGCGTTCTGCCGCCGATCGCAAAACTCGAATCGGCGCAGGCGATGTATCATTTCCTGTCGGGCTATACCGCCAAGGTCGCCGGAACGGAAAAGGGCGTGAGCGAACCGCAGGCGACCTTCTCGACCTGCTTTGGCGCGCCCTTCATGTCGCGTCATCCGAGCGTCTACGGCAATCTGCTGCGCGATCTCATCGCGAGGCACGATGTGAATTGCTGGCTCGTCAATACGGGCTGGACGGGCGGTAAATATGGCGTCGGCCGCCGCATGCCGATCAAGGTCACGCGCGGCCTTCTCGCCGCGGCGCTCGACGGCTCGCTGGCGAAGGCGGCTTATCGCAGGGACACCTATTTTGGCCTGGCGACGCCTCTCGCCGTCGCCGGGATCGAATCGTCAATACTTAATCCGGTCGAGACCTGGGCCTCGAGAGAAGAGTTCGCCGCTCAGGCGATGAAACTGGTCGATATGTTCCGCGCCAATTTCGAGAAATTCGCGTCCCATGTCGACGCCGAAGTCATCGAGGCGCAGCCGGCCGCCGTCGCCGCCTGAGGCAGGCTTAAAGCATTGCCTCGTTGATAAGTTAAGGGCCGCCACAACTTGTGGCGGCCCTTTGCCGTCCCGGACGCAGCAGGAAGCTGGCGCGATTCTTACCGGCGAAACAAAAATGCCGCAGCGTCAGCCGCGGCATCATGGGTTTGGATGCGCGCCTCGACTCGATCAAGGCCTTTGTCTTCAGGAGCTCAGGCCGATGACCGGAGGCTCTGATCCATCAGCCTATTTGCCGAGCGTAAGCAGCGTGGTGTCGATCGCAAGACTGGCGATGAAGCGATTGCCGCACCAGTTCGGCACGCCGCTGACAATCGTGCACTCCCCGCGGCTCAGCGAGCTGCCCGAGTAGCGCAAGTCGAGCGTCATCACATTCCACGTCGCGCCGATGCCGACATTCCAAGTGGTGTAAGACGGTAAATCGAGTCCCGTCCGGGCTGTTCCGAGGAACTCTTCTCCGACTTCGCCGGAAATGTAGGTCGCGATATCCTTGTAGGGCAATAGTGGCGGGAGGTTTGCCTTCAGCGTACCGCTGAGATAGGTCCCACCCGCTCCCGTGTTGACGTAATTGTTCGTGACGAAGAGATTGCCGCCAACGGTAAATGTGTCATTGATGACGTAGGTCGGCTTAAAATAAACTTCGTAATAATTGATCGAAACCTGGCCGGGCAACGGGTACGACTGATTCGGATATTCATAATAGAGCGCGCCCACGTCCAGCGTCAGGGCGCCCCAGGTATGACGCAGGCCGCCATACAAATCGACTTCGGCCGCAGGATTGGTGAGTCCATACGCGGTGGGGAAACTGACGTTTGACGTCCAAGCGCCGAGATAGGCGAAATCCAGAATCCGGGCCTCTACATACCCTTGAGCCGCAAAATGGCCGTTCGATTGATCGATGCCACGGAACACGTAATCATTCGCGAGCTTCATTCCGAACGCGAGGTCAATCGGAGGAGTCGCGGGCGCTGGCGCCGGCGTCGCCGCCAGATCGGCGGCATAGGCGATTGGCGCTGAAGCCGAAAGAAGAATTCCGGCGAAAAGGGATAGTAGCGTATTCGTCCGGCCTGACATCAATGTGGCTCCCCTCGGTCCAAGCTTTGCGTGAACACAAAAAGGGCACAGGAGCGAGATTCATTCAATGGCTTATCGCGTCAGGAAAATAATTTGCGTCCCCAGAGATGCATAGCTGCCACACTCAGGGCCCCTATTGGCCGTGCCGCCGCACAAAAAAAGCGTGCGCCAGTTCGCGGGAAGGCGTCGAGGCGCGGCCGGCCCCGGCGCAGCATGGGCCAAGAGCTGAGGCTTTGCATTAATTTTCGCCCTGAGAACGGCCGCCAAGTCTCCACGAGGGGTCTCTCGCAGCCAATTCTGCGCCGGCTGTCTCAATAAGAAGGGCGCCACCGCATATCCGCGGGAGCGCCCTATAGGATCTTCCGGAAGCGCGGCCGGCGACCGGCCGACAGCTCAGAACTTGACGAGGATGTCGCCGCCGAAGGTCCACTGGGAGGATTTCGTCGCGACATTGAAGGGCGTCGTGCCATTCAAGGACGAGTCGTAGCGGATTTCAGGCCGCACCATGACGCTCTTGATCCAGGCGGCGCTCGGGACGTTAAACAGGTTCGGGATCGGCGGCGCGCTGATATTGAGGCCAGCCGTCAGCTCCAGATAAGTCGTCGGCGCCGGAGCGAAGGCGCCCGCGGGCGGGTATCCGCCGAAGTTCAAGAAGCCGTGCTCGCTGTTGACGAAATTGAAGTTGCCGGGAGCTCCAAGCGACGAAACAAAAAAGTTATTGTTGTCGCGCCAGACCTCGGCGCGGCCGTTGAGCTTCAGCCAGTCGGTGATGGCATAGGAGGCGTATCCGGCAGCCCCATAAGCGCTGGCGCCGCCAGCTGGTATGTTCGTGTCATCATGGGCGTAGTTGCCTTCGAACACGAAGGTGAGTTTATCTGTCGCTTTCCAGGTGACGACGAGGTCATTGAGATAGCGCAAGGTGTTGCTCGGGTAGCAGGCGCAGGCCGCGTCGCCGAGAGGCGTCGCCGGATTCTGAGGGGCGATGTTTGTGGTCGCCAGAGCAGTCAGGTTGCCGCCGAGCAGGTTGAGGCCGATGCCGCCCTCGAAGCCAACGCCGGCGTTGTTGTCGCCGGGCCATCCGAAGCCTGTGTTATTGCCCGTATTGAAGCCGGCGTAAATGTCGAGCTCGGGAATGACATGCGCGACGAACGCGGCGCCGGTCAGCTTGGCTGCGATGCCGAAGTTGTAGATATAGGAATGCGAATAGAAGAAGTTGTTGGTGGGGTCGATGGTTTCTTCGCCCTGGAGCGAAATGAACTGGCCGACTTTCGCGTCAATGCCACCTGCAAATACCGAGGTCAGCCAGGGCAAATGCGCCTGAAGATTGGCTTCGACGACGTCGAGCTGGTAGCGGCTGTTGATCGCGTAGTCGAGTTCGCCCAGGAAGTGAGTGTAGCGAGCGTCCGAGCCATACATGCCCTGGAACTTGAAGCCGAAATCATAGTCTTTCGACGTCGGATCAATCGGCCGCGCCGCCGTCAAAAGAAACTGATTGAGCAGCAGGGAATTGGCTTTGTCGGTGTAAAGAGAGCCGAAGTTCAGGCCGTTCGACGGAGAATCAGGGTTGACGGTTATGCCGGCCTCGATGACCGCGCCGACGGTAAAGGTGTCCCACCATCCTGCCGGCGGTTTAGCCGGCGCTACATCGGCGGCGTAGGCGAATTGCGCGGAAGCCGCCAAAAGGGCTCCCACGCAAAGAGTTGATAGAGTGTTCGTCCGGCGTGACATGGATGCGGCTCCCCTTTAGTCCAAGCCTCTGACTAAGGTTAAGAAGCGCACATCATGGCAAAGCATTCAATGAATGATCGCATCCTGAAATCGTTTCTCGGTCAAGCGATACATCAGCGCCACAGTTAGGCCTTTCGCTCGACACGTTGCATTGCAAATGACCACAGTTGCTTAAGTTTTCACCAGATTTGATCGGCGCCAAGCCACTTCAAGGCTCTTTTGCTTGTGAGACGCGCCGCTCACGAGCAAGATTTTGAAGATCGGCGCGCCGCCAGGCGTCCTCTAACCTTCAGCGCCGACTCAAAAACGCGTCGTGACACCCGTATAAAGATTGAGGCTCGGCGATGCCTTGGTCAGGCCGAAATTGGCTCCCGCGTCGACTTGCACGTTCGGCTGGATCAAATAGGCGAGACCAAGATCCAGCGTGTACACGGCGGGCGTAAAGGGATCCGTGCCGACTGCTGAGAAGAATTCGATGGAGGCGCTCAGATCCTTGCTGATGAAAGACAGGCTATGGCTGAGATTGGCGATATTGACGAGATTTGCGTAGCGCTGGCTGTCATTGGCGTTTTTCAAGATGTCATACTCAGTCTGCAAAGCGAGAACGAAGTCGCTCGGCAGGTTGATCTGCATCGGGAGCGCCACACCGCCTTCGACCACGCCATTGCCAAGACCCGGCGCGGCGGAGGGGGCTTTGACGAAAGGCACGAGCGCCATCGCAAAGTCTCCGCCGTCATTGCCGACAAGATTGATCTTGGTCTTGATGATTGTGTCGCCGAAACCATGGCCGTTGGCGATAAGGCCGCCGGTCTGGTTGCTATGCGTCGCGGACGTCAGATAGCCGTAGAAATCGAGTTCCAAATCAATGGAGCTCGTGAGGCCGAGCTTGATCGTCGGATCAGCGGTCTCGAACTGCGTCGTGCCCGCGCCCGCGACATTCGCGTGGGTGTAGGAGAGAAAATCGCTTTCGATCTGGAAATGGCCTGCGTCGACGGTAAAGGGATTGAGGATTTTGGCCGGGCGCTCGGGCTCGAAGGCCCGCATGGCGTCCGTCGGCGTCGGGTTGAACAGGCTGTAGGCGCTCTTGTCGAGCGCAGGCGCCGAATCATCGGCGCGCGCCGGTTGCGCGCCAAGCGGGCTGACGAGAAGCCCAACGGAGCAGCCGAGCAAAAGCCGCGTTTTCGACGACAAGACCATGCAGTTTATGGCGCACAGCGGAGCAGCCAATTCAATTGGCCCAACGCGGCCGGCGCGAAATCGCGACTGGGCGATGTTTTCCCGCCACAGCGCGTCGCGCGGGACGGCGCTTAAGCGCGAGGCGTTCAGGCGGAGCCGCATTCCGCCCCTTAAGCCTTTGTTTTACCGCATGACGCCGGCCCGATAAGTCTGCAACTTTCGGCATCATATTCTAAGCGGGATGACCGGGCGCGGAAACCCTCACGTTCTTAAAACCGCAGCGCCTTGACCTCTTTGACGCCAGGCAGTTGCTTGACCTCGGCGAGCACCTTATCCGGCACCAGCCCGTCCACTTCGACGAGGGCGAGCGACGATCCGCCCTCGCGGTCCCGGCCAAGCGCAAAGGTCCCTATATTGATCGCGGCATTGCCAAGTATGCTGGCGAAGCGGCCGATGAACCCCGGCTTATCTTCATTGGTGACATAGATCATCGACGGCCCGACCGCGGCGTCGACCTTGATTTCATTGATCGAAATGATTCGCGGCTTGCCATCGTTAAAGACGGTGCCGGACACGCAGCGCTCGCGGCCTGCAGCTTCGACGCAAAGCGTCACGACCGATTCGAAATCGGCCTCGGCCGCCCTTGTCACTTCATCGATCACGACGCCGAGCTCCTTCGCCACCGTCGGCGCGGAAACGACATTGACGTCGGCGAGCAGCGGGCGCAGCAGCGCGGCGATCATCGAAGCCGTCAGCGCCTTGATCTTGAGCTCGCCGACTTCGCCCTCGTAGGTGATCGACACTTTCTTGATATTGCTGTCGATCAGCTGCCCGGCGAAGGAGCCGAGGCGGTCGGCGAGGGCAATGAAGGGTTTCAGCTTCGGCGCTTCCTCCGCCGTGATCGAGGGGAAATTAACCGCGTTCGAAATAGCGTCCCGCATCAGATAATCGGACATTTGCTCGGCGATCTGCAGCGCGACATTCTCCTGCGCCTCCTTGGTCGAGGCGCCAAGATGCGGCGTGCACACCACATTCGGGTGGCCAAGAAGCGGCGCCGGCTCCTTTTCGAGAACGTCGAGCGCCGCGCCGGCGACATGACCCGACTCGAGGAGGGCGAGCAGCGCATTCTCATCGAGCAGGGCCGCGCGGCAGCTGTTGATGATCATCACGCCAGGCTTGGTCCGGGCAAGATTTTCGGCCGAGAGAATGTTCTTCGTGTGCGGCGTCACCGGGGTGTGCAGGGAGACGAAATCGGCGCGCGTCAGGAGGTCGTCAAGCTCAACCTTCTCCACGCCAAGATCGAAAGCGCGTTCCGGCGACAGGAAAGGGTCGAAGGCGATGACGCGCATGCGTAGCCCGATCGCGCGGTCGGCGACGATCGATCCGACATTGCCGCAGCCGATAAGGCCCAACACCTTGCCGGTGATTTCGACCCCGAGAAACTTGTTCTGCTCCCATCGTCCGGCGCGCGTCGAGGCGTCGGCGGCGGGGATATGACGCGCCACCGCGAACATCAGCGCGATCGCATGTTCAGCCGTCGTGATCGAATTGCCAAACGGCGTATTCATCACGATGACGCCCTTGGCGGTCGCCGCCGCGAGGTCAATATTGTCGATGCTGATGCCGGCGCGGCCGATGACCTTGAGGCGCGTCGCGCGTTCGAGCAGCTTCGACGTCACTTTCGTCGTCGATCGAATCGCGAGGCCATCGAAGTCGCCGATCGCCTCGGCGAGCGCGTGCTTGTCCCGGCCTAGCTCCGGCTCAAACGCGACCTCGACGCCGCGCGCTTTGAAGATGGCGACGGCGGCGGGCGAAAGGGAATCCGAAATCAGGACGCGCGCAGGCAAAAGAACTTCTCCGAATGCGCCTCAATCAGGCGGCATTTATCAAATGGCCCTACTCCCAAGCCATTTTCAAGCCAGGCAGCAAGGGTTGCGCGATTGGGCGGCAGGCTTGTGAAGGCGGCCCTCTATGAAGCGAGCGCCGCCGCGGCGCAAGGGCGGCGTTTCCTGCGTTGGGCGCCGAAGCAAAAATAATGGGCGTCCTCCCGCGAAGAGAGAACGCCCCTTGAGCCGAATGCAATCGGATGATCGCGAGGTTCAGGCCGCTTTCGCGAAAAACTCGCGCTTCGCCTTGGCGTAGGCATAGTCGAGCCATTGCGTCAGCGCGATCAGATCGGTTGTGTCGACTGTCGCGCCACACCAGATTCGCAGGCCGGGAGGCGCGTCGCGGTAAGAGTTGATGTCATAAGCGATGTCCTGCGCTTCGAGGAAGCTCACGAGCTCCCTGGAGAACGCCGCCTCCGCCTCGGGTCCGCCGGCGACAACCGCCGGATCGACGATTTTGAGGCAGGCGGCGGTTGTCGAGCGGATCGCAGGATCAGCGGCGAGAAAGGCGACCCAGGGCGTTCTTTCAACCCAATCAGCCATCGCCTTCGCGTTGGCGTTGACGCGCGCGATCAGCGCATCGAGGCCGCCGATGGATTTCGCCCAGTTCAGCGCATCGAGATAATCCTCGACGCAGAGCATCGACGGGGTGTTGATCGTCTCGCCCTCGAAAATGGCTTCGATCAGCCGGCCCTTCTCGGCGAGACGGAACAGCTTTGGCACGGGCCACGGCGGCGTATAGGTCTCGAGCCTTTCAACCGCGCGCGGGCTCAGGATCAGCATGCCATGAGCCGCCTCGCCGCCAAGCACTTTCTGCCAGGAATAAGTGACGACATCGAGCTTGTCCCAGTCGAGCTTCTGGCCGAAAGCGGCGGATGTCGCGTCGCAAATGGTGAGGCCCTTGCGGTCGGCGGGAATGAAATCGCCGTTCTGCACGCAAACGCCCGACGTCGTGCCGTTCCAGGCGAAAACGACGTCATGATCGAAGTTGAGGCTTGAAAGATCAACGATCTCGCCATAATCGGCGACCATCGCGCGGACGTTTTCCAGCCGCAGATGCTCGACGATGTCGATGACCCAATGTTCGCTAAAAGCTTCCCAGGCGACGACGTCGACGCCGCGCTGTCCCAGAAGCGACCACAAGGCGGCCTCAACGGCGCCGGTGTCGGAGCCCGGCATGATGCCGATGCGATAATCGGCCGGAACCTGCAAGATCTCGCGGGTGAGATCGATTGCAAGCTTCAGCTTGGATTTGCCAATGGAGGAGCGGTGCGAACGGCCCGACGGGGCGTTCTCAAGGTTTTCAAGCTTCCATCCCGGACGCTTGGACGCAGGACCGCACGAAAAATAAGGCCTCACCGGTTTCACGGCGGGAGTCGACGCTATCATTTTTGCCATCCTTACAGATGGGCGCCCCTCGTTGGGGAGGGGTGTCCCGTCTATAGGGATAGGGTCTACCTTTTAAGACGTCAAGCCGCCGGTTTGACGCAGGCGTCATCGACTTCAACAAAATGTCGCCTTCCCCGTCATTTTCTGTGCAAATCGCCATAAGGCGTTGTCTTAGCCGCGAGTGAAGCGGTCCCCTTCAAGCGCGACATGTTCCGACCCGCGCCCACAACGGCGCCGGCGTTGAACTCGTCTGGCCCGTCACCCCTGCCCGTCCAGGGCGTCGACAACGCCGTCGATCAGATTGGAGTCCAGCAACAGGGCTGTCGTCAACTCCCTCCGCAGCGGCCGCAGGCGCGCGATGGTCGTTGCGATCTCCTGCTCGATCGCGCTCAGGGCCGCCAGCGCCTCATCGAGGCTCGCGATGCTGAACCCGCAGCTTTCGCCCGGACGCATCTGGGCGAGGCGGCCGATATCCGCTCGAATGACATGCCCGAGCTTCGGATAACCGCCCGTCGGCTGCCGGTCGGCCATCAGGATCAACGGCGCCTCGTCCCCGGCGATCTGAATGGCGCCGAGAGCAACCCCATCCGAGACGATATTGTAGCCGCGCGCATGGGAGACCGGCGCGCCGTGGAAGCGATAGGCCATGCGGTCGGCGGCAGGCGTCAGGGTGAATTTCTCCCTGAAGAAAGCAGCCAGCGCCTCGCTCGAGAAATAATCGTCCTGCGGCCCGGCCAGAACGCGAAAGCGCCCTTTCGACCTGTTGAGCCAGGGCGCATCAATCTCGGCTTCTTCGGCCGGCGAAGGCGCAGCGGCAGCCCCAATCGGCAGAACATCGCCCCGGCGCAGCATCCGGCCTTCGAGACCGCCGACGCCAGAGCGCACATGGGTCGCACGGCTGCCCAATTCAACCGGAGTATCGAAGCCGCCCGCGACGCCAAGGTAAGCCCAGGCCCCCTCGCTTCCGGCCTGCGCCGAAAGGATCTCGCCAGGCTTCAGGACAATCCGCGCCGCGGGGGGCAGCGGCTTGCCGTCGCGGCGCCAGTTGAAGGCGCCCCCTGCGAAGGCGACCAGGAACGCGCCCTCCTCGACCGCCACGCTAAGGCCGCCGACGGAAATCTCGATCGCCGCCGCTCTATCTTCGTTGCCGAGCGCAAGAAGGACCGTTTCAAAGGCGCTCCAGTCCATCGGACCCGCGGGCGTGACGCCAAAGCGCAGATAGCCGCGCCGTCCGGCATCCTGGATCGTCACGCCGGGGCCGGCCGACAGAATGCGCAGCCGCCCGGCCATGTCAGCGATCCGTCGCGACTTGCGGGTCTTCTTCATCTTCGTCGCAATGAGCGATGGGCGATCCATCGTCCGCTGCAAGGCTCAGCTCGGCGAAGCGCATTACGTCGATACGCTCGAAACGGATGTCATCGCCGACATCAATGAGGAACATCGGCTCGCGGCGCGGATCAAAGATTTTTAGCGGAGTCCGGCCGATCTGATACCAGCCGGTCGGCATGGCGATGCTGGCGACCAGCGCCTGCCCTCCGGCGATGAGCAATGATCCCGGCGGCGCCGGCGGCCTTGGCGCGGCGCGGCGCGAGATCGCCAGCGCGTCCGGCAGGCCGCCGAGGAAGGTGAAGCCCGGCGCGAAGCCATACATATAGACGCGGTAGAGCGCGCTGGAGTGTAGGGCGATGATCTCGTCGGCGGTCAGGGCGAGGATCTGGCTGACCTCGCCGAGATCTTCCGCGAAGGGCGGATCATAGCAGACCGGCACACGCCAACGCCTTTTGCGCTTTCGAGGCGCGCTCACGGCGTCGAGGCGGGCGATGGCTTCCGCCAGCGCCCTCGTCGACGTGCGCTTCGGATCGAAATGGATCATCAGCGAGCGGTAGGTCGGCACTGTCTCCAGGACGCCGCCGAGTTGCGCAGCCGCGATCGCCTCGTCGAGCGCCAGCACGCATTCGTGGATGGACGCGTCGATACACTGTCCAAATTCCACGACGAGCGCGGATTCGCCGGCGACGAGATAGCGCGGCGCGGTGGCGGCCGGCGTTTCTTTCAACATGGGCTTTCTTACGTGGCTGCAAAAGGCGCAAGGACAAAGCCCGACGCCTCGAGGCGCCGGCGGACGGTTTTCGCGGTCGCGACGGCGTCCCGATGATCGCCGTGAACGCAGATGGAGTCGATGCCGACCGCGATGCGTTTACCCGATTGTGCGATGATCGCGCCCTCGAGGACCATGGAAAGAACGCGCTCGGCGATTTCCTCAGCGTCATGCAGCACCGCGCCGGGCGAGGATCGCGGCGCCAGAAGCCCCGCGTCCGTATAGGCGCGATCGGCGTAGATTTCACGCGCGACGGCAAGCCCTTCGGCGAGGCCCGCGGCCTCCAGCTGCGTGCCGGCGACGGCGAGAAAAGAAAGGCGCGGATCGACGGATTTGATGGCGCGGACGATCGCTCGGGCGACGTCGCGGTCGGTCATTGCGAGATTGCTCAACGCGCCGTGGATCTTCACATAAGAAAGGTTGTGGCCCGCATAGCTCGCAACGCCTTGCGCGGCGCCGAGCTGATAGGCGATCAGCCTCTCGATCTGATCGAGGCCGAACGATTGGGGCCTGCGGCCAAATCCCGAAATATCGGGGTAGCCCGGATGTGCGCCGATGGCGACGCCTTTGGCTTTGGCCGCCCTGAACGTCGCCGCCATAATGTCCGGATCGCCGGCGTGGAAGCCGCAGGCGACGCTCGCGCTCGTGACAATATCGAGCATGGCGGCGTCATCGCCCATGGCGTAGGCGCCGAATCCCTCGCCGCAGTCACAATTGAGATCAATCGAGAGCGGCCGCTCTCCCGCCGCATTCATCGGGCGCGCCTCATCGGCGCTTTGGCGCGCGTCGGATTTTGCGTCACGACTCTCTCCTGCGGATCGTAAGGCTTTCTGTCCGCGGCAAGCCCGACGCGATCTTATGCGGGCCTCGCCCCGCTTGAAAAGGCTTTCGTTCCGAGGTCTCGCCCTTTCCTCTGCGCGAGCCTTTTTCCCTTTGCCGCCCGGAGCCAGCTAATTCAATGCGGCTTCTGCTTCAAATGGGCGTCGATCAACATATTGGCGATCGTCATGCGGCGGGCGGCTCCAACCCTCAAGGCCGGCTCAAATCGATCCGGGTGATTCTTCTTGGCGAATTCGCGCCTGATGCGTCGCAGATCGGCAATTGCGAGATCGGCGCCAAGCCCGAGTTCCTCCGCGATCGCTTCGTCTTCGCTTTTTGGCGGCGCCAGCTCGATCCGCGGCGGGGCTTCCGCGCCTGTCGCACCCGGCGACGTCGCGCGGGCGCGCTCGGCGCGCCACCAGACCCACGGGATCTGGCTCAGCAGCCGCCGCAACGCATGCACGGGGTGCTGGCTGATGGCGGCGTCCGTCGTGGCTTCGGCGACCTCGCTCGCGCCCGTCGCATCGGCGGCGTCAGGCGAGCTGGCGCTGGCTTCTTCCCCCGCTGAATCCGGGCCATAGGAGCTAGAATGCGGGCCGAATCCGCCGCGCCAGCCCCATGAAAGGCCGCCGAGATTGCGCCGCAGCCGATGAGCTGGATCAAGACCCTTTTCGCGCTCCTTCACAGACGCCCTTTCGGGCTCCTTCTCTAACTCCGCGGCCTGCTGCGCCATTTGGGCGGCCCTTGCGCGCGCCTGTGCGGACTTTATCCAGGACACGTCCATGCTGGCGCCCGACGCCGACGAAGGAGCCGAGGAGACGCGAGCCGCCGGACCCCGTTGAGGGCCGTCGAGCCCGGCCAGAATGTCGCCGAAAGCCGCGGACGTCGTTTTCTTCGGCTGGACCATAGTGGTGATCCGCTCCCAATGCGCAGGTCGAGAAATTTAGGGTAGAGTTTGGCAGGACGCCGTTGAATTTGAGTTAAATCAAGCGCGCCATCTTGATCCGATATATGGTGCCCGGAGTAACATCCGGTTGAACGCCGGGCGAAACGCCGCAAACGTCAATAATTCGTCGACATGGTCGTGGCAGGATGGCGCCGCTGACAGCGGGATCCCTTCCGCCAATGGACGTTTCGCAATGACGAAAGCTTCATTTGAAACGCCCGGTCAGTGTTCTCTAATGCATTTCTGTGCAGCCACTGGAGAAAACAATGAAAACGCGCCTGCCTCTTTTGATGATAGCGCTGCTCGGCTCAGGTCTGTCTCTCGCCGCGTGGAACGTCCGCGCGCAAGAGTCGCCGCCAGGAGGCCCGCCTTCTCATCCCGGAATGGGCAATGGGATGGGAATGGGCGGCGGCATGGGAATGGGCGGCGGCATGGGAGTGGGCGGCGGCATGGGCATGGGCATGGGTATGCGCGGAGGACCGCCGCATGCGCGCTTTTCGCCCGCCGATCGCGCCGCTTTCTTTGACGCCCATATCGCCGCGCTCCATGCCGGCCTGCAGCTGACCCCAGAACAGGAAAAGCTGTGGCCGCCGGTCGAAGCCGCATTGCGCGCCGGCGCAAAGAACGCCGCCGACCGGTTCGAGAAGGCCCATGACGAACCTCGTCCCGCGGACGCCATCGCCTGGCTGCGCAAGCTCAGCGAATTTGACATCGCCAAGGGCGAGACTTTGAAAGCGCTGGCGGACGCCGCCGCTCCGCTCTATCAAAGCCTGACCGATGATCAACGGCGCCGGCTGCCCTTCCTCATGCGTGGCGTGAGGCCGCACGCGTTTGGCCCGTTCGCCGCGCATGCCGACCACGAAGATAACGAGGATCACGACGAGGATCACGAGGCCCAGCCGCAGGCCCAGCCCCAGTAGGACGCGGCAGGCCGAACCAGCAGGATCGACTGGACGCGCAGTCGATCCCCTTATCCTTTGGCGCGACGCCTGAAAGAGCAAAATCGCCGGAGCATGACGAGCGCGCACGAGGGCGATCATGCTCCGCGTGTTTTCGCCGCCCGTCCAGGTCCGGGTTCAAGTCCAGGTCGAGCGTGAGACCGAGGGCGGCGGCTGTTTCATGGCCCCGTCGCCCAGCTTCGAAGAAGCTTGAGCGGAAAAAAGCTAGCGCTCCGACCGCAGGGGAACGAGCATTCGAAGCCGGAATCCCTCGGGCTCGAAAGCAACATTGACCTCAGCGCCGATCTGTTGCGACAGCACGCGTTTCAACAGCATCGAGCCGAACCCCTCCCGGCGCGGCGGCTTGACGATCGGACCATCGGTCTCGCTCCATTCCCAGCGCAACGCCGCGCCGGCGGCGCCGTCGGCCAGACTCCAATCGACCGCGATACGGCCATTCTCGGAGGCAAGAGCTCCATATTTGGCGGCGTTGGTGGTCAGTTCGTGAACCGCCATGCCGAGCGGAACGGCGATCTGGGACGGCAGATCGACCGCCGGCCCGCGTAGCCGGATGCGATCCCCAAGATCCTCCGCGTAGCAGCCAAGCTCCTGATTGAGCAGATGTTCGAAAGAGACGGACTGATCGAATTCTTCCGTCATGACGGCATGGGTCTTCGCCAGCGAACCGATGCGCCCCGCGAAAGCCGCCTGAAATTCTTCGATCGTCACGGAGCTCTTCGCAGTCGTGTTCATCACGCCCTGCACGGTGGCGAGCGTATTTCTGACGCGATGATGCAGCTCCCGGATCAAAAGCGACTGACGCTGTTCGGACCGCACATTCTCAGTGACGTCGGAGCCCTCGACGAACAGCCCGGTGATCTCTCCCGTCCCGCTGATAATCGCCTGACACATCAAGTCGAGAAAATATTCCTGAAGCTTGCCCTTATCGTTCTGCAGAACGACGCGCATCTTGCGGTTGGCGAAAGCTTCGCCGGTGGCGAACACCCTGTCCAAGATGTCGATATAGCCCTGACTCGCTCCCTCCGGCACCGCCTCGCGGGCGGTCTTGCCGAGAATATCGCGGCCGCCGACCAGTTCCCGGAAGGCGACGTTGGCCATCTCATAAACATGGTCCGGCCCGCGCAGAACGCACATGAAATTGCTGGCCTGCATGAACAGGCGGTCCAGCTGGTGGGCGGTGGCGAGAAGGGTTTGGTTCAGCACCTGAACCATTTGCAGGCGCCGATGGGGCGACCCTGCAAAGTTTTCGCTTGCCGGGGGAACGCCCTGCCTCGCTTGCGCCTTCTGCGGAAGTTCCGTGATGTCCTGTGTATTCTGCACAAGGAAAGCGACTTTGCCGTCCGCTCCAAACAGAGGCACATGGGTGCAGCTCCAGGATCGCTGCTCCAGGCCATTTTCCCCCGAAATTGGATAATTAAGTACGGGGAGCGCGTCGGCGACCCCCTGATTGCGGACGCGCTCAAAGGATTCCTGCAGCTGCCGGCGGCTTTCTCCTCCGGCGGGAAAGGCTGTAAAGACATTCAGGCCAAGGAGGCCCTCCCTGTCCCGGCCCGTGACGTCGAGATAGGCCTGATTCATGGCGACGATATTGAAATTCGCGTCCATGACCATCGTCGGCGTGGGAAGGCAATTGAAGACAGCCTCGAAATCCATGCGCTTGACCAACTTCACCAACAACCTTGAGCCGGCGGATCATCGCCGCTAATGAGACTTGCCCCGCTCCCCTGATACGCGCCGCGAGCCGGGCTTGCGCCGCAGGAGGGGCTCGAGCCGCGACGAGGCGTGAAGCCTGAGGAGGGGTGGCCGAGCGAACGCTCTTGCTTGCTTGCGATTACGATAGTCCGCTCTCATAGACAAGAACCAGGCCAGGGCACGTGCAACCAAGCCTGGAAATATACTTCATAAGGGTTTAGTTACACTGCGGGCGTCACTCGCTTAAACCACGTCTTGCGCGTACGAAAGGCAATCGTGCGGCGGAGCCATAACGATCGAGGCCTTGTTTGGTTGCACAAGAAGCGTCGCCGCCTTTTGACCAAATCCCGGGCTGAACGCGGCCCATTGCGAGGCGGGCCTTCTGCGAGGTAGCGCCGTCCGGTGCGCCCGCTTATGCTGTATTTTATCTCGTTCCCAGATGTCGCAACCCATGTCGCCCATGCAAAGACCCGTCCAGGCCGGAGATCATGTTTTCCTGGTTGATGGATCATCCTTCGTTTTCCGCGCCTATTTCCAGTCGATTCGCCAGGATGCGAAATATAATTACCGCTCCGATGGATTGCCTACGGGCGCCCTTCGCCTGTTCTGCACGAAATTGTTTCAGTTCGTGCGGGATGGCGCGGCGGGCATCAAGCCGACTCATCTTGCGATCATTTTCGATAAGTCGGAGAACTCCTTCCGCAAGGAGATTTATCCGCCCTATAAAGGCAACCGCTCCGAGCCGCCCGAAGATCTCATCCCCCAGTTCCCGCTGATGCGCGCCGCGGTGCGCGCCTTCGGACTGCCGCCGATTGAACAGGACCGTTTCGAGGCTGACGATCTCATCGCGACCTATGCCCGGCAGGCGAAGGAGCGCGGCGCGGATGTTCTCATCATTTCCGCCGACAAGGATCTGATGCAGCTCATCGGGCCCGGTGTCGCAATGTATGATCCGGCCTCGGGCGAGGCCGGCGCCAAAGGCTCGCGCGAGGAGCGCCGCATCGGCTTCGAGGAAGTCTGCGCCTATTTCGGCGTGCCGCCTGAAAAAGTGATCGACGTTCAGGCGCTCGCCGGCGATTCGACCGACAATGTGCCGGGCGCGCGCGGCATCGGCCTTAAAACCGCGGCGCAACTCATCAATGAATATGGCGACCTCGACTCTCTGCTCGCCGCCGCGGATAAGATCAAGCAGCCGAAGCGGCGCGAAATTCTGACCGATCCCGACAGCGTCGCGCTGATCAAGGTGTCGAAGCAGCTCGTTTCTCTTGTTTGCGACGCGCCACTCACGGTTCCTCTCGACGATCTCGGCCTCGCGGCGCCCGACGGCAAGACGCTGGTCGCCTTCTTCAAGGCGCTGGAATTTACCACCATCACCAAGCGCGCCGCTGAGGCCTATGGCGTTGAGGCCGCGCTCATCGAGCCGGACCCCGCAGTCACCGGCGCCGCCGGCTGGCGCGGCCGCGACGGCGCGCCCCTCCCCGCTCCAGCCCAGCCCGGCGCCGAGGCGGCCGACCCCGCGCAACAGGCGCCGAAGCGTAACGCCCGCTACGGGGAACAGGCGCCGCAAAAAGCCATCGCGACCGGGCCGGGCGAGCTGGCGGCGGCGCGCGCGTCCAGCGCGCTTGCGGAAAAATTCGACGTCAAAAGCTATGAAACCATTATGAGCCTTGAGCGGCTCGACGCTGTCATCGCCGAAGCGCTGGAGGGCGGCGTCGTCGCGGTCGATACGGAAACCTCTTCGCTCGATCCGATGCAGGCCGAACTCGTCGGAATCTCCCTTTGCGCCGCGCCGGGTCGCGCCTGCTACATCCCGCTGCGCCACAAGGGCGAGGGCGCCGGCGATCTTTTTGGCGGCGGCGATCTTGTGCCCGGCCAATTGCCGATGGACGAGGTTCTGGCGCGGCTGAAGCCGCTCCTGGAAGCGCCGGACATTCTGAAAATCGCACAGAACATGAAGTTCGACCGGCTGGTGTTTTTCCAGCGCGGCATCGACGTTGGCCCGGTCGAAGACACCATGCTGCTCTCCTATGTGCTCGACGCGGGCCGCACCGATCACGGCATGGATGTGCTCAGCGAAAAATACTTTGGCCATAAGCCAATCCAGTTCGGCGAGGTCGCGGGCTCGGGGCGCACCTTCATCGGCTTTGCAAGGGTTGCGATCGACAGGGCGAGCGAATATTCGGCCGAGGACGCCGATGTGACGCTGCGGCTGTGGCGCGTGTTGAAACCGCGCCTCGCGGCCGAGCGCATGAGCGCCGTCTACGAGACGCTCGAGCGTCCGATGATCGAGGTTTTGGCGCGCATGGAAAGACGCGGCATTTCGATCGACCGCGCCATTCTCTCAAGGCTTTCAGGCGAATTCGCGCAGGATATGGCGCGGCTCGAGGCCCTGATTTTCGAGCTCGCCGGCGAGAGCTTCAACCTCGGCTCGCCAAAGCAGCTCGGCGACATTCTGTTCGGCAAGATGGGCCTGCCGGGCGCGCGGAAAACCGCGACCGGGGCATGGTCGACAGCGGCGGGCGTGCTCGAAGACCTCGCCGAACAAGGCAATGCGCTTGCCGCCCGCATTCTCGACTGGCGTCAGCTCTCCAAGCTGAAATCAACCTACACCGACGCTTTGCCGAGCTTCGTCAATCCTTCGACGGGCCGCGTGCATACCTCCTACGCGCTGGCGGCGACGACGACGGGGCGGCTCTCATCCTCCGAGCCGAATTTGCAAAATATTCCCGTGCGCAACGAAGCGGGACGAAAAATCCGCAAGGCTTTTATCGCAGCGCCGGGACATAAGCTCATTTCGGCCGATTATTCCCAGATCGAATTGCGCCTCCTCGCGCATATCGCCGAGATACCGCAGCTGAAGTCCGCCTTCGCCGAAGGCCATGACATTCACGCGATGACCGCCTCCGAAATGTTCGGCGTGCCGATCGAGGGCATGCCGCCCGAAGTGCGCCGGCGCGCCAAGGCGATCAATTTCGGCATTATTTATGGCATCTCCGCCTTCGGCCTCGCCAATCAGCTGGCGATCCCGCGCGAGGAGGCGGGCGCTTATATCAAGCGCTATTTCGAACGCTTCCCCGGCATCAGGGCCTATATGGACGCGACGAAGAAATTTGCGCGCGAAAACGGTTATGTGACGACGATTTTCGGCCGCAAATGCCATTATCCGCGCATAACAGCGACAAATCCGTCGGAGCGCGCCTTCAACGAACGCGCCGCGATCAACGCGCCGATTCAAGGGTCCGCCGCCGACATCATCCGCCGCGCCATGGCGCGCATGGACGCGGCGCTGGAGCGGGCGAAGCTCTCCGCGCAAATGCTGCTGCAGGTGCATGACGAACTGGTGTTCGAGGCGCCGGACGACGAGATCGAGGCGACGATCGAGGTGGTGCGGAAAATCATGGTCGAGGCGCCGCATCCCTATTTGCAGCTCTCCGTCGCCCTGCAGGTGGATGCGAAAGCGGCGCAAAACTGGGACGAAGCGCATTGAGGCCAGATCGGCGATCAGCATCTGACTCAAAGCGGACGACTGAAGTATTCGGGGAGATCCTCTAAAGCTGTTTCGATCGGGGAGCCGAGGATATGAATGGCGGCGAGATCACTGCGGTCCGCTCATTGTTGAGTTCCAGGCCCCGGCCCGTTGGATGGGCCGAGCGGCGCGAGCGCCTCGACGAAGTCGGCTCCATCTGGCCGCCGGCCGACGATGTGAGCCTCGATCCGGTCGATCTCGGCGGCGTGCCCGGCGAATGGTCGATCGCGCCTGGCAGCGACGCCACTCGGGTCCTGATGTTCTTTCATGGCGGCGGCTATTGCTCAGGCTCCATTCTCAGCCATCGCCGCATGGTCACCGAGGCGGGCCGGGCCGCGCAAGCCCGGACGCTGGCGGTGGCCTACCGGCTGGCGCCGGAGCATCCTTTTCCCGCCGCCCTCGACGATGCGTGGACGGCCTGGCGCTTCTTGCGAAATCAAGGCGTCGCGGCGGGGCGTATCGCCATCGGCGGGGACAGTGCGGGGGGAGGCCTCGCCGTGGCGCTGATCAATCGGCTGCGTGACGCCGGGGAAGAGACGCCCGGCTGCGCTTGGCTCGTGTCGCCATGGACCGACTTGACCATGTCGGGCGAGACGCTCGTCACGAAAGAGGCAACGGACCCGATCATCCACAAGGGATACCTCGTGGAATTGGCTGATGCTTATCTTCCGCCCGCCGTAAACAGGAAGGACCCGCGGGTTTCCCCCCTCTATGCCGATCTGAAAGGCCTTCCGCCGACGCTGATTCAGGTGGGGTCGGCCGAAACATTGCTTGCGGACGCCACGCGCTTCGCCGCCGCGATCGGCGCCGCCGATGTGCAAGCGACGTTGGAGATCTGGCCGCACATGATTCATGCGTGGCCCCTATGGAATGCGCGTCTTGAAGCCGGCCGCCGGGCGCTCGCTCACGCAGGAGCGTTCATCCGCGAATATGTCTGAAGCGATGGGCGTGAATGACCGCCGGCGAGTCACACGCGTCACAGGCGGCGGTTGTACGGCCCACACACAACTCGTCCTTCAAACGCCATGAGACACCTTGAACCGCATGCTGGCTAGAGCATATTCCGATCAGATCGGTTCGATCTGATCGACAAGGATATACTCAAGTTTTTGAATCTGGAGCGATTTCTGATCGATCGAATGACTCCATTCGATCGGAAAGCGCTCTAAGAGTTGGACTGAAGCCTCCACCCTACTACCGCTGGCCCTTAAGGCCGGGGCAGCGGCTGCTGGCGCATCGCCGACGGCCCCCGGCGTGGACCCCTCACCCCTCATAAAACCCCTTCCCCGCCGCGGCGCGCGCGGAAAATTTCTCGCTCGGCCGATAAATCTCGCCGAGGCTGCGCCATTTCACTGAGCGTTCGACGATATTTTGAAGGCCGAGGTAATCGGCGTATTTCAGCGCGCCGCCGAGATAGCGCGGCAGGCCCAGGCCGAGAAGCAGGCACATATCCGCCTCGCCCGGCGAGCCGATGACGCCATCCTCAAAGCAGCGGGCGGTCTCAAGGATCAGCGGCAGCATCATGCGTTCGATGATTTCCGCATCCGTGATCGTCGTTTTGCCGCGCGGCTGCCCGGCGGCCAAAAGCTCCGGCGCGGCGGGATCGGAGTCCTTGCGCGGCCGGCCTTTCGGATCTCTCGCGTAGAGATAGAAACCGCGGCCGTTCTTTTGGCCGAGGCGTCCATCGGCCAAAAGAATGTCGATGGCTGAGGGATGCGAAGCCGCCATACGCTCCGGGAAGCCGGCCGATACGATCTCGGCGACATGATGGGAAATATCGAGGCCGATGACGTCGATCAGATAGGCCGGCCCCATCGGCCAGCCAAATCCTTCCATGACGCGATCGATATGGTGGAAATCGACGCCGTCGCGGACGAGGTGCAGGAACGCGATGAGATAGGGCGTCAGCACGCGATTGACGACGAAGCCGGGGCAGTCCCCGACGACGACCGGCGTCTTGCCGAGCGCGCTGGCATAGCCAACGATGGTCGCGACGGCGGCTTCCGAGGTTTTCGGCCCGCGCACGACTTCGACGAGCGCCATCTTCGGAACCGGGTTGAAGAAATGCATGCCGATGAAATTTTCGGGATGCCGCAGGCCGTCCGCCAGATCGGCGATGCGCAAGGATGATGTGTTGGAGGCAAGGATCGTTTCGGCGGAGGCGATCCCCTCAATCTGCCGGAAGACCGCCGCCTTGATGTCGATGTTTTCGACGATCGCCTCGATCACGACATCGACGGAGCCAAAGCCGTCGAAGGTCAGGCTCGGCGTGATCGCGGCGGCGATCGCATCGGCGCGATCGAGAGAAAGCCTTCCCTGTTCGACCTGCTTGGCGAGCAGTTTTTGCGCTTCCGCCATGCCGGCGTCGAGCGCCTTGTCCGAAACATCCTTCAAGATTGCCGGCACGCCGCGCAATGCGCTCTGATAGGCGATGCCGGCGCCCATGACGCCGGCTCCGATAACGGCCGCCCGACGCACCGGCGCCGCGGACTTCGCGTATTGCCTGCTGATCTTCTTGAGCGCCTGCTCGTTGATGAAAATATTGATGAGCGATGCCGCAGCCTGCGAGCGCGCCGTTCTCGCGAATTGCTCCGCCTCGAGGGCAAGGGCGGCGTCGCGATCCAGTCCGGCTCCAAGCTCCAGCAATTCGACGGCGTCATGCGCCGCCGGGTAATGCGGCAGGGCTCTCGCCGCGTTCACTTCGGCTCCGGCGAGGAAGTCATGGACGTTCTGCCCCTCGAAGGAGAGCGCCTTCGCCGCGTCGACGCGCCGCTGGCGCCATTCGGCGGGATTGGCGACAGCGTTCCTGAGCTGGGTCAGCGCCGCCTCGCGCAGATCCTCAGGGCTCGCCACCGCGTCGACGGCGCCTCGCGCGAGCGCCGCTTCCGGTGTCTGCTGGGCGCCGGAAATGATCCATTGCGCGCTTTCCGCGAGGCCGATCAGGCGCGGCAACCGAACGGTGCCGCCATAGCCGGGAAAAATGCCGAGATGGACTTCCGGCTGGCCGATTTTCGCCGCGGAGGACATCACCCGATAGTCTGCGGCAAGGGCGACCTCGAACCCGCCGCCAAGGGCAAGGCCGTTGATGGCGGCGACGCTTGGCGCCGGCAGATCGCTCAGCGCCGTTATGATTTTGGCGTTGGCGGCGACGAAATCGGCGATCTCTTTCTCCTCGCGGCGGAAGATGTCGACAAATTCGAAAATGTCGGCGCCGACGATGAAGGCGTCCTTACCGCTTGAAATGAGCACGCCTTTGAGCCCGGGCGCGTGCGAGACGGCGCCGATCGCGCGCGCCAGCTCGCCAAAAGCCAGGCGATCGAGCTTGTTGACCGCCTCCCCCTTGCGCGCGAAGCGGAGTTCGACAAGGCCCTCGCCAAGCTCTTCAACCTGGATCGTCTCACCATCAAAAAGCATGTCCCACCCTGCATGTTCATGTTGACGGCCGATCAATGGCGGCCCGCTCCTGACGCATCCTTCCGATACACGCATAGCACAATAGCCGTGACCGCAGCTCTATGGAATGGACGTAATATTCTCGCTATCAGCCGCCGCGATAGCGCAACGCCGCCGTGATCAACGATTGCGTATAATGATGGCGCGGATGCTCCAGAATCGCGCGCGCCGGACCCTGCTCAACAATGCGCCCGTCCTTCATGACGGCGATTTCGTCGGCCATGGCGCGAACCGCGGCAAGATCATGGCTGATCAGCACAAAGGCGAGGCCGTGCGCCGCCTGCAAATCCTGCAGGAGCCTCAATATCTCATATTGGACGGTCCGATCCAGCGCCGATGTCGGCTCGTCGAGCACGAGAAGTCGCGGCCGCAAAATGATCGCGCGCGCGATGGCGATGCGCTGCCTCTGGCCGCCGGAGAAGGCGCGCGGCAGCAGGCGCCTGGCGTTCGGATCGAGCCGCACTTCCTCAAGCGCGGCCGCCGCCCTCTCGTCGCGCTCGCGGGAGGTGAGATTTGGCTCATGCACGCGCAATCCCTCAGTGACGATGTCGGCGACTCTCATCCGCGGCGACAACGCCCCGTAAGGATCCTGAAACACCATCTGCATGGAGCGCCGCAGCGAACGCACACCGGCGGCGTCGAGCGCGCCAAGATCGCGGCCCTCGAAACGAATGGTTCCGCTCGCGGGGACGAGCTTGAGCAGAGCCCTCGCTAGCGTCGATTTGCCTGAACCCGATTCGCCGACGATTCCAAGGGTGCGGCCTCGGCCGAGGCTGAGGCTGACGCCATCCACTGCCTTGATCTCTCTGGCTTTGGCCAGCCAGCCGCCGCGCAGGCGGTAGACCACTTTGATGTCTTCCGCATGCAAAATTTCGGGCGCCGCTCCTTGCGGTCCAAGGCGCAGGACCGGCGCTGCGGACAGAAGCTCCTGCGTGACGCGGTGGCGCGGGCGCGCAAAAACCTCCCGCGCGGGGCCGCTCTCGACGATCGAGCCTGCGGCCATGACGTGAACGCTGCTGGCGAAGCGGCGCACAAGGCCAAGGTCATGGCTGATGAAAATCATCGCGAGCCCGAGCCTTTGCTGCAATTCAGCGAGAAGATCGAGGATGCGCGCGGCGACGGTCACGTCGAGCGCCGTCGTCGGCTCATCGGCGATCAGCACCTCCGGGTCGCAGGCGATCGCCATCGCTATGGCGACGCGCTGGCGCTGGCCGCCGGATAATTGATGCGGATAGGCGCGAAGCCGCAGCTTTGGCTCCTCAATGCCGACGAGCGCCAGCAACTCCTCCGCGCGCAAATTCGCCGCCCTGGCGGACAGTCCGGCCTGAAAGCGTAGAATCGCGACAATCTGCGAGCCGACCGAAAAGAGCGGATCGAGCGAGGACATGGGTTCCTGAAAAATCATCGCGATGCGGCGGCCGCGAATGGCGTTCAACCGCCTTTCGGAAAGGGCGAGCAGATTGACCCCGTCGAACATGACCGAGCCGGCAGCGACCGCGCCGGGCGGAAGAAGCTTTAGCGCGGCAAGGACGCTCTGGCTCTTGCCGGAGCCCGATTGCCCGACGATAGCGGCGACCTCGCCCCGGCGAAGCGAAAAACTGACATGATCGACGACCCGGCTCGCGCCATAGGCGACGCAAAGATCGCGAAATGCAAGGATCGGCGGCTGAGGGCTCATTCCGGCGCGTCTCCCGCCCCGAAATTGCCGGCAAACCTTTCTTCCAGCGACTGGCCGAGGCTCTGCAGGGCGCCGAGCGTCGCGCCGAGAAACGCCGCCGGAACTATCAGGAGATGGATCGCGCCCTGGATATTGCGGGCGCCGTCGGCAATCAGCACGCCCCAGCTCGCCATAGGCTCCTGCACGCCGAGCCCCAGAAAAGAGATGAAGCTTTCGAGTAGAATGACGCGCGGCACGAGCAGCGTCAGATAAGCGGTGATGGGTCCGGCGGCGTTGGGCAGAATATGGCGCCAGATGATGGCCGGCGCGCTCGCGCCCAGAGCTTGCGCGGCGACTACATATTCGCGGCGCTTGAGGGAGAGGGTCTGGCCGCGCGCGATGCGCGCCATGTCGAGCCATTCGACCGCGCCGATCGCGACGAAGATGAGCACGAAATGGCGACCAAAGAGCATCACGAGAACGATGACGAAAAAGATGAAAGGCAGCGCGTAGATGATTTCAACGACGCGCATCATCACGGCGTCGATGCGCCCGCCCGCGTAGCCGGCGATGGCGCCATAGGCGACCCCGATGACGAGAGCGACAAAGGAGGCGAGCAGGCCGACGGCGAGCGAGACGCGGCCAGCGATCAGCGTTCGCGTCAGGAGATCGCGGCCATTGGCGTCGGTCCCGAACAGGAAGAGATTATGCCGCAACGGGATCACGAGGCGCAGCTTTCGGCCGTCGTCCTTGCTCTCGGCGACTTTGGGCCGGCCGAAAAGGTCCGAACTTGCAAAGACATCGAGAGTTTGCGGATCAAGCCGCCGCCCGGCCTCCAGCAGGACGTCGAGCTGACCGCCGTTCTGTTGCATGGACGCGATATGGGCTCCCATGCGCTGAGCGAGGTCCTCGATCCCAAGGCGCGCCTCCTCGGCAGTCGGATGCGCCGAGAGCGACGGCGCGGCGAGAACATAATCAGGATAGACGCGATCGAAAGGATGTGGCGAAACGAGCGGGCCAAAGACGCAGCAGAACGCGATCAGCGCCAACAGTGCGAGGCTCCGCGGGATGCTCTTCGCCGTCGCGGCGCCGGAATGCAAAGATGGCAAAGCCTCGTTCATGGCGCGCGCGCGTCCGCGACTCTTGGATCGAGCCAGCTGTAGATCAGGTCGACGATCAGATTGAAAAAGATGACGAGCGCGGCGACGACGACGACCGTTCCCATGACGAGGGTGTAATCGCGGCCGAGCGCGCCATCGACGAAGTAGCGTCCCATGCCGGGAATGCCGAAAATGGTCTCGACGATCACCGAGCCGGTCAGGATATTGGCGGCGGCGAGGCCGAGATAGGAGAGCGTCGGCAAGATCGCGGCGCGAAGCGCGTGGGCGTAAATATGGCGCGCGGGCAGGCCAAAGGCGTGAAGCGTGCGGATATGCGGCTCGGCAAGGGCGTCGCGCAGCGCGGCCTGCATCAGCCGCGCGATGACCGCGATTTGCGGCAAGGCGAGAGTCGCGACGGGAAGCAGCTGATTTTGCCACGCCCCATCGTTCCAGCCGCCGACCGGCAGCGCATGCAGCGTGAGACCGAAGAAAAGTTGCAGGAGCGGCGCGACGACGAAGGGCGGCAGCACGACGCCGATGAGGGCGGCGACGTCAACCGCCCGCGCGCCAAGCTTTGCGCGCCAGCCGCCGCTCGATGCGCCTGCGATCCCGAGCGCGCCGCCGATCAAAAGCGCGGCGATCATGGCCTCCGCGCCGAGCCGCATCGAAATCGGCAACGCATGCGCAAACAGCTCATTGACCGAAAAATCGCGCCAGTGAAAGCTCGGCCCGAAATCGCCGCGCGCGAGGCTTTGGAGATAAACGAGGAACTGTTGCGCAAGAGGCAGATCGAGCCTGTAGATATGGCGGAGATTTTGCGCGATCGCCGGATCAAGAGGCCGCGCGGAATCGAATGGACCGCCCGGCGCGAGCCGCATCAGAAAGAACGCCAGCGCGATGACGATGAACAAGGTCGCCAAAGCGCCACTGACGCGGGAGAGCGCGCGCCGGAGCATGGGTTAGCGGTTTCGGGATGGGTGTGGCGCGTTCTCTGGCGTCATGCTCTCTCTCTAGGCGCGCGGGCGTTAGCTTACGCGAGCTTAGCAGATGCGGGTCCAAGGCGTCACGGCTCTGCCGACCGCACTGCCGCGCCGCAAGGGAAAACGAGATCCGGCGAATGAGCGCGGTGAGGGATAAGGCCGTCTGCGCCCGCTCGCCCGCTTTTTGCTCCCGGCCCCAAAACCCTTCCCCCAGCCCGAAAAATCCTCTATTGGCCAGCGTTCGCGCCGCGCGGCGCTTTCCGCTCATGGTCCAACAGCCGATGTCAGACTCTTCGCCAACACGCATTGACCGCCGTTTCGCGGACCTCGCCAAAGAGGGCCGAGCCGCGCTCGCCGCATTCGTCATGGCGGGCGACCCGGATATTGCGACCAGTCTCGAGATTCTGAAGGCCCTTCCCAAGGCGGGCGCGGATGTGATCGAGGTCGGCATGCCATTCACGGACCCGATGGCCGATGGTCCCGCGATCCAGGCCGCGGGGCTGCGCGCTTTGGCGGCCGGAACGACCCTGATCAAAACCCTGCGCCTCGTCGCGGATTTCCGCGCCGGCGATCAAACGACGCCAATCGTCCTCATGGGCTATTACAATCCGATCTATGTCCACGGCGTCGAAGCATTCCTGCATGACGCGAAGATAGCCGGCGTCGACGGCCTCATCGTTGTCGACCTGCCGCCGGAGGAGGACGCCGAGCTGTGCCTGCCGGCACTCAAAGCCGGGCTGAATTTCATCCGCCTCGCAACGCCGACGACCGACGCGGCGCGGCTGCCGGCGGTTCTCGCAAATACGTCCGGCTTTGTCTATTATGTCTCGATCACCGGCACGACAGGCGCCGCGACGCCCGATTTCAGTCAGACGGCGGCGGCGGTCGAGCGAATCAAGCGCCATACGAGCCTGCCGGTCGCGGTCGGCTTCGGCGTCAAGTCGGCGCAAACCGCCGCGGCGATAGCCGCCCATGCGGATGGCGTGGTTGTCGGCTCGGCCATCGTCGAAGCGCTGCGCGCCTCGCTCGACGCCGCAGGCAAAGCGACGCCCCGGACCGTCCCGGCGGTCGCGGAGCTTATCGCCGACATCGCAAAAGGCGTCCGTCAGGCCGCGCCGGCGAGAGCATAGGCCGGCCCGGTCAAAGCCGGTCAGCGTCACGTTTGCATATTTCTGTCGCAAACAGGCCCCGAAGCCCGTAAATAGGCGCCAGCCTTGGCCGGATCGACAGGCCGGGAACGCCAAGAGCCCGCTGCATCAGGAACTTGCATGAACTGGATTTCAAACGTCGTCCCGCCGAAGGTCAGATCCTTCCTGCGCCGGGAAACGCCCGAAAATCTCTGGGTCAAATGCCCGGAAAGCGGCGAACTGGTGTTCCATAAAGATCTCGAGGCCAATCTTTTCGTTGTGCCGGGATCTGGCTATCACATGCGCCTCAGGCCGAAGGCCCGCCTCAACAATCTGTTCGACGGCGGCGTCTATGAAGAGCTCGCGACGCCGGACGTGCCGCTCGATCCGCTGAAATTCCGCGACGTCAAACGCTATACCGACCGGCTCAAGGAATATCGCGCCAAGACCGAGGCGCAGGACGCCGTGAAGCTCGCGAGCGGGCGTCTCGAAGGGATGGAGGTCGTCGTCGCCATTCAGGACTTCGATTTTCTAGCCGGATCGCTCGGCATGGCGGCCGGCGAGGCTATCATCACGGGCATGATGACGGCGCTCGAGCGGCGCACGCCCTTCATCATATTCACCGCCTCCGGCGGCGCGCGGATGCAGGAGGGCATCTTTTCCCTGATGCAGATGCCGCGCACGACCATCGCCGTGCAGCGGCTGCGCAAGGCCAACCTGCCTTATATCGTGGTGCTGACCAATCCGACGACGGGCGGCGTCACCGCGTCCTACGCCATGCTGGGCGACGTCCACATCGCCGAACCCGGCGCCGTCATCGGTTTCGCCGGGCCGCGCGTCATCGAGCAGACCATTCGCGAACGGCTGCCGGAAGGTTTTCAGCGCGCGGAATATCTTGAAGCGCATGGCATGATCGACATGGTCGTGCAGCGTCAGGATATGCGCGCGACCCTCGCCCGCGTTTGCTCCCTTTTGACGCGCACCCCGCTCGTTGAGCGAGCCGCCTGACGCAAGCCGGAACACGCGAACCATGACCCCGCTCGACGCCCTTCTGGCTCGCCTGTTCCTGTTGCATCGCAAAGACATCGAGCTGACGCTCGGGCGCATGGAGCGTCTGCTCGCCGCCATCGGGTCGCCGGAGCAGAAGCTTCCTCCCGTCATTCATGTCGCCGGCACCAATGGCAAAGGCTCGACGATCGCCTTCATGCGGGCGATCCTCGAGGCCGCGGGCAAGCGCGTTCATGTCTACACCTCGCCGCATCTCGTGCGGTTTCACGAGCGCATCCGGCTCGGCGCGAAGGGCGGCGGCAGACTGGTCAGCGACGCCACGCTGTTCGCGGCGCTGAGCTATTGCGAAGAGGTCAACGCGGGCGCGCCGATCACCTTTTTCGAGTTTACGACCGCGGCCGCCTTCAAGATTTTCAGTGAAACGCCGGCTGACTATCTGCTTCTCGAGGTCGGCCTTGGCGGCAGAGGCGACGCCACCAATGTCATCCCGCCCCCGAAAGCTACCGTGGTCACGTCAATTTCGATCGATCACACGGAATATCTTGGCGATACGCTCGCGAAGATCGCTTTTGAAAAGGCGGGCATCTTCAAGCCGGGCGTTCCGGCAATTTTGAGCGCGCAACAGGATGAGGCGCTCGAGGCGCTTCGGCTTGAGGCGGCGCGCGTCGGCGCGCCGGCATTCATTGCGGCGCGCGATTTTTCGGCTCGGGAAGAACAAGGCCGCTTTATATTCGAAGACGAGCGCGGCCTGCTCGACCTGCCGCTGCCGCGGCTTCTCGGCCGCCACCAGCAGCAGAATGCCGCAACCGCCATCGCTGCCCTGCGCTGCGTCGAACCGGACCTCGATCCGCAAGCTTTTGAGCGCGGCCTAACCCAGGTCGAGTGGCCGGCGCGCCTGCAAAATATGGTGAAAGGACGCATCTGTGAAATTGCGCCCTTCGGCGCCGAGATCTGGCTCGACGGCGGCCATAATGAAGACGGTGGGCGCGCGCTAGCCGAAGCCATGGCCGATTTCGAGGACCGGACAGAACGGCCGCTGATCATTATTTGCGGCACGCTGACGACCAAGGACACCGCCGCGTTCCTGCGCTCCTTCAAGGGCATTGCGCAGGAAGCGCTGGCTGTTCCCGTCGAGGCGGAACTCTACGGCAAACCCGCGCGGGACGTCGCCCTCGCCGCCGATGAAGTCGGCATCCCCGCCGCGGCCTGCGAAAGCATCGAACTGGCGCTTCGCTTCCTCTCGGCGCGCGAATGGCGCTTGCCGCCGCGCATCCTCATCGCCGGCAGCCTTTATCTGGCAGGCGAGGTGCTGGCGCTGAACGGAACGCCGCCGCAATAGGCTTCGACCGACGCCTCGGCAGAACCCGAGCGCGATGCGCCGGCAAAAATCCAATTGAGCGAGGCGCGCAAGCTGATGGGGCCGTCAAGCCCCATCATAGTCAGCCCAGCAATCCGGCGTCTCGAACACTTTGACGCCGGCGAGCTGCGGCAGCTTCGGTTTGATGCGATCGAAAATCCAGACCGCGATCAATTCCGCCGTCGGATTTTCAAGCCCCTCGATCTCATTGAGGTAATGATGGTCGAGCCGTTCCAGCAGCGGCCCGAACGCCGCCTCTATATCGAAGAAATCGACGACAAACCCGCTTCTTTGGTCGACCGCGCCCTCAAGGTTCACCTCAACGCGGTAGGAATGGCCATGCAGCCGGTAGCAACGATGTTTTTCGCCGACATGCGGCAGCCTGTGCGCCGCCTCGAAATGAAACGCCTGCGTGATTTTCATGCCGAAATCTTCATGGAATGCCGATCAGCTTGTGAGTCTGGACACTGAGGCGCCAATGCGGATGCGAAAGACAATAGGCGATCGCCGCGGCCGTATTCGCCGCGACATCAGCGCCATCCATGGGTTGCAGCCAGAAATGCGCGAAATCAAGCCCGCTCAGCGCATCGGGCGGCAAATCCGCTTGAGGAAACACCAGCTTCAGTTCAGATCCGCGCGTTACCGTCAGCGCCGCGCCCGCCTTGGGACTGACGCATAGCCAGTCGACGCCGCGCGGCGGCTCCAGCGTCCCGTTGGTCTCGACGGCGACCTCAAAACCGCGCGCATGGGCCGCCTCGATCAGCGCCTCGTCGAGTTGCAGCAAAGGCTCGCCGCCAGTAAAGACGACGAAACGATCGCCGGTTCCGCCGCGCCAGGCCGCCTCGATCGCGGCCGCAAGCGCCTCGGGGCGCGCGAAAGAGCCGCCGCCCTCCCCATCGGTTCCGACAAAATCGGTGTCGCAAAAGCTGCAGGTCGCCTCGATGCGGTCCTTTTCGCGGCCAGACCACAGATTGCAGCCGGCAAAGCGGCAGAATACGGCGGCGCGCCCGGCCTGAGCGCCCTCGCCCTGGAGCGTCAAGAACAGCTCTTTGACTGCGTAAGCCATTCTTGTCCCAAGCAAAAAGGACCCCTGCGGGGTCCTTTCATTATAAACCGGCGCACAAAATGGCGCGAATTGGAAAGCTCAGATAGCCTCGGATATCCATCTCTTGAGTTCGCCCTTCGGCGCCGCGCCGACCTTGGTCGAGGCGAGCTTTCCTTCCTTGAACAGCAACAAAGTCGGAATGCTGCGAATGCCATAAGCGCCCGCGGTGCCCGGATTCTCGTCGACATTGAGCTTGGCGATCGTCACCTTGCCCTCTAATTCGTCGGCGATTTCTTCCAGAGCCGGGCCGATCATTTTACAGGGGCCGCACCATTCAGCCCAGAAATCAACGACAACCGGGCCGCCGGCGCCAACCACATCGCTTTTAAAATTCGCATCGGTGACTTTGACGGTCGACATGGGCTGCTCTCATCATTCTGCGCGGAGAAATTCCACCTGCGTTTCATTTCGAAAGTAAGAAGGCTCGGCTCTTGCGTCAAGGCGCCCTCGTCGGTGCGCGCTTTTTGCCGCGCCGATTCCCTGGCGCTTTAGCTGACTCTTATGTCAGAACAAATAGATACGATGATCACAAACGCGCCTTACGCCACCGCCGCGAG
This sequence comes from Methylocella tundrae, assembly GCF_901905185.1. GTDB lineage: Bacteria > Pseudomonadota > Alphaproteobacteria > Rhizobiales > Beijerinckiaceae > Methylocapsa > Methylocapsa tundrae. The sequence goes on from NZ_CABFMQ020000109.1 coordinate 174,192, forward strand.
AGCCCCGTCTAACAAAGCGTCGTCGAGGGTCGCGACAAGAGGCCCATCGGTCCAGATCAGCAGCATGCGCAGGCGCTTGGCGGGCCAGAGCGGCGCCAGCACGGCGCGATACAGCGCCATTTGCATCAGATAGCGCGCCGGGATGTCGGCGGTGGCGCAAGGAGCGCCGGTCTTGAAATCCGCCACAAGCACGTCATCCCCCGCGATCCCCAGGCGATCGATCCGCCCTATGATCTCGATCGATTTTTCGCGCGGAAGGGCGATCTTGCCCGAAACCGCGACCTCCGCCCTTGATTCGGGGCCAAACAGGGGCGCAAGCTCCGGCGCGCCGATCACCGCGAGCGCCGCCTTGAGAAGATCTTCTCGCGTCGGCGCATCGAGATCGCCGGCTCTCGCCCCGAGAAACGCCAGCCCCGCCCTTGAGCGACTCTCCGGCGGAAGGTCGGGCAGATATTGCAGCAGCACATGCGTCAAGGAGCCGAGACGCAAAGCCTCACGCCGCGCCGGCGTCAGAGAAGAGTCAACCCAGCGATCGGCCGATGCGAGCGCGCTCGACGGCCGAATCGGCGGCGCCGGCTCCATCACCGGATCGACGCGCCGCCAGAGCCAGCCCGGCGGGGACGCTGCGGCGGCGGGGGGCGCCCGCGAAACAAGGGAGGCGGGATAACCGCCTTTCGAGACGAGACGAAGGATGCTGTCATCCGCGTTCCAGAACGCCGGGGCGTTTTCGATATCCGGATCATTCGCAAGCGCTGCGTCGATCATCTCGCCCCAGCAGCCTTGAGCGCGCCCTCTCGAGCCATGAAACCCCGCGATATAGAGCCGCTCCTCGGCCCGCGTCAGGGCGACGTAAAGAAGGCGCCGATATTCATCCTGTCCTGCGCCGCGCATATTTTCCCGCGCGAGCACCACAGCCTGGCAATCGGCCGCCTTGCGCGGCGACCAGGCGATTGCGGCGGAGGGTCCGGCGCCAAGCACAAAAATGTTCGGATCATGGCGCGGCGACGGCGCGCCGCAAGTATCCGGCAAAAAGACGATTTTGGCCTCAAGCCCTTTCGCCGCGTGAACGGTCATGACGCGCACGACGTCGGCCCCGCTCTCCATATCGCGCTTGATCGAACGCTCCACCGCCTCGAAGTCGGACAGAAAGCCTGAAAGCGAAGGCGCCGCCTCCGCCTCATGGGCGAGAGCGAGGCGCAAAAATTCGTCAATGGCGTCGGCGGCCTCCGGGCCAAGCCGCGCCTCCATCGCGCGCCGCCCGCCATCCTCGCAGAGCAGACTGGAATAGAAGGCGAAAGGATTTTGCGCGGCGCGGCTGCGCCAAAGGTCAAGCTTTTGCCCCGCCGCCTCACATTTTTCCTTGCGCGAGGCTTTGAGCGCCTCGAAAAGACTCGCCGGGCGGCGCGGGGCGAGCGCTAAAAGATCGTCATCGTCAAAGCCGATCAGCGGCGATTTCAAAACCGCGGCAAGGTTCAGGTCGTCCTCGGGCAGAAGCGCCGCGCGCCCCGCCGCGACAAGGTCAAGCACAGCGATATGTTCGGCAAGCTCAAGCCGGTCGGCGCCGGCGACAGGCACGCCATTCTGCTTAAGCGCTCGAATCACGGCGTCGAAAAAGGCGCCGCGCGTTCGCACCAAAATGAGAATATCGCCCGCGCGGATAGGACGCGCGCCGCCGCCCGCGCTGTCGTAAACACACTCTCCCGACCCCTCAGCAATAAGACCGGCGATCTTTTGCGCGACGCGCTGCGCAATAAGGCTTGCCGGGTCCACCTCGTCCAGAATGTCGAGCGGCAGCCTCCAGTCGCGCGCGCTCTCGCGCGCCTCGGCGCCAACCGGCGGCCAGATCTCAACGAGGCCCGGAAGCTTTTCCTTCAAGGCTTCATGCGGCATCCAGACGTCGAGATCAGCGACGAGCCCATTTTGATGGGCTGGCGGAGCAAACACTTTGTCGACGGCCGCCAGCACGCCGGGCGCCGAGCGAAAAGATTGCGTCAACCGCACATGCGCGAAGGTCTCCGCTCCGGCGGTGAATTTACGCTCGAATTTCTGCCGCATCTCGCCGAACATATGCGGCGCCGCGCCCTGGAATGAAAAGATCGACTGCTTTTCGTCCCCGACGGCGAAGAAAGTCCGGGCGCTTGTCGCGCTGCCCGCGCCGACCGCGAAGTCGCCCGTCAGCCGCTCGAGAATCCGCCACTGCGCGGCGCTCGTGTCCTGCGCCTCGTCGACGAGAATATGGTCGATCCCGGCGTCGAGCTTATAAAGCACCCATGCCGCCTCGGACCGTTCGAGCAGCGCCAGCGTCTTCGACACGAGATCATCGAAGTCGAGGATGCCGCGCGCGGCCTTCATCGCCTCATAGCGCTGGAAGATCGCATCAACGAGGAGAGCCAGCGCGACTGAGCGCTCCACGGTGGCGGCGGCTTTCTGTTCGGCGCGTAGAAGCTCGAGCCGCTCCTGCTCGGCATAAAACCCGGCCTCGATGTCCGGCCGCTGTTTCGCCAAAGCCTTGGTGAGGAGGCTGACATATCGCTCGTCATCGCCCTTGAAGAAAATCGAAAGATAAGAGCCAAGGCAGGATTCGGCGTCTCCATCCGCCCGATGCGAGGCCGCTTGCCGGAACAACGCCGCCCTCTTGCAGTCTGTTGCGCCGCCTGCTTCGAGAAATGTGGCGATCTCGCGCCATCGCGCCGGAGTGAGGCCGTCCTCGATCATCTGCCGCCTGATCGCGGCGACGTCCCGCCCCGCGGCCAGCCCCAGAGCCCTGCGAAGACTGGACTCATGATTCTGCGGCCAGGACGCGCGGGACATGGCGCGATGGCGCATCGCCTCCTTGACGAGGGTTTCGAATCCCTGCCCCGAGCAATCCTCCGTCACGCGCGAAAGCATGGCCGCGAGCGCCGCGTCATCGCGGGATGCGTGATCCAGCACCTCGCGCCGGGCGCGCTGCAACAGTTCGGCCTGCCCCGTCTCATCGGCGACCTCGAAACGCGCGGGCGCGTTCGCCTCGAACGGAAAGAGATGAAGCAGCCTTTCGCAGAAGGCGTGAATGGTCTGGATTTTCAGCCCGCCCGGCGTCTCGACCGTCCGCGCAAAGAGTTTCCGCGCCGCGACTCTGTCCCGCGCGCCGGGGTCTGGCGCGCCGGTCGCGATGATTGATTTGCGCAGGTCCGCGTCGTCGAGCCGCGTCCATAGCGCCAGAGTATCGAAGACGCGCGTCGCCATATTCGCCGCCGCCGCCTTGGTGAAGGTCAGGCAGAGTATTTTCGAGGGCGGCGCGCCTTGCAGCAGCAGCCGCACGACGCGCTGGGCGAGCACATGCGTCTTGCCGGAGCCGGCATTGGCGGAGACCCACACGGAAGCGCCGGGATCTGAGGCCTGACGCTGCTTTTCCAGCGTGTGCAGAGGGATGTTGGCGAGAGCCATTATGCGCCGCCCTCCGTCTCGCCGCTCAGCGACCATTCCTTGACCCGCGCCAGATGGTCATAGGCGTTGTAGGTCTTGGCGAATTTGGGGAACGGGCGCGCTGGATAGGGCGTCGCCGGATCGCGGAACTGGGTCAGCAAAGCGATGAGCGCGGCAAAGTGATCGTCCGCCACGTCCATGAAGGTTGTCTTTTCCCGCGCGAAATCGACCGGCTTGATCTCGCCGCCATCTGCGCCGCCGAGTTTCAGGTAGAGGCCGAAAATCGCGTCTCGATCGGGCGGAAGATCAAATGCGCCGCGGCGGGCCATCGCCGCCTCAAGCGTGAGCTGCGGCGCGAAGCCGACCAGAATCTCTTTGGTCCCCGGCGGCGTCCCTGTTTTATAATCAATGAGCGTGATCGAGCCGTCCTTCGCCAACTCGATGCGATCCGCCCGCGCGGTCAGGATGAAGGGCGACCCATCGCCGAGCGTCAGTTCGAGCTTGCCCGAGATTTCGCTTCTGATTTGCTCAACGCCGTCCCGCCGCCCCGCCTCAAAGCGCAAATAAAAGTCGATCATCTTTTCAAGACGCGGCCAGGCGAAGCCACGAAAATCGGGATCATCCAATTGATCCTTCAGTCCGTCGCGCAAGAGCTGGCGAAGCTCGTCGCGCGCCCCCGTGGGCAGTTTTCCGCTGGCATGGGCTTTGACGAAAAGCTCCAATGCGGCGTGAATGGCGCTGCCGGTTTCCGCCGGCCCGGCGGCGCGCCCGATCGGCGCCAATTCGGCAAGTTCGAGGATTCTTTCGGCATAGAGCGCATAAGGGTCGCGCCGCAAGGTCTCGATCTTGGTGACGCTGAGGCTCGAAGGACGCAGCTCGAGGGGCGGTCTTGGCGCCGGCCGCCTGATCGGCGGCGCGGGCGCGAGGGGGCGGTCGATCGCGCGCGCAAGATCGACATAGACCTGTCCCCGCAAGACGCAGCCGCGCCAGCTCTCATCGCCCAGCGCCGCAAGCCGCTGCAGGAAACGCGACGCGACGGTCGGCGCGCCGCCGCGCTTTTGCGCGCGGCTTAGGATCACCGTTGCCCGCGCAAAACCTTGCGTAAAATCATGCGCCGTCTGGCCGAGCTTGCGCTCGGGCGGCGTCAGGCCCAGCGCCGCGCGCATCGGCCGGTTGAGAAAGGCGTCGGCGCGCGCCTGCGGCGGCCAGACTGTCTCGTCGAGGCCGCCGAGCAGCATCAGATCAGCGTCCATCAGGCGCGCTTCGAGGAGGCCGAGAATCTTCAATCGCGGATGCGCCTTTTGCGGTCCGCGCAACCTGGCGTCGCGCGCCACAGCCGCGAAGAAGAAGCCGTAGGATTCGGCGTCGAAGCGCATGCCGGCCGTCGCGTTTGCGAACAGTTCATCGAAGAGGGCGTCGAGCGCTCCGACATCCTCGCCGCTCGTTCGCGCGTCCTCCCCGGCCGTGATCGCTGCGATCGCCGCCCGATGCGCGCTGATCCAGCTTTTGAGATCGTGCTCGCCTTCGAGGGCGAGCGCCGGTGCGAAGGCCGCGGCGAGGCGGCGGAGCAGATCCTCAAGCATCTCCCATTCGGGCGCGGAAATGCGCCGTTTGGCCGGATGGGCGAAACGATCCCTCGCTTCCGCCCGCGCCATAGCGATCGCGCGCGCGGGATCAGCGACGACGCGAGCGCCTCGCTCGCCCGCCGCGCTGGAGCGCAAGACGCCGATTTCGAAGAGGGAAGACAGACGCCCGATGTCATCGCGCAAGAATCCAAGACGCACTCCGGGATGGGCCAGCAGCGCCGCGAGGCTCGCCGCGCTCATGTCCTCGGCGGCGCAGGCGATGGCGAGCCGCGCCAGAACGCCCGCAGGGCTCGCGCTCAGAGGATCGCCGCCGGAATCATCGACCGCGACGCCCCAGCGCAGCAATTCGGCCGCGACGCGCCGCGCCAATTCGCGGTCCGGCGTCACCAGCGCCGCCGTTTGCCCGGGCGCCTCCAAAACCTCGCGCATGGCGATGGCGAGGCCCAGCGCCTCCTCGCGCTCATCAGCGGCTTCGATCAGGCTGACGCCCGCTAGCGCCTCGTCGAGCATGGCGCGGTCGATCCGGCCGCGATAGGCAATCCATTCATCCGTGGCCTCGGCGGGGCGCAGAGCCTGCGACAGGAATTGCTCCCTGAGGCGCTGACTGACCGATGTCTCGCCAAGCGGCGCGACGTCCGCGCGGGAGAGCTGCAGCGTGCGCAAAAGCCGGCTCATCGCCGCCTGCGGATGGGTGAAGGCGGCCTCATGCTCGCCGTCTCCGCCAATCAGCGCAAAGGCGGCGTCATCGAGGTCGAGATCAAGGCCCGGCAGCACGACGGCGCCTTTGGGCGATTCAGCGATGGCTTTGAGGAGACGCGCCGTCGCCCGATTGGATCCTGTCGAGCCGATCGCAACGACCGGTCCCTGCCACCGTCCCTCGCGCAATTTTATGCTTTGCTTTTCGATCAGCGCGACCTGGCGCCGCGCCTTGTCGACGAGCCCGCGCTCATCCAGAATTTTTGGCCATCCCTTGATCGCGATATTCAGGAAATCGAGCGTGATGCGCCAATAGGGATCGAACTCCGGCAGCACCAGGGGATCGAGCCTTTCCCAGTCGATGTCCTCAATGATCAGTTCATCAATGAGCCCCGCCAGTTCGCCGGACAGATGCCAGGCGTCGGCGGCGGTGGTCGCGACGAGAAAAGACTCCCGCGCGTCGACCACATAACCGCCTTGCGCGTCGACGCGCACGATGGCGTGGCGCAGGGCTCGCGCCCAGGACAGGATCAGCTCTGAAAGCTGCATGCGCCGCGCGATGTCGCCCATCGCCAGAGGCAGATCGAGCGGCTGGCCGAGTTCGTCTCCGGCGCCCTCCTCGAAGATGAGGCTCGTCTCGGTCTCCTCCAGCGCGCCGAGCGGCAGGATATGCGGCAGCAAGGTCGCGCTGGCGCCGACCGCGCGGGAAAACTCGTCCGTCAGCGCGCGCGCGGCGCGGCGCGTCGGCACATAAATGGTCGCTTCCGCGAGCGCCAACGGCCCAAGTTTTTTGGAAAACCCTTCGACGACATCGCCATCAAGGAAGGCCTTGGCGAAGGTCTTCAGAAAGGGCGCGCTCGGCGCGATGGTGAAGACGTTCTTTTTCACGCGGGCCTTTCGTGAAAGGTAGCGGGGGCGGCGGCTATCATAGGCTTGCAGAATCGGCGGCCTATGGCATCGGCCGGTCTATCCACAGATTGCACAGGATCCCGCCTTAAACGCAGCCACAAGAGAAGCTAAAAGCTTTGGCCCGTACGACGCGACGTGGAGAACATATCAGGAACTCATGTGCCGAGCAACTGCCGTGCTCGAGACCTTGCGCTTGACGCCCGGCTCGCGCGCGCTTACCTATGGTCGCGCAAACCTAGGGGATCCCCGTCAGGGGGCTGAGAGGCTGGCAACGCTTGAATAAGCGGCCCGGCGACCCTTCGAACCTGATCCAGCTCGCACTGGCGTAGGGATGGTGAACCTTTGAATTTCTCTACCAATAGAGTCCCCCACTCCGCCGGCCTCCTCTTCTGGAGGCGCGCATGACCTTGCGCGTAAAAATCATTGGCGCGGGCGTCGCCGGGCTGACGACGGCTTATGAATTTGCCCGCGCCGGCTGCCGGGTCGAGCTTATTGAACGGCGCGAGGGGCCAGGGCTCGGCTGCTCCTATCTCGCCGGCGGCATGATTGCGCCCTGGTGCGAGGCGGAAAGCGCCGAGCCGCTTGTCGTCGATCTCGGCGTCGAATCGCTGCGCTACTGGACCGGGACCGTGCCGGTCGCAGAGACGCATGGCTCCCTTGTTATCGCTCCCAGCCGCGACCGGCCGGAGCTGACGCGCTTTGCGCGCCGGACGCGCGAATATGAGCGGATCGGCGCGGCGGCGATCGCAGCGCTCGAGCCGGACCTTGAAGGCCGTTTCGACGAGGCGCTGTATTTTCCGCGTGAGGCTCATCTCGATCCGCGCGCGGCGACGGCGGCGCTCGCCGCGCGTCTTGACGCAATGGACAATGTGAGTTTGCGATATGGCGTCGAGGCTGACCTGCGCGAAAAGGACGCCGACTGGATCGTCGATTGCCGTGGGTTTGACGCGCGGAAAACGCTGCCTGCCCTGCGCGGCGTCAAGGGCGAAATGCTGGTCCTTTACACGCGTGAGGTTGAACTCACACGGCCGATCCGGCTGATCCATCCGCGCAATCCCGTCTATATCGTGCCGCGCGGCGACGGGCGCTTCATGATCGGCGCGACGATGATCGAGAACGACGAGGCTGGCCGCATCACCGCGCGCGCGATGCTGGAGCTTCTGGGCGCCGCCTATGCCGTGCATCCGGCCTTCGCGGAAGCCGAAATCATCGAGACCGGCGCCGGCGTCCGTCCCGCCTTCGCCGACAATCTGCCGCGCATCGGCGTCAACGACAATATGATCACCCTCAATGGCCTCTATCGGCACGGGTTCTTGCTGGCGCCCGCGCTGGCGCGACGGGTCGTTGATGTCGCTCTCCACGGCGCCAGCCTCGCGGAGGAGTTGGATGCAAATAGAAGTCAACGGCAAGAGGCTTGAGGCCGCCGCCGATACGCTCGCCGCCCTGCTGCGCGAACTTGATTATGACGATCATCATGTCGCAACCGCGCTCAACCAGAAGTTTGTGCGCAGGACCGACCGCTCGGAGACGAGATTGAAAGAGGGCGACAAAATCGAAATCGTCAGCCCACGGCAGGGAGGCTGATATGGACGCCGACGCGCTCAGCCTTTACGGCGTTTCGTTTGCCTCTCGGCTCATCGTCGGGACCGCGCAATATCCCTCCCCCGCGATTCTCAGCAACGCGATCGCGCAGGCGAAGACCGAGATCGTCACCGTCTCGCTGCGGCGTGAATCGGGATCAAGCCGCGCGGGCGAAAATTTCTGGGCGCTGATCCGCCAGCTCGGCGTGCGCGTGCTGCCGAATACCGCCGGCTGCCGCACTGTGAAAGAGGCTGTGACGACGGCAGAGATGGCGCGCGAAGTGTTCAACACGCCCTGGATCAAACTGGAGGTCATCGGCGAAGAAGACACACTGCAGCCTGATGTTTTCGGCCTCGTCGAGGCGGCGGCCATTTTGAGCCGCGACGGCTTTCAGGTGTTTCCTTATACGACCGAGGATCTTGTCGTCGCCGAAAAACTGCTCCGCGCCGGCTGCGAGGTGCTGATGCCGTGGGGCGCGCCGATCGGAACCGGGCGCGGCCTCAATAATCCTTATGGCCTGCGCGCCTTGAGAGCGCATTTTCCGCAAGTTCCGCTGATCGTCGACGCCGGCATCGGCGCGCCTTCTCATGCCGCGGCGGCGATGGAGCTTGGCTATGACGCGATTTTGCTCAACACCGCCATCGCCAAGGCCGGCGATCCCGCCACTATTGCGCGCGCCTTCGCCCTCGCGGTTGAGGCCGGACGCATGGCCTATCGCGCCGATCCGATGCAGCCGCGCGATATGGCGGCGCCCTCGACCCCTGTGATCGGGCGCGCCTTCACGGATCTCGCGCGTGCTTGATCCATTTTATATGATCGTCGACAGCTCGGACTGGATCGCAAGGCTTCTGCCCTGCGGCGTGCGGCTCGTGCAACTGCGCGTCAAGGAGGCTCCCGACGATATTTTGAGCGCGGAAATCCGTAAAGCCAGGGCGCTGTGCGAAACAGCGGGCGCGCAGCTCGTCGTCAATGATTATTGGCGTCATGCCATCGACGCCGGCTGCGACTTTATTCATCTCGGCCAAAGCGATCTCGACACGGCTGACCTGCCGGCCATTCGACGCGCCGGGATAAGTATCGGCGTTTCGACGCATGACGAGGCCGAGCTTTTTCGCGCGCTTGAAACAGAGCCGGATTATATTGCGCTGGGGCCGGTCTATCCGACGATTTTGAAGAAAATGCCTTTCGCGCCGCAGGGCCTCGCCCGGCTCGGCGAATGGAAGAAGCGCATCGGCGCAATCCCGCTCGTCGGCATTGGCGGCGTGACGCTCGAGCGCGCGGCCGGCGTCTTGGAGGCAGGAGCCGACAGCGCGGCGGTGGTGACCGACATCACGCTCAGCGCCGATCCAGAGCAGCGCGCGCGCGACTGGACGAAGGCGACGCGGCGCTTCGCGCATTAAAGGATCGCGAACGGCGGCGCATCAGCCTTCCGGCGCCGCATCGCGCTTTTTCTTCTCGAGCTGGCGAAAGCTCCAGGCGATCTCAAGATCGTCTTCCGTCTCGCCCTCGATGACGATCTGGGCGCAGGCGCGCGGACCATCGGGCGCCGCGAAGAAAATGCTCTCCTCGATTTCGGCCATCCATAAGGTCTCGAACAGCCAGCGCCTGCCGTTCGGCAGCACGCAAAGGACGGCGTGACCTTCGCGCACCCGTTTCAACCGTACATTGGGATGGATATGAAAGCGCAAGGCGAAGGGACGCCGCTCCATCGAGCCGGCCGGGCCAGAGGCGCGCAGGCGATCCGCGCCGTCGAGCCATTTGCCGTCCCTGTGCAAGGCGAGGCGGCGCTGATGGATAAGTCCGAAGCGCGGCTCATAACCATTATGCTGGATGACGAGCGTTGAGCCAGACGCCTCGTCCCGGCGCTCGACGTCCACCGGATCCGGCCCTGAGACGATCTCGTCGCCGAGCCATTTGCGCAGGCCGACGTGAAAGGCGAAACGGCATGAGGAGGTGTCATCGACGACGAGGGTCGAATGCGCGGCCGTCATGCGCGCGGCTTCCTGCGCCGTGGCGCGGTTGGCGTCCGGCGAACCGCAATTCAGGACGAGACGCTGCGCGCCGACGGAAAACTCGAAGGACGCGCAGCCCGCATGAGCGCGCGTCGAAAAAATCGGCGGCGGCGGCCGGCCGGCGTCAACGATGACGATGGCGTCCTGCATCTCAAGGCGCTGATAGCCCGAGTGCGGCGCGTTGGTGAGAGCGCGGGCGCGGACGTCGTCATAGGCAAGCACGGTCGCAAGCTGTTCCGGCGGCGTAACGCCCATGCCGTTGAACAGGGCGAGCGTGCCGTCGCCATGCCGGAAAAGCCTTAGCATGGGCATCATGCGGTCGATGGCGTTGAGGAGCTGCGATGGCGGCTGCACGCCGCGCGCGGCATAAGTCTGCCGCAACGGCAACAGATCGAGCAGAAGGTCGATGAGAATTTGCGGATTGCGGCTGACATGCCCGCCATCGGGAAGAATCTGGCGCTGCAACTCCTCGGCAAGCAGCCTCGTGCTCCGCTGCAGCAGCTTGCCGGCGCCTTCGGCGCAAAGGCCCAATTCGACAAGGGCGACGGCGACGATGAGGCGATCCTCTCCGGCAAGGCCCTCGGCGAGTTTGCGCTCGAGAAACTGCTCGGTGCGCCCGATGCTTTTCATGAAGCGGCGGTAGAAGACGCGGTCGGCGCCGTGCAGAATGATCGGCGATTGCGACAGCCACGACAGGAGGCGGCGCGCGGCGGTGCGCGGCTCCCACGCCGGCCCGTGACCCGGCTTGCCTGAGGCGGTGAGAAAATCCTCGACGAGGGCGCGCGCGTTGGCCTTGGCGATCGCCGTATCGGCGGCGCGCAAATGGCGCAACCAGCTAAAACTCGAAAGCGCCCGCGCCCAGGCTTCCGATCGCGGTTCGAGCTCGAAGGGGGAGCGCCCATGCGCGTTGACGATCTTGCCGCCAAAGGCGAAATAGCCCGCATAAATGTCAGCCGCGAGGGTCGGGTCGCTGGTTCGGATGTCCTGCGGCGCGATCAGCAAACGTTCGGGCGGGCGCTGACGCAATCCGGTCATGAGACGCCAAGGCGCCATCGACAAACGCCAGAGGGCGCTCGCGCCGCGCGCGGCAAGAAGACCCGCGACATGCAGCCGATCCTTTAAAATCGCGCCGGCCACAGGTCTTAACTCCTCGACTTCCTGGCTACCCGAGCCGTAACGATCCCGCACGCGGCGCGCGCTTTCACGACGACGATCGGCGCCAGAAGCATTTTCACGCGAAGCAGCCGCCGCTTGCGCCAGGAAAATGCGATAAAACAGACAGTTAGAGAAATTTGCCGATTCGCTGAAACCGGAAAACTCCTGGCAAGGTTAAATTATCCGTGAAAATCCTCTCGGCTTTATTAACCACGCCGCATCAATCGGGCCGCGAAAAACCCGTCAAGGCCGGACAGTCTCGGATCATCGGCGGGAAGATGCGAGGGCAAGGTCCGCAATTCGCCATTTTGGTTGATGACCCCGGCGACCTCGCCGACCTCGCCCGGCAAAATCGGCGACCGGAGCACATCGGGATTGCGTCGAAGCAGCGCGGAGATCTGCAGCTCGCCTTCCTCGGGCTCGAGGGAACAGGTGCAATAGACGATCACGCCGCCCGGTTTCACGAGCTCCACCGCCTTGTCGAGCATACGCGATTGCACCGCGGCGAGCGTCGCGACGTCGGTCGCCTTCTTGATCCAGGCGATGTCAGGATGACGCCGGATCGTTCCGGTCGCAAGGCATGGCGCATCGAGCAGGACCGCATCGAAGGGTGGCGCCTTGAGGCCGGCGATGTCGGCGACGATGATGTCGGCATGGAGATTGAGCCGCGCAAAATTGGCGGCAAGACGTTTCAGCCGTTCCGCCGAGCGGTCGATCGCCGTGACCGTCGCGCCCGCCGCCGCGAGCTGAGCGGCTTTGCCGCCGGGCGCCGCGCAAAAATCGGCGATCCGCATGCCGGGGCTGGGGTCGAGCAGGCGCGCCGGCAACGCCGCGGCCGCGTCCTGCACCCACCATTCGCCATCCGCATATCCGGGCAGTTCCGTAATGGCGGCATGCGTGGTCAGTCGAACGGAGCCTGTGGGCAGAACCACGCCGCCGAGCCGTTCCGCCCAAAGCGCGGGATCAGATTTCACGGTGACATCGAGGGTCGGCTCGTCGCGATTGGCGCTCGCGATGGCGCGCGCCAGCGCCTCGCCGTAGATCTTGCGCCAGCGCGCGGCGAGCCAGGGCGGCGTGTCATCATCGAGCGGATCGCTCTTCGCCAAAATCTGGTCCCGGCCCCGCGCGAGATTACGCAGGACGCCATTGACGACCCCCGCGAAGGGGGCGCTTTTCGTCTCGAGGCGCGTCGCGCGCACCGCGAGATCGACCGCCGCGTGATCGGGCACATCGAGGAAGAGGATCTGCGCCGCGGCGGCGATCAGCGTCCACTCGAGATAGGAGACCTGACGCGGCAGCGCCTTGTCCAAAAGTTCGCCCAGCGCCGCCCGGATGGTGCCGAGCCGGCGCAGCGCAACGGTGACGATCGAGCGCGCAAGCGCCACATCGCGCGCGTCGAGGCCGCCGAGCCGCGCGGGAATCGCGCCCGGCGAAAAACATTCTTCGAGCGAATGGGATTTGCCGACGATATCATTGAGAATGGCGGCCGCGGCGATGCGCGCCGGCAAGCCCGGATGCTGCTCGGCTTCGAGTCTCGAAGCGTCGGCGTACCCACTTTGACCCGGCCGATTGAGCGCGCCTTTGCGGTTGCGTTGTCGATCGGGCCGGCGCGGAGGTGCGTTCAAACTCATGCTCCGCCAGGGGGCTTTTTGATGACTGGGATCAGGGTTTTGCCAGATGTGCCTTGAATCGCTGCTCTTATATCATGGCCGGCAAGATTTCGCGCGGGCTTTTGTCCCAATCCAAAAGCTTCTAAAAGCGTAAACACGCCTTTGATGCAAAAATCTGGGGAAAAATGGATGAGCACTGAAGAGAAGACCGACGGCGGCGCAGCGGCCTCCGCGATGGATCTGCCCGCCGCCGCCCGCCGCGCGCTTGCCGAGGCGGAGGAACGCCGCCGCGCCAAAGCGCGGGAAAGCGCGGAGCGGCCCAGGGAAATCAATGGCCGCGATGGACCCGAGCCGGTGCGCTACGGCGATTGGGAGGTGAAAGGCATCGCGAGCGATTTTTAGGCGCGTGCGTTTCGATGGCGCTTGGCTCCGCGTCTCAGGCGATCGCTCCGGCGTTATTGAAACCTTGGCGTGAAATACGGCGCCTCAACCGCTCAAACCGCCAGCCAATGTCGGAAGATCGAGCGGCCGGAAGCCGTAATGCTTCAGCCATCGCACGTCCGCCTCAAAGAAGGCGCGCAGGTCCGGCATGCCATATTTCAGCATGGCGAGGCGGTCGATGCCGATGCCCCATGCAAAGCCCTGGTAAACGTCGGGATCAAGGCCGCAATTGCGCAGGACATTGGGGTGCACCATGCCGCAGCCGAGGATTTCGAGCCAATCCTCGCCCTCTCCAAAGCGCACTTCTCCGCCCTTGCGCGAACATTGGACGTCGGCCTCCATCGAAGGCTCGGTGAAGGGGAAATAGCTCGGCCGGAAGCGCATCTTCACCTCGGGCACTTCAAAGAACGCCTTGAGGAATTCTTCGAGAATCCATTTCAGATGGCCAAGATTGGCGGAGCGGTCGATGACGAGACCCTCGACCTGATGAAACATCGGCGTGTGGGTCTGGTCGGAATCACAGCGGTATGTGCGCCCGGGGCAAATGACGCGGATCGGCGGCTTTTGCGTCAGCATGGTGCGCACCTGGACCGGGCTCGTATGGGTGCGCAAAACCCTGCGATTGCCGTCCTTGTCGGGATTGAAGAAGAAAGTGTCGTGCATGTCCCGCGCGGGATGGTCCGGCGGAAAGTTCAACTTTGTGAAATTATAATCGTCGCTCTCGATATCCGGCCCTTCGGCAATCGCAAATCCCATGTCGGCGAAGATCTCGGCGAGTTCATCCATCACCTGCGTCACCGGATGGATGCGGCCGAGCGCGACGCCTTGCGCCGGCGCCGGCAAAGTGACGTCGATCGTCTCGGTCTTGAGCCGCGCCTCGAGCGCCGCCTCTTTCAGCACCGCGCGCCGCTCCGCCAGCGCCGCATTGACGTTGTCCTTGAGGCTGTTGATCGCCGCCCCTTCGCTCTTGCGCGCCTCCGGCGTCATCTTCCCAAGTCCCGAAAGCAGCGCCGAAATCGAGCCCTTTTTGCCGAGAGCCGACACCCTCACAGCATCAAGCGCCGCCTCGTCAAGGGCGGCCGCGATTTCCGCAAGGATCGTCGTCTGGAGTTCGTTCAGGTCGGACATGATGTGGAGCGTCTCGATGAGAAGGATATCTGGAGCGTCAAGCGGAAAGGGCGCGGCGCATTTGCATCTGGAACAGATGAAGAAAAAGCCGTTGCTGTCAATTTGAAATGAAAGGCGTCATATCCGCTTTGTCGCTTTGGCTAGCCAGCGCCGCGCGCCCGGCTCGAGCAGAGGCGAAAGCTCATGCCGCACGCGCGCATGATAGGCGTTGAGCCAGGCGATCTCCTCCGCGTCGAGAAGGCTCGGTTCGATCAGCTCGAGGTCGATCGGGGCCAGCGTCAGGGTTTCAAATCCGTTCATTTCGAGTTCGGCGCCATTGATGCTTCTCGGCTCGACGACGACGAGATTCTCGATGCGGATGCCCCAATGCCCGGCGCTATAATAGCCGGGCTCGTCCGACAAAATCATCCCAGGCTCAAGGGGCGTCGAACCGAGCTTTGAGATGCGCTGCGGCCCCTCATGCACGGACAGATAGGAGCCGACGCCATGCCCTGTGCCATGGTCAAAATCGAGGCCCGCGCGCCACAGCGGCAGCCGCGCCAAAGCGTCGATCTGCGCGCCCGACGTGCCTTTGGGAAAGACCGCGCGGGCGATCGCGATATGACCCTTGAGGACGCGCGTAAAGCGGTCGCGCATCTTGGCGGTGGGACGCCCGACCGCGAGCGTGCGCGTGATGTCCGTCGTGCCGTCTTCGTACTGGCCGCCGGAATCGATCAGGAAAATGCCATTGCGGATGCGCGCATTGGTCTTGATCGTAACGCGATAATGCGGAATGGCGGCGTTCGCGCCCGCGGCGGCGATGGAGGGAAAGGACACATCCTTCAGCTTGCCGGTTTCGCGCCGGAACGTTTCAAGCGCTTGCGCCGCATCAATCTCCGTAAGCTTCCCCGCGGGCGCATTTTGCGCAAACCAATGAAGAAAGCGCACAAAGGCTACGCCATCCCTTATGTGCGCCGCGCGCGCGCCGGCAATCTCGGCGGCGTTCTTGCGGGCTTTCATCAGCGCGATGGGATCGGAGCCGATGTCGCAGACCCCACCCGCGGCCTTGACGATTCCGACCAGCCTGGACGGCGCCGTCGCCGCGTCGAACAACACCTTCTTGCCTTTGCGGCCAAGCTCCTCGAGATCATGCTCGAGATGCCGCGGCTCTTTCAGATCGGCGAGTTGGGAGAGCGTTCCGCGCAGCTTCTCGCCAAGCTTGCGCGCATCCACGTAGAGGCGTGGCTTGCCAGTCTTGAAAATCAGCGCGTGGGCAAGCGGCAAAGGCGTGTGCGAAACGTCCTGGCCGCGAATATTGAAAACCCAGGCGACGGAGTGCGGATCGCTTACGACGAGGAGATCATTACCTGCGAGAACCGCCGCTACGCGGGCAAGTTTTCGCGCCGCCGTCTCGCCGGCATGCTTGCGCGCATGCAGAGTGATCTTGCCGAGCGGCGGCGCGGGCCGGTTCGCCCAGATGACGTCAATGGGATTGCGTTCGACTGGGATCAAGGCGCCGCCCGCCGCCTCAACCGCCTTGGCGAAACGCTCGACCTGGCCCGGCGTATGGAGCCAGGGGTCGTAGCCTATCCGGGAGCCGCGACGCAGATTCTCTTCGAGCCATGCCGACGGCGTCGCCTTGGCCAACGCGACCGGCTCGAAAACGGAGAGATCGACCTGATCCATCACCGCAAGCGTATAGCGGCCATCGACGAAAACCGCGGCCCGATCGCGCAGAACGACGGCAAGTCCCGCCGAGCCGGTGAAGCCGGACAGCCATGCGAGCCGCTCTTCTGATGAATCGACATATTCGTTCTGATGCCGGTCAGCCCGCGGAACGATAAACCCGTCGAGGCCGAGGCGCCGCAATTGGGCGCGTAGCGCCGCCACCCGAGCCGACGTTTGTGAGGCGTCGGCCTGATCCTCAAAGGATTGAAAAAGACTTTCGAACATGGCCGCCAGAGTAGGGGCAAGTCCGCCGCGCCGCAACCCGCTGGCGCTCGAAACCCCGGCGGCAATGTTCACTCAGAACGGGGTTCCTGATTGCAGGGATGGCCAGGCAGCGCCTTCGCCTTCCAACGCTCATCGCGGTCGCGCAGACGCGCTTCGAGGCATTCCACCTGGAGCCGGAGCGCGCAGCCGCCCGAAAAGATGAGATCAATCTCGCCGCCCGGCGAGGCGGTCTCCCTGAAGCCGATGCTGAGCAGGTTCAGGATGCGCGTTTTGTCACGCTGCGCGAAGCCCGCGCACGACACCTTCAAAACGCGCTCGAAATGGAGCCCTGTGCGGCAACGCTCCAAGCAGCCCGTCGCAGCCTTCACCCAATCGAAACGCGCCGCAAGAAAAGCGAACTGTTTCGAGTCGGCGAGAAACGCCATGTCGCCGACCTGGACGAGAGCATCCTGCAGATTGGCCGATATGACTTCGAGATCTTCCTGGTCGAATGCGACCAGACGAAGCTGTTGAAGCGCCGCGGTCTCGCTCATCGAAATATCCCGTGGATGTATTATTTAAGCATCTGGGTTGCGAACGGTCCCGCGTCAAGCCGGATTCGACAGACGCTCGATCATCGCGCCGCAGCCGCCGAGCTTGTTCTCGAGATGCTCGAAGCCACGATCAAGATGGTAGACGCGATTCACCATGGTCTCGCCTTCCGCCGCCAGCGCGGCTATGACCAGCGACACTGAAGCGCGCAGATCGGTCGCCATGACAGGGGCGCCCTGAAGGTGCTCGACGCCCTCGACCAGGGCGACGTCGCCGTCGAGCTTGATATGGGCGCCAAGGCGCGCCAGCTCCTGCACATGCATGAAGCGATTTTCAAAAATTGTCTCGGTGATTTTGGAGCTGCCCTTAGCCTTTGTCATCAAGGCCATGAACTGCGCCTGCAGATCGGTCGGAAAACCCGGAAAGGGCGCGGTGGTGATGTCGACCGGCATGATTCCCGCGCCATTGCGCCGGACCCTTATTCCCTCATTCGTCACGGCGACATTGGCGCCCGCCTGCTCGATGGCGTCGAGCGCGCTCTGGAGAAGGCCGGCCTCGGCGCCTTCCAGCATGACGTCGCCGCCTGCCATGGCCGCGGCAATGGCGTAGGTTCCGGCTTCGATCCGGTCGGGCAGGACGCGATGGCTCGCGCCATTAAGGCTGCCGACGCCCTCGATCTCGACGAGCGACTGTCCGGCGCCTTTGATCTTCGCGCCCATCTTGATGAGACAATCAGCCAGATCGACGATCTCCGGTTCGCGCGCCGCGTTGACGAGCAGAGTGTGGCCATGCGCGAGCGAGGCCGCCATCAGCGCCGTATGCGTGCCGCCGACCGTCACTTTGGGAAAATCGATCGTCGCGCCCTTGAGGCCCTTAGGCGCCTTGGCGTGAACGTAGCCGGCCTCGATCTCTATGCTCGCGCCAAGCTTTTCCAACGCCATGATGAGGAGATCAACCGGCCGCGTGCCGATGGCGCAGCCGCCGGGCAGCGAAACCTTGGCCTCTCCCATACGGGCGAGCAACGGCGCGATGACCCAGAAGCTCGCCCGCATTTTCGAGACGAGTTCGTAAGGGGCCATCGTATCCACGATGTCGCGGGCGGTCAGATGAATCGGGCGGCTGGCATTTGGCGCGGCGCCGAATCGCCGGCCGTCGATGGAATGATCGACGCCGTGATGGCCGAGAATGCGCAAGAGCATGCTGACGTCGGCGAGGTTTGGAACGTTGTCGAGAGTCAAAGTCCCCGCGGTGAGCAGAGAAGCGATCATCAGCGGCAACGCCGCGTTCTTGGCGCCCGAAATTTGAATGACGCCGTTCAGCGTTTGGCCGCCGACGATGCGAATGCGATCCATCAATCCTCCATTTTCCAACCCCGTTGGAACATTGCGCGCGCTGAATCAGCCTTTTTCAGCTGGATTGCCGCCTTGAGCGACGTCTCGCGCTCCACCGGCCGGGGCGCCTTCCAGCGTTTCTCCCACGGCTTGATCCTTTCGGCGATCCCGGCTCTGCGCCTTGCGCCGACTCAAATTGGCCCGCAGCGCCGCCGCGAGGCGCTCCCGCTCGGCCTGTTTGCGGTCGGCAGGCGCATCTCGCCCCTCGTGTGAAGCGGAAGCGTCGAAGCGGGAACTTCCCATCTTCTCACCCTTGTTTCAAGGCCCGGCCCGGCTCAAGCCGCCGTCATCCAGTGCTTTTAGAGCGGCGCGGCAGGTGAGACAAGCTTCCTGCTGGCATCGCCCGATCTGGCTTGCCTATCTGCCGCGCCTATGGCACATACGCCTCCCATCCCGCCCTGAGAGGCGTCGGCTGCGGTAGCTCAGTGGTAGAGCACTCCCTTGGTAAGGGAGAGGTCGAGAGTTCAATCCTCTCTCGCAGCACCATTCTATCTCCTTGATATCTCTAAAACATCTTGAAAATCAGTCGTTTCCGTCCATTCTGGTGCTACAAAGTTGGCGCGAAAATCGCTGGCAAGGTCAAGCATCTGATAAACCGGCAAGGCAATTTTTATGCGCGCATCGTCGTGCCGATTTCCCTACGCTCGATCGTCGGCAAAACCGAGTTTCGCGCCGCCCTCGGCTAGTTCAATCCATCCTCGACCAAGCCAAAAACCCGAACGCCGATGACTGGGCGATCGGGGCGGTTCGCCTTCTTGACGAAGATTCGGCGAACTCGACAGTCGCCGAATCTTCGTCAAGAGCGTTCTCCGCCGTCGAGGCGTCCGAAGTTTCTGGCCAAGGCCTCCGGCCGCGTCGGGCTTTGTCGGCGCCGCGTTGATCTGTTCCCGCTGGACTGGTTCTTCATCTCCATCTCGTTTCGACGGAGTCCAATTCAAACCGAGAGCATATCTTGAATGCCGTTCCCCTGCTTGATTTGATTCGAGTCCGCACAGCTGGCGCCGCGCCTTCGGAACATGTGCGCCAGAGCCTGTCAGAGCTTCATGGCGATCTTGCCTATGACCGCGCGCGGCGCCCCCGGATAGTAGAAGGCGTTGGTCAGCGACGACTGCTGAAAGTAGGAATTATTGATAAATCCGATGTATTGCGCGTTGAGGAGATTGCTGATTGTGAGGCTCGCCTCGAGCGTGGCGGCCGGAAGCTGGAAATGATAGGCGAAGTTGAGGTCAACCGTCGCATAGCCCGAAAGATATTGCGTGCGAGTCGTATCGCCCCAGCGCGAGCCCGTGAAATTGGCGACGGGCGTGAAGGCAAAATCCCCGTAGCGCCATGTGCCGCCAAGCGCCGCGGTCCATTCCGGCACGTCCGGGAGCTGCGTCCCCGTGACATTGGCGCCAGCGTAAGTCGCCGCCGATGCGCCGGCTAGCACCGGCAGATTGGAGACGAAGACGTTCCGATCATAGGACATGGAGGCGAAAATATCGAGCGTCTCGATCGGCTTCCAGCGACCGAGCAATTGCGCGCCATAGGCGAGCGACTGGCCGACATTCTGGGCATATTGGATGCCGATGCCCGGATCGTAGGTGACGCCTTTGTTGTAGTTGCGCGAAACATAGCCCGTCGGCTCGATCGAGAAGACGCCGAGGCCGGAAACTTCATGGGTCCAGCGCAGGCCAGCGTCGAGCGCCGCCGACGTTTCGAGCTTGATCTGCTGCCAGAGCTGATTGGCGGTGATCCCCTTCGCCGCAAAGGCGGCGGCGTTCGTCTGATATACGGGAAAAGCGTCGTAAGAGGGTCCGCCATAATTGGCGCCGGCGCTCGCCCGCAATTGCAGCTCGCTGGTCAGATCGTAGCTCGCCGCCATGAAGGGCAGGAAAGCGCCTGTGGTGTGGCTCGTTACGCTGTTCGCGGCAATAACTCCTGGCGAAGCCGCAAGCGCCGCGTCATAGGAGAGTCCGCCAACTCCGGCGCCAGAGTAGGCGTTGACGCCGGGCATGTCGTTCCAGACATAGCGGCTGCCGAATTCAAGGCGCAGATCGCCGAGCCGTTTCTCCATCGTCGCGTAGACGCTCTGGAACTGGTTGCGGCTCGTCTCCTGCGCAAGCAACATCCACATCGGGCCGACAAGGGAGCCGCTCGTCGTCGGCGCGTAGGTCCGCCACGCCGTCGGCGGCCCCGGCAAGCCGAGCGACGTCCACCAATATCCGAGCTTCATGTCGGTATCTGCGACGCGGCCCTGAATTTCGGCCGTGAGCCCATACCAGTCGTGATCGATGATCCAGTTGCGGATGCGGCCATTGGCGAGAGGGTCCCAGTAATTGCCCTGTTCATTTGTGTAAAACGGCTTCAGCACAATCTTTGCGGAATCCGAGAGCGCATAGGTGAATTCGCCGAGAAGCGCCCAGTCGTTGAAATTCTGGCGGACGTTCTTGTAGTAATTGGCGAGCGCAAAAGGGCTCGTCGAATAGCCGAAATAATTGTTGGCCCCGAGATTTTTGACCTGAGCATAGGTCAGCGCCGGCAGCGTATTCTGACGCATGCTGTTGTAGGAGAAGAAAAGCTTGGCGTCGAAGGCCTCGATTTGTGTATGGAGACCCGCCGCGACATTGAAATTATTATTGGCCGCCTTGCCGGGGCTACGCCAGTTGTCGGCGTCCGTCCAGGATCCTGAAACAAAGGCGTTGGTCGTGCCGTTGAACAACAGACCCGTATCGACGCGGGAGAAGCTGCGCAGGAAATTATAGGAGCCAAAGCCTTGCGAGAATTCCGCGCCGGGCTTTGTTTCGGGCCACCGCAGCAGCGAATTGACGACGCCGGCGTTAGTGAAGAAGGAATTGACGTCGGATGCGACCGGTCCCTGATAGAGTTCGATCGCCTTGATGTTTTCGGTCGCGAACAGCCATTGCGCTCCTGCCCCGGGGTTGACGCCGGCGAGCGGAACGCCATCGAAAGTGATGTTGCTCGAGCCATGTTGCGGCAGTTCGCCGCGCACCCGAAACCCCTTGTTGCCGCCCGGAATATTGGAAAGGCCATAAGGGTCGAGAGCCGGCGCGTCGACCGAGGGCAGGATCGAAACCGCGCGATAGGGGTTGGCCGCCCCGCCCGGATTGAGGATGTCGATGATGGTCGGCCCGACTTCATAAACCGTCGCCGGCGTGTTCTTCGCCGCCACCGTGTCCGGCGTTTGCGCGCTCAAGGCGTCGACATTGACGGTCGATAAAACGACAGCCTGATCGGGATTGGCCGATTGCGCGTGGGCCTCGAGCGCGAGGCAAGAAACCGCAGAGGAGAGGATAAGAAGCGCTTTACGAGATTTTTGCGAACTGGCCATCTTTTCGACCTTCGACGTCGGGACAAAAGGCGAGCGCCACGCGGTCCGCTCCAATGCGTCCGCGATTCAGCTTGCCCGTCGTGGATTGCTGTATATATTAATATACAGCACGGCTCGCGCTGAGAGCAAAACGATTTGACCGCTCCCGCGCCCTTCAAGCGTAAGTGTTGCATTATAGTCGCAGTTTTTGATCTGCTCCCCTTGAAGCGGCCCATTGCTTTTGCAGGCTTAACGCCGGCTTCAGGCTCGAAGGAACGATAAGACGATGGCCATCTTCAGAGGCTCCCGCAAAGCCTGGTTCGCGCTCGCAGCGGCGCTTCTGGCGGCGTTTTTAGCAGCGCCGGCTACGGCGCGCGAAATCGTCGACATGACCGGCCGGCGCGTCGTCCTGCCGGAACGGGTCGAGCGCGTCTATGCAACCGCCCCGCCGGTTGCGCTCGTCGTCTATGCGGTCGATCCCAAGACGCTGCTCGGCTGGAATTTTCCGCCCTATCTGCCGCGCCCGGGCGATAGAGCGCGATTCATAGCGCCGGACGCGCGCGACCTTCCAGTGCTCGGCAATATGATGGGACATGGCCAGCAGACCGGCCTTGAGGCGCTGCTCGCGCTAAAGCCCGACATCGTCGTCGGCTGGGCCAACACCTTCCTTGAAGGCGCGCCACTCGAAAAGCGCTTCGCCGAGGCGGGCGTGCCGCTCGTCCTCATGAAGATCGATACGCTCGCCGATTATCCGAAGGCCTTCGCCCTGATGGGCGAGATCCTGAGCGCGCCGGCGCGCGCCGGCGCGCTCGCGGGTTATGTGAGCGCGGCGCTCGCCCGGCTCGACGCCCATGTCGCAGCGCTGAAGCCGCCGCGGGTCAAGGTCTATTACGCCGAATCGCCGGACGGTCTTGCGACCGATTGCGACTTGTCGATCCACGCCGAGGCGATCAGGCGCGCCGGCGGCGAGAATGTCTACCACTGCAAACAGGCCGAACTGGTCGGGCTTGAACATGTCAGCCTGGAGGAGATCATCTCCTGGGCGCCGGACGTCATCGTCACGGCGGAAGAGGCGTTCGCCGGACGCGCGGCGGCCGACCCGCGCTGGCGCGCCGTGAAAGCGGCGGGTGATGGCGGGATCGTGCGCGTTCCCCGCCTGCCGTTCAACTGGATCGACCGGCCGCCGGGCTATATGCAGGCGCTCGGCGCGCAATTTCTGGCGCACCGCTTTTACCCCGACGCCTTTCCGCTCGACGTCCGTGATGAAACGAAGAAATTCTACGGGCTTTTTTTCAATGTCGATCTTGACGACGCCGATCTTGACCGGTTGTTGAATTAGCCTGCCATGCGCATGGCGCGGGAAGGAGCGAGGTGTCAGACATTTCCGCAGGCATAAGGCTCGCAAAAGCGTGGTCGCTCGCGTCGGGGAGCCTGTTTGCCGCCGCTCTCATCGGCGCAGTCGCGCTGGCGGCCTCGAGCGCCCTCGCCATCGGCCGCGCCCCTGTCGGCCTGATGGACGTCGGCCGCCTTGTTCTCGCCTCCGCGGGCCTCATTCACCTGCCTGCGGCTGACTATGATTTTCTCTACAATGTGATCGTTCAGATCCGGCTGCCGCGCATCCTGGCCGCCTGTCTCATCGGCGCGGCCCTCGCCGCATCCGGGGGCGCCTATCAGGCGGCGTTTCGCAACCCTCTCGTCTCCCCCGACATTCTGGGCGTTTTGAGCGGGGCGGCGTTCGGGGCGGTGG
>NZ_CABFMQ020000110.1 GCF_901905185.1 Methylocella tundrae
AAGCGCCCGCTTTGGCGTTGGCCGCGCGCGCACAGCCGCAAGCGGCCGTCTCCGGAAGGCCTGGCGACGATGAAGGCTGGCGCGCGACAGCCCCAGCGCTGTGCAGGCGGCTGCGATCAAGCCGCTGCCCGGCTCCAGGGCCGCCACCGCGTCCATCAAGACTCGCCGTCGCTCGAAGCTGGGAGGCCCAGCAACACCGCAACTTTTTTTTGGATTTCGATGATCGCTTCGGCGCGCTCCAATCGCTGTTTCAGGCGGAGATTGTCTCGCCGCGAAAGCGCGAGTTCCGCCGCCAGCGGGTTTGGTTCGGCGGTTTTGGGACCGCGCCTGGCGGGGCTCAGCGCTTCGAAGGCGCCGGCGGCGCGCTGACGCCGCCAGTCCGTCAGGGCCGACGAATAAAGCCCCTCGCGGCGCACGATCGCGCCGATCCCTCCGGGGACGCCCGCCGCGCGGTCAGCCTCCGCAAGGATGCGCAATTTGTCTTGCGCCGTGAACGTGCGGCGGCGAGGACGGTCCGAAAATTCAGGCGACGCGGCAGCCGGCGCTGAAACGATCGTCGGCCTCCGGCCGTCCTCCATTTCAGCGCCGGCTGCCGCAAGAGTCTTGCTGTCTTTGATTGGGGGCATAACCACGGGATGTTTGTCCTATGCCCCCAAGGCTAAACTCCCGGCAGGTCTTTGTCTCATCATCCTTGGCACGGAGGGATTGTCTGTTTGGAAGCATCCTTGGCACGGAGGGATTGTCTGTTTGGAAGCCGGGATATCGCCGCCTGAACGATCGTGAATAGGCGGATGGCATAGGTCACGACAGCAACCAAATCGCCACGCGGCCATACCGCCATAATTGAGCCACCTTCAGGGAAGATTTTGTAACGCCCGTTACGATGAATTGGCCTCCGTTGACGCATCCCTCCCAAAACAACCCGGCCGCAACCGGCGTGGCGTTTTGAAGATGCGGGACCAGTTCCCAAAGACCCTCATTCAGGTTTCGTTCAGCGCCCATACCGCAGCATCGCTCTGAACCGCCCCGGGATTGCCGGAGGCCATTTGGTTTGAGTCACGGTGCCATGGCGGGCTCCTTGCGTTGCGCATAGTAGCGCGCTTCGGCCTCGGCCGGCGGGATGTTTCCGATCGGCTCCAGCAGTCTTCGATGATTGAACCAGTCGACCCATTCGAGGGTGGCGAACTCGACGGCTTCGAAGTTGCGCCACGGGCCGCGCCGCCAGATGACCTCGGCTTTGTAGAGCCCGTTGATCGTCTCGGCGAGCGCGTTGTCGTAACTGTCGCCGACGCTGCCGACCGAGGGCTCGACGCCGGCCTCGGCGAGACGTTCCGTGTATTTGATCGCGACGTATTGCACGCCGCGATCGCTGTGATGCACGAGGCCGCCGCCGCGAACGGGCCGGCGTTCGTGCAGAGCCTCCTCGAGCGCGTCGAGCACGAAGCCCGCATGCGCCGTGCGCGATGCGCGCCAGCCGACGATGCGGCGGGCAAATGTGTCGATGACGAAGGCGACATAGACGAAGCCTTGCCAGGTGGCGAGT
Organism: Methylocella tundrae; assembly: GCF_901905185.1. Taxonomy (GTDB): domain Bacteria; phylum Pseudomonadota; class Alphaproteobacteria; order Rhizobiales; family Beijerinckiaceae; genus Methylocapsa; species Methylocapsa tundrae. The sequence continues at coordinate 1,544 of NZ_CABFMQ020000110.1, forward strand.
GGAGTAAGAAGCGCAGATGCGCTTCTCCTCCCCGAACCGTACGTGCACCTTTCAGCGCACACGGCTCTCTATTCAAACCTGGCCCATGGCCATTGCAACATCATTGTAGTGCGACGTGACGGTGCTGCGGGTTTCTGATCGGAAGATGTATGGATTCTCTTCCGGATTCCGCCACCGGAATTGCGCCTTAGGGCTTGAGACAAGCCGTTGCAGCGCTTTTCCAACGGGGTCCCCGCGTTCAGTCCGACCAAACACGAGCCAGGTTTTCGCCTTGCCCGGTTCGGGGAGCCGGTATGGCGCCCACCATGACGCTCGTATCGAGCACATGATCGTATAGGGAGAAATCGTTTGATGGAATGTTCGTTACGCCGAGCGCACGCTGGCGCGCCCAGTTGGCGGCGCGAAGACCCGCCGCGGCCTCAAGCAGTGCGGCCTCGTCCAACTTGCCGGACCAAAAGCTTTCCAGCGCGAATTTGAGTTCGCGCCGTGGACCGATCCGCGGCGTTCCGAGCGTACTGACGGGAAGAGAAGGAACAGACATCGCCAATTGTTTGGGGGCAAAGGCCAAAGCGGACGCTGAGCAGCCGCCTGCGAAATGCCGGCGGATCGCACGCGAACCACCGGGACACCCCGCCCAAGGACGATATGGCGTCGCGGCAGGTCTCCTGGCTCGCGGGTCGTCGCCTCCGTCCGGCCTTCCCGAAGCCGATAGGCCTCAGTGACGCGTGGTGGACTTCGGCTCGCCGCTTACAGTTGCGGGGGCAGCTCCGGCATTGCCTTGCGGCGCACCGGATTCCCTCTTAGCTCTGGCGCCTGCGGGAGGCACAGAGAACCGTGACGAGATCAACTTAACGACACTGCTCGATACAAGCAAGAGAAATATAAGGATATCCTTATGTGATTATGTCTCTCGCGAATTGCTGACCATGGCCCTCAGGCTCGGCTCAGCCTCTATCTCGTGGCAGATCCAGAAAGCCTGCAATCCATCCAGGTCGGCGACCGCCGCCGCCCCGTGAGCAATCCCTCCGTGCCAAGGATGATGAGACAAAGACCTGCCGGGAGTTTAGCCTTGGGGGCATAGGACAAACATCCCGTGGTTATGCCCCCAATCAAAGACAGCAAGACTCTTGCGGCAGCCGGCGCTGAAATGGAGGACGGCCGGAGGCCGACGATCGTTTCAGCGCCGGCTGCCGCGTCGCCTGAATTTTCGGACCGTCCTCGCCGCCGCACGTTCACGGCGCAAGACAAATTGCGCATCCTTGCGGAGGCTGACCGCGCGGCGGGCGTCCCCGGAGGGATCGGCGCGATCGTGCGCCGCGAGGGGCTTTATTCGTCGGCCCTGACGGACTGGCGGCGTCAGCGCGCCGCCGGCGCCTTCGAAGCGCTGAGCCCCGCCAGGCGCGGTCCCAAAACCGCCGAACCAAACCCGCTGGCGGCGGAACTCGCGCTTTCGCGGCGAGACAATCTCCGCCTGAAACAGCGATTGGAGCGCGCCGAAGCGATCATCGAAATCCAAAAAAAAGTTGCGGTGTTGCTGGGCCTCCCAGCTTCGAGCGACGGCGAGTCTTGATGGACGCGGTGGCGGCCCTGGAGCCGGGCAGCGGCTTGATCGCAGCCGCCTGCACAGCGCTGGGGCTGTCGCGCGCCAGCCTTCATCGTCGCCAGGCCTTCCGGAGACGGCCGCTTGCGGCTGTGCGCGCGCGGCCAACGCCAAAGCGGGCGCTT
>NZ_CABFMQ020000111.1 GCF_901905185.1 Methylocella tundrae
TTCGTCAAAAAGCCGCCGGAACCGCCTCTCAAACCAACCGCAGCCTGGATCAACCCGCCAACCAAAAGGCTACAAATCCAAGCTTAAATTCAAACGCCGGCTGTCTCAAAGTCGTTGACACGTTCCGGAACGCTTGACCGCCGTAAGCCGCTGGCTCGTGGCTAGCGCTGGAACGTGAGGTGGACGGTCCCACTCTCGGCCGCATCTGCCTTGACGGTGTAACCAGCCTCTAACCCGCGCAACTCATCCCAAAGGCGTATGCCCCTGCCCAGCAGAATTGGAGCAATGGCGACATGGAGGCGGTCCACAAGTCCGGCCTTGAGAAAGTCGCGGACCATGGTTGGTCCGCCGCCTATCCGAACATCCTTGCCGTTTGCGGCTTTCTCTGCGCGCTGCAACGCATCAACCGGGGCGGCCGCGAGGAAGTGGAACGTGGTGCCTCCAGCCATCTCGATGGAAGGCCGCGGCGTGTGCGTCAGGACGAAGACCGGGCAGTGAAATGGCGGCTCGTCGCCCCACCACCCTTTCCAATTCGGATCACCTGGAAAGTTGTGCAGCCCGAACTTACCGGCCCCCATGATCTCGGCGCCAATGTTGGCGAAGTAATCCTTCGCATACTCGTCGTCCATGCCTGTGGTGCCTTTGCCGCTGGTGTCCTTGAGCACGCGCTCCTGGAACGTCCTTGTGGCGACATAGGCACCGACCAGGCGTGACCAGTCGGGGCCGAACGGGTTTTCAGGCGTCTGGTCCCTCGTCGTTGCGAAACCATCGAGCGAGACGAGAAGATCAACACGAACTGCCATTGGAGCGCTCCCAAATACTAAGGTAGTCGCCTTCATAATTGCAGTGAAACACTAAGGCAAGTGCCTTTTTATCGTTGACCCGGACGCGCAGCCGCTTTACCGAGCTATATGCCCTACCACTCGACCCCTCTCGACCTCGCCTTTCACGCCCTCAGCGACCCGACCCGCCGCGCGGTGGTGTCGCGGCTGGTCGAGGGCGAGCTGCCGGTGACCGCACTGGCCGAGCCTTTCGACATGGCGCTGCCCTCCTTCGCCCAGCATCTCAGGGTGCTGGAAGATTGCGGATTGATCGCCAGCGAGAAGCGCGGGCGCAGCCGCTGGTGCCGATTGGAGCGAGCGCGCTTCGAGGAAGCGGCCAACTGGATGGAAGCCGAGCGCCAACGCTGGGCCGGGCGGCTCGACCGGCTGGAAGCCTATTTGGACAAGACGGAAGAGAACGATGATGGAAAAGCTGTTTGAGACCTGGTCGCTGGACCGTGAGATCGTGCTCGTCAAGGTGCTGAAGCACCCGCGTCATAAGGTCTTCGCCGCTTGGATGGACCCGGAAGCGCTGGCGCAATGGTATGGCCCGGTTGGTCTGAGCATTGAGAACCACCATGCTGACATCCGCGAGGGCGGGGAGTGGCGCTTCGACATGGTGGGCATGTTCGAAGGCCACGAGCAGCGCTTTCCCAATCTCATGCGCTTCTTGAAGATCGTGTCCAACGAGCTGATCGTGGTGGACTATGGTACCCCGGACCCCAACGACCCGGAACGCTTCTACATGACGATTTCCTTCGATGAGCAGACCGACGGCAAGACCGTGCTGACAATGCGCCAGCTTCACCCAAGCCGCGAACGACGCCAGGTTGTCGTCGGCTTCGGCGCGGTGGAGTACGGGCTGCAGACGCTGGACGGCCTTGGCGCTTGGCTGGATGGCTGAACGCTGCTCATCTGGAGGTTGGCGGTCACCGCGCCCCAGCGCCATGCTCGACTGCCTTCAGGACTTTTCCGCCCGGCGTCTTTCTCGTTCACGCATTGCCAAGTCAGCGCCGCGATCTTGGCGAAGCTCTCCAAATCCATTCGACCTCTCTAAGACTACGGCAGCCCTAGATAGTCAGCGATCATATCCGCACAGGCTTGTGCCCACTGATCGACACCATCTCGCGGGAGTTTGAGGGTGGCGACCTCTCTACCGACTTGCTCAATGACCGTCAGAAGCATTTGGGTGCAAAAGTTCACGCGATCTATCGATGTTTCCTGGGGAAGGCTATCTTTAAGAAAGTTTAGAAACGGTCGAAAATAATCTGCTTTATGGCACTATGTTCTGCCTCTTCTTCAAAAAATATTTCAGTGTCTTTGAGCGCAGCTCCCATTTCCCTCACTTCATCAGATTCAGCGAAAAAAAGAGCTGCGCCACCCGCCTTATCTTCTCCCTAGCAACCCACCGATCGTGGTCCAAGATTCGCTGGACCTCAATCCAAGCCAGTTCGACCGTCCGGGAGTGAATGGCAAATACCAACGCGTGCTTGTTGGGAAAATATTGATAGAGCGAACCCACGCTAATCCCGGCAGCCTCGGCGACTCGCCACGTTGTGAAGCGAAGGGGACCTTCCTTTCGCAAAACGCGAATACTCGCTGTCAAAATGTCATCGCGCATCTGCCGGGAGCGACCTTGCTTCGGCTCTTTGCGTGAGGTTAGCGCCACACGACTTGCCATAAACTCCTCGCCGGAAACGCGAATAGCGAATGCGAATAATTAATCGCATAATCCTGCATCCGCGGCAAGGAGCGATAGGAACGCATATGGCTGCCAAAAAGGATGCTTCTGACACCGTGCGTGACCGGGCGGCTTTAGCCGTCGTAGGAGTCCAGCGTAGAGCAGAGAAAAAATACTTGCTGGGTGCGGACATTGGATTATCAGGAGGCGCGATCTCTTTTTCTCAGGAGGCTGAGCCGCAAAATGAGTTGCACCTCTAGCACTACTTTGGCACTTTTGGTTCGACGGCGTCGGCGATGAGTTTCTCACAGTGGGGGCATCGTCTGGGTGGAGGCCGTGCGAAGAGGTCGAGAATGGCTTGTCTGATGGCCGGCAGGCTCGGTTGTGGCGGCGGTCCCCCGA
>NZ_CABFMQ020000112.1 GCF_901905185.1 Methylocella tundrae
TTTGTGGGTCAGGCGTTCGTCAAGTTTCGCGGTTTCTCCTTGGTGGATTTAGCGGGCTTCGCCGAGCTGTTTTTGAAGCGGAAGCTGTCATTTCCGGTTTCGAGGATGTGGCAGCGATGGGTGAGGCGGTCGAGCAGCGCCGTCGTCATCTTGGGATCGCCGAACACGGTCGCCCATTCGCCGAAGCTTAGGTTCGTCGTGATGATGACGCTGGTTCGCTCGTAGAGCTTGCTCAAGAGATGGAAGAGCAGCGCTCCACCGGAGGCGCTGAACGGCAGGTAGCCAAGCTCATCAAGGATGACGAGGTCGGAATAGGCGAGCCGCCCTGCGATCTGGCCAGCTTTCCCTTGGCTCTTCTCCTGTTCGAGGGCGTTGACGAGTTCGACGGTGGAGAAGAACCGGACGCGCTTTCGGTGATGTTCGATGGCCTGGACGCCGATGGCCGTGGCGAGATGCGTTTTGCCCGTGCCTGGGCCGCCGACCAGGACGACGTTGTGCGCGTCCTCGAGAAACTCGCAGCGGTGAAGCTGGCGGACGAGCGCCTCGTTGACCTCGCTGCTGGCGAAGTCGAAGCCGGCAAGGTCACGGTAGTTCGGGAAGCGGGCCGCCTTCAATTGGTAGGCCGTCGACCGCACCTCCCTGTCGGCGGTCTCCGCCTTCAGGAGTTGCGACAGGATCGGCAGAGCGGCCTCGAAGGCGGGAGAGCCTTGCTCGGTCAGTTCGCCGACCGCTTGAGCCATGCCGTGCATCTTGAGAACCCGCAGCATGATGACGACGGCGCCGGCGGCGGGATTATGACGCATGACGCGCCTCCCGGGTCTTGCGCAGAGCGTCGTAGCGTTCAACGTTGGCTTGCGGCTCGGTGGTCAAGGTCAAAGCCTGCGGCGCCTTTATTGGAGGCGTGTCCATGGGCTTTCCGTCGACCAGCCTGTGGAGCAGGTTCAGAATATGCGTCTTGGTCGGCGCGCCAGCCTCCAGCGCCAGTTCGACAGCCGTGAGCACGGCTTGCTCGTCGTGCTGGAGAACCAAGGCTAGAATCTCGACCATCTCGCGGTCGCCGCCCGGCGTCTTGAGCAGGCGCTGTTGCAAAGCCCGGAAGGCAGGCGGGAGTTCGGCGAAGGGCGCGCCGTTACGCAGGGCTCCGGGCTTGCGCTGTATGACCGCGAGATAATGCCGCCAATCGAAAACGGTCGCCGTGCTCTTGCGTTCGTGGGAGCGGGCGAAGACGCGGGCGTGCTCGCAGACGATCTGCCCTTCGGCGGCGACGACGATACGCTCGGGATAGACCCGCACGCTGACCGGGCGATTGGCGAAGGACGCCGGCACGCTGTAGCGATTGCGGTCGAGATGGACCAGGCACGTCGGCGAGACGCGCTTGGCGTATTCGACGAAACCGTCAAACGGCCTCGGAAGCTGCATCAGATGCCGCGTCTCTTCGGCCCAGGCGTCGGCTACCGAGCCCGGCTGCGAGTTGTGCGCCGTTTGCGCCCACAGTTCCCGGCAGCGCGTCTCCAGCCAATCGTTCAGCGCCGCCAGGGAGGGAAAGCTGGGCGTCGGTTGCCAAAGCCGATGGCGGGCGTCCTGGACGTTCTTTTCGATTTGACCTCCGCCCGCCATCCAACATGCTTCGCATGCCGGACCCTTGGCGGGCTCCGCCTTTCTCCCACCCGGACGCCGGATTGCAGAACTCGGCCTCGAACAGGAAGTGACTGACCATGGCCGAGAAGCGGGCGTTGACCTTGCGCTCCTTGCCGCGTCCGATCTTATCGACGGCGGTTCGCATATTGTCGTAGATGCCGCGCCGCGGCACGCCACCCAGTACGCGGAAGGCGTGATTATGCGCGTCGAACAGCATCTCATGGGTCTGTTGCGGATAGGCGCGGAGAAAGAAAGCGCGGCTATAGCTGAGCTTGAAGTGAGCGACCTGGAGCTTGGTCCGCTCGCCCGCGATGACCGCCCAGTCCTCTGACCAATCGAACTGGAACGCCTCGCCCGCCATGAACGCAAGGGGCACGAAGACGCCGCGGCCCGTGGTCTTTTGCTCTCGCTGTCGGGCGTCCTTCCAATCGCGCGCGAAAGCCGCCACGCGATTGTAGGATCCGTCGTAGCCCAGCGCCGCCAGATCGGCGTGCAACTGCTTGATCGTGCGCTTCTGCTTGCGCGACTTCCCTGCCTCCTGTCGCAGCATATGCGACAGCTTGTCGGCGTAGGGGTCCAGCCCGCTCGGCCGGTCAGGAAGATTAAACTTGGGCTCGATGCTGTCAGAGCGCAGATACTTGCGCACCGTGTTCCGCGACAGACCTGTGCGCCGCGATATCTCTCGGATCGAGAAATGATCTCGATAATGCCAGCGCCGGATGACGCTCAATAACTCCATGTCGATCACTCCATCGCCCCCCGGCCAGGCCAAAGGGGTAAGGTTCGAACATGGGTCAGTTCTCGGCGGAAAAACCCGGGCTGCCTGGGTCAGTTCTCAGTGGAAATCGACACGC
>NZ_CABFMQ020000113.1 GCF_901905185.1 Methylocella tundrae
CGCGCCGCGGCCGCCGCGCGTTCCGCATCCGCCACCACCTTCAGCGCGCCGATCAGGCTGGATGGATTGACGCTTATGGAATCAATTCCCCAGCCGACCAGAGCGGCGGCGATCTCGGGATAGTTTGCAGGCGCCTCGCCGCAGATGCCGACATGGCGCCCGTTACGCTTCGCGCCTGTGACGGCGAGACGCAGCATCTCCAGCATGCCGGGATCGCGCTCGTCGAAATCGAAGGCGACGATCTCGGAGTCCCGGTCGACGCCCAGGGTGAGCTGCGTCAAATCATTGGAGCCGATGGAAAAGCCGTCGAACAGCTCGGCGAAGGCGTCGATGCGGATGACATTATTGGGGATCTCGCACATGACGAAGACCTCGAGCCCGTTCTCGCCGCGCTTCAGCCCATTGCGCTCCAATGCCGCCAGCACCCGTCTGGCTTCCTCCTCGCGCCGGACGAAAGGCGCCATGACCTTGAGATTTGTGAGGCCCATTCCCTCGCGCACGCGGCGCAAGGCCGCGCATTCAAGAGCAAAGCCCGCGGCATAGGCCGGATGATCGTAGCGGGAGGCGCCTCGAAAGCCGAGCATCGGATTGTCTTCCTTCGGCTCAAAGCCGGCGCCGCCGATCAGCCCGGCGTATTCATTCGTCTTGAAGTCTGAGAGGCGGACAATCACGGGGCGGGGATAAAAGGCCGCAGCGATGGTCCCGACGCCCTCGGAGAGGCGTTCGATGAAGAAATCGGCCGGCCGTGGATAACCCCGGACGGCGCGCGCGATCGCAGCCCTGGCCTTGGCCGACACGACCTTGGCCGGCTCGGCAAGCGCCATAGGGTGGATCCCGATGTGCTGCTGGATGATGAATTCCATACGCGCCAGACCGACGCCGGCCGATGGCAGTTCGGCCGCGCGGAAGGCGAGATCCGGATCGCCCAGATTGACCATGACCTCTGTCTTGGGCGTCGGCAGGTCCTTGAAGTCGATAACCGAGGCCTCGAAAGGAATGGCGCCCGCATAGACCCGCCCGACGTCGCCTTCCGCGCAGGATACTGTCACGGTCGCGCCCGTCTTGAGCTTCAAGGTCGCATCGCCCGTTCCGACCACGGCCGGGACGCCGGCCTCGCGCGCCACGATCGCCGCATGGCAGGTGCGCCCGCCGCGGTTGGTGACGATGGCGGCGGCGGTCTTCATTACCGTCTGCCAGTCGGGCCTCGTGGTTTCCGCCACCAGAATCTCGCCAGGGCGGAAGGCGTCGAGATCCTCAACGCTGGAGACGACGCGGGCGATGCCGGTCGCGATTTTCTCGCCGACCGCGCGGCCGGTGACAATGACCGGCCCCGACCCCTTGATCGCATAAGTCTGCAGAATATTGGCGGCGCGGCGCGAGGCCACCGTCTCCGGCCGGGCCTGAACGATATAGAGTTCGCCGGTCTTGCCGTCTTTCGCCCATTCGATATCCATGGGCATAGGCCGGCCGGCTTTCAGCGAATAGTGATCCTCGATCGCGATCGCATAGCCGGTGAGGGCGAGCACGTCCTCATCGGAAATGCAGAAACGCTCCCGCTCCGCCTTCGACGTCGGCTTGTTTCTGGTTCTCGCGCCCGCGCCGGCGCTTTCCGCATAGATCATCCTGAGCTGCTTCGCGCCCATCCTGCGCGCGAGCACCGTCCGAAATCCTTTCTTGAAGGTCGGCTTGTGCACATAAAACTCATCCGGGTCGATGCTGCCCTGGACGATATTCTCACCGAGGCCATAGCCGCCGGTGACGAAGACCACATCGCGGAATCCGGTCTCGGTGTCGAGGGTGAAGATCACGCCGCTCGAGCCGACATCCGAACGCACCATTTTGATCACGGCGACGGACAGGGCGACCTTGAAATGATCGAAGCCATTGTCGAGGCGATAGGTGATGGCGCGGTCGGTGAAGATCGAGGCGAAGCACTGCCGGCAGGCCTCGACCGCGGCGGCCTCGCCGCTCACATTCAGATAGCTCTCATGCTGACCGGCAAAGCTCGCCGTCGGCAGATCCTCGGCCGTCGCCGAACTGCGCACCGCGACGGAGAGGCTCCCGCCGCATCTTTTCTTCAACTCCCGGTAGGCGGCGACGATCTGACGGCGAAGCTCTTCGCCTCCAGTCGCTACGTAGACGATCCGGCGCGCCTCGGCCGCCTTTTCCGACAAAAGATCGACGTCGCTTACGTCCAGCCCGTCGAGCAGGCGATGCAATGGCGCAGAGGCGCCCGCCGCCGTGAGGGCGTCGCGGTAAGCCTCAGCGGTGACGGCGAAGCCCGGCGGAACCTTGACGCCCTGGCCTGAAAGCCCCGAGCAGAGTTCGCCGAGAGAGGCCGTTTTGCCGCCAACGATGGCGACATCGGCGCCGCTGAGGTCTTCAAACCAGCGGATGTAGTTTGAGCTGGTCAT
>NZ_CABFMQ020000114.1 GCF_901905185.1 Methylocella tundrae
CCGGCAATTATCACCTTGACATAGTAGGTCGCTAGACGTAGTGTTGTTGGCATAGGAGCTAACGGCCATATCTGATCTTTCAAACCCGATCTTCCACGACGAAACTAAAGCCCGCGAGTGGCTGGAAGCACGGGTGTGGGCGAATGGTCGCTCCTGCCCGCATTGCGGTGTCGTGGACCAATCCACGCTCATGCAAGGCAAGACGACGCGCCCCGGCCTCTATCAATGCAACGCCTGCCGCGAACCCTTCACGGTCACCGTTGGCACGCTCTATGAGCGCTCCAAGGTTCCGTTGTACAAATGGCTTGCCGTGACGCATCTCATGATGGCGTCAAAGAAGGGCATGAGCGCCCTTCAAATCAGCCGCATGATTGGCTTGCCATACAAGACCGCGTGGTTTCTTTGCCACCGCATCCGCGAGTCGCTTCGCGATACCTCATTGCCGCCAATGGGTGGCGCTAACAAGGTTGTGGAAGCCGACGAAACGTATATCGGCGGCAAGGCCAAGAACCGCGCGAAACGCCAGCCCGCGCCCAAGCAAGCCGTTTTCTCGCTCATCGAACGCGAAGGCCATGTTCGCTCTTTCCATATTGCGAACGTGACGGCGACAACGCTTCGCCCCATCATCGCAAAGAACGTTGAACTTGCTTCGATGCTCATGACCGATGAAAGCACCGTCTACCCAAAGATCGGCGCGAAGTTCGCGAACCACGGAACTGTCAATCACTCGGCTGGCGAATATGCGCGCCTCGGCGGCTATATCCACATCAACACCGCCGAGAATTTTTTCAGCATCGTTAAGCGCGGAATTATCGGCTCGTATCACCATGTCTCAGAGGCTCATTTACACCGCTACATGGGCGAATTTGACTACCGCTATAACACTCGCACCGTGAGTGACTTTGAGCGCTTCTCAGGCTCTATCCCCGGCATAGTCGGGAAGCGCCTGACCTATCGGCGGATTGGTGAAATTGGGGCAAATTAAAAAAGAGGCTAACGCTTTCCTGCGCTGGCGAAAATGAAGGGGGTAAAACTAATGGTAGATTTCCCGCCGCCGATTCCTCCGTACCGGCCGCCGCCGCCGGTCGTCGTGAATCCCGCAGAATTTACAGCGCTCCGCGTCATTGTGACGGCGCTAATTGCCGATCAGGCTATGGAGAATCAAAAGTCATTCGGAATTGACGCTCAGACTTGGATCAACGGGATTTCCGTCAGATGCCAAGAAAGCGTCATGCGCGGGGTGATTGATATTGGCGGCAACGCGGAGGCTGGGGAACGTCACAAGGCTCGCGTGCTGGAGCAAATAAACAACATCCTCTCCAGTGCCCGGGTCTCCCCCAATTGGAACGAGCCGCAATGAAAAATCCAAGCTCCAATCGTGGAGAAGGGCCATTTGAGGTATCCATTTTAGAATTGAAATCGGCCGCCGGACGAAGGTTCAGCGGCTGTCTTTGTCTTTGCTTAGCGTCGCAGGGCTTTGGTTTGTCGGCCGCTGAACCTTCGCCTGTTCCTTAGCGGTCCGATGCTTCGGCCCGCTCTTAACCGCAGCATCAACGGCGCGCTCAAATCGCTCCCACACGGTGCTCGCCGATAACGATTCATCTGGCCCACGGGGGGGAGTTTGATTTGACTGTTTCCTTGCCCATGGTCCCTGATTCCGAAGATCAAAAGCGGATGTATCAAGCCTTAGGCGGCGGCTTAGTACGATGGCAATTTATCGAAACCGGGCTGTATTTGATAGCCCTTCCGCTAATGGGGACCGACCCCAAAACTTGCTCTCTAACATTCTTTCAAATCAAAGCAGCGGAGAATAAGCTCGCATTTGTTGATCGGCTGATTTTCCACAAGCTGGATCAGAGAACACGCAAAAAAGCATGGGCGCCGATTTTAGAGGAAATCAGGAAGGCAATCGAGTTCAGGAACTCTTTAGCTCACTTCGAAATGTTCATTTTGACGGATAGCGAGCTAGAAAAAGCCAGTCCAAAAACGGCGTTTCGCGCGGTCCTGTCACCCCATCATCTTGACCACCGTGCGAAACGCGGCGGAACGACAAAGATTCTTTCCGTCGAGACGATGGAGCACAACGCCAATGAACTTCGTAAGCTTTCCTATCGGCTCATGTATTTCGTTGTCGATCATATTCCGCAAACAGAGACGCTAACAGCATCTCTTGAGCCAAACCTTCGGCAATGGTTGGACTCATTTCGCAAAAGGCCGAGGCCTCAAGGATTTGAGCCGCCGCTTCGATCATCGCGTCCGAAAGACGCTCCCCAAAAAACTGAATCATAAGGACTGGGGTCTCCGCATCAGGCGATGCGGGCGTTAGGGAGCCG
>NZ_CABFMQ020000115.1 GCF_901905185.1 Methylocella tundrae
CAATAACTCCATGTCGATCACTCCATCGCCCCCCGGCCAGGCCAAAGGGGTAAGGTTCGAACATGGGTCAGTTCTCGGCGGAAAAACCCGGGCTGCCTGGGTCAGTTCTCAGTGGAAATCGACACGCAAAGCTCATCGCGCCGATGATCAAGTGCTTTATGACAACTGATCGCGCGTTCGCCAAATTGCGGCGAGGCGAGCCAATTCAGTCCTCCTCTGCGGGCGCTCCTGGCGCCGACAGATCGGGATAGCGCTCGCGCAGCAGGTCGAGGAACGGCGCGAGCGTGGGATTTCTGTTGGCCTGCCGCCAGTAGGCCACGAAGTTCAGGCGAGTCGGACCGTCGCCGTCCTGAACCTCGCGATAGGCGACGCCAGGATGGGCTGCGCCGGTCGCGCCTTCCGCGACGAGCGTAAGGCCGAGCCCGGCGCCGACAAAGCTCAGAAGACGCTCGATCCCCAGCTTGTGCCGCACGAGTCGGCATTCCCGCTGCGAGCCGAGCTTGCTCAGCAGAAGGCGCTCGTAGTCCGGCCCGGGATCGCGCTCGGTGACCAGGACATTCTCGCCCTCCAGCTCGGTCCATTGGATGATCTCGTGGTCGTAAAGGGGGGGGGCCCTTCAGGAACGGTGACGACGACGCGCTCGCTCCACAGCGGGAGCGCTTTATCCGCCCAGGCGGCAGAAGCGGCCGTCATGATGGCGACGTCAATGGCGTCTGCGGAGAGGTCGGAGAGAAGAAGAACGCGGCGTCCATCGACGCCCTTGACGTCGACGTTGGGAAAGCGTCGCTGATGCTCCATTAGCGTGGCGCGCAAATTGCCGGCGGACAGCGCCCCGCAGACGCCGACGGTCAGACCGCCCCTTTCGCCGCGGGAGCGGACCTTCAGCCCGGCGAAGGCGGCGTCCACGTCGTTGACGATGCGCCGCGCCGTGTCGAGGAACTCCTGGCCGGCTGTCGTCGACCGCGTCCCGCCGGTGGTTCTCTCGAACACCACGGAGCCCAGCCGGTGCTCCAGATCACGCAGACGTCGGCTGAGCGTCAGCATTGACAGTCGAGCTTTGTGATCTCAGGTGGGCGATCGTCGCATCACAGCATAGAAGCCTGCGACAGGCGGCCGAGGCGCTGAACGTTCGACAGTCGTACACAGTTCCGTCATCAGAGGCGCCCTCAACGACCGTCAGTCGAAAGCGCATCTCTCGGAAAATCCGGCGCTTCAGGCCACCGTTGTCCGCAATCGGCTTCGCGTTCCCAATGCAGCCTGAGCCGCCGCAAGACGGGCGATCGGCACGCGGTAGGGTGAGCAGGACATATACGTCAGCCCCAGTTGCTCACAAAAGTGGACCGAGGTTGGATCACCGCCGTGTTCGCCGCAAATTCCGAGCTTTATGCCGGGACGCGTCTGCCGGCCTCCCAGTACGGCGACCGCAAGCAATGAGCCGACTCCATCCACGTCAATCGACACGAACGGATCGGCACGCCTCGAGGGCGCCATCGCCGCCGGAAAGCAGACCGGCAGAGTCCCCCGAGATCGCCGAAATGCAGGCGCGCGCGATCGAGAGCATCGGATTGAATTCATGCAATTCGGCGGCCCGGCGCTTGAGGGTGTCGGCTGGGACGCCCATTGACGCGGCGACCTCTGCGATCTCTTCGTCCGATTGCGGCAGAAACTCGTGCAGAGGCGGATCGAGCAGGCGGATCGTCACCGGCAATCGATGCGGATTGTTCCGGCGCCGGAGACGCAGGGCTTGCCCATGCCGCGCGCCACCACGGCCGCATGGGAGGTCATGCCGCCGCGCGTCGTCAGAATGCCCTCGGCGACATTCATGCCGTGAATGTCGTCCGGGCTGGTCTCGATGCGCACGAGGATCACGGCTTTGCCCGCCGCCTTGGCCGTCTCGGCGTCCTCGGAACTGAAGACGATCTCGCCGCTCGCAGCGCCCGGCGAAGCCGGCAGGCCGGTCGCGACGATTTTGCGCTCGGCCTTTGGGTCAATCGTCGGATGGAGCAACTGGTCGAGCG
>NZ_CABFMQ020000116.1 GCF_901905185.1 Methylocella tundrae
TAAACTTGGCAAGCTCCGGATCAAAAACAAAACCGCGCCGGAAATGTGGAATGCGGTTCTTGCCGCTTGAGCCGGTTCGTGCTCCTGGCTGTTGCGCAGTTGATTTCCGAAAGTTTGCACCACAACCGTTCGAACCACCAAGGTGGTGCTGGCGACCGCTCACCTTGATCATGATCCCACCAACAACCGGCCGCGAAATCTGAAAGCCCTTTGCCAGCGCTGCCATATGATCCATGACCGCGCCGAGCACCGTCGGCGGCGCTGGCTCACGCTGCGGATGCGGAAGGCGATCGGAGACCTATTTCTGGGTCTTTACCGCATGTAGCCTCCGAATGGGAGGCTGGGGCTTTGCCGAAAACCCGTCTTGGCCGAAATTTCTTGCCTTGTCCGGTTAATTACCGTACATTACGACAAGAAAGAGAGGAGGCATCATGGCTCAAGAACCGACCCGCACGGCGCGCATCGAAGCGCGCATCGCGCCCGACGCTCTGGCCGTCGTCAAGCGCGCCGCCGAAATCACCGGCCGCAGCGTCAGCGACTTCGTGGTCGCCGCCGCGCAGGAAGCCGCCAACCGCACCATCGAGGACACGCAGATCATCCGCCTCTCGGTCGAGGATCAGCGCGCCTTCGCGGAGGCGATCCTCAATCCGCCGCCGCCGACTCCCGGCCTGTTGCGCGCCGCCGAAGCCTATCGGAGTCTCATCAAGGCGTCGCAGTGACGCAAGGCTTCCGCATTGAAGGCTTGACCTCGACGCATGACCGCAAAAATTTTGCGAGCGGCGTCGAGCCGCTCGATCGCTATCTTCACGAGCTGGCGACGCAAGACATCAAACGTCGGGTGAGCAATTGCTTCGTCGCGCTCGACGACGCCGGCGTGATCGCCGGCTATTACACCTTCGCCGCCGCGAGTTTCCCACTTGCTGAATTATCCGCCGAAGACACAAAACGCTTGCCGCGCTATGCGCTCCTGCCTGCCGGTCTCATCGGCCGCCTCGCCGTCGACCGCAGGTATCGAGGCCAGCGGCTCGGCGGCGCGCTCATCATGGATGCCGTCGCGCGGGCGGCGCGCGCCGAGTCGGCGATCTTCGCGCTGATCGTCGACGCCAAGGACGATGCGGCGGTCGCCTTCTATCGGCGCCACGGATTCCGGCGCTTCGCCAGCAAGCCGGCGTCGCTCTTCCTGCCGATCGCCACGGCCCTGCAAGCCCTGAACGCGAAACCCGGCAAATGACGCCGGCCGCGCATAATCTGGCAATATGGAACGTCGCTTCACATATCCATGGAGTTTACGGCAGCCCAGCCAAGTGAAGCGCGGGTATGCTCACTTCTTCTTGCAAAGAAGTTTAAAATCAGAGGGACAAGGAAGCTCGACTTTCTTTGTCTCTTCCCATTCATCCTTCAAAACCTTTCTGGCTTTTTCGACAGCCTCATCCCGCAATTGTTGCCATGCCGTCCCCGGGGGAGGGCAATGGATTAGATCCTGAAGATCATTCTGAAGCAGATTATGATCCGGCTCTTTCGCATTAAGACGTAACTTGATCCTTTGGAGAATCACACAAGCCTTATTGTAGATCGGGAACAACTCCTCGCGATCTCGCCGCCCTCTTTCTTCAGATTCTTCAAAAGGAATGGAATTTATCTCGTCCCATTTTCGAAACCATTCTTCTGCCGCACCAACATAGGTGGAGATGTCGTTCCGCAATTCGTCAATCCACTTCTGGCGGAATTCGGAGATTTTGACGGAGCGCGATATCCATGCCGCTGTGAAAGCGGCGAGGAGGCCGAGAAGAGCGACGATAAGAGTCGCGAAGATAGCACTACTTTGGCACTTTTGGTTCGACGGCGTCGGCGATGAGTTTCTCACAGTGGGGGCATCGTCTGGGTGGAGGCCGTGCGAAGAGGTCGAGAATGGCTTGTCTGATGGCCGGCAGGCTCGGTTGTGGCGGCGGTCCCCCGA
>NZ_CABFMQ020000117.1 GCF_901905185.1 Methylocella tundrae
GTGGTTATGCCCCCAATCAAAGACAGCAAGACTCTTGCGGCAGCCGGCGCTGAAATGGAGGACGGCCGGAGGCCGACGATCGTTTCAGCGCCGGCTGCCGCGTCGCCTGAATTTTCGGACCGTCCTCGCCGCCGCACGTTCACGGCGCAAGACAAATTGCGCATCCTTGCGGAGGCTGACCGCGCGGCGGGCGTCCCCGGAGGGATCGGCGCGATCGTGCGCCGCGAGGGGCTTTATTCGTCGGCCCTGACGGACTGGCGGCGTCAGCGCGCCGCCGGCGCCTTCGAAGCGCTGAGCCCCGCCAGGCGCGGTCCCAAAACCGCCGAACCAAACCCGCTGGCGGCGGAACTCGCGCTTTCGCGGCGAGACAATCTCCGCCTGAAACAGCGATTGGAGCGCGCCGAAGCGATCATCGAAATCCAAAAAAACGAGCTCGGACCGGTAGCCCGCCTGGGGCGGTAGAAACTGGTGGCGCTATATCGGACTCGAGGGGAGCGGCCGAGAACTTTTTGGTGGATTTGACCCCGCAAAAAAACGTGGCCCATGGGTTGTTGCGGACTTACGAATGGTGACGCTTTCGGGCGATCCCGGTTAGGAAATTGATCTTCTCCGCGACCCAACCCCTCGCTGGCTTTCTCAGGCAGGAGGGTTCTCACATGCGTCAGCCGAAGCGATCTCGATCTTCGCGGGATCTGTCCAGGGTTCATCCAGCGGCGGCGGCGATCGATATCGGCGCCACCATCCATGTTGCGGCCGTCGGCCCGGATCGTGATCCGCAACCGGTCCGGACATTCCAGACCTTTACCGATGATCTGCACCGGCTGGCGGACTGGTTTGAACATTGCGGCATCAAGACGGTCGTCATGGAGTCGACCGGGGTTTACTGGATCCCAATTTACGAAATCTTGGAGCAGCACGGATTCGAGGTGCTGGTGGTCAACGCCCGCGACGCCAAGCACGTTCCCGGACGCAAGACCGATGTCAGCGACGCGCAGTGGCTGCAACGTCTTCACGAATACGGGCTCCTGCGCGCCAGTTTCCGGCCCCAGGCCGAAATCGCGGGACTCCGCGCCTACCTGCGGCAGCGCGAGCGGCTGCTGGATTACGCGGCCGCGCACATCCAGCACATGCAAAAGGCGCTGACGCAAATGAACCTGCACCTTCATCATGTCGTTTCCGACATAACGGGCATCACCGGCATGCTCATCATCCGAGCGATCGTGGCAGGCGAGCGCGACCCGGATATCTTGGCCTCCTTCCGCGATGTGCGGTGCCGCTCCTCGGTCGAGACGGTGCGCCAAGCGCTGGTGGGAAACGTTCGAGATGAGCACATCTTCGCCTTGACCCAAGCTCTCGAGCTGTACGACGCCTATCAGGAGAAGGTTCTTGCATGCGACAAGCAGATCGAGGCCGTTCTGAAGCGGCTGCGGAAGAGCGCATCGCCACCGGAGAACAAACTTCCTCCCATCCGGCATAAGACCCGCCAGCCGAATGCCCCAGCCTTCGACGTGCGCGAGGCGCTCCACGCGATCCTGGGCGTGGACCTCACTCAGATTCACGGTCTGGGGTCGTACCTTGCGCTCAAGCTGGTCGGGGAATGCGGGACCAACCTGGCGGCGTGGCCGAGCGCAAAGCACTTCACATCGTGGCTAG
>NZ_CABFMQ020000118.1 GCF_901905185.1 Methylocella tundrae
GCGGTTTCGCGCGATCTCTCCGCGCTTGACGCCGCGGCGCCGCAAACCCGCGCTGAGGCGCTGGCTGATTCGCCGCGCGTCAAAATCGAGACGCCGGCGATTTTTGGCTCGCTGGCGCTGAAGGGCGCGCGCATCGACGACGTCGCGCTGAAGGCCTACCGCGAGACGGTCGATCCAGACAGTCCGAACATCATCCTGCTGTCGCCGCCCGGCGCGCCCGACGCCTATTACGCCGAGGCCGGCTTTCTCTCGGGCGCCGGCGCGGCGCTGGCGCTGCCCCGCGCCGACACGCTCTGGCGCGCCGACCGCGACACGCTGACGCCGCAAACGCCGGTGACGCTGAGCTATGACAATGGCCAGGGCCTCGTCTTCCATCGCCAGATCGCGGTCGACGAACGCTATATGTTCACCATTCACGACAGCGTCGAGAACAAGTCGGACAAGCCGGTCACGCTCGCCCCTTACGCGCTCGTGGCGCGGCACGGCCTGCCGAAAACGGTGAATTATTCGGTGCTGCATGAAGGTTTCGTCGGCGTCATCGGCGACGGCGGCGTCGAGGAGATCAAATACGACAAGATTGAGAAAGAGGATCACGCCGCGAAAACGCTGTCAGGCGTCGGCGGCTGGCTCGGCTTTACCGACAAATATTGGGCCGCCGCCGTCATCCCGGACCAGAAGGAGACGATCGAGGCGCGCTTTTCGGCCGGGCTGACAGGGCCGATCAAAAGCTATCGCGCCGATTTCGTCGGCCCGGCGCAGGTGATATCGCCAGGCGCGTCGAGCGAAACGACGAGCCGCCTCTTCGCCGGGGCGAAGGAAGTGCATACGCTCGACGCCTATCAGGCCGATCTCGGCATCAAGAAATTCGAGCTGCTGATCGACTGGGGCTGGTTCTACTTCATCACCCGGCCGATGTTCCAGCTGTTGCACTTCCTTTATACGCTGACCGGCAATTTCGGCGTCGCCATCCTGATCGCCACGGTGATCGTCAAGGGCCTGTTCTTCCCGCTCGCCAGCAAGAGCTATCTGTCGATGGCCAAGATGAAGGCGGTCGCGCCGCAGATCGCCGCCATCAGGGACAAATATCCCGAAGACAAGATGAAGCAGCAGCAGGAAACCATGGCGCTTTACAAGCGCGAGAAGATCAATCCGGTGTCGGGCTGCCTGCCGATGCTGATCCAGATCCCGGTGTTCTTCGCGCTTTATAAGGTGTTATTCGTCACCATCGAGATGCGGCATGCGCCCTTCTTTGGCTGGATCAAGGATCTCTCCGCCCCCGATCCGACCAATATCTTCAATCTGTTCGGGCTTTTGCCTTTCGACCCGACGCAAATCCCGATGATCGGCCATTTCCTCGCGCTCGGCGTCTGGCCGCTCATCATGGGCGTCACCATGTTCGTGCAGATGAAGGCGAACCCCGAGCCGGCCGATCCGACGCAAAAGCAGATCTTCACCTGGATGCCGGTGATCTTCACCTTCACCCTCGGCGGCTTTCCCTCCGGCCTCGTCATCTACTGGGCCTGGAACAACACCCTCTCCGTCGCCCAGCAGACGCTCATCATGAAAAGAGCCGGCGTCAAAATAGAGCTCTTCGACAATATCGCCGGAATGTTCAGAAAAAAGGCCACGAG
>NZ_CABFMQ020000119.1 GCF_901905185.1 Methylocella tundrae
AGAATCTCACTTCCGCGAATCACAGTCAAGAGTCTTGTCTGAGATTTAGCGTCGATTCGGCGAGCTGATTTCCTTTGCCCGAGCGAGGCTAAGGAAAATGGAAGAACAGCATCATCCAACGACGCCCTTTGGGCGGCGGTCGCTGACCCTCGCCCATCTGGCCAGCCAGGCGATCGCAAAAGCGCGCCCACCCGAAAGGGCGGTTCATAAATGGAACGTCTTCCGCGCCATTTGCACGGCGAGGATGCGCATCGGGGTCTCCGAGCGGGCGCTGACCGTGCTCGACGCGCTTTTGACGTTTCATCCCGAAACCGTCCTCACCGGCGACGGCCTCATCGTCTTTCCGTCCAATTACCAACTGTCACTGCGCGCGCATGGCATGGCGCCGGCGACGCTGCGCCGTCATCTCGCCGTGCTGGTCGACGCCGGCCTGATCGTCCGGCGCGACAGTCCCAACGGCAAACGCTATGCCCGAAAGGGCAGGGCAGGGGAGGTTGAGACGGCCTTCGGTTTCGACCTTTCTCCGCTCGTCGCCCGGGCCGATGAGTTCGAAGCCTTTGCAGAAGCAGTTCGCGCCGAGGAGCGCGCCCTCAAATTGGTTCGCGAGCGCATCACTTTGTGCAGGCGCGACATCGCCAAGATGATCGCGACGGGCATTGAGGAAGGCGTGCCGACCCGCCAGGGAGGGCAGGGGCCAGCCGACTGGGCGGAGGTTCACGCCCTCTATCGCGGCCTCATCGAACGCATTCCGCGCACCGCGCCGCCGGCCGTTCTCGAGCCGATCGCGGAAGAACTTTCCGTGCTCGCGGATGAAATCCTCATCCTGCTGGAAACACATATAAAAACACAGATTCCAAGCGCCAATGAGTCTCAAACTGAGCGGCACAAACAAAATTCAAACCCAAATATCCTACCTGAACTTGAACCTCGCTTTCCAGAAAGCCAGGGGGCGAGATCGGCGCCAACCCCCCCGTCGTCGCGATCGTCCGAGGGATCTTTTCCACTCGGCATGGTGCTGGACGCTTGCCCGGATGTTTCTGATTACGCCAAGGGCGGGATTTCCAACTGGCGCGATTTTTTGGCCACGGCGTCAGTCGTCCGCTCAATGCTGGGCGTCAGCCCAAGCGCCTTCGAGGAGGCCCAAAATGTCATGGGTGATATCCCCGCGGCGATTGTCATCGCGGCGATCCTGCAACGAGGCTCAGCCATCGCCAGCGCCGGCGGCTATTTGCGCGAGCTGACGCGAAAGGCTGAAACCGGGGAGTTCTCGCTCGGACCGATGTTGATGGCGCTCATAGGATCTCGAAAGCGGGAGAAAAAGCGGGCATAGCGCCAA
>NZ_CABFMQ020000120.1 GCF_901905185.1 Methylocella tundrae
CAGCAGCCAATAGGAGCTATGCCATTGCGACAGCGCAAGACTCAAAAGAATGACCGTCCCCGCGAACGCTAAGACGGCTCGATCAATCGACATGGTTTTGGTCCTCTCATCATTTGCATCCCGGCGAGCAGAACAAGTTGTAGAGCAGGGCGATCACCTGCTGCGCTTCCTCGCTCGCCAGCGAATAATAGATCGTCTGGGACTCGCGGCGGGTCCTGACGAGGTCATCCTCGCGCAACCGGGCAAGATGCTGCGACAGGGCGGACTGGCTGAGGCCGATCGCCTCATGCAGCACACCGACAGACTGTTCGCCCTTGTGGAGCTCGCAAAGGATCATCAGCCGATGACGATTGGCGAGGGCCTTGAGAAAGGTCTCGGCGTTGCCGGCCCGCGATGCGAATTCATCTAAATTCATTTTTACTAAATTAGGTTTATCTGTTTTATGTGTCAAGCGTTCTCTTTCGCGCAAATACTTTCAAGACTGCGGGGCGACCGGAAGCTTTCTCGCGCAGTCCGCGGGGTTCGCTCTCATCAATGTGTCGCCTCTTTTGAAGTTTGAGCGCCTGGCGTCATCGGTTCGTCGCCGAAGCCTTTTCCATCCTCCCTCAGCCAGACGTAGATCGCCGGGATGACGAGCACAGTCAGCGCCGTCGATGAGGCGAGCCCGAAGACGAGGGAGATGGCGAGGCCCTGAAAGATCGGGTCGTTCAAGATGAACGCAGCGCCGATCATGGCCGCCGCCGCGGTAAGGAAAATTGGCTTGAAGCGGATCGCGCCCGCGTCGATCAGCGCGCGGCGCAGCGTCACGCCAGTGGCGCGCTGGTGACGGATGAAATCAACCAGCAGAATCGAGTTGCGCACGATGATGCCGGCAAGCGCGATGAAGCCGATGAGGGAGGTCGCCGTGAACGCCGCGTTCAGCATCCAATGCCCGAGGACGATGCCGATCAACGTCAGCGGCACCGGGATAAGGATGACGAGCGGCAGCTTGAACGAGCCGAACTGCGCGACGACGAGCAAATAAATGCCGAGGATCGCCACCATGAAAGCGGCGCCCATGTCGCGGAAGGTCACGTAAGTGACCTCCCATTCCCCGTCCCAAAGCAGCGTCGGCTTCGTATCGTCGACCGGTTGGCCGTGATATTTGATCGTCGGCGGCCCGGCGGCGCCCCAGTCGATTTGCTTCAGCGCGTCCTCGACAGCGAGCATGCCATAGACTGGCGCCTCGAAGCGGCCCGCGACGTCAGCGGTCACCATTTCTGCGAAACGTCCGTTGTGCCGGAAGATCGGGTAGGAGGCAGGCTCGCGGGTCACGCGCACCACGTCGCCGAGCTCCACATTGGCGCCCTGGCGCGGCGTCCCGCCAGCGGGCAGAGGCGTCGAAAGCAGGCGTTCATTCAGCGCCAGAGAGGATCGCGGCAAAGCCACAGTGATGTCGATCGGCTTCAGTCCGCTGCCGCGCTGCGAATAGCCGATCTTTACCCCGCCGAGGATCGCGCCGAGCGTGTCATACACGGCCTGCTCCTCGACGCCATGATATTCGAGCGCTTCCTGATCGATCGAAAAGCGTACGCGTTCGTTACGAACGCCAAAGCTGTCGTCAACGTCGACGACGAAATCGACCGTCTCGAACGCCTTGCGGATCTTCGCGGCGAGCTCGCGCCGTGCGGGCGCGTCCGGCCCATAGACTTCGGCGAGAAGGGTCGACAACACCGGCGGCCCGGGGGGAACCTCGACCACCTTGATCGAAGAGTGCGGCGGCAGCGGCACGCCTTCGACACGCTTGCGAATGTCGAGCGCGATCGCGTGGCTCGCGCGCGTCCGCTCGCCCTTGGGAACGAGATTGACGGAGAGCTCGCCCTGCTCCGGCTTTCTGCGCAGATAGTAATGACGCACGAGACCGTTGAAATTAAAGGGAGCGGCCGTTCCGACATAGGCCTGCATCGAGGTCAGCTCGGGCAAGTCCTTCAGGCGATCGGCAATGGCTGTGAGCGTGCGATCCGTCGTCTCCAGCGAGACGCCGCGCGCGAGATCGACGACGACCTGAATCTCCGATTTGTTATCGAAGGGCAGCAATTTGACGCGCACGGCTTTCGTGGCGAAAAGCGCGAGCGAACCGAGCGTCGCGACGCCGATCGTCAAAAGAAAGAGCTTCGAGCGGATACGGCCGGTGAGCAATGGCCGCGCGACGCGCGCGTAGAAGCGGCCCATCGCTCCGACGTCGTGATGTCCGGCGTCCCCGCCGCGCACGGTTTCAAAGCGCCTGCGCGCGATCTTCAAAAGCAGCCACGGCGTGATGGTCATGGCGACGAAATAGGAGAACAGCATCGCCATTGAGGCGTTCGCCGGAATGGGACTCATGTAGGGGCCCATCAGGCCGCTGACGAACATCATCGGCAGCAGCGCGGCGACGATCGTCAGCGTTGCGATGATGGTCGGGTTGCCGACTTCCGAAATCGCTTCGATCGCCGTGTCGACCAGGCTGCGCTCGCCGCGCATATGCCAGTGCCGGACAATATTCTCGACCACCACGATCGCGTCGTCGACGAGAATGCCAATCGAAAAGATGAGCGCGAAGAGGCTGACGCGGTTGATCGTGTAGCCCATCAGCCATGAGGCAAAGAGCGTCAGCAGGATTGTCGTCGGGATGATGACGAAAACGACGACGCCCTCGCGCCAGCCGATTGTAAGCGTAATGAGCGCGACGATCGAGACGGTGGCGAGCCCGAGATGGAAGAGAAGTTCGTCCGCCTTCTCGCTCGCCGTCTCGCCATAGTTCCGGCTCACCGTAACGTCGATGTCCTCCGGGACGATCCGCCCCTTTACGATGTCCATGCGGGCGAGAATCTCGCGCGCGACGACGACCGCGTTAGCGCCTTTGCGCTTCGAAATGGCGATGCTGACCGTCGGCCTTTTGTCGAGCTCGCCGTTTGCGGCGCGCGTCATGGTCCATGCGCTGCGGTCGAGTTCGGCCGCGCCGACGCGGACATCGGCGACGTCCTTGACGTAGACAGGACGGCCAGCGCGCGAGGTGAGCAGCAGGAGGCCGATGTCGGGGACGCCTTGCAGCGTCTGTCCGGCGACAGCGGGGAGAGCGCGGTCCTTCTCCCGCAAATTGCCGGCGAGGAAGGCGCGGTTGGCGTTGGTCAGCTTTTGCGTGAGCTGCGCGAGGGTTATTCCGTAAAGGGAAAGCCGCTCCGGGTCCGGCTCCACCCGGATCTGATTAGGGCTGCCGCCGACAATATAGCTGAAGCGGACATTCTCGACCTTCGCCAGTTCGTGCCGCAATTCATCGGCGATCTGATAGAGACCATTGTCGGTCCAGCGATCTGCATGCTCCGGCTTGGCGGCGAGCGAGAGGACGACGGTGGCCACGTCGTCGATGCCGCGCCCGATAATCAGCGGCTCTGGAATGCCTTTTGGCAACTCTCCGATGTTGGCGCGGATTTTTTCATGGATGCGAAGCGCCGCCGTATCCTCGTCCGTGCCGACGAAGAAACGCGCGGTGACGACGACCCTGTCGTCCTCGGTCTGCGAATAGACGTGCTCGACGCCGTTGACGCCCTTGATGATGTCCTCCAGCGGCCGGGTGATGAGTTCGACCGCCTCGTCGGCCTTATAGCCGTTCGCCTCGATGAGAATGTCGACCATCGGAACGCTGATCTGCGGATCTTCCTCCCGCGGCAACGAGAGGAGCGCCAGGCCGCCGACCATGAGCGCGGCGAGAAGCAGGAGCGGCGTCAGCGGCGATGTGATGAAAGCGCGCGCAAGCGCGCCGGATATGCCTAATTTCATGGGTGCGTCACCACGTCGCCATCGACCAGGCCAGAGAGAATCTCGACGCCTTCGGGCGTCGTCTCGCCGGGTTGGACAACAATTTCGGCGCTGTTCTTGAGGCGGACGAAGTTCACGCCGGCGCGCCGGTAGACATAACCGGCGGGCACGATGAACGTGTCGCGCTTGCCGGTCGTTACATAAACTCGCGTCCGCTCGCCGACGAAATAGTTTCCGAGTTCGTCGACATCGACGTCGGCGATGACTCGCCCGCCCTGGATCTCAGGATAGACGAGGCGCACTTTTCCATGCCGCATCGTCTCTTTGGATTCGTTTTGATCGCCGCGCGCGCCAATCAGCACCTTGTCGCCGGCGCGCATGAAGCGGGCGTGCCTTTCCGGCAAGGAAAGCCGCAGGATGTAATTGTCTTCGGCGAGCGTCGCGATCGTCTCACCCGGCAGAACGACGCGCCCTTCCGACACGGGAACGGTCAATACGCGTCCGGCGCCAGGCGCGTGGACGACGCCTTCGGCGGTCTGCTGCATAATGACGTCGCGATCCGAATGCATGGCGGCGCCGGTGCGCTCGGCGACATCGAGCGCGGTGCGCGCCTGATCGAGCTGCATCTGCGTGCCGACGCCGCGACGCTTCAGCTCCAGCGCCCTGTCGAAATCGATCTGCGCCTGATCGCGCTGCGCCTGCTGCGATTTGATGCGCGAATCGAGCGCCTGCATCTGCAGCGCGAGCTTCTCATCGACGACCGTCGCCACCTCGGCTCCGTCCGCGATCCGGTCCCCTTCCTTCACTGTGAGGCGGACGATCGTGCCGCCGATGCGCGCGCGCGCGGCCAACAAGTGGACAGGCTCGACAGTCGCGATCACCGCCTTGCGATCGTCGACTTCGCGTGAATGAACTGTAAACTCATCCGCTGACGCCTGAGAGGCGAGAACGGCGGCGGAGAGCAGGACAAAGGCAAAACGCATGAGAGGAACTCGCGAAAGAGAACGCTTGACACATAAAACAGATAAATCTAATTTAGCAACAATGAATTTAGATGAACTTGCATCGCGGGCCGGCAACGCCGAGATCTTCCTCAAGGCTCTCGCCAATCGCCATCGTCTTATGATTCTTTGCGAGCTGCACAAACGCGAGCAGTCGGTTGGCGTGCTGCATGGGGCGATCGGCCTCAGCCAGTCCGCTTTGTCGCAGCACCTTGCCCGGCTGCGCGAGGACGAGCTCGTCACGACGCGGCGCGAGTCCCAGATGATCTATTACTCGCTGGCGAGCAAGGAGGCCAACGAGGTCATCGCGCTGCTTTACGACTTGTTCTGCGCGCCGGGGCGCCAAGGATGAGACCTCGACCATGTGCGTCGCCTCGCTGTCGTGACCTGCGCCGGACAAAGGCGGCGGACGCGAAATCATAGTCTGCCTGACCCCGCTCAAAGGAGTATTTTGATGTTCTCAGGTTTATTTGCCAAGCGCCCGACAGGCCCCGATGCGACAACCATAGAGCACGAGGCCCTCAAGGAGGCGCTAAAAGGCGGCGCCTGCGTCCTCGTCGACGTTCGCGAGCCCCATGAGTATTCCGCGGGCCACATCCCTGGCGCCGTCAACCATCCTTTGTCGCGCTTTGACGCCAAGCATCTGCCGTCCGGAAAGCCCGTCGTGCTCGTGTGCAAATCCGGGGGGCGTTCGTCGACCGCTTTGCGGCAAGCTCTCGCGAGCGGTCGTCAGGATGTCTGCCATTACCCCGGCGGCACTCTTGGTTGGCATGCGCGTGGCGGAGAAGTCGTGAAGAAGTAACGAAAGCTCGTCCGCAAGGAATGAGCCTCGGCGCCGGCGAGCGTGTTCCGGCGCCTTGATCCGCGCCGCCTGTTCAATGCGGAAATTTGCGCGTGCTCCGCGCTCGTGGACCCTGCGGAAAGCCCTTGGGGCTGCGAAATCCCGCATTGCGCGGAACAGGCCATCACAATGTCTGCCCCTTGAGGTCGACCGCGCCATGGATGCCCCCCGTCTTGCCGCGGCGGTCCGACGGCCTTATCTTGAAGTACGCCGCGTTGAGGCGCCTTGGGCGCGTTTCCGTCACCCTGCGTTTCTGGCGAAGCTGATCCAAAGCTCAGACACGCAACCACGGACATGACTGCATCGGTTGTCTTGCGCAAAAATGCGCCGTGACACCCAACCAATCATCCTGCTACCAATTCGAGCCGGCCTAACGAACGGTGAAGGATCGCCGCGACCTTGACGGAACAAAACGCGAAGACGTCCCGGTCCGGCCCTTCGGCGTGAGCGGCGAGCACGATCCATTCCGAGCAAAACGCATCAACTGTTTAAGCGGCGACATCTATGAAACTGACGAGCTACTCCAACTACTGCTTGCGCGTGCTCATGGTCGCCGCGGCCCGGTCGCCCGATCTGACGACGATCCAGGACGTCGCCATCGGATTTGGCGTCTCGAAGGCGCATCTGGTCAAGTGCGCGCACCAGCTTGGAACCTGGGGGTATTTGGAGACCGTGCGTGGCAACAAGGGCGGCTTTCGCCTGGCGCGGCCGGCCAACGCCATCCGGCTCGGTGAAGTGATCCGGCGCACGGAAGAGGGATTCGAACTCGTCGAGTGCTTCGACGCGGACACCAACACTTGTCCGCTTATCGAGAAGTGCAAGCTGAGCATGGCTTTGCGGCGGGCGCTGGAGGCCTTCCTCGCCATTCTCGACGATATCACATTGGCCGATATCACGACCAACGGCAACGACCTCCTCACGGTGCTTGACTTGCAGCTCCCACCCGCCTCGGGGCGGGTCCCGGGCGTCGTCGGGCCAACAGCTCGCCCAACGCCCGCTCAGCCAAGATGAGCGACGCCGGCTCCGCCCGAATGCTCGCATAGGCGACCTTGTAGCCGGCGCGCGGTCGGCACCGTCCGGGCGATTCGTCCAGCCCGAGGATCCGCGCGATTTGCAGCATAAGGACAGATCTGTCGCCGCCGCACGTCATGAGATCGCGCAGCGCCTATTCGTCGCAGAGTTCATTTGCACCGGGCGGATCGCCAAAGATATATTGACGATATAACTTTGTGTGATTACAAGAGAGTTCGCCGGTCGCCAATGGTCGCGGTCGCGGCTGGCCTCACAACGCCACATATGCCCGGCTCACGATGAAGCCTTCGCCCGGCCTGTGGACTGGCTTTTCCATTCTGCATGGGAGAATCCAACATGCAACATCACATCGAATCCAGTTGCGGCGGCAATGGCCGCGGCGGTCGTCGCGCGCAAGGCTGCGCCGGCGTCACTGCTCCCCACGATATTGCGAGCCCCTTGTCGCCGGCGGCCCTAAGCGCGGTCATTGAGGCGCTGGAGGATGAGTATCACGCGCGCGCCTTCTACCGGGCGATTCTCGAGCGCTTTCCCGGCGCGAAGCCGTTCAGCCATATCGTCGAGGCGGAGAGCCGTCACGCGGCTGCGCTGGAGCGCGTCCTCGCGGCCTACGCCGTTCCGGTCCCGTCCGACCGGCATGCGGGCAGTGAGGAGATCCGGCGGTCGGTTCCGGCCGCGCTCGCCTGCGCCTGCGAAATCGCGGCGCAGGCGGAAATCGACAATGTCAGCCTCTATGAGGATAAGCTTCTTCCGCGCGTCGCCGGCTACCAGGCGATCGAAAGCGTTTTCAGTCGCCTGATGCAAGCATCGCGCGACCGCCACCTGCCGGCGTTCCAGCGCTGCGCCGCGCGAGGCTGACGCAGCGGCGTCGTCGCGCGCCGGCGGGAATTGTTTCGCGGCGACGACGCATATTCCTTTTTCCTTCCTACAATTCCTACGCCTCTAGAATTCCCATGTCCGCCGCCACGCGCGTTCAACGCGCGGGCCGCTCCGACGCCGCGCGACTGGCTGCTTTTGCTCGCGCAAGCGCGCCTTTCATTTGTGTACGAAGGATGCCTTTGCGGTCATGTTCCCCTGAACAAAAACGAGCGGACCAAAGGGGCGTGTCCCGACAAGGATGTAGCGCGCCCGCCCGTTGTGCGTATGGTATGATTGGTTTGGTGCGGCGAATCGCCGCCTTGGGCGTGATCCCGCTATACGCCCGCGATCCCGGTGGGCTTATGTCGCGGTCACTTTATCAATTGAAACAAATGCTTGTGTGTACTGCCGATGTCAGAGCCAGGCCGTTCGAGCGTTCCACGCCGGCGCCATTGGCCCGTCCGCATCAATGACTCGTATCTTCGATAGAAAATAGATGTTTGCTCGTATATTAGAAAAATATGTTTGAGGTTCAGGGCGCCTCAAGGCGCCCCGGATCTTTAGCCCGGGGCTTCGGCCCATCGAGAGGATGTCAGCCATCATGATCGATCAGACGTTCGTGGAGTTGTCGCGATGGCAGTTCGCCGCGACGGCGCTTTATCACTTTCTCTTCGTGCCTTTGACCCTCGGGCTCTCGTGGCTTCTGGTCATCATGGAGACGGTCTATGTGATGACCGGCAAAGTGATCTACAGGGACATGACCCAGTTCTGGGGCAAGTTGTTTGGCATCAACTTCGCCCTTGGCGTCGCGACGGGCCTTACGATGGAGTTCCAGTTCGGCACCAACTGGTCCTACTATTCACACTATGTCGGCGACGTGTTCGGAGCGCCGCTGGCGATTGAAGGCCTGATGGCCTTCTTCCTCGAGTCGACCTTCATCGGCCTGTTCTTCCTCGGGTGGGACAAGCTATCGAGGCTCCAGCATCTGGCGGTGACCTTTTTCATGGCGTTCGGCTCCAACCTCTCAGCGTTGTGGATTCTCGTCGCCAACGGCTGGATGCAGAACCCGGTAGGCTCGGTGTTCCGGCCCGAAACGATGCGCATGGAGATGCAAAGCTTCTCGGAGGTGTTCTTCAACCCGGTCGCCCAGGTGAAGTTCGTCCACGCCGTCGCCGCCGGCTATGTCACGGGCTCGATGTTCGTCCTCGGCATCTCCTCATGGTACATCCTCAAGGGCCGGGATCTGCCTTTCGCGCGGCGCTCCTTCGCCGTCGCTGTCGGCTTTGGCCTCGCTTCCTCGCTGTCGGTCCTCGTTCTTGGCGACGCGAGCGGCTATGAACTCGGTGACGTCCAGAAGGTGAAGCTCGCAGCGATCGAGGCCGAATGGCATACCGAGCCCGCGCCCGCCGCCTTCACGCTCTTCGGCTTTCCCAGCCAGGACGCCAAGGAAACGAAGTTCAAAGTTCAGATCCCGTGGGCGCTGGGCCTTATCGCGACGCACTCCACCGACACCCAGGTGACAGGGCTTCTCGATCTGAAAGTCCAGCACGAGGCGCGCATCCGGTCGGGACAGATCGCCTATGGCGCATTGCAGAAGATTCGCGCCGGCGACGCCAGTCCGCAGACCCGCGCGACCTTCGATGCGCATGCAAAGGATGTCGGCTACGGCCTGCTGCTAAAGCAATTCACGGATGATCCTGCGAATGCGACTGAGGCGGACGTCCGCGCCGCCGCCGAGAGCACCATTCCGACCGTCTGGCCGCTGTTCTGGGCTTTCAGAGTCATGGTTGGCCTCGGCTTCAGCATGCTCTTCATCTTCGCCGCCGGATTCTGGCTCAACGCCCGCAAGCGCCTCGAGCAGAACCGCTGGTGTCTCTGGCTTGCGGTCATCGCTATTCCGGCGCCCTGGATAGCCAATGAATCCGGCTGGTTCGTCGCCGAATTCGGCCGCCAGCCCTGGGCCATCGGTGAGGTGTTGCCGACCTTCCTCGGCACATCGAGCCTCACCTCCGGCGATCTGATCTTCTCGCTGGCCGGTTTCATCGGCTTCTACACGGTGCTGTTGGCGATCGAGGTCTTCTTGATGGTGAAGTTCGTGAGGCTCGGACCGAGTTCGCTCGGGCTAGGGCGCTATCACTTTGAGCGCAAGCATCGCCCCAGCGCTCTTCCGGCCGAATGAACGATGTGAGGGCAGGATCATGTTCGACTATGAAACGCTGAGATTCATCTGGTGGATGCTTGTCGGCGCGCTGCTGATGGGCTTCGCCATCACGGACGGCATGGATATGGGGGTCGGCAGCCTGTTGCCCTTCGTCGCCAGGACCGACACCGAACGGCGCATCGCCATCAACACCATCGGCCCGCATTGGGACGGCAATCAAGTCTGGTTCATCACTGCGGGCGGCGCCCTTTTCGCCGCCTGGCCGGCGGTCTACGCCGCTGCCTTTTCCGGCTTCTACATGGCGATGCTCCTGGTGCTGTTCGCCCTGTTCTTCAGGCCTGTCGGCTTTGACTACCGGTCCAAAATCGAGAATCCTACCTGGAGAAACATCTGGGACTGGGGGCTCTTCGCCGGCGGCGCCATTCCCGCGCTGATCTTCGGCGTCGCCTTCGGCAATCTTCTGCAGGGCGTGCCGTTCTACCTCGACGACCTGTTGCGCTCGCATTATCAGGGTTCGCTCCTGACTGCCTTGCTGCCGCTCCTCAACCCTTTCGCCTTGCTCGCTGGGGTCATCAGCCTGACCATGCTCGTGGTGCATGGCGCCGTGTGGCTGCAACTGCGCACCGCCGATCCGGTGGCCGCGCGGGCGCGGGGGATCGCCATGGGCCTTGCCCCTCTCGTCACCATCGCCTTCGCCGCGGCCGGCGTCTGGCTGTGGTTCGGCGTCGAGGGATATCGCATCGCCTCGGCGCCGCCGCACGGCGCCTTTCCGAACCCGCTCGCAAAGCAGGTGGTGCGCGACGCCCATGCCTGGTTCGACATTTATCGCCGCATGCCTATCGCTCTGATCGCGCCGGCTCTTGGTCTTTGCGGACCGCTTGCTACGGCGCTCCTCGCGAAGGCCGGCCGCCCCGGTCTCGCCTTCGTCACCAGCGCGCTTGGCATGGTTGGCGTCATCGGTTCGGCAGGTCTGTCGATGTTCCCTTTTGTGATGCCGTCGAGCATAGATCTGAAGTCGAGCCTTACGATCTGGGACGCAGCCTCGAGTCATTTGACCCTGACCGTGATGTTCTGGGCCGTCGTGATCCTCCTGCCTATGGTTCTCGCCTACACCGTGTGGTGCTACGCCCGCATGTGGGGCAAAGTGACGGCCGCCGAGATCGAAAGCCGCTCCCACTCCGCCTACTGAAAGAGGAGACGCAGAATGTGGTATTTCACCTGGATCCTCGGCGTTACCGCCGCGATCGCAATCGGGGTTATCAACGTGATGTGGTATGAATTCCAGGATAATCTTGATGGAAACGGCGCCGCCGCGGAGCCGGAGCGGGCTCCCGTGGAATGAATGATTGGCGCATTTCCTGGCCCTGCGCCGCCGCGATTGACGGGAGCGGGTAAGACATGACGGACGCAGCCGGGCTTCTGAAATCGACCCGCGCTATAGCCGCGGGCGCGCTGCCGCTCTGCCTCGCGTCAGGCGTCGCGCACGGCCTCCTCGCCGTCGTGGTCGCGTGGATTATTTCCGGCGTCATCGACGCGGTGGTCTTTCACTCGGCTGACCTTGCCGCCGTATCCGGGCGCATCGCGTTCCTCTTCATTCTCTATTTCGTCCGCGCCGCCGTCGCCTTCGTCGCCGATCAGGCAGGCTTCCACGCCGCCGCCCGGGTGCGCCGCCATCTCTTCGGCCGCCTGCTCGCAGAGATCGGAACATTGGGGCCGGTGCGGCTTGCAGGGACGCCGACCGGAGACCTTGTGACGACGCTGACCGATGCGGTGACGGCCATTGAACCATATTGGCGGCGCTGGGTTCCCGCCATGGCGACAACAGCAATCTTGCCGCTGGCGATCCTGCTCATCGTCGCGCCCCTCGACTGGCTTTCGGGCGTTATCCTCATCTCCACGGCGCCGCTCATCGTCGTCTTCATTGCGCTTGTCGGCAAGGGCGCGGAGCAGGCCAATCAACGCCAATGGAGAAATCTCGCCCGACTTGGCGGACATCTCCTTGATGCGGTCCAGGGGCTCGCCGATCTGAAACTGCTCAGGGCCTCGAAGCGCGAGATCGGCATAGTCGCGCGCATGGCTGACGGCTATCGGCGCGATACAATGTCTGTGCTGCGCCTCGCCTTCCTGTCGGCCCTGGTGCTTGAATTCTTCGCGACGGTGTCGATCGCGCTCGTCGCTGTGTTGATCGGATTTCGCCTGATGTGGGGCGAGATGGATTTCCGCGCGGGCTTCTTCATCCTTCTGCTGGCGCCAGAATTCTATGCGCCGCTGCGCACGATGGGCGCCCAGCGTCACGCTCGCATGGAGGCGATCGCCGCGGCCGAGCGGCTTGTCGATTTGCTCGACCGGCCAAGGCCGGCCGCAGCGCCCGGCAATCGCCAGCTGGCGCCGCGGCCAGCCGTCGCCCTGCGTTTTGAGGACGTGCATGTCGCTTATGCTGACGGCCATCATGCTCTGAAAGGCGTCAACCTCGACATCGCCAGCGGCGAACACATCGCCATCGTCGGCCCGAGCGGGGCGGGCAAGAGCACTCTTTTGGCGCTCCTTCTCGGTTTCGTCGAGGCGAGTTCCGGCCGCGTTCTCGTCGAAGGCGCGCCGATCGGCGAACTCGACCTCGCGGCCTGGCGAAATCTCATCGCCTACGTGCCGCAGCGGCCGCACCTCTTCGACGGCACGCTCGACGACAACATAACGATGGGACGCGCCGCCGCCAACGGCGAGCTCGACGCCGCAATCGCCGCCGCGCTCACCGCCGCGCGCGCCGATGATTTCATCGCCCGGCTGCCGGACGGGCGCGAGACCCGGCTCGGCGAACGCGGCGAGGGACTTTCCGGCGGCGAAGCGCAGCGCATCGCGCTCGCCCGCGCCTTCTTCCGGCCGGCGCCGCTCGTCCTCTTCGATGAACCGACGGCCCATCTCGATCCGCCGACCGAACGTCTCGTCAACGAGGCCATCGCCGATCTGGCCAGGGGGCGCACGATGATCTCGATCGCTCACCGGCTTGCGACCGTGCGCCGCGCCGACCGCATCCTGGTGCTCGCCGATGGCCGAATCGTCGAGGACGGCCGCCACGACGAACTCGCGGCGGCGGGAGGCCTTTACGCGCGCATGACCCAAAGAGCGCGGGGCGCAATGAGATCCTCGGCCTCTCGCGACGGCAGGTGCGCGGCGTGAACGATCTGATCCGCCTTCTTCGCCTCTATCGCCCCTACGCGGGCTGGATTGCCTTGTCGATCGCGGCGTCCCTGGCGGCGACGCTCGCCAATATCGGACTGATGGCGGCCTCCGGCTGGTTCATCACGGCGATGGCGCTCGCAGGCGTCGTCGCGCAGAGCTTCAATTACTTCACGCCTGCTGCGGTCATCCGGGCCTTTGCGATCCTGCGAACCGGCGGGCGTTATCTCGATCGGCTCATTAGTCATGAGGCGACCTTCCGCCTGCTGGCGACGTCCCGCGGCTGGCTCTTCGCCCATCTTGAACCGCTGGCGCCTGGCGCGCTCTCCGACTTCCGCTCGGGCGATCTTATGGCCCGGCTGAAGGGAGACGTCGATCGGCTCGAACTGGTGTTTTTGCGGCTTCTCGCGCCGCTCGCCGTGGCGGCGCTCTCCTCGATTGTGGTCATCCTGACGCTGGCTCGCCACGACGGGCGTCTGGCCGCCGCCGTCGGCGCCGCCTTGCTCGTCGCCGGGCTCATCCTTCCCTTCGCCGCCGCCTTCGCCGGACGCGGCGCCGGTCGCCGAACCGCCGAGATTTCGGCTGAGATCCGCACATCCATCGTCGACGATCTCGACGGGCTCGCGCTGTTGCAGCTGACCGGCGCGGACCGCCGACGGTTCGACGCTCTCGATCGACGCTACGGCGATCTCATCGCAGAGGAGGCGCGGCTCGCCCGATCGACCGGCTTCGGACAGAGCGGCGTCGCGCTCGCAGGCGATCTTGCCGCTGGAGCCACCCTCTTGATTGGCGTTCCGCTTGTTTCGAGCGGCCGCATGAGCGGACCGGACCTCACCATGGCGACGCTTCTGGCGCTCGCCGCCTTCGAGGCCTTCAACGGTGTTCCCGCCGCCTTCACGGGTCTTGCCGGCACGCTTGCATCCGCTCGCCGGATCTTCGCTCTGGTCGATCGCCAGCCCATCGTCGTCGATCCGGCGAAGCCGCAGAATCCGCCGGCCCGGTTCGATCTGGAATTCACGCGCGTCGGCCTGACCTATCCGGGGGCCTCCAGGCCCGCCCTTGCCGATATTGATCTTTGCATTCCGGAAGGCGCGCGCGTCGCGATCGTCGGATCGAGCGGCGCCGGCAAATCAAGCCTCGTCGATCTCCTCGTCCGCTTCCGCAACCCGACCTCAGGACAGATCCGTCTGGGCGGCGCGCCAATCGACCAGCTCTCGGGCGAGGCCGTGCGCGAACGGATCGCCGTCGTCCCACAGAACGCTCATCTCTTCACGGCGACGATCGCAGACAATCTGCGTCTCGCCCGCCCCGATGCCAGCGACGCGGAGCTGCGCGAGGCCGCCGCCGCGGCCTGCCTGCTTTCGTCGATCGAAGCGCTGCCGCAGGGGTTTGACACCCCGGTTGGCATCGCCGGCGCGCGCCTTTCCGGCGGCGAAGCGCGCCGTCTCGCCATCGCCCGCGCTCTTCTCGCCGCGAGCCCGATCCTCGTGCTGGACGAGCCGAGCGAAGGTCTCGACGCAGAAACCGAGAACGACCTCTTCGACGCGCTCCTTGCCCGAAATGTTGGCCGCACGCTCATTCTCCTCACCCATCGATTCTCCGCCATCGAGCGCATGGACGAGATCATCGTCATCGAAGCCGGCCGTATCGTGGAGCGCGGCCGCTTCGACGAGCTGTCCGAGCGCGACGGCGCCTTCCGCCGCCTGTTTGACCGGATCGACGAAACCATCGGCCACCCGTGATCAGACAGATCGTGGAAGGCGGGAGCCGCCGCCTGGAGCCAGGGCCTCGCTGGCGGACCTTAAGAATTCTTCGCCCTGTTCTCAGGGCGGGCAATGGGAGCTTGATCGCATTCGAAGGGCTATTGCATGAGTGACAATCAAGAGATTGAGCGTTGGAATGCACGATACGCGTCCGAGGATTACGTGTTTGGGACTGCGCCGAACGCGTTTCTCGTTTCACAACGTGACCTGCTGAAGCCGGGCCAGCGAGCTCTCGCGGTCGCGGACGGGGAGGGGCGCAATGGCGTCTGGCTTGCGCGCCAGGGGCTTGATGTTTTGTCGATCGACTTTTCAGAAGCAGCCCTGGCGAAGGCCCGTAAACTCGCAGCCGAAGCCGGGGTGACGTTACAGACCGAATGTTGCGATCTCGCAGCCTGGAATTGGGGCGCGCCGCGGTTTGACATCGTGGCCGCGATCTTCATCCAGTTTGCGGCGCCGCCATTCCGCGAAATCATCTTCCAGCGCATCAAAGACGTTCTGAAGCCCGGCGGCCTGCTGCTGCTACAAGGCTATCGGCCGGAACAGCTCGGCTACAAGACGGGCGGTCCCCCACAACGAGAGAATCTCTATACGGCCGCGATGCTGCGCGAAGCGTTCGGCGACATGACGATCCTCAAGATCGCGGAATATGACGCGGAGATCAGCGAGGGAACCGGCCATAAGGGCATGTCCGCCCTGATCGACTTTGTCGCACGCAAATAGCGCCCGCTGAAGCGCAGGGATTGTCGCACGAGGCAGACGTCCGGTGCTGCGTCTTTGCGGACCAGGCCTTGCTCCAACAAGATGCCCGGAGCTCGCGCAGCAGGCAGTCAGCCCTGGGAGCCGCAAAGCCATTACTCTTTCAAAGCGCGCGCAAAATTCTTGGCGTCGGCGAAAGCTTTTTCTTGCGCTTTATCAATCCGCGCTGAACTGATGTCGGTGTCGCTGAAATTGGTGTGATCGAGAATGGCGCCGCGGAAATCCGCGCCGCTGGCGTCGGCGCGACTGAGTGAGGCGCGGCTCAAATTGGAGTCCGTGAACTTCGCGAACTGCAGATCGTCGCGCGCGAGGTTGGCTTCCTCGAAATCGGCGCCGGTCAAGTCAGCTGATTTCAAGATCGCGCGAATGAGGCCCATCGACTGGTTTTTCATATCCGCGGACAGGTCGGCTCCCTTGAATTTCGTTTTGCGCATGCTCGCGCCGGACAAATCAGCAGTGATGCGCGCGCCCGAAAGATCCGCGCCGTCGAAATTCGCCCCGCGCATCTGGCTTGCAAAAAGATGAGCGTTCTTGAGGCTCGCGCCGGAAAAATCCGCCTGCAACGCGAAAACCTGATCGAGTGTGGCGCCGTCCAGTTTGCTGCCGGAGAAATTCGTCTTGTTCAACCGCGCGGCGCGGAAATCGACGCCGGAAAGATCAAGGTTTGAAAGGTCGAGGCCATTGAGGCTCTTGTCCGAAAAGTCGGCGGGATGGCCTTTAGCGCCTTGCAGCGCCGCTTCGACATCCGCGCGCGTCACTTCCGCGGTTGTGAACTTAGGGCTCGAAAGATCGACCTGATTCATCATGTCTTGCGGCAGCGCCGGCGTGCTCGGCAACAGCGCGAGGGCAAGCGCGACGGCGATAATGGGCCTGTTGTAACTGAACATCGAAGGTGCTCCCAGAGGTTGCGGCGGTTGCTTGCGTCCCGGTCTGTCTACGTCATCCTGAGGCGCGCGAATATCGGAAGCTTCACTACATTCAGGACGAGGTTGAAGCACGCAGCTGCGCCAAGCGCGCCTGCGACAACGGCGGGCGGTAGCGGCGCCATTGCGATTCCGCCGATGGCCAGCGTCGAAGCGATCGAGATATCGGCTACGGACGATACGGCGAGCCACCGGCTTGGAGGAGAGCCCCACAGATGCCGGCGTTCCCGAATGGCGTAAAGCGCTGCTTGGCTGCCGAACACGAGGACAACAAAGGCCAGGGTTCGGAGCGCCTCGACGCCAAGATTCAGTTCAAACTTGCCGAGCGCCAGCGCGCCGGTGCAGAAGGCCAACAGGAAGACGCCCATAAGGACGCCCGCGACTGTCAACTCGCCGATGCGCCAGGCATTCGGCATTGTCGAGGGCCGCACATTGTCCGCGGTCAACGCCATGGTGAGGAAGTCGCCGGTGATCATGACAATGACCATCAGCAATGGGGTCAGGATCGCGTGTCCAGTCATGAGCAAGCCGAAGATCAGAAAGAGCACCGTGACGATCTTCTTGATGATCATGTTCAGCGTATAGGTCAGGATGCGCTGGAACGTGACCCGGCCTTCCTTGACGGCCGCCACGACGCCATCGAGTCCGGGTTCGGTCAGCACCATGCCGGCCGCGGATTTGGCGACGTCGGTCGCGGTCGCGACAGCGATTCCGATCTGCGCCTGGCGCAACGCCGGCGCGTCATTAACGCCATCGCCGCACATGCCGACCGAGTGACCGCCGTTCTGGAATGCTTTCACGAGTTTATACTTGTCCTCGGGAAGAACGCCGGCAAAGATCGCGAACGCCTCGGGGCTGACGTCATCCGGTATTGGACCAGGTGGGCAGGCGGCGCCATCGAGCCCCACGGCGCGGGCCACGATGGCCGCCGTCGCAGGCGCATCGCCCGTCACCATCACGGTGCGCACGCCCAAGTCGCGTAATTCGGCGATGAGCGCCGCGGAGTCCGTGCGTGGCGGATCACTCAGCGCGATTAGTCCTACGAGCTTCATCATCGCCGGCGGGCCGGCGGCGACGGCGAGCACTCTGAAACCCTGTCCCTCAAGCTCGTTCGCCACAGCTGACGCCGCCGGCGATGGCTGGGCGAGCCCGCTGACCACGGCGAAAGCGCCCTTCACGACACGTCGCGTCTCCCCATTCAGGCTGACCGTCGCCTCGGACATTTTTGTCGCCGGATCAAACGGCACGAACTTGAGCAGTTCCGGGGCGTCGGCAATGTCTTTGCCGACGGACGCCGCGCGGATGGCGGCGTCGACCGGATCGAGACCGCCGTCTGAACTGGCGAGCGCGGCCAGCGCCAGAACGTGCGCGAGGTCCGAGTGAGGCATAGGGCGAACGATCGCCACCGACAGTTCATTGCGCGTCAGCGTGCCTGTCTTGTCGGCGCACAAGACATCCATCGTCGCCGCTTCATCTACCGCGGAGAGCCGCGTCGGCAATACGCCGCGCTTGACCAGAGCGCGCGCGCCCAGCGCCGCCGCAAGGGTGAAAGTGGCAGGCAGCGCAACCGGTATCGAGGCGAGGACCGCTGTGAGAATGAGCGGGATGATCTCGGCGAGCGGCATCGCGAGGAAATGGGCGTAGGCCGCCAGCACAATGATGACAACGCCATTGAACGCAGCGAGATTGCGCACCACGCGCAGGACCGCCTTCTGCTGGGAGCTTACGACGTAAGCGGTGCGGACGAGCTCCGCGGTGCGGCCGAACTTGGTCCGCGTTCCGGTCGCCATGACTTCGGCCACCGCCTCGCCGCGACGGACCAGCGCTCCAGCGTAGGCTCGCGCGCCCGGGCCAGCTTCGATGGGCGCCGACTCCCCGGTGAGCATGGATTGATCGAGCAGGACGTCTCCTTCAGTGAGGCGAACATCCGCCGCGACGATGCCGCCGAGAGAAAGCTTCACCACATCGCCCGGCACTAGCGCAGCGGCGGGAATTGACGCCCAGCCGCCGTCGCGCCGCACCGACGCGGTGAGCGCGAGCCGTGACTTCAGCGCGGCAAGGGTCGCCTGCGCGCGTCCCTCCTGAATAAGCCCGAGCGTCGCGTTGAACACGAGGAGGCCCGCGATGATCGCGGCCTCGGCGTAGTCGCCAAGCGAAATCTGGAGCACGATCGCAGCCTCGAGCATCCAGGGAACCGGCGCCCAGAACTTGCTGAGCGCGCTGACCAACGGATGCGCCGTCGTGTCAGGCGTCGCGTTTGGACCGAACGTCTTCAGCCGGCGGCTGGCCTCATCGCTGGTGAGGCCGCTCCGCGAGCCGCCATCGGCGGCGCCAGCCGACCGCGGGGACGCTGTGCTTTCGGCGGAAGAGCCGACGGACATGGGCATTTCCGATCCGATTCGACATTGGCCGCGGCCATTTGGCCTCAAAAGCCATCTTACCTCATTGTCGGAAAGGAAGCTCTGTCCAAGGGGAGATTTCGTATCAAACCCGCGTCACTTGCCGCGTCGAGCCTCAGCGTTTCGGCGCGCCCACGGAGCCGTGTCTCCGCCGGGCCGCCTCATGCAACGCATCGCAAAAGCTTGAACGCTCTCAGTGCGAAAGAAATAGCGGCGCGGGAGGGCGTTCAAGCATGCTTCTGGTGGCTCCGCCGAGGACGAACTCTCGAATACGAGAGTGTCCATAGGCGCCCATAACGAGTAAATCGGCATGGCAGGACGCGACGTAGGATTCAAGCGCATCCCCAATGGGTCGCCCCGCAGCGTCGGCCGTGTCGAGAACGACGTCTATGCCATGACGAGCCAAGTGCTTTGCGAGTTCGACTCCGGACCGCCGGGCGTCGATAGCTTTCTCATTCATGACCGTCACAATGAACACGCGTTTTGCTCTTTTCAAAATCGGCAATGCGTCCGCGATCGCTCGCGTCGCGGGCCGGCTGAAGTCCCACGCAACGGCCACCGTATCGAGCGCAAGAGGGCCGGCGCCTTTACGCTCGCGCGGCAGGACGATTGTCGGACGGCCGGAACCGAAGATGATCGCCTCGGCGTGCAATTGCTCGGAATAGTCGCCTTCTCC
Source organism: Methylocella tundrae (assembly GCF_901905185.1). Classification (GTDB taxonomy): domain Bacteria; phylum Pseudomonadota; class Alphaproteobacteria; order Rhizobiales; family Beijerinckiaceae; genus Methylocapsa; species Methylocapsa tundrae. The sequence continues at coordinate 19,356 of NZ_CABFMQ020000120.1, forward strand.
CAAGGACACGATGGTGAGGTCTCGAAGGCGGGCGTATTCGACTGACACGTCGGAGATTTCCGATTTTGGAAATCGCTCCAAAATCCGCTCCTGGAATATCCCGGCCTTGTCCGCGATGTCCTGGAAGGTGGCCAGCACAGTTTCAGCCTTCGCGAGGCTCTTCTTGGCCTCTTCCGCAATGAGGGCCGGAATATCCAGCAGCAGGTCAGCCAATATGTTTCCGGAAGCCGGAACTGTAACGGCGTAAGCGAGGCCCGAAATGCGAGCTCCAAGCGCCGCCGCGAGAGCGACGCCATCCTCGACAACAGCGACAGGCGTCGGCTCCGGGTCCGTGGTGAGCGCAAATAGAACATCCCTGAACGCCACTGGCCTCTCCTGTATCGGCAAAATCTGCGGTTCCAGCTCCCTCCCGTTGTCAGTGGGCGGCTACTGCGATTTCGATATTTTTGGCGATCCGCCGCCTGGAAATAGTCGGCTGTTCTGCATTCGTGGAGCGGAGTTCTAAACCAATGCCATGCGCCTGACAATTTCGCGCAGGCGACTGTTTTCCTGCCGCAACCAGAGAGGCTTGGCGTTATTCGACCTGATAGGGGATAATGCCGCGCCGGTTGGGATCAACGGAGATGCGCCGGTCGATCGGTGGCACGGCGCGCTGGTGGCAGTCGGCGCGGTCGCAGAGTCGGCAGCTGACGCCGATCTTTACGAGCGGCGAAGGGTTTCGAAGGTCGATCGCATCCGAGTAGACGAAATCGCTAGCGTAAGCCAGTTCGCAGCCGAAGCCGATCGCATAATGGAGGCGGAGCGCATCAAAGCGCGCCTCTCCCTTGGAGACGGCTCTTGCGATCGAGAGATAACGCACGCCGTCCGGCATCTCCGCCGCCTGAACCAGAAATCGATCCGCTGTTTCAAAAGCCTCGTGAATGTTCCAGATAGGGCAGGCGCCTCCGTAACGGGCGAATTGAAACCGCGTCGCGCTGTGCCTCTTGGTGATGTTGCCCGCCCGGTCGACGCGCAGAAAATACATTGGCACGCCCTCGTGACCCGGGCGCTGCAGCGTCGACAAGCGGTGGCAGACCTGTTCCATGCTGACGTTGAAGCTGGTTGCGAGACGCTCCACATCATGCCTGACCCGGCGTGCCTCTTCCTGGAAAGGGCCGTAAGGCATGAGCAGGGCGCCCGCGAAATAATTGGCGAGGGCCGCGGCGCAAACCCCGGCCGCGTCTGGCCCGCGGAACGCGGCGCCTGCGGTGAGGGCGTCGATCTTATCGGAATGGGCGAGAAAGGCGAGATGACGCGCCAGCGCGAAGCACTGCGTGGAGAGCGGCAAGGCGTCGTTCAGCACGAGCCGCTTGCGCTCCGGCTCCAGCCGGCTCACGAAATGCGAGCCGGCTGGCGGCGCCTCGCGAATTACTGAAATGCCATATCTGCTCTCGATATGGTGCGGAAGCTGCGTTTCGACCTTCTCCGGACGGCCTCCCCATTTGGCGGCGAGGCCTTCCGCCGCATGGTCCAAACCATCGACGTAGTTTCCGATGAAGTGGAAGAAATCCCTGACTTCGTCGAAGGACGATTGCTGCACGGCCGCGCCTGCCGATCCCCCCGCGGCGTGCAGAGCTTCATCCAGGGTGCGGTATTTCTCCTCGAGCCGCTTATAGAGGCCGTGGAGATCGACGAGCGCGCGCGCCACGCGCGGGGCGTGCAGCGAAACGGCCTTCAATTCGCGCAGCGTGACGTCGGCGTTGGCGATCACGGGATCGCCGAGCAGCTCCCGCAGCGTCGCGACCAGGCGATCGCTATCGTCATCGGAGAAAACGGCGACGCTGACCCTCAGGACGCGCGCCAACTCGACCACAATGGTGCCGGAGAGGCTGCGCTGGTTGGCCTCGATCTGGCTCAAATAGCTGGAGGAGACGCCCATACGTTTGGCGAGCTCGAGCTGCGTCCATCCGCGCGCCTCCCGCAATACGCGGATCATGTCCCCTGCAAAAAGTTTTCGCTTCATGTAAACTCGCCAATTTAACTCTTTTGCTAGTTTGCACGAAAATCATTGTGTTTGCAGTACCCTTCGATGATCAAACTGATAAGACTGATTGCTTGAATGAAACAAGAGACGCCTTTCGATGCGTGAAATGCTGGAAAAATTGGAGAGGCGTCGCGAAAAGGCGCGATTGGCCGGCGGCGAAAAGCGCATGGCGGCCCAGCACGCGCGCGGCAAGCTGACGGCGCGTGAGCGCATCGAACTCCTGCTGGACCACGGCTCGTTCGAAGAGTTCGACATGTTCGTCGAACATCGCTCGACCGATTTCGGCATGGACGCGCAGAAAATCCCTGGCGATGGCGTCGTCACCGGCTGGGGCACGGTGAACGGCCGCGCGGTTTTCGTGTTCTCGAAGGATTTCACGGTCTTCGGCGGCTCGCTGTCGGAGGCCCACGCCCAGAAGATCATCAAGGTCCAGGATATGGCCGTGAGGATGCGCGCTCCGATCGTCGGCATCTTCGACGCCGGCGGCGCGCGCATCCAGGAGGGCGTCGCGGCGCTCGGCGGCTACGGCGAAGTGTTCAAGCGCAATGTTCTGGCCTCGGGCGTCATTCCGCAGATTTCCCTCATCATGGGGCCCTGCGCCGGCGGCGACGTCTATTCGCCCGCGATGACCGATTTCATCTTCATGGTGCGCGACACCAGCTATATGTTCGTCACCGGCCCGGACGTGGTGAAGACGGTCACGAACGAGACGGTCACGGCCGAGGATCTCGGCGGCGCGCGCATCCACACGACCAAATCGTCGATCGCGGACGGCGCCTGGGAAAACGACGTCGAGGCTCTCCTTCAGGTGCGGCGCCTGATCGATTTTCTTCCGGCCTGCAACACGAGCGGCGTTCCCGAATGGCCGTGCACCGACAACGTGGATCGTCTCGATTACTCGCTCGACACGCTGGCGCCCGAGAGCGCCAACCAGCCCTACGACATGAAGGAGTTGGTGCGGAAGGTTGCCGATGACGGCGATTTCTTCGAACTGCAGGAATCCTTCGCCAAGAACATTCTGACCGGCTTCGTGCGCATCGACGGGAGGCCCGTCGGCATTGTAGCGAACCAGCCGATGGTGCTCGCGGGGGTGCTCGATGCGGATGCGTCGCGCAAAGCCGCCCGTTTCGTCCGTTTCTGCGATTGCTTCGAGATCCCGATCGTGACCTTCGTCGACGTGCCGGGCTTTCTGCCGGGGACGGCGCAGGAATATGGCGGCCTCATCAAGCATGGCGCGAAGCTGCTTTACGCCTATTCCGAAGCGACCGTGCCGCTTCTCACCGTGATCACCCGCAAGGCGTTCGGCGGCGCCTATGATGTGATGGCCTCAAAACACGTCGGCGCCGATCTCAATTACGCATGGCCGACGGCGCAAATCGCGGTGATGGGCGCCAAGGGCGCCGTCGAGATCATCTTCCGCCAGGATCTTGGCGACCCCGCTCTGATAGCCGCGCGCACCAAGGAATATGAAGATCATTTCATGTCGCCGTTTATCGCCGCTGAACGCGGCTATATCGACGAGGTGATCATGCCCAACGCCACCCGCCGCCGCATCGCCCGCGGTCTCGCCATGCTGCGCGTCAAGAGGACCGAGAGGCCCTGGCGCAAGCACGACAACATCCCTCTGTGAACGAGGCAAACGTCCTGTGTTCTCAAAAATTCTGATCGCGAACCGCGGCGAGATCGCCTGCCGCGTCATCCGCACGGCGCGGCGAATGGGAATCCTCACGGTCGCGGTCTATTCCGACGCCGACCGGGGCGCGTTGCACGTTGAGATGGCCGACGAGGCCGTGGCGATCGGGCCCGCGCCCGCGGCGCAATCCTATCTCTCCATCGAAAAGATCATCGCGGCGTGCCGGGAAACCGGCGCCGAAGCGGTCCATCCCGGTTACGGCTTCCTTTCCGAGCGGGCAGCCTTTGCGCAGGCGCTGCAGGCTATCGGCATCGTCTTCATCGGTCCCAATGTCGGCGCCATCGAGGCGATGGGCGACAAGATCGAATCGAAGAGAGCCGCCAACCGCGCCGGCGTGTCGACAGTGCCGGGCTTCCTCGGCGTCATCGAGGACGCCGATCACGCAGTCAAGATCGCCGGGGAGATTGGTTATCCGGTCATGATCAAGGCCTCCGCGGGCGGCGGCGGCAAAGGCATGCGCATCGCCTATTCCGCCGAAGAGGCGCGCGAGGGCTTCGCCCGTTCGCAATCAGAGGCCGCCTCCTCTTTCGGCGATGATCGCGTGTTCGTCGAGAAATTCATCACCGATCCGCGCCATATCGAGATTCAGGTGCTAGGGGACAAGCACGGCAATGTCGTCTATCTCGGCGAGCGCGAATGCTCGATCCAGCGCCGCAACCAGAAGGTCATCGAGGAGGCGCCCTCTCCGCTGCTCGACGAAGAGACGCGCCGCAAGATGGGCGAGCAGGCCGTCGCGCTCGCCAGAGCCGTCGGCTATGACTCGGCCGGCACGGTGGAGTTTGTCGCCGGGCAGGACCGCTCATTCTTTTTTCTCGAAATGAACACCCGCCTGCAGGTCGAGCATCCGGTGACCGAGCTCATCACCGGGCTTGACCTCGTAGAGCAGATGATCCGCGTCGCCGCGGGCGAGAAGCTCAGCTTCAGCCAGGCTGACGTCAAGCTCGACGGCTGGGCCGTGGAAAGCCGCGTCTACGCGGAAGACCCGACGCGCAATTTCCTGCCTTCGACGGGGCGGCTCACGGTCTATCGGCCACCAGCGGAAGGTACGGCCGGAGGCGTCACCGTGCGCAACGACACCGGCGTTTTCGAGGGCGGCGAGATCTCGATCCACTATGATCCGATGATCGCCAAGCTGGTCACGCACGCGCCGACGCGCGCTGCGGCAATCGAAGCGCAGGCGCAGGCGATCGACGCTTTCGCCATCGACGGCATCCGCCACAACCTTTCCTTCCTCGCAGCGCTCATGGCGCATCCGCGCTGGAAGGAGGGCCGGCTCTCGACCGCCTTTATCGCCGAGGAATTCCCCGAGGGCTTCCAGCCCGCAGCGCCGGAAGGCGAGACGGCGATCGTCATCGCCGCCGTCGCAGTGTCGATCGATCATACGATGAATGAGCGCAAGCGGCGGATTTCCGGTCAGCTGCCGACGCCTGCTCCGGTGCGTTTCGAGCGGGACCGCGTGGTCATGCTGGGCAAGCGCGCTTTGCCCGTTAAGGTTGGCGAGACGGCGCCGGACGGCGCGGTGGACGTCGTTTTCGCGGCAAAGCGCACGGTCCGGATCAAAAGCGAATGGCGTCCCGGCGAGCCGGTCTGGCATGGGACGATCGACGGGCGCAAGGTCTCGGTCAACATCCGCTCGATTTTGAACGGGGCCGTCCTGACCCATGCCGGAGCGTCGGTCGCCGCCCGCGTCTTCACCCGCCGGGAATCGGAGCTCTATGCGCTGATTCCAGAGAAAGCCGCGGCCGACACCTCGAAGCAATTGCTCTGCCCGATGCCGGGGCTCGTCAAAATGCTCGCCGCTTCGCCAGGCCAGGAAGTCAAGGCCGGCGAGCCGTTGGTCATCGTTGAGGCGATGAAGATGGAAAACCTGCTGCGGGCCGAGCGTGATGGCGTCATCTCGAGGGTGCTCGCCAAGGAGGGCGACAGCCTGCCCGTCGACGCCGTCATCCTCGAATTCGTTTGAGATGAAATTTGGAAGGACCGTCGCCATGTTGGGGAAGAGCCTTTCAGCGGTCGATCTGGCGCGGGAACAATCCCTGACTGCGGCTTGCGCCTTTCGGGACAAGGAAGATGCGCGATGACCGGCAATGACGAGATGAGCGCAGCGGCTTGGCGCGCCCGCGTCGACAAGGTGTTGAAGGGCGCGGATTTTGACCGCGCACTGGTCTCCAGAACGGTCGAAGGCGTCGACATCCTTCCGCTTTATTCCAAGGCGATTGGCGCGGCGCGCGCGGTCCGGGCCCAGCCTGGACGCTGGACCGTGACGCAGCGTGTGGATCATCCCGACGCGGCGAGCGCCAACGCCCTGGCGAAAGCGGATCTCGAAGGGGGAGCATCCGCGCTGACGCTGGCGTTTGCCGGCTCGGCCGGCGCGCGCGGCTTCGGCGTCGCGGCCGATCGGCTGGGCGACGTTCTCGAAGGCGTTGCTTTCGACGTTGTTTCGTTGTCCCTGGAGCATCCGCCTTTCGCCTATGAGGGCGCCATCGACGCGTTGAGCGATCTCGCCACGCGCCGAGGATATGATATCGGGCGGCTCCTGATTGATTGCGGCGTCGATCCGATCGGCGACATGGCGCGGACGGGGACGAAGCCTGCCGGCGCGCCTGTCGGTCCGGCGCTCGGCGAGGTCCTGCGCCAGCTGCGCGGCCGTGGCTTCGCTTCGCCGGTCTTCCGCGCGGACGGGCGCATCCATCATGAGGCTGGAAGCTCGGATGCGCAGGAACTGGCGGGCGTGCTGGCGAGCGCGCTCTCCTATCTGCGCGGGCTCGAGGCGTCGGGGTTTTCTCTCGAAGAAGCCAGCGGCGCAATCAGCTTTCTCCTCGTTGCCGACGCCGACGAATTCATGACGGTCGCCAAGTTCAGGGCCTTGCGCCGTCTGTGGCGCGAGGTGGAGGCGGCCTGCGGGCTTGGGGCGTCGCCAATCCAGATCGCGGCGGAAACCGCCTGGCGGATGACGACCCGCCGCGACCCATGGGTTAATCTTCTGCGCGCTACGACCGCAGCTTTTTCCGCCGCGATCGGGGGAGCCGACGCGATAACCGTATTGCCTTTCACGGCGCCGCTCGGCCTCGCCGACGCATTCGCGCGGCGCATGGCGCGCAATACGCAGATCGTGCTCTCGGAAGAGAGCAATCTTTGGCGCGTCGCCGATCCGGCCGCGGGAGCCGGCGGCTTTGAGGCGCTGACGAACGCTCTTGTGGAGCAGGCCTGGAGCCTGTTGCAAACGATCGAGCGCGCCGGGGGGCTTCCTTCCATGCTCGAGAGCGGGGCGTGGCAGGCCGCGATCGCGGAAAAGCGCAAGGAGCGCGCCCAATTGATCTCACGGCGCAAGCTGCCGCTCACCGGAACAACCGAGTTTCCCAATTTGGCCGAGCAGCCCGTCGAGCCGCTGATGCCGGCTCCCGCCGTTCCCGGGAGCGCGGCGGAGCCGGACTTTCCGCCGCTTGGATCTTTTAGGCTCGCGGAGCCGGTGGAGCGCCTGCGCGATCGCGCCGAGGACTTTGAGAAAGCGACGCAACATCCGGTCGCGATCTTTCTTGCGACGCTTGGCGAGCCTCCGGCGTTCACGGCGCGCGAGGGTTTTGCGCGCGGCCTGTTCGAAGCTGGCGGCGTGCGCGCTGTAGTAGCCGGGGAGGTGATCAACTCGCCGCAAGCCCTGGCCGCCGCGTTCCGCGCATCCGGCGCTAAATCCGCCTGCCTCTGCTCGTCGGACGCAACCTATGCCTTGCCGGCTGGCGACGCGACCCATGTCGGCGATACGCTGGCGGAGCAGGCCGCGCGGACGCTAAAGAACACCGGCTGCGTCTTCCTGGCGCTGGCGGGCCGGCCGGGCGATCGCGAGGCGGCTTATCGTGAGGCAGGAGTCGACGCTTTCATCTACGCTGGCCTCGACGTCGTCGCGTTTTTGAACGACGCTCATGCCTGCATGGGACTGCCGATCGAGAGGGACTGACGCCATGACCCGCATTCCCGATTTTTCAACGCGGCCGCTCGACATCGCGAAAGCGGCGCCCGCGGGGCGGCTCCCGGCGTTTGGCGAACCCTGGCTGACCGCCGAGGAGATCCCGGTCAAGCCGATCTATGGGCCGGATGACCGCGACGGCCTTGATTTTATCGACAGCTATCCGGGGCTGGCGCCGTTCGTGCGCGGTCCCTATCCGACCATGTATGTCAACCAGCCCTGGACGATCCGCCAATATGCGGGATTTTCCACAGCCGAAGATTCCAACGCCTTCTACCGGCGCAATCTGGCGGCTGGCCAGAAAGGCCTTTCCGTTGCTTTCGATCTTGCAACGCACCGGGGCTATGACAGCGATCATCCGCGCGTCGCGGGCGATGTCGGCATGGCGGGGGTCGCAATCGATTCCATCTACGATATGCGCACGCTGTTTTCAGGCATTCCGCTCGATCAGATGAGCGTGTCGATGACGATGAACGGCGCCGTGCTGCCGATCCTCGCCCTTTTTATCGTGGCCGCGGAAGAACAGGGCGTGCGGCCGGAGCAGCTCGCGGGCACGATCCAGAACGACATTCTCAAAGAATTCATGGTGCGCAACACCTATATCTATCCGCCTGCGCCCTCGATGCGGATCGTCTCCGACATCTTCGCCTATACCTCTGCGCATATGCCGAAGTTCAATTCGATCTCGATCTCCGGCTACCACATGCAGGAAGCTGGCGCGTCGGCTGATCTCGAACTCGCCTATACGCTTGCCGACGGCGTCGAATATGTCCGCGCCGGGCTCGCCGCCGGGCTCGATATCGACGCCTTCGCGCCGCGCCTGTCGTTCTTCTGGGCGATCGGCATGAATTTTTTCATGGAAGTCGCAAAGATGCGCGCGGGGCGGATGCTTTGGTCGCGGCTGATGCGGCAGTTCGCGCCGAAGAACGAGAAATCCTCCGCGCTGCGCACCCATTGCCAGACTTCCGGCTGGTCGTTGACGGCGCAGGACGTGTTCAACAATGTCACCCGCACCTGCGTCGAGGCCATGGCCGCGACGCAAGGGCACGCGCAGTCTCTCCACACCAACGCCTTCGACGAGGCGCTCGCGCTGCCGACGGATTTTTCCGCCCGCATCGCGCGCAATACCCAGCTTTTCCTGCAACAAGAATCAGGCACGACGCGCATCATCGATCCCTGGGGCGGCTCTTATTATGTCGAGCGGCTGACCGCCGATCTCGCCGAAAAAGCCTGGAGCCATATCGCCGAGGTGGAAAAGCTCGGCGGCATGACGAAGGCGATCGAAGCCGGCATCCCGAAGCTCAAAATCGAGGAAGCCGCCGCCAAGACGCAAGCGAGGATCGACGCCGGCCAGCAGATCCTTGTCGGCGTCAACAAATATCGCGTCGAAGACGAACAGATGATCGACGTTCTGAAGGTCGATAATTCAATGGTGCGCGCGCGTCAGATCGAAAAGCTCGAACGCCTGAGAGCCGAGCGTGACCCCGGCAGGATCTCAGTCACTCTTGGGGCCTTGACCCACGCCGCAGCGAGCGGCGACGGCAACCTTCTGGCGCTCGCGGTGGACGCCGCCCGCGCCAAGGCGACCGTAGGCGAAATTTCCGCCGCGCTCGAGACCGCCTGGGGACGCCACAAGGCGGAAATCCGGATTAATTCCGGCGTCTACAAGACGTCCTTCGGCGAAACCGACGACCGTCTGGTGCGGGTCGACAGACTCGTCAAGGATTTCGCGGCGGAGGAGGGGAGCGCGCCGCGCATTCTGGTTGCGAAGATGGGGCAGGACGGACATGACCGCGGGCAGAAGGTGATCGCAGCGGGTTTCGCCGATCTCGGCTTCGACGTCGCCATCGGCGCATTGTTCGCAACGCCTGAGGAGGCGGCCCGGCAGGCGATCGAGGGCAAGGCGCATGTCATTGGCGTGTCCTCGCTGGCCGCGGGGCATCTGACGCTCGTGCCGGCCCTCAAGGCGGAGCTGGAGCGGTTCGGCCGCCCGGACATATTGATCGTCGTCGGCGGCGTCATCCCACCGCAGGATTATGACGCGCTCTTTGAAGCCGGCGCGGCGGCCATCTTCCCGCCCGGCACGCCGATTACCGAAGCGGCGCTGACGGTGCTCGAACATCTCAACACCCATCTCGGCTACCGTCAAAAAGAGCCGGCGGCCTATCTTTGAACGCAGTGGAAAGACGATGATCGGACGACTGAACCATGTGGCGATTGTGGCGCCGGACCTTGCCGGGGCGGCGCGCCGCTACAGGGATGTTCTCGGCGCCGAGGTTTCCGCTCCCGTGCCGTTGCCGGAGCACGGCGTTACTGTCGTGTTCGTCAATCTTCCAAACAGCAAAATTGAGCTGTTGACGCCATTGGGGGCTGAGTCCCCCATCGCCGGATTTTTGGCGCGAAACCCCGGGGGCGGCGTTCATCATCTCTGCTATGAAGTTGACGACCTCATCGCGGCGCGCGATCGGCTGATCGCCTCCGGCGTGCGCGTGCTCGGAGACGGCGAGCCAAAAACAGGCGCGCATGGGCTGCCCGTGCTGTTCCTTCATCCCAAGGATTTCAATGGCTCATTGATCGAACTGGAACAGGCGCGGCCGGGGGAGGTCGACTGATCATTCCTCCTCGTATAAGGGGCTAAGCGGCGCGGGCGCGGACCGCCGCGCGTTTCAAGGGAAACAAGCTTATGACCTCCGAGACGAGACTGCCTGAGCGCGAGACCATGGAGTTTGACGTCGTGATCGTCGGCGCCGGGCCGGCCGGTCTCGCCGCAGCGATCCGCCTCAAACAGTTGAACCCTGACTTTGCGGTCGTGGTGGTGGAGAAAGGCTCCGAGGTCGGAGCCCATATTCTGTCCGGCGCCGTGATCGATCCTGTCGGTCTCGACAAGCTGCTGCCCGGCTGGCGCGGCGAAGAGACGCCCGTCGTGACGCCTGTGACCGAGGACCGCTTTTACGTCCTGACCGCAAAAGGAGGCGTGCGGCTGCCCAATTTCGCCATGCCGAGGCTGATGTCCAATCATGGCAATTATATCGTCTCGCTCGGCAATGTCTGCCGCTGGCTGGCGAGCAAGGCGGAGGCGCTGGGCGTTGAAATATTCCCCGGCTTCGCCGCCGCCGAGACGCTCTATAATGAAGCTGGCTCCGTGATCGGCGTCGCCACCGGCGATATGGGCCTGATGAAATCCGGCGAACCCGGTCCCAATTACCAGCGCGGAGTCGAGCTTCGCGGCAAATATACCATGATCGCGGAGGGCGTGCGCGGCTCCCTCGCGGGTGGGATCATCGCCCGCTACGATCTGCAATCAGGCAAGGACGCGCCGAAATATGGCATCGGCCTCAAGGAGCTCTGGAGCGTTGATCCTTCGCTGCACCGGCCGGGGCTTGCGCAGCATTCATTCGGCTGGCCGCTCGACGCCAAGACCGGCGGCGGCTCTTTCCTCTATCACCTCGAAGACAATCAGGTCGTCGTCGGCTTCGTCGTCCATTTGAATTATAAGAACCCTTACCTCTCGCCGTTTGAGGAGTTTCAGCGGTTCAAGACGCATCCGCTGATCGCTCCTACCTTCGCCGGCGGACGGCGGATCTCCTATGGCGCGCGAGCGATCTCCGAAGGCGGCTTCCAATCGATCCCCAAGCTGTCGTTTCCAGGCGGCGTGCTCATCGGCGATTCCGGCGGCTTCGTGAACGTGCCGCGCATCAAGGGCAGCCATAATGCGATCCTCTCCGGCATGCTCGCGGCCGAGCATGTGGCGGGCGCCTTGCAAAAGGGCGCCGTAGGCGCCGACCTTTCAGCCTATGATAAGGCGCTGCGATCGGGCGAGGTCGGACGCGATCTCTGGAAAGTCCGCAACGTCAAGCCGCTCTGGTCGAAGTTCGGAACCCTTGTCGGCGTCGCGCTCGGCGGAATCGACATGTGGACCAACGAACTTTTCGGAGCATCCTTCTTCGGCACGCTGAAGCATGGCAAGCCGGATCATAAAGCGACGGAGCCGGCAAACCAGCATCGGCCGATCGCCTATCCGAAACCGGACGGCAAACTGACGTTCGACCGGCTCTCATCGGTGTTCCTGTCCAACACCAATCACGAGGAAGGCCAGCCTGGGCATCTGAAGGTCAGGGACATGGAGCTGGCGCGCCGCTCGGAGCTTGGCGTCTATGCCGGGCCGAGCCAGCGCTATTGCCCGGCCGGCGTCTATGAATGGCTGACCGAAGGCGCCGGCGGCTCGGAGAAAGACCGCTTCGTCATCAATGCGCAGAACTGCGTGCACTGCAAGACCTGCGACATCAAGGACCCCAACCAGAACATCGCCTGGACTGTCCCCGAAGGCGGCGGCGGCCCGAACTACCCGAACATGTAGCCGCCCAACGCCATCCATCCTCCGATCTCCACAGCTTCAGACCGGCGCGGAACGCGGGCGTCGTTGGATCGCTGCGGCGACCCCGTCCCGGTGGGGTTTTCGGTCTGCCGGCGTAAACATTCTACTGCATTTTGTAGAGAGGGCGTCGAGCTGCCGGTCGCGCAGCTCTAGCTTCACATCTTTTGATTGCTGTTGAAAAAAATCGCCGCCGACTTGCGCGCGCTGTAGATTCGGCGCCGAAGTTGTGCGAATGAGCGAATCACTGGTAAGGTTTCTATATGATAGGCGCGAATCGACCAGTTGAATCGGGGAGGCGCGTCTCATTTTAAAATTCGAGGATCGGCTATCTGGGCCACACCCGGCTGCGATCCGTTCCATCAACCGATCAACATGAGCGAAGGCGTCATGGATACATCAATCGAACGCATCCACGCAAAGATCACTGAACTGGAGACGAAGATCGCGGATCTTCGCATCGCAGAACGAGAGCTCCTGGCTCTCGACGAGAGTTCCGCGCGACAGACAACAGTGGCGTCAGCGCCAAAGCGAAAACAGAAGCCGGGACCAAAGGCGAGCCCTCGACCGAAGCTCAAGGGCAAGAAGGCGAGCGAGCCGGACGCGGCGCGCCAGACCATCGGCGCGGCGATCGCCGATGTCCTTGACCAGCATGGCCCACTCCTCGCCGCCGAGATCGCCGAACACGTCAAGGCCACCGGCCGGGACATCAACAATCGAACAGTGTCCTTCGCGCTGCAGGCCTTGAAAAAGCGGGGCCTCGCCAAAAACACGGATGGCAAGTGGGCGGCGCCGAAGGCGCGCTCTCGCCGTTCCCGGACGTCTCCGGACGCTGGCGCGCCTGAGGTAGAAAAGGCCGCGTAAAAAGCGATGCGCGCCCTGCGGGCCTGTGAAATTCTTCGGCGTTTCGCAGCCTGCTCGGCGATCAATTGCCTGAACGCATGGACGGCACGGCGATAGCCTCATCGCTTTGAAATGCCTGCTCGGCTTCGCGGCGCAGGCGGTCCGGCGTTTCAAGGTAACGCGCGGAGTGATGGAAGGTCGTGACGCGCGCCACCCTCGCCCGGCGCGCCAGTTCGCCCGCCTGGGCGGCGGTGAGATGCCGCCGCGCAGCTGCGATTTCGGTGTCCTCCGCGGCGAAAGCGGCCTCGATAAAGAGGTGATCGGCATCTGCGGCGAGTTCAAGAATGCGGTCGATGTTTGCCGGCGTGAACGCAACGTCGGTCACGTAGACGATGCGCTGACCTGGCCCAGTTTTCAATACAGTCTCTTTCAGGACGCCGAGCGGCAGCGACCGGCCGGCTCCGACCGCCACAGGCGTCGCATCATTCGCGCGGCATCGAACCGCATTCTTCGCGGCGTTGAGCCAGGGACCGACCTCAAGACCAAGCCGCTTCAGCCCATCGGCCCATACATTCACGCGCATCGATTCCTGTAGCGCGAAGGCCAGACACGGGATGCCGTGGTCGAGCGTGCGGGCTTCGATCAGGAAGCCCCGGTCCTGCATGACGCAATAAGCGGGCAGGCTGTTGCTGGCGAGCGGTTGCGGATGAAACGCATCGCGCGCGCGAAACATTGTTAAGACGCGAAGCGCGTCATTCTCGAATTCTGCGGCGACAATCACGAAATCCATCGAAGCTTCATCGAGCAGATTCCAGCTATATGCTGCGAGCTTGGCCGTGACGCCGCCGATAAGGCCCACCGGACCGACGATCCGCAGGAGACCCGCCCGGGAGAGATGGGTGCGCAACAGCCGATCGAATCCGATGAAGTGATCCATATGCAGATGGCTGACAAAAACGTCGCTGACACGCAGCAACTCGCGTGACGACAATGGCGCCAGATCGCCAAGGTCGAAGAGCATGGCGCGGCGGCCGAAGCGGAAATCGATGAAGAGCCCCGGATCGGAGAAGGGCTCGTTAACGAGGCGAGGCTGCGCAAGGAAGCTCATGGAGCGCCATGACCGCTGTGCGCCACAGCCGCCGAATGCGGCGGCTTCCTGGAGCTTTCCAGCACCATTCTAAGCTTGCCTCAGGTTGCGCATACCGGCCATCATGCTGTGTGAGTTGAAGTACGGCGACAAGCCGGGGCGCGAGGCCCAGCCCGCGGCAGGGTATCTGATTTACTTCCGCCGGCAAGACGGCCGGAAGGCGCCGCTAAGCAATGCGGGAGATCGGTCGCGAAGCTCGAGCCGGTCATCATGCTCAGCCCGGGTTGTCAGATCGTCGGGCAAGTGGAGAGTCCGGCGATGCGCCCATGTCTATTTGGCGACCGCGCATCTCGACCATGACCCGGCAAATAATCGTTTGCGCAACCTGAAGGCGTTCTGCCAGCGTTGCCACATGCTGCATTACGGGGACGAGCATCGCCGCCGGCGCTGGCTTACGCTTCGCATGCGCAAGGCCCTCGGCGATCTGTTTCTTGGGCCACACAGATTCGGGGGATTGCTCAAAAGACCCGTTGAGACTTTGAGTGCGAGCCGTCCGATTGGGCGTGACAAGCGCCAACGCCGCCTTCGCGTTTATCGCGCGGAACTCCGATGCAGCTCAATCGAAATGAGCTATGATCACAGTCGCTGAGTCGCGCCTTAGGAACTGGCGGCTATCGCCGTCTCGGGGCGCAGGCCGGCTTAGGGAGGGGGATCCATGCAACGGCAATTTGACATTTTCATCGCTCAGACACCGGGCGCGCTTGCGATTCATTGGGGCTGGCTGGTGGCGCTCGGGCTGGGTCTTGCCGTCCTTGGCGTCCTTGCGATCTGGCGCGCGAGAACCGCGACGCTGATCTATGTCGTGGTTCTCGGCGTAATGCTTCTCGCCGCCGCCTTTGCGGTGCTCTTTCTGGCATTTTCGCTCACCGGCTACTGGACCGGATTTTTCATTCATGTGCTGTGGGCCATTCTGCTGGCGATCACCGGCTTTATACTGGTGACGCGGCCGACGATCAGCGCCGAAGCCATAACCCTCGTCATCGCGTTCTATTTTCTCGTTACAGGCGTCGTCGCCATTGGTTTCGCTTTATCGTCCCACATTCAGGGCGAATGGCTTTACGTGCTGGACGGCCTGGTCAGCGTGGCGCTCGCAGCGCTTCTTCTGACCGGCTGGCCCGTCACGGGCCTCTGGGCGATTGGCCTTTTCATCGGCATCGATCTGATCCTCAGAGGCGGCGCGATCGTCGCTTTGGGCCTCAGCCTTCGCGCGCTTGCCCAGTAAAAAATCCCTGTTCATCCGGGTTGGCTGAGGAAGTCGGCCCGAGGGCGACAGCGGTAACCCGGCGCTGACGGAGCGTTGCTTGTGCGCAATGCAGGCGGTCTTGCTTCGACGTCGCCTTTCCTGGCGTCAAGCGCGAGATCCGGCAGATCGGTCCCGGGCGTTTCCCGATCGGGGGAACGGGAGCGCGCCCGGGACGTCAAAGAACGCTCGCAAGGGGGGCCTACGATGCAAGCGTTCTGTATCAGGCTCGCCGCGGTCTTTAGCTGCTAACCTTCGCGCGCCGGCCTAAACTCTCAGTCGGCGACCTTGCCCGACCTTCGATATTGAAAGGCTCATCCCAACACTTTCGCGGCCCCTTGCGCCAGAATGATCGAAATGGGCGTGATGCAGCCGCGACTGCCGACCTCCTTAACGGAAGCTGTTATATTGATCGGCCTCGACCGGTTGATTCACAGCGCGCAGATCCTTCATCGTGGCGGGGCGGGTAGCGCGGGTCCCGTGGCGCGCCGGGCGTTGGCTGGCGGAAATGCGCATGTTCCTTACCTGGCGAGCCAATATTTGTTACTTGATGGCATCAATACCTAGACTATTACATAGGAGCAATCCGCCGTCTTGTACATCAGGCTCGCATAAAAGGTTCTTTATGAAATTTTCTTCCGAAAACTTGATGGCGGACAATATAGGGCGTGGAAAGTCGCGGTTTCTGCAAAATCAGCATTGGACATCGAGGATGAACCCTGCCCCGCGAACGCTGCGGATCAGCGGCGGCTCTCCCGCGGAGTCCATTTTGCGTCGCAGCTTGCCAACATGGACATCGACAACATTGGTTTCAGGCATGAAGCGGTAGCGCCAGATGTCCTCGAGCAGCATGGCTCGGGTGACGGTCTGGCGGGGGCGGCGCATGAAATATTCAAGCAGCTTGAACTCGGTCGGCAGGAGTTCGAGCGGCCTCTCTCCCCGCCACGCCGCACGCGTCACAAGATCAATCTGGAGCGGGCCTAGCCGGACAGTTGTCGCCGCCGCTTCGGTCGATCGACGCAACAAGGCTTCGACGCGGGCGACGAGTTCCTCCATCGCGAAAGGCTTTGTCAGATAATCGTCGCCGCCCGCCTTCAGTCCACGAATGCGCTCATCGACGCTCCCGAGGGCGCTCAGAAAAAGAACAGGCGTCTTGTTGCCTTCGGCGCGCAGCGTTCTGATCATCGACAGACTGTCGGCGCCGAAAAGCAGCCGGTCGACGATCAAAAGAGCGGGATCGGCTGAATGCACAATCTCAAGGGCCTCCGCCTGCGTCGCCACGGCCATTACGAAATAGCCGAGGTTCGCCAGCTCGCTTTCGATTTCCAACGCCATCGCGGGTTCATCTTCGATGAGAAGCAGAGGCCGCTGTTCACGCCCGCGGACTTCGGGCACTTTTTCCAGATCCGCCATCCAAGATCTCCCGACCGCTCTTTAAAGCTCTAAGCGCATTTATCCGCTGAGGTCGGAGCGCCGCGCCTCTTACCCGATCGATCGGACGCACAATATGGAAATCTGAAAAAGATTTCATAAAAAAAAGTCCATGAAATGGTTCTCGACGGAACATGACTATATCGGTTCAGGTCGTCATGACGGGCGAAACTGTGGAGCAAGCACGACGTAGTATAATCCAAAACAATATAGTAGAGCGGCGATGCTCTTGCCGCATCCGACCCCATTGCAGGAGATGCGTCATGGTCATTTTCGTAGCTGCTTTGAGCGACCGGAAGAGCCAGCTCAGCCAACCACGGCGAGCCGCTAGGATTGCCGCGCCGCCGGATTTCTGTGGAAAGGCGCGTGTGCAGCGGGCGAAGCGATGAAGTCCAAAACCGGAACAGCAGCCTCTCCGGGTGGTGACGTGAACCTCTGAGACGGTGGTTCGTTCGCGGCGGCGCTTGAACCGGGGCGGTCGGGCATATTTCTCGCCTGGATCGCCCGGAAGCGCGGCGGGCAAGCCGCGCCGCTATCGAGAATTTATCTGCGCAAGCATGATCGCCGATGGATCGGCTCCGGCTTGACTATATGCGCGTCTCCGAGCATTGGATGGAGGCCGCACAGATGATAGGCGGCGCCGAACTCATTCATCGAATGGGCAAAGATCTGTCTGACTATCGAACTCGCAATCCTGTTTTCGCCGCATGACGCGTACAGAGTGGCTCGGCGCCTTTTGGCCCGATTTTCGAAAGTGCGCCTTCGCCGGGGCTGTCCGGCGATGATCGTCGGCTGCTTCAAGACGCGTCGCTGTCCGCAGAGAGGAGGGTCGAAGTCTATGAGATCGATAATGGGACGACGCAGGACGTCGCGCCTCAAGCCCCTGGGGCGGCTCCATCAGTATTCAAGCCAATCGGGATTTCAGGCGTGAATCGAGGCGCTCGTCTAGGCGTTCTGGGGCTTGCCGCCGCCTTGGTCGGCTGTGCCGTCGGTCCCGATTTTCGGCCGCCGGATACAACGGCGCCGGAAGCCTTCATGCGGCCGCCGACGGAGGCTGCACGACAACGCGCCCCAAAGTCCGGCGCGGTTCTTACGGAATGGTGGCGATCCCTGCGCGATGCGGAACTCGATTCGCTGGTCAGCCGCGCTATCGAATCCAATATCGATCTCCAAATTGCCCTGACCCGGCTTCAGGAGGCTCGAACGGCGGAGTTCGTGGTCATCGGCGAATCCCTCCCCGCGGCGGGAGGGACGGGCGGCGCCGGGATCGGCACGGGAACGGATCTCACGCGCGGCCGAACCTCGTCCGCCTTTAGGTCGGCCGAAAACAGAACGAACTATAAGAAACTTAGCGAAGCCGGCGGCTTCGACGCGACTTGGGAATTGGACCTGTTCGGTAAGTTCCAGCGTCAGCTCGAAGCGGTGACTTACGACGCCGAAGCGCTCGCCGACGCACGCAATTGGACGATGGTGACGGTCGCGGCGGATGTCGCCCGCGCTTATCTCGATATGCGGGCGCTTCAGAGGGCGCTTGTCGTTCTGCAAAAGAATATCGAGGTAGCCAAAGGCGGGCTGAATCTCGCACAGACGCGCTTCAAACAAGGGCTGACCAATGAAATGGATGTCGCCCTGGCGCAGCGGCAGCTGGCGACTCTACAGGCGTCCGTGGCGCCCTACGAGGCGCAGATCGCCGCAAGCCAACATGTGATAGCGGTTCTTCTCGGGCAGTTTCCGGAGGATCTCGCCAAGGAGCTGGCGAAGCCGGGCGCGCTTCCGGCGCTTCCCGCGCGCATACCGCCCGGTCTGCCGGTCGAATTATTGCGCCGGCGCCCGGATATCCGCGCGGCTGAACATCAACTGGCCGCCGCCACCGCGCGCATCGGCGTCGCGACCGCCGATCTCTTTCCGCGCGTGATGCTGAGCGGCGCGCTCGGCGCGCAGGGCGGATCACATGCGTCGTCGGCCGTGCCGATTACTTTGATCGGAGCGGCTGGCCCGGCGATATACTGGCCGGTGCTCGATTTCGGCACGCTCGACGCGAGAGTCGATATCGCCGATCTCGCCGCTCATGAACTGTTGCTCAATTACAGGCAGACGATACTGATCGCCGTGCAGCAGGTCGACGATGCGATCGCCTCCTACGCAGCCCAGCAGGATCGCCTAAAGAACCTCGATCGCGCTCTCAGCGCCGCTCGCGACGCCACAAAACTTGCGACGGATCGATACGATCGCGGCCTGACGGATTTTTTGAACGTCATCGACGCCGAGCGCCAGCAATTCGATATCGAGGAGCAATATGTCGCCGCTCAGCAGGCGGCGGCCCAGCAGCTCATCACTCTGTACAAAGCCCTCGGCGGCGGATGGGAGCTTCATCAATTCATACCGCCGATCGCCCAGCCGCAGCCCGCGGTCATCGCGGCTGCGCGGCGTCTTTTGACGCCTCCCGCGGAGAACCATTGAACGAGCCGAGGGCGGGCTGCAAAATCGGAATCACGGCCGCGCAATGGCGCCAGGGACGAGATCACGCCGTTTCAGCCGGGACATTACCGTTCGGGGCGGACGCCGCCCTCCTGACGCACAAACACTCAGACTGCGAATTGCCTGACCCGCAAAAAGAGGGAAGGACGGGTCACGGGGTCGTTTCCGCGAGGTTCTTTGACTTCCCTTTATTGGCTTGACTGATTTTGACCTTTTCGCCAGCCATGATCTGACTGCTGAGATTGAGCGCGACCTTGTCGCCAATCGCAAGACCAGATGCGATCTGCACGAAATTCCCGTCGTCGCGGGCGATGGTCACGTCCTTGATTTGAACGACGCCATTTTCGTCAATGACGGCGACCTGCGGGCCGCTGGCTCGAAACAGGAGCGCCGCCGCCGGCGCCTGGATCAGCCCCTCGTTTTTGAGCTTGAAGCTCACCTCGACATATAAGCCGGGAACAAGCGCGAGATCCGGGTTCGGAAGATCGATCTCCACCCGCAGCGTTCGGGACTTCGGATTGATCGCCTTCGCGGAGCGCGTGACCTTGCCCTCCAAACGCTGATTTGGCTGATCGCTTCGCCTTATCACGGCGGGCGTGCCGACTTTCATCAGCTGCGCCGCGGCGCTTTGTGGCGCATGGACAAAGACCCGGATCGGATCATCCTTGGCGAGCCTGTAAAGCGGCGACGTGCTCGCGGTGCTTCCGGCCGTCACCAGATTGCCTAAATCAATCTGACGC
The DNA here is from genome assembly GCF_901905185.1 of Methylocella tundrae. Taxonomy (GTDB): domain Bacteria; phylum Pseudomonadota; class Alphaproteobacteria; order Rhizobiales; family Beijerinckiaceae; genus Methylocapsa; species Methylocapsa tundrae. The sequence goes on from NZ_CABFMQ020000120.1 coordinate 39,284, forward strand.
TCTGTGATGATGCCATCGAATGGCGCCTGGACGCGCTTGAAATTCGTGAGCGCCGTGAGGCGGTCGACCTGAGCCTGATCGAGCAGGACCTGGGCGCGCGCGGCGTCAAGCTCCGCGACGGCTTCGGCGCTGCCCGCCTTCTTGGACTCGCGCTCCTGGTCCGAGACGACGCCTTTTGGGGAATTGCGCCAGCGTTCATAGGTGGTCCTCGCGAAATCCGCTCGCGCTTGCTTGACTTCTACGCCGGCCTGGCTTGCGTTAAGCTTCGCTTTCGCCGCGACCAGCTCAGCGTCGAGTTCCGGCGTTTCGATCAATGCGAGCGTCTGTCCGGTCTTCACGCGATCTCCGATGTCGACGAGCCAATTGGCGACATAACCGCTGACCCGCGCATAGATGATGCTCTCGTTCCAGGCCGCCGTGCTGCCTGGCAGCGTAAGAGTCTGTTGCGCCGGGGCGGCTTCGGCGATGACCACGTCGACGAGAGGAGGCTCGGCGGCGTCTCGCCTGGTTTGATCGGCGAGGCGCGTCTCCGAATCAATTTGGTTGTGGTGAACGAACCAGAAGCCGGCGGCGAGCGCAATCGCGACCGCGGCGGCTAAAGTGAGCATTCTGCGCCCTGCGCCAGGCGAAACATTTGTCGGGCCGCCGGCGCCGTCCTCGCGCTCGCTGGAATTGCGGTCCGAAACATCGCTGGGTGTCATAACGATCTCTGCTGTTTTATGAGGCGTGATCATGAGACGCCGGGAAGAGTTCAAACCTGGGGTCGCGCCGAAGGAGCCGGTACATGACCGGCACGAAAATCAAGGTTGCGAATGTGGCGAAGAGAAGTCCGCCAATCACGGCGCGGGCGAGCGGCGCGTTCTGTTCGCCGCCCTCGCCAACGCCAAGGGCCATGGGGATCATGCCCAATATCATTGCTCCGGCCGTCATCAACACTGGTCGAAGCCGCGTATAGCCGGCAAGAACCGCCGCGGTCGCTTTGTCGTCGCCGGCCGCGACGCGTTGATTGGCGAAGGAGACGACGAGAATGCTGTTTGCGGTCGCAAGCCCAAGGCACATCAAACCGCCCATCAGCGCCGGCACGCTGAGGTGGGTCCCTGTGAGAAACAGCATCCACATGACGCCAGCCAGGGCGAAAGGCAGAGCCATAAGGACGATCAGCGGGTCGACCCAGCTTTGGAAATTGATGACGAGAAGAAGGTAGACGAGCACCACCGCGAGCGCCATTCCGGAGAAGAGGCCGCCATAGCTTTCGATCATGGTTTCGACTTGCCCGCTAAGGGTTATTTTGACGGCGGAGTCGGATCTGTTGGCGGCGAGAATCTTATCTATGTCCGCGCCGACGGAGGCGAGATCGCGCCCCTCGACATCGGCATTGACGTCGAAAACAGGCGTGATGTTGTATTGCGACGAGACGATCGGAGCTTTGACGCGCCCAAACGTCGCGATGTTCATGAGCATCTCGTGCTGATCCGAGCCGGTTTTGGCCGTCACCGGTATGGTCCACAGATCCTGCGCCGACTTGATGTGATAGGTCGGCATTTGAACCACTAGCGGATAGCTCACGTTATTTTTGGGATCGACCCAGAAATTGGGGAGGGTCTGGGCGCTCGAATTCGTGCTGACGAGCACATTTTTGATGACCTCGTCCTCGCTGATGCCAAGCTGCCGCGCGAGAGTGCGATCGACGTCGATCGCGAGGGCGGGCGCGTCCGGCACCTGGGACACATGCGAGTCCACCACGCCTGGAATGTTGGCGAGACCGCGCGCGATCTTTGCCGCGACCGCGTAAGACTCGTCGCTGTTTGGCCCGGACACCCTGACGTCGATCGGCGCCGGCTGGCCGAAGTTCAGGACCTGATCAACGATGTCGGCGGGCTGGAAGAAAAACTGCAATTCAGGAAATCGCTTTGGCAGCTCACGCCGCAAATTGGCGACATGATCCGCCGTCGGCGTGTGTTTCTCCTTGAGAGATATGAGGATCTCGCCGTCCATCGGTCCGATCGTCGCGGAATCGCTCAGGGCGATATTGATGCCGCTATAGGGCAGCCCGATATTGTCGAGGATGATGTCGATCTGATCCTCGCCGACAATCTTGCGGACGACGCTTTCGACTTCGGCAAAATAGCGCTGCGTCTCCTCGATTCTCGTGGCGGGAGGCGCGCGCACATGAAGCCGCATCTGGCCGGCGTCGACGCGCGGAAAAAAATCCCTGCCAAGCTGCGGAAAAAGCGGCAGCGAAAATGCTATCAAAAGAATGAAGAAGGCGCTAGTGACGCCTGCGCGCTTGACCGAGAAGGCGACGCTGTCGCGATAGGCTTCGCGGAACCGGCTGAAGCCCGATTCAAAGCCATGATGAATGGCGCTGAAGATATTGAAACCCCGGCGGCGGGACGCACCGGCGTGCGGTTCGGACGCGTGGGCTTCGACTGAAGAACGCATAAGGAATTCGAACAATACCGGAATCATCGTGAAGGAAAGAGCGAGGCTCGCCAGCAGCGACACGATGACCGAAAGAGACATCGGCGAGAAGAGATATTTGGCTGTCCCCTGAAGCAGGAACACGGGCACGAACACAATGCAGATGGAGAGGGTCGAAAGCATGGTCGGAATGCCAACCTCGCCGCAACCGTCCACGATCGCCACCGTCAGTGGTTCGCCCGACTGCAGATGGCGCTCGATGTTTTCAATGACGACCGTTCCATTATCGACGAGAATGCCGACGGCAAGGGCGAAGCCGCCGAGCGTCATGGTGTTCAAGGTCTGGCCGGAGATATAGAGCACGAGAACGGCCGTGATGATCGACAGCGGAATCGCCGCAAGAATAATGAGCGTGAGACGCCAATTGCCCAGGAACAGCAGGATCATGAGCGCGGTCAGTCCCGCCGCCAGCATCCCGCCCATGAGCACGCTGCTGAGCGCGGCCTTGACGAAAACGGATTGATCAAAGATCGCCTTGACCTCAACGCCTTCCGGCAGCAATTTCCTGATGTAGGGCAAGGCGTTTTTGACGCCGTCGATGACATCCAAAGTCGAGACGCCGCCTGTCTTGCGCACCATCATGAGCGCGCCTGGCTTTCCATCGACGGCGACGGAGTTGGTTTGAACCTGGTAGCCGTCATGGACATGCGCCACATCGCGCATAAATATGGTGCGGCCGTCCACCTCGCCCACAGGAAACTGGTTGATCGAGGCGATCGCGTCCGGGCTATTGTTCATCGCCAGCATATAGTCCTTGCTGCCGATTTTGACGTCGCCGGACGGCAATATGACGTTTTGCTGTTGGATCGCGCGGGCGACGTCCGAAGGCGTCAATCCGCGCGATTGCAAGGCCTGCTGGTCGAGATCGACCATGATGACGCGCGGCTTGCCGCCATAGGGATAGGGGACCTCCGCGCCATGAACGACCGCGAGAGCGGGACGAATCGTATTCTGGCCAAGATCATTCAGCTTGGTGTCGGGCAGGGAGTCGCTCGATAGGCTGAGCTGAATGATCGGCACGTCCGTCGCGCCATACCGCAAGACCAGCGGCGGCGTGATGTTCGGAGGCATATATTTCAACACGACAAGCGCGCTGCTCGCCAATTGCGACACGGCGCGCGTTACGTCAGCTCCTTGATGGAGGAAGACCTTGATGACGCCGACGCCATAATAGCTCGTAGCTTCAATGCGGCTGATATCATCGACGAGCGAGGCGAGCTGCCGTTCGTGCAGGGTGAGAATGCGGTTCTGGATATCCTCGGCGCTCATCCCATTATAGGACCAGACGACGCTGACCACCGGAATATCGATTTCGGGGAAAATGTCGATCGGCATGCGGAGCGCCGCGCCGGCGCCCAGGATACAGATGAGCATTAGACTTGCGGCGACGGTGTAGGGCTTTTTGAGAACAAACGCGACTAATTTCATCTAGGACGCCTTTGACCGCGAGCCGGCGACGTTGGTCCGCACGGCCATCGCAACGTTCGATTTCGCGCGCTCGTCGATTTTACGGCCATTAGAAACTCTTTCCTGGACCCGCGCAATGCTCAGCCGTGCTCCAGCCTGGAGTTCGGATCTCGGCAAAAAAACCGTGGCGAGCCGGCGAGCATTCAGCCAGCAGACGCCCTTCAGCCCTGTTGCGCACGATGGCCGGGCCGATCGCACAATCCCATTATTAAAGGTTAGCTCATGTCTTTGCACTGTTGCTCAGTCCGTTCAACCGTCAAGGCGCTGATATGGCTCATCGCGAGAATATAAATATATCTTTACAAGCTGAAAGGGAACAGTGGCAACGAGCGTGAAAGTCATGTCGAACCTTTGGCTCCGCCGCGCAAACTCTGCGGCCGGAACCAGATTAGGCCGCCGCGGGAGAGAAAAGGCGCCCGTGGCTGGGACGCGCCAGCTGAGCTTTTAGCCCTTGTTGGATCGGCTCAATGTGGCGAAGCCGTCGCCAAGACGGGTGACGTCACGCTATCGCTCTCTTCGGAGTCCGGATTGTGAGGAGTGACCTCGAAGATAGCCCCCGGTTGATTGTCATCGACGCGCAGATCGAACCCGTGCAGATTACAAATCGTCGCCGCCATGTTCAAGCCGAGCCCCGTGCCAGGAATATGGCGGGACGATTCGGAGCGGTAGAACCGCTTGAAAATCTCGCCTCGTTCCTCCGGCGTTACGCCGGGTCCGGTATCGGACACGCGTATGACGGGGCGGCCTGAATTCATTTTTGCAACGACCTGAACGGCCCCCTTTTCGGGCGTGAACTTGATGGCGTTGTCGATAAGGTTTGCGACCGCCTCGGTCATAAGCTCGAAGTCGCCGAGGCAGGGCGCCGGCGCTGGCGCGTCGAGAGTGAAGGTGATCGACTTGGCTTCCGCCAGCGGCTCGTAAAGATTGAACGCGTTGGCGCAAACCTCGGCGAGATCGATCCGCGTGAATTCGCCACGCCGGCGTCCAAGCTCGATCTCGGAAATTCGCTGGAGCGCCGTTACCGTGGTGAGCGCATGGTCGAGTTCTGTCAACGCTCGCTGCGCGGCCGACCGCAGACCCTGTTCCGATGGGGCGGCGAGACCGCGTTCGAGACTGATGCGCATGACCGCGAGCGGCGTGCGCAGATCGTGGGCGATATTGTCGCCGACGCTTTTGATCTGATCGAGGAGGCGGACCATCTCGTCGAGCATGAGATTGACGGCGCTTGCGATATGATCGATGTCATCCGGCCTTGCGCGGATCGGCAGCCGCTCGTGGAGATCTCCCCGCATGATCCGCACGATCGTCTGGTTGATGGTCTTGAGACGCCGGGCTCCGCGCAGACTGAAGATTAGTCCGACGATGAGCGCCAGCGCGACAGCCGGCGCGATGCCGATAGTCAGAGCCGCGAAGACGAGCTGCCGCAACGCGTAAACTTCATAGAGACTGCGACCGAGAAGCACGACGCCGCCGCTCGGGCGGCGCCTTGCGACCATCATGGCCGGTTCAGTTCCGGAATCGATTCGCTTGAGCGGCAGCACTTCGACGGTATGCGCGAGCCCGTCAATGGCGAGCGAGCCGGGCAGCGCCGCGATATTGCCATAGACCGGCTTTCCATCCTTATTGAAAAGACCGACGTAGTCGAGCCTGCGCAGATCGCTCGCGAGCCGTCTTTCGAGCTGGCGTCTGAGCTGGTCCTCTGGTTCGTTGACGGCTCTTAAGACCTCCTCCGACAGTCTCGCCTCGACGCGCCGGACGTCAAAAGTCGCGACCTGCCAATAGATAAACACGAACACGACGGAGGTGGAGGCTGTGACCGCGAGCGCGAAAAGGACAGCCAGCCGAAACGTGGCGGTCTTGAAAAGATCAAATATCCACATGAGCGCCGCCGCCGCCTCGACGACCGTTTCGGATAGGTAACGGCCCTACCACAGCGCCCGCCTCGGGACGCGGCTGGCCGACGCGAACGTCGACGAGATGGGTCCACTTAGCCCTGATCCCTTCGTATCGCAACGCCCCAATCGTCGGCCGAGCGCTCGCGAGCGCCCGGCCGACGATTGGAAGGCTTGGATCGACCGAACGCGCGAACCCGAAGGACGTGGCCTGCGGCGTGAAAGATGCCACGCTTTGGCCGCGTCTGTCCAATCTGCCGCCGACGTCCGAGCCCATGTCGGGCTCATTTTCGACAAGCGTTACGGGCTTCTGTCCGCGCGCTGATCTGATCTCCGGCAACCTTTCCCGCAACCTTTCAGCCAAATCGGCGATCGACGATCGCCGTCAGACTAGAAAGGATAATAGCGAAGGCTGAACAAGCCCATATTTTCCTGAGCTTTCGCTCCGCCGCCAATGCCCTGGAAGGAATACTTCTGGGTGAAGGAATATTGGAAGCCGGCGCGCAGCTGGCCGAACGAACCCTTGTAGATCTTATCCCATACTCCGCCGGTAATCTGGCGAATCAAGTGGATATTGCCGTTACAGATTGTGGAGCCCGGGATTGAGCATCCGGCGTTCGAGAACTGGGGGTTGCCGAGGCCGAAGGCGTTGACGGCGCCTCCCGTCACGATGTCCGAGTAACTCGCATTCTGATATTCTTCGCCAGCGTAGGCGTAGAGGTCGAGATCAGGCGTCGCGTGCCAGGTCAGCCCGGTTAGAAGCATGGTCTCCTGAAGCGGCGAGATCGTGCCATTCCAGTTGAAAGCGACATCGGGGAGCTGCGCGGAGCCGTAACGTCCGATGCCGCGTCCGGTCATGCCGGAGAATTGCACCTCAAGTTGTTTCGGAAGCAGAGAAACAAGGACAGAGCCGCCGAAGCCGCCGCCAGCGACGTCGTGATTGCTGTTGTTCACCTGGCTGTAGAAGTCGCGGAAGAGACCGAAGGCTTCCATGTGAACATTGTGGCCATCGAAGGTCGGATCCCAGGCGACCTTGCCGACGATGTCAGGCATGTGGTTGAGAGAGACGGCGTTCAGCGAGTTGAACAAGGACCCGCCCGGAGGAGCCTGGTTGAAGACGAGCGTGCTTGGAAGCGTCGCCGCGGTCGTGCCCACCGTCGTGTAGCCGCCAAATGTCGTCTGCGGGTTTTCGACCGACAGGGCCGCCCAGAAAGTCTTGTCGAAATCCTTGACGACGCGGATCTCCGGAGTACGGGTCCAGACAAAGCCCGGCACGTACTGTGCGTCGATCGAGAGCGGAATATTCTCCTGGCGGGGAACGATGCCCTTCGTGCTCATCGTGACGAGCGACCAGGTTTGACCGGCGAGAAGATGCGCGCCGAAATCATCCTGGTCTACGGTCGCGTAAAGATGCCGGATGCGGGGGTTGAACGAGTTGCTCTCGTTCGAATTTGCGGTCTGAGCGGCGCCGAGGAAGTCGAGCTCCATATAGCCGGCAAGATGCGTCGTCGGATTGACGTCTCCCTGGGCCAGAAGCGAGGCGCGGCTCTGGCGCGCGCTCATACGGAATTCGTTGGCGTAGCCCGTGCGGACGTTTCCGTAAGGAATGTTTTGATATGGCGTGCCGATGTCGGCGCCGATGAAGCGGTCGCGGAAAACACCTTCGAGTGCGAGGAAGCCGCCGGGCGTGATGCTGACGCCGTTGATGTAGAGGCTCGGCGCCCCCGCCACCGGCAGGCCGCGGATAGAGGATTCGACGGCCGTGAGGCCGGTGGGGGCGACGCCGCCGAGGGAACCGAGAGCAACGCCGCTCGGCATTGATCCTGCGGCCGCCGGGGGCGCCCGGCGCGCCACATCGTGGATCTGGACCTGCGTTTCCTTTTGCTTGCGCGCCTGATCATTGACCTTGGATTCCAAGCGCTTCAGCTGCGCTCTCAGAGCGCGAATTTCGTCGGCCGTGTCATCGGCGCGCGCAGCGCTCTGGTAGCTTACAAGAGCGCCCAGTGTCATAGCCACAAGGGCTGGCTTGTTTCGGTATCGTTTCATGAATTTCGCGCCTCTCCCCAACAAGTGCAAACATCACGCCCCCCTAGAGCGCGAAGTCTGCGTATTGTTGTCTGTATTAGCAGCAAAAAAAGCTGTCAAAGAGAATCGCCTCGTTACAACTTACAAGGCTAAATTGAGTTGTATAGAAGCAACACTTCGCGCGTGTTTGTGAAGATTTTGCGACAGTTATATTATACTTCGACATCATACGCGCTCGTGCGCGCGCATCCACATGCGCTCCCGGCGCCGGGAGCGTCCGCCTGATCGGAGCGCCGGGGAACCAACCCTAAAATTTGATCGCTGTGTGCAGCCCGAACACCGCCGCGTCGCGGATGCGGCCCAAAGCGGGGTTTATTGGGTCAATCGCGCCATAGCGGGGATGGAAAATATACTGAAAATCCGGCTGGATGAGCCATCCGGGAAGGATCGGAGCCTGATAGCTGACTTCGAGCGCCATCTCATAGTTGCGAATGGGTAGAGCCGCCCTCGCAAAGTAAGCGCTCTGCGCATCAAGCGCGCTGACCGCGGGCGAAACGGGCGAATAGGCAGCCGCCACCCCGAACGCGTCATCCGGCCGCTTGTCCCAGAGGCCCATGAAATTGATCGCCCCGTGGACATAAAAATCCGCGGCATTGCGATCAGAAGGGGCCGCCGAGACGAACGCAAAAACGCCGACCCCTTTTCTCGGATCGTCTCCGGGCAGACGCCAAAGCATCTGGTTGATGATGCCGTAGACGCCGTAATCGCCGGCATGGGTCAGAGGAACGCCGCTGCTCGATGGATTGGCGAGCGAAACGCCATTCGTGCTATAGTATTGATCGTTGAACTTGCCAAAATGATACCATGCGCCGAGCTTGGCCGTGCCTGCGAGGCCAGCCGAGTTCTTGTCCTGATTATATTTATACTGTACCTCGCCAATTAGCAGCGGCGGATCCCGGAGGCGGAAATTCACTCCCGATGGATCCAGTACTTCCTGTAAGCCAGTAAAACCTGCCCCGGATGGGTCGCCATTGAAAATGGCGGCGAGAAGAGTGGTCTGATCATTCGGGGTTATTTTCAGGCGAACGCCGGGCGTCGCCAATGGATAGTTCGGTCCGCTGCTCGGCAGGTCCGCCGCCAATATATTCGGCCAGCCGAATGTTGCGTTGAGATAAAAAGAATCGAGATCGCTGATGAAAAACTCAGAATCCGCCGCTAATTGACCAATGCGGATGGATACCATATCGGCAAATAGCTTTTGCTCAAACCAGGCTTCGAACAGCCATGTGCTTGCGCGCGCCTCAATACTGCTGATGGTCAATTGATTGAATACGCAGCAGGTCGACAGGCCGGAGCCACTGACTTGGTAGGAATTGACATGGAAGGAGGCGCCCGTAGGACCGGCAATCCTCTGCAGATCGCCGTCGATCGCGAGTTCGAGAAGATTCTCGTAAATTCCGCTCTGGCGCACCCCACCCGTGGGGTTGCCGAAGACTTCGCCCGTATAATTGAGCTGCAAATTGAAGCCACGATCGAGCAGGGCCTGCTTGAAGTCCCTTAATGCCGGAACGCTTGAGGAAATCGAGGGCTGTTCGCTCGCTGGCGCCGCCGGCGATCCTTCCGACGGGGCTGACGTCGCGGGCGCCGCGTTCTGGGATTTCTCTGACTGCGCAACTGCAGTCGTCTCTTGCGCGTAAGCCGGGCTGCCAGAAAGCGCGAGCAGCCCTGCGAACAGGGCAAAAGGGATTGTGGTTCGCACGTCGCTGCGCCTCATTTTACCGGACCCTTCGCATCCGCGGAAGAGCACTTATAGGGGTCCAATATTGTACGGGTTGGGGATCATTTGTTGCAATATCATGACAGCGGGCAAAAAACTTCGCGCAAAGAGGGCGCAACGCCGCGGAGCGAGCGCCTCTGCTGGAGTTGGTCGATTCTCGCATTGAGGCGGTCGCGATCGCTTTTTACGACCGGTCGTGGGCGCAGTCGAATCGGATGCGCGCCGGTCACCCGCGGATCTCGGATCGGCGATCATGCGCTGACAGAAAGTGGCGAACCCGCGCAGGCCTGCTTCTTCGGCCGCGCGCCCCGATACGAGGTCGCGGATAAGACCGGTCACGCCACGCGCCCCCGATTCCCGGCGTTCCAATCAGTGGGAATGCCGGTGATGCAGATCGGGGTAATGGGGGTGCCGGTGAATCATGCGCGCGTGCCCGTGCCAGTGCGAATGCGGCTCGCCAGCCGGATCGTTCTGGCCGTGTGGGTGTCGATGATGCTCGTCATGCACATGGGCGTGATCGTGCGCCATCGCCTCATGGAGATGCTCGTGCTCGTGCGCTTCCGTGATGTGGAGCCAGACGCCGATTCCCATCAGGATGGCCGCCGCCGCAAGCTGCAAGGTGACCGGATCGTGGAGAATGGCGACGCCGAGGACCGCTCCAACAAAGGGTGCGATCGAGAAATACGCCCCCGTCCGCGCCGCGCCGAGGTGGCGCAGGGCCAGAACGAATAGCGCCAGGCTGATCCCATAGCCGACAAATCCGACCACGGCTGCGCCCGCAAGCAGCGCCGCCCCCGGCGGCGCGGCGCCCTGCCAGAACGCAAGCACGAGATTGATTGGTCCCGCGACAAGGCCCTTGATGGCGGCGATCTGCACGGGGTCGGCGGCGCTCAGCTTGCGGGTCAGGTTGTTGTCGACGCCCCATGCGAGACACGCCCCCGCAATCGCCAGGGCGCCCGGGCCAACACCGGCCGGCCCGCCTCGCCATGAGACCAATAGGGCGCCGGCAAGAATCGCCGCCGCGCCGATCAGAAGACGCCGGTCGACGTTCTCGCGAAAAACGGTCCAGGCGATCACCATCGTGGCGAGGCCTTCGAGATTGAGCAGCAAAGCCGCCGTCGAGGCTTGCGTGCTGGCAAGCCCAAACATCAACAGCACAGGACCGACCACGCCGCCGGCAAGCACGGCGCCCACGAGCCAAGGCAGATCGGAGCCGGTTAGGCGCGCCTCGGTCCGGGTCACGCCGCGCAGGCGTTGCAACATCATGACGGCGCCAAGACCGATCCCGGAGGCGAGATAGAGAATGCCTGCGAGGAGCCACGGATCAATCGTTCCGAGCAAAAGCTTGGCAATCGGCGTGCTGGCGCCGAACAGGGCCGCGGAGAGAAGCGCGAGCGCGACGCCCGCCGGGTTGACGATCTGGCGCCTTTGTCCCGACAATCAGAGAACTCCTTTGGGCGTCCACGGCGCGAAGCGGACGGGAGGCCCCAACGCGCCGTCCGCCGTTCATGCAACAGATGGCGCATGATCTGCAATGAGGATACCAGAAAAACTGGCGCCGCGCTCGCTGACGCGCCGCCGCTGATCATTGTCGACTTGCCGCAATCACTACGAACTGGCTTTTTCCCTTATGAGGTCCGGTCGAGGTGGCGGCAAGCAAACGCCTATTTGATCACGACGCCCTCATGCGCCTTTTGCTCTGGCAGTCCGGTAATATCGGCTGCGACCTTGCTCTTGCCGAAGCGGGCGTAGAGCGCCGGCAACACCAGCAGCGTCAGCAGCGTCGCGCTGATCAGGCCGCCGATGACAACCGTCGCGAGAGGCTTTTGGACCTCGGCTCCGGTTCCAGTGGCCAAGGCCATCGGCACGAAACCGAGCGAGGCGACGAGAGCCGTCATCGCCACGGGCCGCAAACGGGTGACGGCGCCTTCATAGATAGCCGCCTGGAACGGGAAGCCCTTATCGACAAGCTGCTTGATGTAGCTCAGCATCACCAGACCGTTCAGCACGGCCACGCCGGACAGCGCAATAAACCCGACCGCGGCCGAAACGGAAAATGGCATGCCACGCAGCCACAATGCAGCGACGCCGCCGGTCAGCGCGAGCGGAACAGCGCTAAACACGAGGAGCGCATCGCGCGGGCTGCCCAGAGCAGTGTAGAGCAGCAAAAACATAAGGAAAAAGCAGCCGGGCACGACGACCATCAAGCGCTGCCGCGCGGCGGCGAGGTTCTCGAACTGGCCGCCCCAGGTAAGCCAATATCCCCCTGGAAGTTGCACCTGCTGAGCGACTTTCTGTTGAACCTCGGACACCAGCGAGGCGATGTCGCGGCCACGCGCATTCGCCGTGACGACAACACGCCGCTTGCCATTTTCACGTGATATCTGATTGGGCCCCTCCGACAATTCAAACAACGCAACCTGCTTGAGCATGACGGTGGGCGGCCGGCCGGTCTTTGTCACAACAGGCAGCGGAACAGGCAAAGTCTTAAGCGCCTCCATATTCTCGCGCAGTTCGTCGTTGAGGCGAACGATGATCGCAAAACGCCGGTCGCCTTCAAAAACAACGCCTGCGTCGCGCCCGCCGATCGCCGCCCCGATCACGTCCTGCACCGCCGAGACGCTGAGGCCGAGACGGGCAATTTCGGCTTTGTCGATCTTGATCTCAAGGAAGGGCAGGCCTCCCACCTGCTCGACCTTGACGTCCTCGGCGCCCTTGGTCCCGCGCAAAATGGCGGCGATCTGGTTTGCCACCTGCAACATCGGTTCGAATTCTTCACCGAAGACTTTGATGGCGAGATCGCCGCGCACGCCAGCAATCAATTCGTTGAAGCGCCACTGGATCGGCTGCGAGAATTCGTAGGAATTGCCTACCAGCGCGCCTACGGCATTCTCGATCTGCTGCTGCAGCTCCTCTTTCGTCAAAGCCGGAGACGGCCACTCCTCTGTCGGCTTCAACATGATGAAAGTGTCAGACGTGTTGGGCGGCATCGGATCCGTAGCCGCCTCCGCCGTGCCTGTCTTTGAAAACACCGTTGCGACCTGCGGAAATTTCTTGATCGCCTTCTCCACCGAAAGCTGCATGGCTTGAGACTGGGACAAAGACGTGCTCGGAATGCGCAAGGCGCTCATAGCGATGTTTTTTTCATCCAGCGTCGGAATGAATTCCTGCCCAAGCTTGGTAAAAAGAAGCCCCGCCCCGACCAGCAGGACCACGGCGCTCGCGATAAAGATGAGGGGCCTTCGGATGGCGCGCCGTAACGCAGGCTCATAGAGCGCCTTTATGCCGCGAACAAACCGATTTTCTTTTTCCTGGACGCGCCCGGTGATCAATATCGCGATCATTGCGGGCACAAAAGTCAACGACAGGACAAAGGCGGCGGCGAGAGCGATGATGACGGTGAGCGCCATCGGCTGGAACATCTTGCCTTCTATGCCGGTGAAGGTCAGCAAGGGCACGTAAACCAGAATGATGATTGCCTGGCCGTAGACGGAGGGCTTGATCATCTCCTCGGCGGCCTCGATCACCGTCGTGAGACGCTCTGGCTGGGTCAGGCGGCGCCCAAATTTGTGCTGGCGCTCGGCCAGATGTCTCAAACTGTTCTCCGCGATGATGACGGCGCCGTCGACGATGAGGCCAAAATCGAGAGCGCCCAAGCTCATCAGGTTCGCGCTGATTCTGCCCTGGACCATGCCCGCCATGGTAAGCAGCATAGCGATCGGGATGACGAGCGCGGTGATGAGCGCCGCGCGGAAATTGCCGAGCAACAGAAACAGCACGAAGATGACAAGGAAGGCGCCTTCCATCAGATTCTTGCTGACTGTCTTGACGGTGGCGTCGACGAGGACCGTGCGGTTGAGGATCGTCCTGGCTTCAACGCCCGCCGGAAGCGCGCCGCTAATCTCCTTCATCCTGGCGTCGACCAACGCGGACACGGTGCGGCTGTTGCCCCCGATCAGCATCAACGCCGTGCCGATCACCGCCTCCTGGCCGTCCACGCTGGCGCTTCCGGTCCGCAACTCCCGGCCGATCTTCACCTCCGCGATATCCTTCACCCGAATGGGGACGCCGCCCCGGGTCGTCACGACGACGTTGCCGATGTCCTCCATGCTTTCCAAGCGTCCGGCTGAGCGGACAACATAGGCTTCGCCATTATCTTCAACGTAACCGGCTCCCCGGCTCAGATTGTTGCTCTCGATCGCCATGGCCATGTCGGCGAAGGAGAGGCCAAGGCCGACGAGTTTTGCTGGGTCTGGCTGGACCTGATACTGCTTCTGGAAGCCGCCGATGGAATCGACGCCGGCGACCCCGGGCACCGTCTTCAGCTGCGGACGAATGATCCAATCCTGAACGGTGCGCAGGTAGGCCGCGCGCTCGAAATCGGTGGTGAGCTTCCTGCCCTCAGGGGTGAGATAGCTCCCGTCGCTCTGCCAGCCTGGTTTGCCGTCCTCGACGCTCGCGCCGTCGCCCCGAGGCTTATAACGGACCGTCCACATGTAGATCTCGCCAAGTCCGGTGGCGAGAGGTCCCATGCGCGGCTCGGCGCCAGGCGGCAGGATTGCCCTGGCCTCGTTCATGCGCTCATTGACCTGTTGACGGGCGAAATAGATGTCGACGTCGTCGCCGAACACAGCGGTGATCTGCGAGAAGCCGTTGCGCGAAAGGGATCGCGTATATAGCAGCCCCGGAGTGCCGGCGAGCGCGGTCTCGATCGGATAGGTGACCTGCTTTTCGATGTCGTTCGGTGAGAGCGCCGGCGCGATGGTGTTGATCTGCACCTGGTTGTTCGTGATGTCCGGAACAGCGTCGATCGGCAATTTGGTCAGCGACCAGGCGCCGAACGCCGCGGCCACGAGGGTCAGCAGCGCGACGAGCCAGCGCTGATGAACTGAAAAAGAAAGAATACGTGCGATCATGATATCGATTTCTGGTTCTATTCGCCCTTGCCGAGTTCGGCTTTGAGCAGAAAGGTGTTGTTGACCGCGATCTGTTCGCCTGCGGAAAGGCCCGAAGTGATTTCGACATTTTGCTCGTCCGACCTGCCGGTCGTGACGACGCGTCTTTGAAAACCGTTGGGCGTTCGCACAAACACCACCTGTTCGCCGCCTATCGTCTGGAGCGCGGCGCGGGGGACGAGGACTTCCACAGGCTCTTCCTTGATCACAATGCTGGCCGTCACGGTCGAGCCTGGCCGCCAGATCGACTCTTTATTGTCGATTTGGGCGATCACTCGGGCCGAGCGCGTATCGGGATCGACAAGCGGACTAATGAAGATGATTTGTCCGACCCCTCGCGCGCCACTAGCTCTTCCGCTGGTGATGACGACGGTCTGGCCTTCCGCGATCACATCGAGATCTGTTGTAGCCAAAGCAATCTCGACCCAAACCATAGAGAGATCGGCGACGGTATAGAGATCTGGAGGATCGCCCTGGCTTCCGATCAGGGTTCCGACGTCCACTTTGCGCTCAATGACGCGCCCGGAGATCAGAGACCGGATTTCATATTCGCGCAGGCTTGAAACGCCGGATTTGAGGTTGCTTTCCTGTTTTGCAGCCTTCTCCACTTCGGCCGGGTCCAGTTTGAGCGCGGAGAGCTTCTGGCGAGCAAGGTCGAGCCTCAGCTCCGCCTCCAGATATGTCGCGCGCGCCTGGAGATATTGCTGTTCGGCGGAGATCTTTTTGCCCCATAAAATCTCCGCGCGTTCGAACATTGTCTTGCGCAGATCGAAGGCCACCGCTGCGGTCAGATATTCGCTTTTGGCGTCGGCGACTTCGCGGCTGTCGAGAACGGCCACCACTTCACCCTGCCTGACGGGATCTCCCAGCCGTTTGCGCATCTGAGTGACCGTGCCGACCACCCTGCCAGGCACCCGGGCGACCAGATCCATATCAAGAGTGATGGTGCCCGGCACGCTCAACCGGCGCGCGATAATGCCCTTCTCAACAGGAGCAACCTTGATCTCCTGCGCGTCAATCTGCTCGGAGGAAATGTTGATCACGCCTTCAGGCGGGGCGTCAGCCACACCCTTGCTGTCGGCAGGGGGCGGCGCATCCTTCACCGCTACCGGCTCGGCCTGTGTTGAAGTTTCCAAACGAGACAGGGGAACCCAGGCAAAGAGAGTCCGGGCCGCGGGGGACGCTTGCGACGCCAAGCCTCCAAGCGGCGCCTCTATGGCGAGGGCGGCCACGATCGCGAAAATGCGCTTCATCTGAAATATCTCATCTTGTGCAGGCCTTCAATTCAACTTCGTTTGGCGCCGGCTGCGCCAATCGCATCCGCTTCTCGTCGTCAGGGAAGGCCGGGATTGGCGTTCGAGCAAGCATATTCATTGTTTCGACTGACACGCGCGTGACGGCTCCGGCAGCATTCCATTCGGCGCAGAAGGGTTTGGCGTTCGCGGCGCAGGCGGCCATGATGGCGAGCCATTCAAGAAACGGCGCTTCGGACGAATTCGCAGCCGCGTATCTGCGCGCGGCGCCGGTATCGCGGCTTCCCGCGCGAGGCTGCGTCTCGCAATCGTGATTATAGGCATCGCATCACCGTGGCCAGATCCTCAGGGGCGCCGACCGCCCTTGATGCAATGGGAAGAACCAGCGTCGCCGCCAAACCTCCCAATCCTGAGTGGCCAAGGCGCAACTCGCCTTTGTAGGCTCGCGCGAGGTCACGGACGATGCCAAGGCCGAGACCCGCTCCGCCGCTGCTTCGGTCGAGGGGGAGACCGCCCTCGACAATCTCCTGCGCCATAGCCGGCGCAATGCCGCGTCCATCATCCTCGACGGTGATTTTGCAGCCAGGTTCATCCAGCGTGGCCGTCACCGCAACCCGCCTATTGGCAAAGCGGCATGCGTTGTCGAGGAGATTACCAAGCATTTCATCGAGGTCCTGGATCTCGATCGCAACCTCGACAGGGGTGACGAGCGTCACATCGAAATCGAGATTGCGCTCGCGATAAAGGGTTTCCATCGCGCGCACCACGTTCGAGACGCGGTCCGCGACGTCGCATCGAACGCCTGGAACGCCCGCAGCGGCCGCGGCCCGTGTGCGCGACAGGGCATGATCCAATTGGCGCCGGATCGCCACAGCCTGCGCTCGGATCATTTCGGAGGCTTCGCCGGCGTCAAGCGCAGCGACGGCGTTCGTGAGGATCGCCAAGGGCGTTTTCAATCCATGCGCGAGGTTGCCCGCCTGCACGCGTCCGCGCGTGACGACTTCCCGACTATGCGCGAGCACTGCGTTCAAATCCTCGACCAATGGCGTGACTTCGGATGGGAACGCGCCGTCGATTCGTCCGCTCTTGCCGCTGCGAATCGCCATCACCTGGGCGCGGAGCCTGGCGAGCGGACGGAACACCATCCAGACCTGGCCGGCGACGATGAAGGAAAGGCCGATCGCCAACACGGCGAATGTTGCGATCAAAATATAGGAAATCGAATCGATGGAGTCTTCGAGACCGACAACATCCGCGGCGACGGCGGCTCGAACAACTTGCGGATAGCCGGGCAGGGTGACGCGGCGCTCGATTGCAACCAGTCGCTGACCGTCGGGGCCGGGAAGGCGATGGCGATGAATTTCGCCATCGGCCGGCGCATCGACCGGAAGCGGAAGCACGGCGTCCCAAAGCGAACGCGAGCGTATGCGGTTGCCGGTCTGATCCTCGACCTGCCAATAGAAGCGGCTGTAGGGCCGTTGGAAGCGTGGATCGCTGAGCGAGCCCGCGACAACCAGCGAGCCGGTAGAATCCTGCCCAACCCGAGCGAGCAACTGGTCGAGATGCGCGGAGAGTTCAGCGTCGAAGCGCCGTTCGAACTCGCCGCGAATAAGATGGATCAGGAGCGCGCCCGTCACAGCAAAAGTCAGCGCGCAGACCAGCAAAGAGCTTAGCAAAACCCGGCCACGCAGCGATCGCATCAACTCCTTCATGACGATCCCAGCCGATAGCCGAGCCCGCGCACGGTCTCGATCGCATCAGCGCCGAGCTTGCGCCGGAGCCGCGCGATGAACACTTCGATCGTGTTCGAGTCGCGCACAAAATCTTGCGCGTAGAGCGCTTCCGTCAGCTCGGCCTGGCTGACGATGCTTCCGGCATGGCGCATCATGTAGGCGAGCGTCTTGAATTCGTGGGCGGTCAAACGGATCGCTTGACCGTCGCGTCGGGCTTCCGCCGCCGCGAGATCAAGCTCAAGGCGACCGTGACGCAGGACGGAGCTTGCCTGACCATGCGCCCGGCGGATCAAAGCACGCAGCCGCGCCGCGACTTCCGCTATTTCGAACGGCTTTGCCAGGTAGTCATCCGCGCCTGCGTTGAGTCCGATGAGTTTCGCATGCCAATCGCCGCGAGCGGTCAGAATGAGCACAGGAGTGTTTCGATCCGCCGCGCGCCATTGCCTCAGAATGTCGAGTCCATCCATGTCGGGCAGACCAAGGTCGAGAATGATCGCGTCGTAGGATTCCTCGGCCCCAAGATGAGCGCCGTCCTCTCCGGTCGCGGCGACATCCACGGTAAAAAGCTCTCGCTCAAGACCTTGCTTGAGTTGAACCGACAAGAGGCGATCGTCCTCGATGATCAGCACGCGCATCAATCATCCTCATCCGGCTTGTGTTCGGCCGGCGCGTCCGACAGCTTTCCGTCAGGCAGCATTTCTCCGGTGCGCGCATTGAGCCGCATCAATCTTATGGCTCCATCGCGCGCGATCACACGAAGCTCATACACATAACGGCCGCCTTCACGCTCGAGATCCGCGCGTAGCAGCTGATGGTCGCCAATCTGTGCGCGCGCGATGATTTCGCTGAGCGGAAGGATCTGGCGCGCCTCAAGCGCAGACAATGCGCGATCCTGGTCATGCACGGCCATCGCGCTGTGTGGGACGACGAGCGCCGCCGCGACAGCGAAGGGAATATATAAGCGTGTTGCAGGCACGTTTGCGCACCATAATGGTTGGCCAAAAGGAGAGTTGCGCCTTGGCGAAGGCTTTCGAGAATCACTTCACCCATATGGATAGAAGCGCGGAGGCCGGCAAGATTGACGACCTGCCGCTGGCAAACGCGCGGAAAGCAGCGTCATTCGTCATCAGCCTTTCGACGAAACTCCGGATCGCAAACCGCTCATGTCCGTTTCCGCCGCTGGCGCGCTGACCGGCCGCGAGGCAAATATATATGCGCGTCGAGCTGAACCTGACCTGAACGGCGGTTATCCGCTTTCGAAAGAGCATTTCGGCCGTGTGCGAGTCGTCGTCTCGATTTCATGGGCGCCATCTTCCACGAGCGCGTAAGGCGGCGCGCCTGACGTCGTTCAGGCCTTGAGGCGTCTTTGATTGTCGGCGCAGCCCTTTGACCTCGGTCAAGGCGCCGACATTGCTCTTATGCTAGTGTGATTTAGCTTGAGTCAACGGCGCCGGTGGTTGGAAAATATGACGGAGGGCTTTGTCTATTTGCGCTCAGGCGTGCGTGTTCGCATGGGGCGAAGCCGAGGCAGAGCGCGTTGATCCCAGACAGCGATAGAGAGCCGAGGAGCGGCCGATGGATTTGACCACTCGCTATATGGGACTTCGCCTCAAGAACCCTCTGGTGGCGTCCGCTTCGCCCTTGACCGGCAAACTTGACAGCATCAGGCTGCTCGAGGACGCGGGCGCGGCGGCGCTCATTCTGCCGTCTCTCTTTCAGGAAGAGCTCGAGGCGGAGGGCGCGCGCTACGCGACCAGCAATGTTCCCTCGCCCGCCGACTACAAGGTTGGGCCGCGTCACTATCTGGAGCTCGTCCGCCGCGCGGGCAGGGCGGTCGACGTGCCTGTGATCGCCAGCCTGAACGGCGTCACCAATGAGGGCTGGATCTCCTACGCGAAGCTGATCGAGGAGGCCGGGGCCAAAGGACTGGAGCTCAATATTTATTTCATTCCGGCCGATCTCGCGATGACCGGCCAGGCCGCCGAGCGGCGGTATCTCGACATTTTGCGCTCCGTCCGCACGGCGGTGTCGATCCCGGTCGCCATAAAACTCAGTCCCTATTTTAGCTCGGTTGGCAATATGGCGCTGGCCCTTCAGGATGCGGGCGCCGACGCCCTCGTGCTGTTCAACCGGTTCTATCAGCCCGATCTTGATCTGGCGCAATTGCGGCTTTTGATGAATCTGACACTCAGCGATCCCGGCGAGATCCGTCTGCCACTCCTTTGGCTCGCCATCCTCGCGGGCCGGGTGAAAGTCTCTCTCGCAGCCAGCACCGGCGTCGCCAGCGCCGACGAAGTGGTGAAGTATCTTCTGGTCGGAGCCGATGTGGTGATGACCACTTCGGCATTGTTGCGACATGGCCCCGGCCATATGGCCGTCTTGCTTGACGGGCTGAGAAACTGGCTCGCGTCAAGGGACTTTGATTCGCTGGAGCCTGTCAGAGGCCTCATGAGCCAGCGCAAGCTGAAGGATCCGCAGGCCCTGGAGCGCGCCAACTATATCGAGATTCTGCAGGGATATGGCCAGGGTTGACCCTGGGGTTTCCCTGCCCGCGCGCACGAGGGCGAACTCAATTTGGTCCAGTCGGCTGGCGCCGCTCGAGGGGCAGAGGTGTGGCGCGGCCAAAATATGCGCGGCGATCATGTTCGAGAGAGCTGCTTGCGCTTCGCAGTCGGAGCAGATCCTTTCGGGCGATGAGGCCGACGAGAACGCCGCTTTCGGGGTCGACGATCGGTACGCGTCCAACGTTGGCGGCGATCATCAGATCGGCGACGCGGCCAACCACATCGTCAGGATGCGCGACCGGGATGGAGGCGTCGGAGACAGCATCGTTGAGGGTGGCTGCGGGATGGCGCCCTTCGGCCTGCCAACGCAAGGCGTCAGCGCGCGACGCCGCGCCGACAAGGCGTCCATTCGGCTCTACGACCGGGTAGCACTGGCGTCCGTTCTCGCTCGCGCCGAAAAAGGCGGCGGCCTGGTCGAGCGCCATATCCGCTGGCAGGGTGTCCACGGCCCTGACCATGATGTCGGACGCCCGCGTGAGCTCGAAAGGATCTATTCCGTATTCGCGTGTCACATGCTGGCCGCGGCGCGCGATTTTTTCGGTGAGGATCGAGCGGGGAAGCAGCAGCACCGTAACGGCGTAGGCGGCGACCGTCGCCGCCAGTAAGGGCGTCAGCATGTGAACGTCGCCAGTGAGTTCGAGCGCGAACAAAGCTCCGGTGAGCGGCGCGCGCATCGTGCCGCCCATCATCGCCGCCATGCCGAGCAGCGCCCAGGCGCCGGGTTCGCCGGGCAGCAGCAGCCCGATGAGCCAGCCCAGCGCGCCGCCCAGGATCAGCAAGGGGGCGAGCACGCCCCCTGACGTCCCTGACGAAAGGGCGACGAGCCAGATGCCGGCCTTGACGAGCAGAATGGCCGCTACCGCCTGCGCCAGAATATGCCCGCTCAAAAGATCGCCAATGACGTCGTAGCCGACCCCGAGCGCGCGCGGCTCGATCAGGCCGCCGATCCCGACCACGAGACCGCCGAGGGCGGGCCACCACATCCAGTGGATCGGCAGCCGCTCGAACGCGTCTTCAAGCTTGTACAGCAAGGCGGTGAGCAGCCCCGACTGCAAACCGGCGGCGACGCCGACGCCGGCGCAAATCAGCAGCCCGTACCATGGCAGCGTCAGCTGAAAGCTGGTGGGAAACAGCGGCCCTGCCTGAAACAGCATCGGCCTCCAGCTGATCGAGACGCCGGCCGAGACGGCGACCGGGATGAAGCTGCGGGGCTTCCATTCAAAGAGCAGCAGTTCGACCGCCAGCAGCACGGCGGCGATGGGCGTGCCGAAGATCGCCGTCATGCCGGCCGCCGCGCCGGCCACGAGAAGCGTCTTGCGCTCCGCGGCGCTGAGATGAAAGAACTGGGCGAACAGTGAACCAATGGCCCCGCCGGTCATGATGATCGGCCCCTCCGCGCCGAAAGGGCCGCCCGTGCCGATCGAGATCGCCGAGGACAAAGGCTTCAGAATTGCAACCTTGGGGGACATGCGGCTGCCGCCGATCAGGATCGCCTCGATCGCCTCCGGGATGCCATGCCCGCGGATTTTCTCCGATCCGAAACGCGCCATCAGGCCAACCGCCAGGCCGCCAAGGCAGGGGGCCAACGCCATCCATGGCGTGCGCGGGACGTCGCCCATCGCGACGAAGGCTGTGCTGATCCGGCCAAGCCAGACGAGATTGGTGACGAGAGCGATCAATTTTATGAGAAGCCAAGCCGCGAACGCGCCACCCGTGCCGACGACGAGGGCCATGGCGATCAAGACAAGGACGCGCCGGTCGGTGGTGAAATCCCCAAGTGTTTTCTTCGGGGGCATGTTTTTGAACGGCCTTGCGTCACGGTTGTTGGCTGCGGCGGACCCGTGCATGGAATTCCTGACCCTGGGGTGAGCATATCGCCGGTCGGCGGCCGATGCCGGCCTCGCTAACGCGGCGGGCTCGAAATACATCGTAATGCGATATAACGCAATCTTGAGGGGGTGCTGGGTTGAACGAAGCGGATCCGAAGGGAGAGCCTGCCCTGACGCAGGCTGACTATGAGGCGCTGGCGAACCTTCGCTATGAGCTGCGCCGGTTCATGGCGTTTAGCACGTCGGCGGCGCAGGGCGCGGGTCTGCCCTCGCAACAGCATCAGGCTCTTCTCGCGATAAAAGGAAGCCCCGGCGGCCAAGCCATGACCGCCGGACTGCTGGCCGAACGGCTGCTGATCGCGCCGCACTCGGCAACCGAGCTGGTCGGCCGTCTTGTCGACGCGGGCCTCGTTACGAGGATGACCGATCCGGAGGACCGCCGGCGTCTGACGCTCGCTCTGGCGCCCAAAGCCGAGGCCGTCCTCAATTCGCTGAGCCGCATTCATCTAAAGGAAATCAGGGACATGGCGCCGCTGCTCATCGACGTATTGAGAGCTTTGTGTGGATGAGCGCCGCGTCTGGTCTAATGCGGCGGCATCGGAATGAAGATCGGCGGAACGCCAGGAAAATTCGAGCGGCTTTTGATCCATGCATCGTCCGCGCCCTGAGGCTTCAGGTAGACGTAAAAGCGATTGTCGCGCTCGACGATATCGTCCTTGGGCTCGCTGCTCTGGCTGATCAGCATGTCACTTTGGATGAGGACGTGCATGTAACCCGGGATCAGCTGCGACCAGTCTTTCAGATCGGTCTGGAACACAAGCGAGTATTCGCGGCCGCCGTCGAGCTTGACCACACCCAAGGCGCTCCCAAGAGGAGCCTGCGCGGGGGCTTCCTGCCAGGTCAAGCCGACCTGAACGTAAACGCGCGGCGGGTTGAGCATCACATAGAGCGGGGTGGCCGGATTGGAATTCTGCATGTTTAGCGTCGCCCTGTAGGACTTGCCGTCCGGCTCATAGGCGACCCGCGTCAATTCGACGTAAAGGCCGCCGAACGCCGCGTTACGAAGCGCCAGCTCCGCCTGCTCGCGCGTTGCGAGGGCGCGCCGCTGAAACCAGCCGACGCCAAAATCGGCCAGGTAGAAAAGTCCGACCACAAGCAGCAAGATCTGCAAGGGGCGTGAATCGAAAAAGCCGAGCCCACGTCCAAGCCCCGCGGAGCCGGACGAGGGGGCGCGGGTGCGGCGCGATGGGCCTGCGCCGCGAATGGCGGCCCGCAAATCGTCCGTAGAGACTGACGCTTCGGGGGCTGCGGGCTCCAGCGACCCCGTCGTCGCCGTCGCGGTGGAGGCCGGCGTCCCCTCCAGGCCGTCGACCGCGACCAGCGTCCGCCAGAGGCTGACGATCAGTTCGTCCTTCTGCGCATCCGTGAGCTGATCGAGGTCCGGCAGTTTGGGCGGGCGGCTCACGATGCTCAGCCCCTCGCGCGGCTCATGGCGATGACGCCATCGGCCATCTGCACAATCTGTTCGGCCCCCGCGGCCAAAGCGAGATTGTGCGTCACGAGGATAAGCGTGGCGCCCCGCTCGCGATTGACCTGCAACAACAGCGTCATGATTTCGCGTTCGGTTTGTTCGTCGAGATCCGACGTTGGTTCGTCGGCGAGCAGCAGGGCGGGATCATTGATCAGCGCCCGCGCGATCGCCACGCGCCGCTGCTCGCCGGCCGACATCTCCGGGGGATAGGCGTCGAGGTAGGCGCCAAGTCCGACGTCGTTCAGGAGCCGGGTAGCGCGTGTATAGGGATCCTTTTTGTCGCCGCTGCGATCGAGCAGGAGGGGCAAGGCGACGTTGTCGATCGCACGCAGCGTCGGCAGCAGGCTCGCGAACTGGAAGACGTAGCCGATCCGGCGGTTGCGAAAATGCGCCAGGGCGTCATCGCCGAGCGACCAGAGGTCGGCGCCTTCGATCAAAATCTTGCCCGATGTCGGTCGGCTCAGCCCGCCGATCATTGCCATGAGGGAGGATTTGCCGGAGCCCGAACGGCCGATGATCGCCGCATATCGCCCGGCGCCGACTTCGAGATCGACGCCGCGCACGGCATCCACTTGGCCCCGGTCCGAGCGATAGGTTTTGGTAAGGGCGAGGCAGTGCAGCACGATTCAGCCTTCGCCGCGAATAAGGTCGTAGGGTTCGTGGCGGCTGGCCCGCCACGCCGGCGCCAGCGCGCCGACGGCTCCAATGAGCGCCGCGCCGCCGAGGCAGGCGAGCGCGACGAGCACTGTGCTCGCGCGGTCAAGCCAGAGAAACGGAATCCCCATCTGCAACAGGTGATAGACCAATGACCGCTCGAACAGCCGCAGCAGAAGCATGCCGAGCAGCACGCCGATGGCGCCGCCTGCGCCAGTTGCCGCCACGGCCTCAATCACTATCATTCCGACGATCTGCGAACGCCGTGCGCCGACAGCCTTGAGCAAGCCGAGTTCGCGCCGTCGTTCGGAGACGATGGCCGAAAACAGCATGCTCACCATCACGGCTGTGCTTGCAAACATCAGCGCGACGAGCGCGAGCGCGCCAGCGAGCAGGGCCGTGAGACTCTGGCGGATGCCGGTAAGCAGCGATCCTCCGCTGACCACCTTGACGCCCGAGAGCTTGGACAGCAGGGCAAAACGCACCTGCAGCTCGCTGGCGCCAGGCGCCAGCTCGATAAGAAATCCCGTGACCTTGCCCGGATCCAGCATGGGCGCGACTTCGCCAGTGCGTTCGCGGATCGCGGGCGCAAGAGCCAACAGACTTGACGAGCGCATAAAATATCCGCGTTCATGCGTCCCGGCTCCGGTGCGCCCAAGCTTTGCGAAAACGCGGAATGGCTTGCCGAAGATCGTGATTTCGGAGCCGAGAGGCAGGTTCTGGGCGGCCCCGAGGATGACGTCGTCCGGCCCCATGGCGCGCCCGAGCCGCTCCGAAATCCAGGGCTGGATGGTGAAGTCGCTTGCGGGATCGAAGCCGATGAGATCGACGGTTTCTCCGTGGCCTCCCAAGCCCGATCGCGTGGTGCGAAAAACGCGCTGAGGCGTCGCCTTGCCAATGCCGGCGATTGCGGCGCGCTCGAGGAGATTGGCGTCGACAGTCTGGCCCGTCGGTTCGACCGTCAGCAGCGCGACCGTGATGTTGGTGAGCGCGTCCTGCGCCACCACCATCAGATCGGCGCCGAGCCGGCTGAATCCGATCTCCATGCTGGACGCGATGCTTCGCATCGTCACGGCGCCGGCGAAGACAATGGCGCTGCTGACGGCGACCGCAGCGAGCAGCAGGCCGGTGCGCGACTTGCGGCGGCCGAGATTCTGCAGAGCGAGGCTAACCAGCAGCCAGCGGGGAGCGGCGGGAGCTGCCACGGCCTGCTAGATCCGCTGCATGGCGCGACGCTTCTCGGCGGTGGCGGGCGTGCGCGGGCGCATCCGAACGTCCCGCGTCAAAGCGTGCACGAGCGGGTGTGCTTCATATGCGCCAATTCGGTCGGAACGATCACGCAGTCGTGGTGCCCTCCCGAACTTGGAAGGATGCCGATCAGGCGGTCGGTTTCGGTCTCGATCACAGCGATCCCGCTCGACAGCCGCTGGAAGCCGCTGAACGGCACAATCACATATTTGCCGTCGTAGGTGATGGCCGGGGTCTGGAGATCCGGGCCGATGCCCTGAATCTCTTTCATGATTGTCCACGTATCGGTGTCGACCACCATGACGCCGCTGGACGCGGGCGAGGGATGCAGCACCGACAGATACAATTTTTTGGAGTCGAGGGAAAAGACCATGTGAAATGGATTTGGGTACTTGCCCCTCCACAGCGGATCTTCGACGTGAGCGATCTTCTTCCAGTTGCGCGGATCGGGGTCGGCGCTGGAGAACACCGAACAGTTGTTTTCCCGCAGATTGTTCATCATGCACAGGAACCGGCCGTCCGGCGAGAAGCCGATCTCGTGGCCGGGCGAATGAATTTTGTCGAACGTCACCTCCCAGTGATCCTCGGCGACTTTCACGACTTCATACTGGTCCTGCGAATTGGCGTTGAACTGCAGGAAGGCGACGGGATCGAAATTGTTTTCGGCGTCGAGAATCGCTATGCCGCCGCAAAGGCGAACGACCGTCGCGGCCCACCGCCCGGTCGGGTGCCAGATCGTTCCGTCCGCGCCGGTGAGGCTCATGGGATCGTCGCCAGGCAAAGTGCCTTCCTCGACGAACAACTCGCCCATGGGCACCATTTCCCAGTCGATCTTCTGACCCTTCGTGCCGAGGTAGTCATATTTGCCGGTGGCCCCGTCCGGATGGATTTTCGAGATTTTCAGCACGCCGCCGTCCTGCCAGGCGCGCGCCAGCTGGCTTGAATTCGGTTTCCAGTCGAACTTCAGCGCCGCCTTGACCTGCGATGTGGTTCTATCAAAGCAGGCGGCGATGTCTTTTTGACCGTCGGTTACGAAATAAGACTGGGCATCTTTCGGATTGATCGTGACGTGCACGCCAAGACCGAGGCCGGTCGCCTCGGACACGTTCTCCATCAACTGCATCTGCGCGCCGTCATAACGGACACGGTAGATGTTGAAGCCGGGCGCGGGCTCGCTGATTCGGGTGGGAATGCCGTAGATCAGCGAATTCTTGCCGCCCTGCGTGCTGTTGATGAACTCAAAACTGCTGTAGGGGTCAGCGCTCGGAAAGGCGCACAGATGATGGGCGATCGGATTGAAGTCGCCATAGTTCCAATACCAGATCGAGGCCATCACCCTGTTGGTGTTGAGATCGAGCGCATAGGCGCCCCCGCCGAGCTTGGTCGGCAGCACCGCGACCCATTTGCCGAGGCTCCTGCCGCCGAAATCCGCTTTGGAGTCGATCAGTTCGCGGCTGATTGGCTGCTGCTGTGCTTGCGCGGCGACGGCGCCGGCTGTGGCCTGGCTTTGGCTGGCGCCGACAACGCCAAGCGCGCTCAGAGCGCCGCTTTGCACCGCATGATAGCCAAGCGCCGCGGTTTCCCCGACGAACGCGGTCGCAGCGCCCACCTTGAACACGCTGCGGCGTGTGATCCCTGGCTCCTTTTTCTCAGGGGCGGCCTCGACCCGCATGGCGAGCGCCCGCGCCTGCTTCTCGCGCAGATAGTCCTGGAATTCTTCATGGTCCGATTTCGCGACTTCGGAGCGTCGGGCGAGGAAGGTCTCGACCTCCGTTTTGCCGCCATTCGCCGGCGCGCCTTCGCTCTTTGGAGCCAGAGGAAGGTTGATGTCGATCTTTTCCGCGTCCTTGACCTTCGCGGACTTGTTGAATTCGCTCATGACCTCTCCCGCCCAACCGGCCGCCGGCAGAGCCGGGCAGCTATCCAAAACAGGCGCTCGCATCCCCGGCCCGACCGGCGGCGAGCGCCCTTGTTTTTGCTCCTCATGCGCGCCCATCCGCGTCCCCGCCGGTTGCTCGCTTCGATGGCTCCCGCATCCTGCGCGTCGCCGCCCGCGGCTTCCGCGCGGCTTCGGTCAGCAGCGCATCCTTTGCCCGGTTGATCTTGGCCGCGAGATAATTCGAGCCGCCGCGATCTGGATGAACGACCTGCATCAGCCGCCGGTGAGCGGCGCGCACCGCCGCCGCCGTCGCTCCGGCTTCAAGTCCCAGCACATCCAGCGCCTCTTCGGAGCCCATCGGCCCGTCGCCGCGAGGCGATCCGTCCTCCGCCGCGGCCGGCGGCCGCCGGCTGTCGATCCGCGCGCTGATTTCGGGATGTCCGGCGTGTTTCAGATAATCTTCGAGGATAATGGCGGCCCGGCGCGCCAGCTCCGGGTCCGGCGGCGGCTGACCAAAGTCGCCGCGCATTTCATCCTGCGGGTAGGTTTCGCTCCACATCGGCCGAAAAGGCCTGCGCGGGATGAAGGCGCGCCAGTTGATCGCGGCCGGGACGGCAAGCATGCCAGCGCCAAGCAGCATGGCCAGCGTCCACTGCCGGTACGCCAGCAGCGCGATGAGGCCCGGCACGGAAGCGGCGGCTGCGGCGAAAAGCGACCAGCGGGCCGTGCGGACAAGGGTGCGGGCGTCGGAGTGAAGCAGCCAGTCGACGAATTTGAACGCCGAGACAACGACAGAGACGCCGAGCGCAGCGGAACTGAGGATCATCCCAAGATTCATCGGCGGATCTGCCTTTCCAACGCGAGACCTCGCGAACAGGGCTCGACCCGCCGCGGGAACCCGCCCAAGCCGCGCGCTCTACAACCATGACTCGTACGGAAAATGAATGTCTGCCGGCTAATGAGAACCATCAACCGGAAAGCCCCAGCTCAGTCAGCGTATCGGCACGCGTTGAAAAGTACAATGCTTTGCCGCATATGTAGTTGATAAATATGGCAATTGCCGGTTGGTAATCTGCCGTTATTGCAATCTTGGCGAGATTCAGCTCGGGCTTCACGATCATGCGGTCACGCGCGTCCGACGCCTTCAGGGCGTCATGCTTCCCGGCGGCGCTCACTATTGCAGCCGCAGGTCTCTTCGTCGGCCTTATGGGAGATCCTGGCGGCTCAAACGGTTTCGGCGTGGTGCGCGCCGGTTCTGATGCGGCGCCAGGCGTCGCGGAGCCAAAAGACCTTGCAGGACGGCTGGAAGGGATCCATCGCTTGGCGGGGATTCATCCGGGCCAGGACGCCGCGTGGCGGGATTTCGCGAGAACCATGTCTCAGCTCGAACAGCTGACCGGGGAATATGAACGGCGCCTGGCGTCGGGCGAACGCGTCGATGAAACAGCGGAGAGGGCGAGACATGCGCTGCTCTTCGGCTCGGCGATGAACCAAATGGACGAAATTCTCTCGCCGCAGCAGTCGGCCATCGTCCATCGTCTGACCGACGAGTTGGCGTCAAAGCTTATCTGCAAGGGCCTTTCCACGAGCTGACAATGGCGGATGCGGCAAGCCGCGAGTGGGGCCGTGGCCGCGCAGAATTGTCCGAGGCGGCTCTGCGCCTACAAAAAAGCGCAAACAGGCGGGGATGGTTCGGGCCGGATGGCTCCTCATCGAAAAATTGCCTCGTCGGCGCGTTCATGTGTTCTGGCGAGCGTCGCGGCCATAGAGTCGCCCAAACAATGATTTCTTTGCGCCATTCGGTTGGCGGTCCATTACGGTCGGATGATGAGAGCTGATGCATAAGATCAAATATAGATTTCGTGACCCTGGGCTAAGGCCGCGCCGGACGAAGCTGGATGTCCCGGGATGGGGCGGAGAACCGGAGCCTCGCAAGAACGGTTCTCGCGAACAGCCGTGGCATTGCATTCCCTTCGCGGAAGGAGCGCAGTATGGAATCGAACTGTTTTATCCGTTCGAGCAAGAACTGCGCGTGAGCACGCGGGAGGGCCGCCTCGTGATCGAAGGCCAGTCGGGTCCCGATCCTGAGACCGGAGCATCCTCGCCGCCGTTCAGAAATTTCGGCGATCAGTTTTACACCTATCAGATTCTTCTCGATCTGAAGGTTGAGGACGGATTTGCGATCAGAACGGAGCCTCATCCTCGTTTTTATACCGACACGACCGATACCGTTCCGATCGCCGTGCCGGCGCTGCTAAGGGGTTGGTGGCCGATGATGTTTTTCATGGTTTTCAAGGCGCCCAGCGAAGGCCGGACCCATATTTTTAGATCGGGCGAACCGTTCGCGCAGATCATCGTCATCCCTGAGGAGCCGGACTTTCAACTGGTCGAGATGTCGGAGGAGGAGGCAGCCGAGCGCGAACTGCAAGCGCGGCGGATTTACAAGGCCCGTTCGACTTTATCGGCAGCCTCGCAATGGACCTCCGCGACAAATACGGTGTTTGACGGGACCTATCGCCAGATCCACCGGGCAGCCATCGCAAAAAATAGAAAAAAATAGCCCTTTGGAGCGCTTGCCGATCGAAGGGAGTCATTCGATCGATGATAAATCGCTTCAAATTCAAAAACTTGCGCATATTCTTGTCAGATCGAACCGATCTGATCGGAATGCTCCAGCCCTCGCATTTCGGTTTGCAGGCCACGATGGCCCGGCGGCTTCGCCAACCGGCTAGTTCAAAGCCTTTTCTGAGCGGGCTGCCCCGATATTCCCGCTCCATCCCGTAATCCATAAAACCCGGCTGAGCTTGCGCTCAACCGGGTCCTGGGCGCTGCGTCTTTACGTCGATTGTAGGGTCAGCGACGTCAACTATTCAGGATATCCGTCATTATAGTAGTGATGATGGTGGTGATGATGATGGTGGTGGTGGTGGTGGTGGTAATTGTAGCGTCTATAGTAATGATGATGATGGTGGTGATGTTGATAATAGGGGTTATAATAGGGATTATAATAAGGATAGTTGTAATTATAATACTGGGCAACCGTCACATTTGCGTTTCCTGAGGCCTTCTGTGTGCTCCACGCCGCGTTGGCCGCCGCAGCCTCTGCTGCGTTTGCGGCGCGTAGAAGAGCCGCCGCATTTGGTATGGGCTCAAGCAGCTCGGCGAAAGACCCCGCGTTCATCAGCTGGGCGACGTTCGCAATAGAAGCTTGCGCCGCATTCACCGACGTCACGGCAGACACGGCCCCAATTACTCCAACGATCTTTTTATCCATAGTCTTCCTCATCACAAGATTCCGGTTAACCGGAACCTTAGGACCTGACAGGCCTCATAGCGCCAATCGTGAAACGATTGGCGACGGCATGGATGTCCGGAGTTTGAGGCTCTTTTGCGAGTGATTTCCGGCTCCCTGAAAAATTCACAGCTGCTCACAAATTATAGTTTGTTTATAGTGTTGAAGGATTGAGGCGATCCATGCCCGCCGATGCTCAAAGCCCGAACGGATAAGTGTCCGGCGCGCCGTGCGGCCTTGCACCGCTGAGCGGCGTCACCGGCGTCGTCTCCTCAAACCAGACATAGGCGTCAAACTGGTCGGGCAGGATCGCCTCGAAATAATGGCTGTAAAGCTCCGTGTCTGGCCGGTAGACGACGCCAATCGCGCGCTCAAGCCGTGGTTTGCTCAGCACGCCCCGCAGTTCCTTCTTGTCGCCTGTTCGCCAGTCGGTGAGCGATTTTTCGACGAAAGCCTGGCGGAAGACGCGTTCATAGCTGTCCGGGCGGGACGGAAGGATGGACTTCAATCTCATCGGACCGCCCCAATCGTCCGCGGCGGCCACCGTGCCGCGATCGGTTCCAAATCCGATCAGCGCTGCCGCTTCGCCAAACGCGGCGCGGCACGATTCACCAATGTTGAATTCTCCTTGCCAGCCCATCGCGGTAGCCGCCGCATTGCCGACATGCGAATTATGCGCCCACACCACGGCTTTCGCCTCATTGCCGCGGGCGGTCAAAAGGCGCGCAAGCGTGTCGAACATGTGGCGGTCGCGCAAATTCCAGGAATCTGTCGCGCTGCGATACATCAGCCGATAATAATGCTCGGCGGTGTGGACGATGCGGGCATTCTGCTCGGCGTCAAAAAAATCGCCCTCGCGGCGCAGATAGATGAGCCGGTTGTCGAGAAGCTCGCGCAATTGCGCAACGACGGCGTCCTCGCAGGGCGACTTGTCAAGAAAGCGCGTCGCGCTGCCGTAGCGGGAAGGATCATTCTGCCAGGGGGTAAGACAACCGTAACGCTGGCGCGCCTTCATCGCCTCCTGAGGATCGACCCTGCCAAGGTAGGAGAGAACGGCGGCGATCGAGGCGCCAAGACTGTAGATGTCGAGGCCGCTGAACTGAACGCGCTGCCGCGACGCCAGCTTTGCATTATGCGTTCGCAGCCATTCGACGAAATCATCCATCTCGACATTGCGCCACATCCATGTCGGGAAGCGCGCAAAAGCTTCTTCGGCCGAAGCCTCATGCGGGTGATGACGCACATGGCGGTCAATACGCGCCGCATCGGGCCAATCCGCCTCGACCGCGACGATATTGAAGCCATGTCGTTCGATCAGGCGGCGCGTGATCGCCGCGCGGGCGCGGTAGAACTGAGACGTGCCATGCGTCGCCTCCCCGAGCAGGACGACTTTGGCGTCTCCGAAGCGGTCGAAGCACTCGCCGAAATCATCGACCTCGTCGAGGGAGGGCAGGGGCTCACAGAAATCGCGCACCACAGCCGCCGCCTCGTCGGCGCCAACCGCGCGAAGCGCCCCAGCAACATCGATATCAGCCATCGCAGCCTCCGCTAGACAGGATGATGCTTGCCAACCAGACGCACCGTGCTCGCCTGCGCGCCTTTCTCGCCTTCTTCCTCTACGAAGCGGATTTCCGAGCCCACCCTCAACTGGTCGAAAGCGTCGTCGAGAACGGCGTTGCGATGAAAGTAGATCTCGCGCCCATCGGGCGTTTCGATGAATCCGGCGTCTTCGCCCGCGAGGAACCTCGCCACACGGCCGTGATCTTCCACCGCATGGAGTTTCACCTCGCCGCGCAGATCGCGCTGGGCGTCCTCGACCTGCCGCTGCGCCGCGCCAAAGGCCTCTCTCACCGCGACCATGACATGCTCACGTTCAGGCTTGTCATCATGCGTCCTGTTGACGATAACGTCCTTGTGCCCGGGCATCGCAATTCGGATGTCGACCTTGAACGGTCCGCCGTGACGGCTCCGCTTTTCTTCACGGATGATTGCGACATGACAGCTCGTAATTCGGGAGCTGAATTTTTCGAGGCGCTGAGCCAGCCTGAGAATCTCGGATCGAACAGCTTCCGAAGGGTCGCAGTTTTGAAAGGCGATCTCGATTGGCGCTTGCATGAGGCCCTCCTCAGTCTGAAATGGCTTCCATGCGCCGCCGGCTCGGAACGGGACCCGCGACGCAACGCTCAAGGTGCGGGACGGTCGCAGACGCCGACGATCCATCATGCGCGCTGGCTGTAGATGTGGGTAGAGTGAAACCGGGTTGTGTACGTTGAGCCAGATCAATTTCTGCAAGATCAACCGATGAGACGTTGCAGCGCGAGCGTCGCCATCATTGATGGCGAAGCTGATGCTTGGTTGGAGCGCGCGAGCGCGAGCGGCGGCCAGTTATCGCCTGCAACGTCAACGCTTCTGTTGTGATGACGCTGATCTGTCACCCATAGGCCGATGGGATCGTGCGCCGCGGCCAGAAAAGGCGGCCTATGGCGTCGGTCGCCACGGGCCGTGCCGGGCTGTTTCGCAAATAGCTGACGACGCCAATGATTTATCGATTTGTCCGCCGCCGAAAGAAATCTTTAAGCCGGCGGCCGAGCTTCGTCAGCCTATCCAAAAGGCGGCCAGCAAGTGGAATGTCGATTGCGAGAATCATCAAGCCGAGAGGGAGCATCCAGAAGCCCACCAGCGGAAGAAAGCCGATGACGCCCCCGAGGACAAGCACCGTGCCGAGAGGGATTCTCGCAAAGCGCCATTGCGGCTCCCTCAGGCGCTCAAGCATTGGCTTGCCTCGACTTTTAATCGGTTTGTCAGCGGGGTCGTCCATGTCGACAGTTCTCGCGATCCGCGGTGGATTGGCTTAAATATGCGCTGTTGTCACGTCGCGTCCGGCGGCTTTCGGGTAAGGATCTTGCGGCCAGTGAACATCGCGGACGTGATGGCGCCGCCCTCGTGAAGCTCTGTTGAAACCACTGCAATAATGTGGAGCGTGATAACGACGGCCAAAGCGTAGAATGCAAGCTCGTGGATCTCGACGAATGGTCCACGAAAAGCGCGCATGGCTTGATAGGACGCCTCGTTGATCACGGCCGACGCCCCCGGTTGAACGGCCGCGGGGTCGACGCCCGGCGCGGCCACCCACTGCGCAAACCAGTGACCGAACGGCGGCCAGAATAGATCGGTTCCCACAATGACGAGGCCTGTAGCCAACTGCACGAGGAGCAGCAGGAAGATCAGGGAGACTCCTATGCGCGCCAGCGGGTTATGCCCGACGAACTGTTGCGGCTGCCCGGACAGGAAAGACATGACGTAGCCTCGCAGCGCGGCGGGATAACCGGGTCCGCCCGGCGCTATCGCCCGCCACCGCGCGTAACGATTGCCAAAGAATGCCCAGACGAACCGCCAGAGCAGATTGATCGCCATCACGTAGCCGAATGACGCGTGTACGCTTTTCAGCGCGATCTTGCCGCTGGCCGAAAGGCCGAGGGCGTCATCATTGAGGATCACTACCCCTGTCCCGATGAGTCCGAGCACGGAAAGCGCGTTGATCCAGTGAAACCATCGAGTGGGCGCATCCCACGCAAAATATTCTGTGTACTGGATCGGGCCGTCAGAGCTTTGTTGCATCATTTGCGTGCCTCCTTCGAGTGTCCGGGCGCCGGCATCGTGCGCCACGGTCATATCCTCCCGTCCAACGAGACCATACAGTTTTTGCAGCCCGGAACTCACCGCTGCCGGAAGCGGATCGCGCGCGCAAATGCACCAACGCCTTTTCCTTCCAACGTCTTTCGAGGTTATATAGTGACGAGGTCGGCAAGATGCATCGGGTCGCTCGGCCACAGAGCGTTTCCGCGTGGGGTTGGTATCGGGATGAAATCGTCCAGATGACGGCCCGGAGCCAGAGCCTCAAAGCTTTCGTTCAGGTTATATCAGTATGTCATAATATCATTCAGGGAAGCATTCATGATTTACTTTTGGCAGGCGTCCATTTAGAAATTGTAACGCGAATACGCTAGTCGCGTGCGCGTTGCGTCAAATGTACTGCCGCGACAGTCGGTATGGATCGACGCAATGATCCGCCGCCATAAAGGCGCAGCGCGAACTAGAGTAAGGAAACTCATCATGGCAAAAAGCATTTCTGCCGTCTTCCTTTCCGTCGCCTATCTCATCGCCTCTCCCGCCCTGGCCGCCGAGGAACTGCTGACGAAGGCGAAGCAGCTGTTCGAGCCGATTCCGACAACCGCGCCGAATTTGCCCGGCAACCCGGCGACCCCCGCCAAGGTTGAACTTGGCAAAATGCTTTTCTTCGACCCGCGATTATCCGCGAGCCATGCCATCAGCTGCAACTCCTGTCATAATCTGGGACTTGGCGGAGCTGATGCTGAATCGAAATCTATCGGCCATCACTGGCAGCTGGGCGGCCGGAACGCGCCGACGGTTTTTAATGCGGTCTTCAACAAGGCCCAGTTCTGGGACGGGCGGGCCAAGGATCTCGAGGAGCAGGCTGGCGGGCCGATGATGAATCCGGTCGAGATGGCGTCGCCGAAAGCGCATGTGGCCGAACAGCTCAAGGGCGTCCCCGGCTATGGCGAGGTCTTCGCCAAGGCGTTCCCGGGTGAGGCGGACCCGACCACGCTCGCCAATGTGCAGAAGGCTATCGCCGTTTTTGAAGCCACGCTGATCACGCCAAATGCGCCGTTCGATCGTTTTCTCAAAGGTGAGGCCGACGCGCTTTCGGCGCCGCAAAAGGAGGGCCTGGCGTTGTTCATGGATAAGGGATGCTCGAATTGCCACAATGGCGTCAACGTGGGAGGCGGCATGTACGCTCCGTTCGGAGTGGTTGAGAAGCCGGGCGCGGAACTGCTGCCGCCCGCCGACAAGGGCCGCTTCATGGTCAGCAAGACGCCGAGCGACGAATATGTTTTCAAGGTGCCGACGCTGCGCAACATTGCCTTGACGGCGCCCTATTTCCACACCGGCAAAGCCTGGGATTTGCGTCAGGCGGTGGCGGTCATGGGCACAAGCCAGCTCGGCGTCTCGCTCAGCGACGATGAGGTGGACAAGATCACAGCCTTCCTCGCCAGCCTGACAGGGGACCAGCCGACTGTGACCTACCCGATCTTACCGCCCAGCGGCGCAGCCACGCCGCAACCGGAGCCGTGAGAGACAACAGGTTGCCCTCGGGGCGCTTGGCGGTTGGACGAACCGTCATGTCGATCGGGAACATTGCCCGCGACGATCGCCAGCGCCATCAAGGCTGCTGGACGTAGGAGCCAGGAGCCGCGCATAGCGGAGTGTAGCCGGATTGAGGCGCCCCCAGTCGCGGCGGCGCTACAGGTTTGCCCGAGTGGCCGGCAAGCCAGGCGGTCCATTCGGGCCACCATGAGCCTTCCTTGCGAGGCGCCAGCGTCTGCCAGGCGTCAGGATCGATATGACGGTCCTGCGCCGCCTTCGTAAGAATCTGGTAGCTGCGGCCCCGGTGTCCGGGTTCCGAGACGATGCCGGCGTTGTGTCCGCCCGTGGTGAGCAGAAACGTCACATCTGTATCGGTCAGCAGATGCACTTTGAAAGCCGATCGCCAGGGCGCAACGTGGTCGCGCTCGGTTCCGACGGAGAAGATCGGCGCGCGGATGTCAGTCAGCGCGATCGGCCGCCCCTCGACCTTGAACCTGCCTTCCGCGAGATCATTGTCGAGAAAGAGCTTACGCAGATACTCGGAGTGCATCCGGTATGGCATCCGCGTTGCGTCGGCATTCCAGGCCATGAGGTCGTTCATGGGCGCGCGCTCGCCCATGAGATAGTCGCGCATGATCCTCGACCAGACGAGATCGTTCGATCGCAGGAGCTGGAAGGCGCCAGCCATCTGCTTTCCATCGAGATAGCCTTGCTCCCACATCAGGTCCTCAAGAAAGTGGACCTGGCTCTCGTTGATGAAGAGAGAAAGTTCGCCTGCTTCCGTGAAGTCCTGCTGCGCAGCGAAGAACGAGACAGACTTTAGCCGGTTATCCCCATCCCGCGCCATCGCGGCGGCGGCGATGGAAAGGAGCGTGCCGCCAAGGCAGTAGCCCACCGCGTGTGTTTTCGCATCGGGCGCGATCGCGTTAACGGCGTCGAGCGCCGCCAGGAAGCCGAGCCGGAGGTAATCTTCCATGCCGAGATCCCGATCCTCCTCGGTTGGATTCTTCCAGGAGATCATAAAAACCGTGAAGCCCTGTTTTGTCAGAAAATTAACAAGCGAGTTCTGCGGCGAAAGGTCGAGGATGTAATATTTCATGATCCACGCTGGAACGATCAGGATCGGCTCCGGCCTCACCGTCTCAGTCGCGGGCGCATATTGGATCAGCTCGATCAGACGATTGCGGAAGATGACCTCGCCGGGCGCGACCGCCACTTCGAGCCCCACCTTGAAATTCTCCGTTCCAACAGGCGGTTCGCCGCGGCTGAGGCGTCCCCAGTCCTCCCAAAAATTTTGTACGCCGTCGAAGAGGTTCATCCCTCCGGTTTCCAACGTCCGGCGCAGCGCTACCGGGTTGATGGCGAGAAAATTCGCTGGCGACGCCACGTCCAGAAGCTGACGGGATGCGAACTCGACCACTCTCTCGTGCTGCTTCGAGACGCCATCGATGCCAGTCGTAGCGTTGTGCCACCATTGCTGTTGCAGCAGAAAATTTTGATAGATCGCATTGTAGGGGTAGTCTTGCCACTCCTTCGCCACGAAACGCCGATCCTGCGGGAGCGGCTCGATGCAGGCCTCGCAGCGGCCGCCCGACAAAATGGACTGCTGGATGTTTGTCGCGAGCCGCGCCCATTTCCGCGCAGCCTTCCCGGCCAGCGCGGCCTGCTTGCCTGGGGAGAAGGCGAGGTGGATGGCCCAGTCCGAATACGCCTCCGCCATGGCGGCGGGCGACAGGCCGGCGGTCAGACGCGCCAGGGAGGAGTGGACGATCTTGTCCAATGTCTCGGAAAGACGCTCGAGCGGGTCCGGCGGACTGACCGTCGCGGACGGTGTCACTGGCGCGACGTGAGGCCCCTCCGTCTTTGTCAAGGGCGTGGCCAAAGCGGTATTTTCGGCTTTGGGCGAGATGGAGCTGGCGGAGGCGCCGCTGACTATCGTGTTTTCCATTGCTCAAGAATGCCTGCGATTTCGCGGCGTTGGAATGACCTGCGTCAATTCCTTCAGGGCACGCAGATCCAACGGATGCGCATCCGAGTCCTGCGGGAGGTTCGTCAGCCCGCCTCAGGCCAGCATTTCGAGCGCCAGGGCGATGCCCTGGCCGCCGCCGATGCAAAGCGTGACGACGCCGCGCCGAAGCCCGTCGCGTTTCATTGAATGCAGGAGCCGGGTGGTCAGGATAGCGCCGCTGGCGCCGATCGGATGGCCGTGGGCGATGGCGCCGCCCTCGACGTTGACGACGTCTTCGGCGAGGCCGAGTTCGCGGGTGACCGCAAGCGCAATGGCGGCGAAGGCCTCGTTGATCTCAACGCGTTCGACGTCGCCAAGCGTCCATCCAGCCCGCTCCAGCGCCTGCCGGACGGCCGGGACGGGGCCGATGCCGAACATGCCAGGCTCCACCGCGCCAAGGCCGTAGGCGACGAGACGCGCGACCGGATCGAGACCGTTCGCATCGGCAAAACCACGCTCCGCGACGATCATTGCCGCCGCGGCGGTGTTGAGCCCCGGCGCGTTCCCCGCCGTGATGGTTCCATCCTTGCGGAAGGCTGGTTTCAGCTTGGCCAGCGACTCGATCGTCGTGCCGGGCCGATTGTGCTCGTCCCTGGCGAAAAGCTCCGGCCCCTTGCGGCCCTTGATTTCCACGGCGACGATCTCGGCGTCGAACTTGCCGGCCGCCTGCGCGGTCGAGAAGCGCTCCTGCGAGCGCGCCGCCCAGCGGTCCTGATCCTCGCGGCTGATCTGGCATTTCGTGACGAGATCCTCTGTGTGCCAACCGGAATGCTCGTTGGAGAAGGCGTCGTTGAGCCCGTCGCGCAGCATCGAATCGTAAATCTCGGCATTGCCCATCCGGTAACCCCAGCGGCCGCCCAGCATCAGGTAGGGGGCGGCGTCCATGTTCTCCATGCCGCCAGCGATGGCGGCGTCGCCGAAGCCTAGCCAGATGTCCTGAGCCACGGTGGCGATCGCCTGCGCGCCAGAACCACAAACACGGTTGACGGTCATGGCCGGCACGTCGACCGGCACGCCGCCATGGATGGCGGACTGGCGCGCCGGATTCATCTTGTTTCCCGCCTGCACCACATTGCCCATGACGACTGCGCGCAGCTTGGCCGGATCGAGATTGGCGCGGCGGACAGTCTCGCGGACGACCGTCGCCCCAAGTGCGGTCGCGGGCGTCGCTTTCAGCGAACCATTATAGGTTCCAATCGCGGTGCGGACCGGCGCGCACAGCACGGCTTCTCTTTTGGTCATGCGAATTTCCTCCCTGAAAGCGCGTTGACTATGAAACATACCCTGCCGGAGCAGGGCGGCATAACCCGGCGCCTCTCAGCCGCCCGATATAAGCGGCGCGATGGCTTGTCCGGGGCAGGCGCGGCCGGATCACGATTTTCTCCTGATGATTCCGTCAAGCCTAACCGCCTCAGCTATGGTGTTCGAGATCGTGCCGTATTTGCGGACGTTGGCGTGCAGCAATTCAAGCCGGTGGTCGGTTTCATCGGTATCGACAATCAGTTCGTAATCGATCGAATTCATCTTTGGCGGGCTGTCCTGCCTAACGCCATGGAGCTTGACCTCGACGCCGCGCAAATCAAACTTCAGCATCGGCGTCGCGCGTTCGATGCCCTTGATCATGCAGGCGGCGAGAGCCGCCAGAAACAATTCGGCCGGGTTAAATGCATCCAGCCGTCCGTTCACGTCGGTGTCGAGGATAATCCGCGCCTCCTTCACCGACGCCTCGCCGCCATGTCCGTCGATGCGCCGGGCGCAAACATTGTATTCAAGCATCCCGGCTCTCCGTCATGCTCGCGCTTCCGCGTCGTCAGGCGTCAGGAAGACGGGCGCTTCGTCCGCCGGTTTCATCGACAATTCGGCATCGGTCAACCGCGCATAGATCTCGATCAGATTGCCATCTGGATCCGTGAGCCATAGCTCGTGCAGCGGCGTGCCCTTCCAGGTTGTGCGCGGCGGCTTCTCGACATGGGCGCCGAAGGCGCCCGCTCGCTGATATGCATCGACGACGGCGGCCTTGTCCGCGACCCCGATTCCGAGATGGTAGAGCGTGTCGTGATGCAGCTCCTTGCCGTCGGAGACGAGGAGCACGAAATTCAACTTGAGATCCGGCCGGATGAAGGTCGCGTAACGATGGGTCCATTCCTTGGGCCAGGCGTCGAGCAGCCAGGCATAGAAGCGGACGCTGTCGGGCAGGCTTCTGACCCGGATGCTGCTATGGAACTCTTTTGCCGCCGGGCCTTCAGGAAGATGGAGGAGGCTTCCCAGGATCTCGATCCGGGCTTTGATCTGATCGCGCGCAGTCCGGAATCGGACACGCACATCTTCAGGCGCCAATGATGGGTCGGTAGACACGGGGTCGGGGATTGGCCAGTGCAGGCGG
Source organism: Methylocella tundrae (assembly GCF_901905185.1). Taxonomy (GTDB): domain Bacteria; phylum Pseudomonadota; class Alphaproteobacteria; order Rhizobiales; family Beijerinckiaceae; genus Methylocapsa; species Methylocapsa tundrae. Next base: position 79,421 of record NZ_CABFMQ020000120.1, read on the forward strand.
CGCGCGGCCCCGGGGAGGACGGGACAGACCTCTTCGGCGCAGAGCGTGACCACGAGATCAATCCCGGCTGGATTGATCTCGCTGGTCGACTTCGACCGATGCCGGGAGATGTCGACGCCGATCTCGGCCATGGCGTCGATGGCATGGGGATTGATTTTCGATGGTTGCGAGCCCGCGCTCATGACCTCGACATCAGGGCCAAGGATTTGCCGGGCAAGGCCTTCCGCCATCTGGCTACGCGCCGAGTTTGCGACGCAAAGAAAAAGGATCTTGGGCATGCTCATCATTTTATTCTAACCCTCGCGGGGTTGTTCTAAATTGTTCTGTGTCAAACCAGCGCCGCTTCAGCCAAAGGGCGACAGAGCCATCTCTTTATCTCCTCATCGCGAGCTTCAACTTGCTCCTCAAAATGACAACGTGACGGCCCCGCCTGTCGGCGCGTCCGTATGGGTCGATGTTGAGGTTCAGCTACGCGGGCGCGTCCGCTCACCTCGGCAGTGTTACGGTCAGGCCTGAGCGTGGCCGGTCGCGCCCCGCCTGCGTCGGCAGGCTCGGCGCGAGCTCCGAACACAAACGCGAGATAACGCCGGTTTGGAGGGCGTTCGATCGTATTTGATTTGCGTCAATGCGAAATATGCGACTAGTGTAAAAATAATAACAATGATAAACAATCATTCAAATTTCACGTAATATACAAACTTTATCGAGAGTAAATATTTTTACAATAATTGCTCGCCAAAAGAACAAGCATCGAGCAGTTGCAACTTGATTTGCGTCAGGTTCTCATACCGAGCGATGTGATATGATGGCCCAGCGCGCCACGGTCCTGCTGATTGACGATGATCGGGATATGCGATGGGCGATGCGCAATATCCTGGCGGATGCGGGATTTGACGTCGCCGAAGCCGAAGGAGGCCGGTCCGGCCTCGACAGGGTCGTCCGCGCGGCGCCAGATGCTGTGGTCCTGGATATGCGAATGCCCGACCTCGGCGGCGATGAAGTGCTGCGCCGCCTCCACCGGCATGACCAAGGCCTCCCGGTCATCATCGTCACCGCCCATGGCAGCATTTCAGGGGCGGTGGGGGCCATTCGGGAGGGCGCCTTCGAGTATCTCACCAAGCCATTTCGCAACGACCATTTTGTGAATGCTGTGCAGCGAGCCATCGCGCGGCGCGGCGAGGCCCCCGCTTCGTCAGCAGTCGGCATCCGCGCCACGATCAAGGAAGCCATGGGCCAGGGCCCTGCGGTGGAGAGCCTGATCGATCAGATCGAAGCTGTCGCGGAGACTGACTATTCCGTCGTTATCCAGGGGGAGACCGGCGCCGGCAAAGAAGTCGTCGCGCGTAATCTCCATCGCTATAGCCGCCGGGCCGGCCGGCCGCTCGTCGTCGTCGATTGCGGCGCAATCGCCGAGACTCTCACCGACACCGAATTCTTCGGTCACGAAAAGGGGGCCTATACGGGCGCCGTCGCGCGCCATCGCGGCTGGTTCGAGGTCGCAGCCAATGGCGGGACGATCTTTCTGGACGAGATCGGAAATCTCTCCATGACCGGGCAGAAGGCGCTTTTGCGAACACTCGAAGAGCGCACCATCCACAGGGTTGGCGGCACCGAATTGATCGATCTCGACGTGCGCATTATTGCAGCCACGAACGATGATTTGAAGCACCGCGCCAAAGCTGGCGGCTTTCGCGAGAATCTCTACTTTCGCCTCGCCGAATATGTCATCGCGGTTCCGCCGCTCCGCGCGCGGCCGGAGGATGTTGCATTCCTCGCGACGCGCTTTCTGACGCAGGCGCGGGCATCCCTCGGGCGGCCGCCGGCCGAAATAGCGCCGGCGGCGCTGGATCTGATGCGCGCTTATCGCTGGCCCGGAAATGTCCGTGAGTTGCGCAATGTCATGCGTCGGGCGGCGCTGAGCGCGTTGGAGGTGATAAAGCCTGAACATCTGACCGACAGCCTCGGCCTCTGCGCCGTGGCGCCTGTCCTGCCTCCCCCAATATCAACCAGCGTGATCACCCTCCGGCATAAGGTCCAGGACCATATCCGCGCGCTCGAGGGCGATGCGGTGGTGAAGGCGCTCGAGCAGGCCAGAGGCAATAAGGCCGAGGCGGCGCGGCTCCTTGGCATCGACTACAAGACCTACCGCACCAAGTTGAAGACGCTGCGAGAGCGCGTTGAGACGACGGTCGATGAATAAAATCGATCTTGAGCGCAACAGCGCCGCCGCGCCGCCGCCCATTGCGGGCGAGGAGGTCATCTGCCTTTTCGCCTTCGCCCAATATGATGGCGCGCTCGAGCGGCGCCCGCCCGAAGCGGTTTTGGAGCGACGGCTCATTCTGCATCGCGTAGGATCGGTAGCGGCGCTGATTGGCGTCGTTCCCGTCGCGGATTATTGCGGCGCCGATGCGGAGCGCCGTTTAGCCGATGTCGCTTGGCTGGCGCCGCGCGTGCGCCGTCATGCCGCCCTCGTCGATTGGGCGGCCCAATGGTCATCGGTGTTCCCGGCGCCTTTTGGCACGCTCTATGAGAGCCTCGACAGCCTGACGGCGTTCACTCACGCCCATGTGGCGACGATCGCCGAATTCCTGCAGGCCGTCGCCGGCAAGGAAGAATGGGAGCTACGCGGTACAGCCCGCCTCGATGAGGCCGAAAGCCTCGACCGGCTGGCGCGCGCGGCATGGCCGGACTGGTGCGAACTGACGCCCGGCAAGCGGTATATGCGGCTTTGCCGTGACAGAAATGCGCTTATCGAGCAGGGCCGCGCCGAGGCCGGCGCGTTTATTTGCGCCTTTGTGACGGACCTCAAACCCCTGACGGCCACCGTTCGCCGGCATGAAGCGAACCGCCGGCCAAACGGGGCGGACGAGCCGGAACTCATTGCACGCTACTCTTTGCTGGTGGGGAAACCAGACGTCGCCGCCTTGCAGGAGCGCGTGAGGGATGCGTCGGCCCGCGCCTCGCATGGACATGTCACGATTGCATTATCGGGCCCGTGGCCGCCGTTCAGTTTCCGGCCGGATCTCAAACCGCCACGTTAGTGGCGCCAGGACAGGCGACGCAGATGCCATTCGCCACGCTGGATCATCAGAGTTTCTTTCACGCGGTGATGGCGACGATTCCTTCGTCCATCTTGATATTGGACGAGCGGGCGTCCGTGTTGGCGGCCAATCACAATTTTCTGGAAAAATCCCGCAGCAGCCTGACCTTGATCATGGGGCGGCGATTGCATGAGATTTTTCCCCCCGCCTTCCAGGACACGGCGCTCGACCAGCAAATCCGGGAGGTTATCGTCACTGGAAAAACGCTGCATCGCCAGCGGATGACCTACCGCGCGCCGGGTGTTCCCCTGCGGATCTATTCCTATAGCATCTGTCCGCTTCAGCTCCAGGGCGGCTCGGGCGGCGCCATTCTGGTCATGGACGATGTGACCGACCTGTTGCGGCTGGGGGAGGAGGTGCGGCGGATGCAGTTGCATCTCGCCAGCATCGTCGAGAGCGCCGGCGATCTCATCATCTCCACCGATCCAGACGGGGCCATCATGACCTGGAATACGGCGGCGGAGAAGGCCACCGGCTACACTCAGGCTGAAGTGCGCGGCACCCTGCTGACCAACCAGATTGATCCCGAGGTAAAGCCCGATGTCGAAGCCTGTTTCCGAAGGATCGACCAGATCGAAGACCGACGCTCGTTCGAATGGCCGATGCGGTGCCGGGATGGCGATAGCATACCGGTTTCCTGGCATTTGTCGCATATGATTGGCCACAATAGCGAGGTTACGGGCGTCGTCGTCGTCGGGCGCAATCTCGTCGAGCAGCGGGCCATTGAGGCGCAGATGCACCAGGGCGAAAAGCTCGCCGCGCTTGGCATGGTGATTGGAGGCATCGCGCACGAAATTCGCAACCCGTTGGGCGTCAGCTCAGCGGCCGCGCAACTCATGAAGTACAGAATGACGTCGCCGGCTTTGCTCGAAGAATGCGTCACGAAAGTCATCGGAGGCATCGACCGCGCCTCGCTCATCGTCGAGAGCCTGCTGCGGTTTGCGCGGCCCGGCCCTATTACCGAGACGACGCGGGTCGATGTGCATGACGTGTTGAAGAATGCTCTGATGTTCGCCTCTGGCGAGGCTGCGACCGGGACAACTGTTGATTGGCGGCTGCCGGACGCAACCCTGTCCTTATGGGCGGAAGGCGTGCAGAATCTTCTTGAGCTCGTCCTCATCAATCTCATGCTGAACGCCTTCCAGGCGATGCCGAACGGCGGCCGCCTGACGATCGGCTTCCGGCTCGACGCCGCCGAAGTCGTCATCGAGATCGGCGACACAGGCGTCGGCATTCCGGAGGCCCATGTCTCCAAAATCTTTGACCCCTTCTTCACGACGCGCAACGACAGTCGTCGGTCGGGGCTTGGCTTGTCCGTGTGTCATTCCATCGTGCGTCAGCACGGAGGCGGACTGACTGTGCGCACCTCGCCCGGCAATGGAACCACTTTCGTCGTGCGTCTTCCATCCGCTGCGCCTTCCAGGGAGAGTTCCTGACATGGGCCGCGCTGCGATCGAGCGCGCCCCCGAAACTGTCCTTATCGTGGACGATGATCAGGATATGTGTTGGGTGCTCGAGATCGCTCTGGCGGGCGTTGGCTATACGGCGACCACGGTCGGTTCGGCGCAAAGCGCCATTTCATCGCTGGCTGAACAGTCATTTCCGATCGCCTTCGTCGATGCGCGGCTGCCTGATATGGACGGTCTGCGACTGGTTGAGAAATTGCGCAACATGCAACCGGGGATGAGGATCATCATGATCTCCGGTTATTTCCTAGAAGACGACCTTCGCATCATCGAGGCGGTGCGGGCGTCCGAAATCGACGGTTTTCTTGCGAAGCCGTTTCGGATTGACGCGATCGTCGACGCGGTGAAGGGCAGTGGAGAGGGGAATCGCCGCCCGTGAATCTGGGCGCATTCGCCCGCATGCTGTGTAGAAGGCCGCGGGCTTTGTCGTGTTGGTAATGGCGAAGCTGTTGATTCTCTGGCTCTATTTCAATTCCTGAGAAATTGCGCTCGCGTGGCTCCGTTCTTGCAATTTCTACAAGTGCCGGAGGGTTCTCGCCTGTTCCGGTCAATGCACGAAGCGCTCACAGCGTTCACAAGGAGAAGCTTCATGGCACGCGTACAGAAGTCCACCGATTCGTCGAGCCTCGCCGAAGTTGTCGATCGGATCCTCGACAAAGGCATCGTGATCGATGCTTGGGTCAAGATCTCGCTGGTTGGTATTGAGCTGATCACGATCGAAGCTCGGGTCGTCGTGGCCTCGGTTGAAACCTACCTCAAATATGCAGAAGCGGTCGGCCTTACGGCTTCCGCCGCAGCGCCCGCGTAGCGTCTGCAAGCAGCCCGGGAGCGCGGTCGCGACCACGATCGCGCTCCCGGCGGCAATTTGACCCGGATGGAGGATGAGACATGGCGAAAATGGCGGAAAGCGCAACTCATATGATGGACGGAATCATGATGGCGCGCCGGCAGCGAAGCGAACTGGCGACGGAGATCAAGAATGCGACGACACGTCGCCATCGCGAAGTTCGCTCAATGCTGGAGAGCCTGAGGGCGTCGCGCGGCAGGGCAACCCGTGAGCAGGCGGCCGGCCTCATGGCGGCGACCCGAACCCGCCACGCCGACGTTCACTCATTTATGCAAGGTTTGAAGACGTCGCGGATGCAGGAATCGAAGTCATCACGCGATAAGGCGCGCGATGAGAGGAACGGTCGTCGGCGGGAGGTCAAAGGGCTTCTTGGTAAGTTCGGCCGCGAACAGCTTGCTCGCCAGAAGCATCGCCAAAACGCCGCGGCGGCCTTCATGCGCGATCTGACGAGCGGCGTTGCTTCCCTCCTCGACAAATTCGACAAGAGCGGTCGCGATCGGGCCGTCGCCCTGCGCGCGCGGTTTGCCGGCTATGCGCAGGATCGCCGCGAGGCGGTCGCGATATGGCGCGGAATGTCCCGCACGAGCAAGCCGGCGGCCGAAGCGAGCCATCGGCAGTCGGCTGAGTCTGTCGTTGTCCACGCCGCAGCGCCTCGGCCTGCCGAAATCCCCTTGCCCGCCGCGACGCATGGACCCGCCGCGACGCATGGAGCCTCCAGCGCCGCAGCGCAATCGGGCGATGCGACGAGCCGTTCGGGCCGTCATCGTGGCCCGGGCGAACGTCACGGTGGAGATTCGAAATGAGCGTCGTCCCATTCGCAAGTCACGATGCGGTCGATCCAGACGCTGGCGACCAAAGCGACTCGATCGCATTGGCTCCGAGCGAAGCATTCGTAAGCTCCGCCGCCGTTAAGGATATCACCGAGCGAGCCATGGCTTACCTCGAGGCAGGCTATGCCCTGCATTTATCAGGCCCTCCCGGCACCGGGAAGACGACGCTCGCCTTCCACGTCGCGGCTCAGCTCGGCCGTCCCGCGATCCTCATCCATGGCGATCATGAGTTCGGCAGTTCCGACCTCATCGGTCGTGAGAGCGGGTATCGCAAGTCGCGCCTCGTCGACAACTACATCCCCTCGGTCTTCAAGCTTGAAGAGGAAGGGCGCGCGCTTTGGATCGACAACCGTATCACAACGGCTTGCCGGCTTGGACATTCGATCATTTACGATGAATTCAACCGGAGCAAGCCGGAAGCCAACAACCCGTTCCTCAGCATCTTATCGGAGGGTGTTCTCAACATTCCGGGATTGCACGGCCGAGGCGAGGGCTACGTCAAAGTGCATCCATGCTTTCGCGCGATCTTCACTTCAAACCCGGCGGAATACGCGGGCGTCTACCGCGCCCAGGACGCTTTGCTGGATCGGATGATCACGCTGGAGCTCGGTCACTACGATCGGGAGACGGAGATCGCCATCACGGCCAGCAAATCCGGCGTCGATCCGCAACGCGCGGCGCGGGTCGTCGATGTCGTGAGGGCGTGCCGCGTCGAGGGAAAGGATCCGCATTTTCCCACTCTGCGCGCCTCGATCGCCATCGCCCGCGTGCTCGCTACGCGCGGCGGCGAAGCAAGCTATCGCAATCCCGTCTTCCTTTGGGCCTGCCGCGACATTCTCAGCCATACGACGCCGAACGGGAAGAGCGACCAGGCGGTTTCGCCTGATTTCATCGACCTTATTTTGCGCCGCTCCGAATGCGCGGAGGAGGACGGCAAGGTAACGATGCGGTCCGGCCGCCGCGCGGCCGCGCGAGCCAAAGGAGGAAAATGACCATGCCGGCGCAAGGACGACCTTTAAGGGGAACCGCTGATTTACGAACGTTGGCGAACCGCTCGGACATACAGATTCCAGCTCACAAGGCTTATCTGCGCATCAGCTTTCTCGAATTGGAGAAAGCTCGCCGAACGCTGGAAGTGCGCGCGGCGAGTGACCGCTTCGAGAAAATTCAAACCCGCTTTCGTGAGATCGACGCTGAAATCGCCAATATACTTGCCAGCCTGAATGGCGCTGCGCCGCGTGCGCACGCGGTTGCTGCGCCGCATCGATCGCCTGTAGGGCGCAAGCCCATGAAGCGAAACTTCCAACTTTCGTATTGAACGACTGTTCGCCCCGAAGCGACTGCCTTGCCTCAGTTATTTACACTTCGAGAGCTGCCGACCGACGAATTCCTTCCGATCGCGCGGCAAAATTGCGTGGAGATGAAGCAGATGCTGCCCAAGAACCAAAGAGCAGGACACGAAGACGATCAAAAGTCGAAGGTCACGGCGCCGCCGCCCCCGCCCCCGCCTGTCGGAAAGGTGTCGGCGGCCCGGGCCGCGGTCAAGCAATTCCTCGAGTCAGAGCTGGGCGCGCGGGAGACCCGGATCACCAAGATCGCGCCTGTTGAACATGGCGCGCTGGGATGGTCCGCGGAGGCCGAAATTCTCGTCCCGAACCTTGAAATCAAGACGCTCGGCCTGCCGCTAACGCAGGAAATTCTCGAACAGGAATACTACCTGGTCGAACTCGATATAGATCTGATCGTCCGGTCTTACGAATATCTCAGCCCGAGCAGCCACTGAGCGCGACAGCGGGCGGGCTTGTTGTGGGAGAGCATGCGATGGGTCTCTATGTCTATGCCGTGGGTCGAGCGGGGGACGACGAACTGCCGGCGCTGGAGGGCATCCTCGATCAGCCGGTCAATCGCCTTGAGCAGGGATCGCTCTGCGCCATCGTCAGCGAGTGTTCTCTTGCGCCGGTGCGCGCCGAGCGCCGCAACATCGCGGCCAATCAACGCGTGCTCAGCGCCCTCAACACGCAGTTCGACATATTGCCGATGGCGTTCGGCGCCGTGACCAAGTCGGAAGCTGAGCTGCGGCTTTTCCTCGACGAGCACCAAGACACGCTGACTGCGCAGCTGTTGCGGATCGCCGGCGCGATCGAAATGAGTCTGCGCGTGCGCCTTGAGGTTCCTGATCCTATCGCCTACCTTGTGGAACGGACGCCGGCGTTGCGCGCTGCGCGCGAACGCACTTTCCGCAGCCGCCGGCCTCCGTCTTACGATGATAGAATCCGGCTCGGCCAGCTGTGCGAGGACGCCTTGCGTCAATACCGCGACGGCCGCACGGCGCAGGTCGTCGCCGTTGTCGGCGCCTCCTGCGCTGAAGTCATGAAATTGCCTGTTCGCGAGGAAAAAGAGATCGCAAATTTGGCGGCGCTGGTGCCTCGCGCGGGTCTCGATCAATTCGAGGTTGCCGTGAATGAGTCGGCGGCGCAGCTCGACGAAGACATCGCTTTCGACATCAGCGGCCCCTGGCCGCCGCATAATTTCGTGCAGTTCAATCCGGTCGGCCAATAGAACGCGCAACGCCGTTCACCCTTGGAGGACGCGACCATGTTTGTCATCGACGATCTGCTTTCGGCGCCCGGGCACGTTGTCGCCTTCGTTCTGAGGAAGATTCTGACCGTCAAAAAGTTCAGCTCGGTAAGATCCGCGAGGCTGACGGAGGCGCCGGCGTCGCCGACTGTCGGAGACGAACGAGATCATGTTTCACTGCGCCAGTCTGCCGACGGCGCCGCCGGACGATCCGACCCTCCTCGTCAACAGAATGCCGAGCAACATCAGGCAGACCACGCGCGGTTCGGCCCGCGCGACGGATAGTACGCTCATCACCGCCATTTATCTTCAAAGGACGCCGCCATGTTTCTTATCGACGATCTGCTATCGGCGCCGTTGCGGGGGCTCGTCTTTGTTCTGAAGAAGATTGATCAAGCGGTCCAGGAAGAGACCGCTCTCGACGAGCGGGCCATCATGGCTGATCTGTCAGCGCTCCACCGCGCGCTCGACAATGGGGCGATCACCGAAGCGGAATTCGATGCGCGCGAACAGGCGTTGCTGTATCGCCTCGATCGCCTGCATGGGGAGGACGGGTCCGATGCCAGCGGCGATGCTCGTTCCTGATTCTGGCCCCGCATCCACGGCGCGGCCGGAGCGCGGCGACCAGCTGTCGCTGGCTGATGCGCTCGATCGAATCCTCCAGCGCGGAGTGGCGGCGCAAGGCAATGTGACGATCGGGCTGGCGGAAGTCGATCTGCTGTTTCTCGATCTGAGACTGCTCCTCGGCTCGGTGGACGCGATCTGGCCGGAAGGGCGCCCGCCCGTGCAGCCTGTGCATCCACGAACGCCGCCGCAAGCGCCTTCGACGCCGATGCCGGCCGCCGCCGCGCCGCGGCCCGAAATCGCCGCTGTCAGCATGGACCCCACAAGGATTCATCCGCAACCGCCGATCGCCCCCGCCGGCGCCCCTGGCCCCTCCGGGTCATCGACGGCCCAAGGCCTCGTTCGTCTCGTGCTCACCCTTGTCAAATTGCTTCATGACGTGCTCGAACGGCAGGCCGTGCGGCGTATGGAGGCGGGGCGCCTGACCGACATGCAAGTCGAGGACGTCGGCGCGGCGCTTTTCGCTCAAGCCGAAGAGATCGAACGCTTGAAGCGGCAGTTCGGATTTTCCGACAAAGATCTTTCCCTCGACCTTAGCGTTCCCGATGGGGCGCTTTGAAAGGTGTCGTCATGCCATCCGCCAATTCCCTGACCCATTCCGTCGACAGCACGAATCTCGCTGATCTGCTCGAGCGCATTCTCGACAAAGGCGTCGTGATCGCCGGCGACATTTCGATCAAGCTGGTCGAAGTCGAGCTTCTGACAATTCAATTGCGCCTGGTGATCTGCTCCGTCGACAAGGCGCAAGAACTCGGCCTCGATTGGTGGAACTACAGTGGACGTCCTGACCGTCTGGCAGTGGAGCGCACCGCCGCGCTTGAAGCGATGGACGCGCGATTGGGCAGGATCGAGCAGGCGCTTGGCGCCGTCGTCGCGGGGCCATTTGAGCAAGGGAGCACGACTCATGGGTAGGGACGATCAAAACAACAAAGATGACGACACCGGCGCGGCCGGGTTCACCAAGATCGCACGCGGGCTTTCCGATCTCTTCACCGTGCTCGCCGATTTCGATCAGCTACCGCGCCGCGGGCGGCACGAGAAGGATGGGAGGGTGATGGAATATTCCTTTGGCAAGCGCACGCTCGTCGACGAAGGGGAAGAAGGGGGCGGCCACGAGGAGACTGCTCCGGCGCGCCCTGAGACGCCGCGCCGCCGCGCTGCGAAGCCAAGCTCTCTCGAAGTCCTCGAGCCCGTCACGGACATGTTCGACGAGCCGGGCGAGGTCATATTGCTCTTCGAGCTGCCCGGCGTCGAACGCAAGGCGATACGCTGCATCCTTGACGGCGACATCCTCCTCCTCGAGGCGAAGACAGGCGAACGGCTTTATCGCAAGGAGACGCTCATCGAAGAGAAGCTGGCCCCCGGAGCGCCGCATCTCACGCTGCGCAACGGAGTTCTTGAAGTCCGACTGAGCAAGCAGCCAACCTAGCGATCCGCATTTGCGCGGAGCACCCTGGAAACGGAGCCGGCGGCAAGATGGCGCGATTGATCTACGTTCCGGTGCTTCATAGCACTCCCGAGATGGGTTCTTCCGCACGCGCCTATGAGGCAGCCTTCGTCGCCCGTTATGGCCAGAGCAAATGGGAGGAGCGATCCGCCAAATTCGACGCCATCTGGCGCGCCATCGCGGATGCGATCAAGGCGCTCTGGCTCGATCTCAGGCGCGTCAAGCTGTTCCAGGACAGCTTGCCGGTCTGCGGCCGGGAGGTCGCGCTGGTGGAGGAACTGGCGGCCCAGGGCAGTCAGAACCATCAACTCCTGGTCAACCTCATGCGCGGCGGCGCGACGCTCGTCGGCACCGAGGCGCCGGACCTGCTTCTCGAAGAATATCGGGCGCTCCAATCGCCCGAGCTGCGCACTGAGGCGAGCGCCGCGGCGCTGCTTGAGGCCCGCGACCGCTTTATCGGCGGGCGCATCGAGGCGACGCTTGGCGATGCGGAGGATGGAATTCTTTTTATCGGAGCCCTGCATGACGTCGCCAGATTTCTGCCGCGACGCATCAAGGTCGAATATCTGCAAATCCGCGATCAATAGCGATCGTCAATGAAGACGATGGGAGGACGACATGTCAGGCGAAGCATCAGCGACGAACATGGAGAAGTTGCGCCTGACGGTCGTCGAGGCGCGGCGCGAGGATGTAGGACGCGGCATCGTCAGGGTCGATCCCGAAACGCTGCGGCAGATCGGCGCCTCGCCTGGCGACGTGCTTGAGATTGAAGGGCGCGCAAAGACCGTCGCCAAGGGAATGCCGACCTTCAAGGAACAAAGAGGTCAGCAGGTTATCCAGATGGATGGGGTCGGGCGCACCAACGCCGGCGTGGCGCTGGGCCAGAGGGCCATGATCAGCAAGGTCTCCTCTGCGGTCGCCCGTCGTGTTGTCATGGCGCCGCTGGGCGCCGGCGCCTTGCGCGAAGATGAAATCGACCACATGGCGCGCCGCCTCGACGGGCTCGCCATGAAGGCTGGCGACCGCGTCAGGATCGCTTTGTTTGGAGGAAACCACCGCGATTTCCAGGTCGTGCGAAGCGAACCCGATGGACCCGTGATGATTCATCCGGACACATTGCTCGCCATTGAAAATCCACGCGGCGGGTCGGCAGGCAAGGCGGAGGCGGCAGCGGAGGACATCGTCACCTATGACGATCTCGGCGGCATGGAGCGCGAAGTCGCGAAAATACGCGAGATGATCGAGCTGCCGCTCACCCATCCTGAAATCTTTGAGCGTCTCGGCATGACGCCGCCGAAGGGCGTGCTGATGCACGGGCTGCCCGGCTGCGGCAAGACGCTCCTCGCGCGCGCCGTGGCCCACGAGGCCGCCGCCGCTTTCATCTATGTCAGCGGACCGGAAATCATACAGAAATTCTACGGCGAGAGCGAAGCCCGGTTGCGCAAGATCTTCGACGACGCGCAGCGGCGTGCGCCCTGCATCATTTTCTTTGACGAAATAGATGCGATCGCGCCCAAACGCGAGCGTGTCGAAGGCGAGGTGGAAAAGCGCGTCGTCGCCCAGCTTCTTGCGCTGATGGACGGACTGAAGGGCCGGGGCGACGTGATTGTGATGGCCGCCACCAATCGCCCCAACAGTATAGATCCGGCCTTGCGGCGGCCAGGCCGCTTCGACCGCGAGATCGCCATAGGCATCCCCAACGAGCACGCCCGGCTCGAGATCCTGGAAATTTACGCACGTGGGATGCCTCTCGGCGACGATGTCGATCTCAAGGAACTCGCCGAGACGACGCACGGCTTTACTGGCGCGGATCTGAACGCTCTTTGCCGTGAGGCCGCCATGGCGGCGCTGCGTCGTCAGCTTCCTGAGCTGACGCTCGATTCGGGGCCAATTCCCTATGAGGCGCTGATGGCGATGGAGGTTGGTATGACGGATTTCAGGGAGGGCCTCAGCGAGGTGTCGCCCTCTGGGCTGCGCGAAGTAGCCGTCGAAGTGCCAAATGTCCGATGGGATGACGTGGGAGGGCTTGAGTCGATCAAGGCCGCCCTGCAGGAGGCCATCGCCTGGCCCTTGAGCCAGCCGGCTCTGTTCGAGCAGATCCAATTGCAGCCGCCGCGCGGCATCCTTCTTTATGGTCCTCCCGGGAATGGCAAGACGCTTTTGGTGAAGGCGCTGGCCTCACAAAGCAATCTCAACTTCATTTCGGTCAAAGGACCGGAGCTATTGTCAAAATATATCGGGGAGTCCGAACAGGGCGTGCGCGAACTCTTCGCGCGAGCCCGCCAGGCGGCGCCTTGCATTATCTTTCTGGACGAGGTCGACGCCTTGGTGCCGAAGCGCGGCTTCGACGGCCGCTCGCCGGTGACAGACCGGGTCGTCAGCCAATTGCTTACCGAGCTCGATGGCGTGGAGGCGCTGAAGGACGTTTGGGTGATCGCAGCGACCAACCGGCCCGATATGCTCGATGACGCCCTCCTGCGCCCCGGCAGGCTCGATTTCCGGCTTGAGGTGCCGCGCCCGGATCGCGTCGCGCGGCAGGCGATCCTGGCGGTGCATCTGCGCAGGAAGCCGATCGATCAGCGTATCGATCTCTCAGCCCTGGCCGAGTTGACGGAAGGAATGTCGGCGGCCGAGGTCCGGTTCGTCTGCGACCGCGCCGCCATGAATGCGATCCGCCGCGTGTTTCCAGCGGCCAAAGGCGGATTGGTCGACGTCGCCACCCTGCGCATCGAGCAGCGGGACTTCGACGAGGCCATTGGGGACCGGGCCGCTGCTTCAGGACAGCCGGCGGCGCCACAACCAATTCCTTTTTTAGGATCCTTGTGACTCCAACCGACGCAGAACGTCATGACAAAAGGAGAGGGATATGCAGTTTCAAGAATCAGTATCGCACGGCGCCCTTTTTCAGGAGCATCGAGCGGAGGTGATCCGCGAGAGCCTTGATCATTTGTTGGCCATGGCGCAGCGTTACCGTAGCGAAGGCAGTCGCCGGCAGGCGATGGAAATCTACTGGATGTTGTCAGAAGATCATTCCGAAACGGTGCAAGCGCAGGCTGCGCAGGACAAGCTGCTCGAACTGGCTCACATCTACGAACGCGACGGCTCCAGGCATCAGGCGCGCGCCGTTTATGAGCGCCTGTTGTGACTCTCATGCGTGGTCACGCAGGATCATTGTGCGCGCTCATGCCGCCCCGGCGTACAACCGTGGCGATTGATCTGTAGACAAGCAGCGCACACAGAGCGCGGGCGAGTTCGCCCGCGCGACTGTTGGCGGTGAGGGCTGCCAGCGGGAGATGATCCAAGGCTCCAGACGCGGTTGACGCGATCCGCACGAACTGTTGCTATGGCGTCGCGAAAAGCGCCCGGCCCGAGCGAAGCGAGCCGATTCTTGAGAGTTTTCTCGAGTTGCCGCTGCCGATCGCCGCCTTCGAGGCGGAGGGCGATGCCCGGCGTCTGCACATGGCTCCGCCAATCGAAGGCGCTCTGAACTTGCTGGGAAAAATCAGGGATCGCCGCGTCGCCGAGAGGTGTATCCGAGGCGGCTCCGGACGTGTCGATGCTGCCGTTGGTGCTCTCACTGCTGCCGATCTGGGCATCTTGGCCTGCGCTCACGCCATAAACTAAGCTACCCGCATCCAGTGCGACGGCAAATGGTAAACCTAATTTTCCAAACACTGCAGAAGTCGAGGTCGAAAGATAAGCCTCTCCGGAGCCACCAGCCATCGCTGCCTGGTATAAAACGCCGTCCGTAAGACCAAGGCCGACAACAAATAGATACGACGGCATTTTCACGCTCCCCACTATTGGCTATATTTTATTTAATATTTTCTGTCTATTTCTGATCAAGATATGCACTTGAACTATAAAAAGTGCACAAAACAGCAAGAAGGCAACTATAGTTAAATATGGAACAATAATGTCTTTACTAAGATGGCCAGTTAGCATAAAATCACCCACCGATTTGTACAGCCATTTCAAGATAAAGAATTGGGCAAACGCCAAGAGCAGTATGCCTGCGCACAATTGAACAAAAACACTTTTTGCGTCATATCTATGTATTCTATAAAAAGCACGATAAATCCTTTTGAATCTGTAACGGGCATTTATAGTGAACCATATAATTGTAATTAGTGAATAAAGTAATAGCACTATTACAAATTCTTTATCGGTACGACCATATCTCACGATCAAATATCGCGATATATATATGCTATATAACCGACGAACCACAACAGCAATTGGTTTGATATCCGTGTTAATTCTTGAGACGATGACCAACTTCTCCTTTTCATTCAACGATTCTCGACGGGTTGCTTGTTTATGTTACGACGGGGCAATCTCGCGATTTAGTTTAGGCGTCGTGTGGCGATCCTCAAGAAGTGCCATCATTTCCTCGAGTAGCCACCTCGTTATTTTGCCTGGCTGACGCGAGATCCCATCGATCTTCTCCTCGGGTGGACAAGACTGTTCCGCGCGCAAAACCCCTTGGACACCTCACCCCGGCTATAACCCCCACATCAAAAAGCTCGGTCACATCCCCCTCCAGCCGCAGCCATTGCACGATGTCGCCGTTGCGCAGGTCAACGATGATCAGCCCGCGCCAGGGCGTCGCCCCGCGCTTGCGCATTGTGTCCGCCACCGGCAGGCCGTCGAGGGCGACGCCGCGCGGCAGCGAGATCGTCAGCACGGCGTAATGATCAACGAACGCAAGGCCGCGCGCGAAGCCTGGGCAAAAGGCGACGTCCTCGCGTCGCCCGCTCGCCCGGTCTATCCGTACAAGTGCGCCGCGCCCCGACTCGACGACATAAACTGCGTCGCCGCGCACGCGCGGCGAGTGGGGCATCGAGAGACCGTCGGCGACGATCTCATCGGTCTCGATATCGATCAGCACGCCGCCGTCACGGCGGCCTCCGCGCCAGCTTTCCACCGCATCGCCAGTGGAACAACAGGTCACGTAGCGGGCGCGGCCATTTTCCATGGCGAGGCCGTTCAAATGGCAACAGCGGCTTGAACGCATGCGTCATGCTCATCGTGGCTCTGGTGCAAACCGCTGCAACGGGGATATTCGCCGCAAACTGGCTCCTGGAGCAAGCGGACCCCTATACTGAGCATGGATGATCTTCCCAAGGGCCGCCATTTCCACCGGGAAATCATCATCTTCTGCGCGCGCTGGTATCTCTGGTTCATGCTCAGCTTTCGAGACGTCGTGGAAATAATGGCGGAACGCGGATTATCTCTGGCTCATACGACGAACTTGCGCTGAATCCAACGCGCTGTTCCAGAATTCGAAAGCGGCGGAACCGCTTTTTCGCTCGCCAAGCCGACGAATGCTGGCGCGTTGATGAGACCTACGTCAAGATCAAAGGTCGCTGGACCTACCTCTATTGCGCCGTCGACAGGACTGGAATGACCGTCGATTTCCTGCTCCGCCAAGCGAGATGTGGCTGCCGCCAAACCGTTTTCCGTCGGGCGTTCAAGAGCCAAGGTCGACTGCCGCAGAAGATCACGTTCGACGGCTATCAAGCTTCGCATCGAGCGGCGCGTGAATGGCTCGAACAGCATCAAGGCGCGCGGACCAAAATTCTGTCGAAATACTTGAATTACCTCATTGAACCGGATCATCGATCGATCAAACGTCGCTTGGGCCCTATGCTTGGCTTGAAGCGGTTCCGAAACGCCTCGGATCACCCTCGCTGGTATCAAACTCATGCACCGGATCAGAAAAAGTCAGTTCAAGCTCGGAAGGCTTCGCATCAAAGACCACCGGGCGCCCGAAATCTGGAATGCAATACTCGCCGCATGAGTCGGCTCATCCCTTGTCGTTCCGCTGCGCTCTCACGGAAACTTTGCTCCACAGCCGTGACGGATAATGAAAAGGACTTTGCCGGACTCCAGGTCGTCAATCCGATACGCGGAGCGGTTTGAGGCACTTCGGATTCGACACGCTGCGCGACCTGCCCGTATCGAGATGCTCGAGGACGCCGGCCTCCTCAGCAAGGACAAGCCGCTCGCGGGGGAGTTGCCGGGCGGGTTCGGCGCAGAGGAACAGCAGGACAAAGGAGATGATCGGCCCGATGAGGTCGCAACCGCCATCGGCAGGACGGACGCTTGACGATCCAGCGCGATGGCCCAGCTGCGAGCGGTCGTGAAACTGCGTCGCAACCAGCGACGCCTTCGCCCATCTCACGACGCAAATTTCGAAGCGTTTCCGCATTGGCGAGCCTGCGCGAACTTTCCGACATCGCGCGGTTGCAGGACGCCGGCTCGCTGGACCCGGCGCGCCCGCCGTTGATCTCGACGGAGCCTTGGATTCCGACGAAGTCTCGGGTCACGGCGAAGGGGACGCGGCGATCGGAGACGAAGCGGATGACTCATTGCCGGCCGCGCGGGCGAAGATCCTCACCAGCCAGCGCCCCTTGCTCGACCGTCTCGAGGCGCTCTGTGCTCACGAGCCCAAAGCATGACTCATCCGATGCGGAAGCGTCTGGCTTCCGCAAGGCCCGCCGCCGGGGAGTAGATCACACGGATTTCGACGTCCAGGCCACGAGATCTGTGACGGCTTTGCCGAAAGCCTGATTGAGCGCCGCGGCGATCTCGGGCGTCTGCGTTCCGGTCGCCGGCGCAGTCGCATGAAACACCTGCGCGCTGACGATATGGCCATTGTCCGCCACGATCTTCGCGGAAAATGCGACATCCGCCGTCGGATCGGGGGTGTTTATGATTGCGAAATTCCTCAGGTCGAGCACGAGCTGATAATTGTGGCTCACCCCCTCGACCGAGGCCGCGACGGCGGCGGAAAAGCCGGCATTCTCGAAGCTCTGGATGACCTTCTCCTGGATGAGCTTGGGCAGCGTGTCGCTCCATTGCGCGTCGCCAAGTATGGAGATTTCGCCATCGCTCGCGCGGCCGAGCATGCGCTGCGTCTGGAGAGCATTGACGGCGGTCGGCTCGGCGACGACGAACTGGGCGCGCGGGGCGTGGATTGAACTTGGAAACGTGCTCGGAGCCGTCAAATCATAGACCGGCTTCGCTTTTTCCGTCGCTGCGCCAGCGGTCATGCGTTCGAGGCCCGCCATGATCGCATCGATGCGATTCGAGTTACGGCCGAGGGCCTCCGAAAAGGTTTTCAGATTATCCATTGTGCTCTTCATAGAGTCGGAATTATCCCCGAGAATCTTGTCCAGGCGCTGAAGCGCCTCACGCGCGGCCTGCGTCAGATCCTGGGTCGCGCTGCGGTCGGCGACGAGAACGGGCGGCTCAGCATCGGAGGCGGTCAGCAATGGAGACGTCGACGCGCCGCCGCTGAGGGCAATCGCCGGGCTTCCCATCAAACCCCGCGACTCGACGCTGACCTTGGTATCGGCGCGCATAGGCGTCCCGCTCGCCACGGCGATCGTCGCCGTGACGCGGCGGGGATCACTAGAGTCGAGCTGCAGACTGGTCACTTCGCCGACGCGAATGCCATTGAACTGAACGGCGGAGCCGGTCTGCAGGCCGGACGTCGGGCCCTCGAAGCGGATCCGGTAAACGACTCCTTTGGCGAGCCCTCCATTATTGTTCAACCAATAGACGAAGCCGAAGCCGGCCGCGATGGCGGCAAGCGCGAATAGTCCGACCAATATGTAGCGGGCTCGTGTTTCCATCGCTTGTCGCCTCAGCTTGCAGGATGATTGAACGCATGCGTTGTCTCGCGCGCGCGCTTGCCTTGAAAATACGCCTTCACCCACGGGTGTTCGCAGGCGAGCATGGCGGCGATCGGCCCTTCGGCGATCACCTTGCCGTCGACGAGCGCCGCGACGCGATCGCAAACCGCAAAGAGGCTGTCGAGATCGTGCGTGACCATGAACACGGTCAAGCCGAGCGTCTGCTGCAGTGTCTTGATCAGCGTGTCGAAATCGCCGGCCGAGATGGGATCAAGCCCCGATGTCGGCTCATCAAGGAACACGATCTCGGGATCGAGGGCGAGCGCGCGCGCCAGCGCGACTCGCTTGGTCATGCCGCCCGAGAGCTCGGCAGGATATTTTTCGGCGTCGTCCGCATTGATGCCGACCATGCCGAGCTTCGCCATCGCGACCTCGGTCTGCAACTTTTGCGATAGTTTCAGATATTCCCGCATGGGGAATTCGACGTTCTGACGCACGGTCAGCGAGGAGAACAAGGCGCCCTGCTGGAACAGAACGCCCCAGCGGCGTTCGATGGCGCGCATCGCCTCGAAACTCGCCGTGTCGCGATCGGCGCCAAGCACAACGATCGTGCCGGAACGTTTGGGCAGCAAGCCGATGATGGTGCGAAGCAGGACGGATTTGCCTCCTCCCGACGCGCCGACAACGCCGAGGATCTCGCCCCGGCGCACATCAAGCGACAGGTGGTCGAGCACGATATGATCGCCGAATCCGACGACGAGCTCGCGCACGCCTATCACGACCGGACTTTGCGCTGGGTCCATTGCCTACATCCCGATCGAGGCGAAGAATATAGCGAAGAAACCATCGAGTACGATAACGAGGAAAATCGATTTCACGACGGAGGTCGTGGTCCGCAGCCCGAGGGATTCGGCGCTGCCCTTCACGAGCAGGCCCTCGGCGCAGGCGACGACGCCAATGACGAGCGCCATGAACGGCGCCTTGATGATGCCCACCTCGAAATGAGTGATCGAGACCGCCTCTTTCAGCCGCGAGATGTAGATCGAGGGGCTCATGCCGCCATAGAGCCAGGCGACCACTCCGCCCCCGTAAAGAGCGGCCATCGAGCCGAGAAAAGTCAGGATCGGCAAGGCGATGACGAGAGCGATGACGCGCGGCAGGAGGAGCACTTCGACGGGGTCGAGCCCCATAGTCCGCAAGGCGTCGATCTCCTCGCGCATTTTCATCGAACCGATTTCGGCTGTATAGGAGCTGCCCGAACGGCCCGCCACCATAATTGCGACGATCAGCACGCCGAGTTCGCGCAGCACCAGAATGCCAACGAGGTCGACGGTGTAATCTTCGGCGGCGAATTTGCGGAAATGGAAGAAGCCCTGCTGGGCGATGATCCCGCCAATCAGAAAGGTGATCAAAAAGATGATCGGCACGGCCCGCAGGCCGACGCGGTCGAGCTGATTCACCACGGACGTCAGGCGAAACGTCCGCGGGCGCACCAGAATGCGGATAAGCGCATCGCCGAGCGCTCCAAGCATGGCGATGAAGGTCACGAAGTCCTGGCCAATCGCGAGAGTGGCCCGGCCGGCGGCTTCGAAGATCGCGAATCGCGTGTCCTTTTTCGCCGGAGCCGCGGGTGCGGCGGCGATGCGATCGATCTCCAGCAGCAATCCGCGAAACTGGTCCGACACGCCGACCATCCGCGCTTGCTTGCCGCTTGCTCTGTAGCTGCGGAGCAGCCGCTCCATGAGACAGGCTCCGAAAGTGTCGATTTCGCGAACGCCATGGATGTCTAAGGACAGGCTGCCAGCGCTCGCGCCGGCAATGACCTTCTCGACCAGCGGTTCGAGCGCGCCCGCATGAGCGGCGGTCCATGGACCGGAAGCGACGACCTCGAGGCTGGCGCCATGCAACGCGGCCTGCAATGGTTCAGATGGCACGCTTTCTCTCCCTGTCAATGAGATCCTTGAAGCAAAGTCGCGGCAAAGGCCTCGGGTCAAGGCGATGAAGCCTCGAGAAAGGTTACTTTGATCGCCCGGTCCCGTCTTCTCTTTCGCTTGTAGCCTGTTCGCTTGTAGCCTGTTCGCTTGTAGCCTGCCGAGTTTGAACAAAAAATGTTTTACAGCGCCGCGAATAAAATCCCGTCATGGCCGTTTGGACCAAACGGCAGCCTGGCGGACCACGCGAAAACGGCGCTCCGATCCGGGAAGGCCCGCGAGGTCTTCGCTGGCTTGCTCCATCAAACGGAAAAACCAGGGCGCGGAAAAACCCGGGCGGAGGCGCCATCGAGATCTCTCGCGCTTCCGTCGGCGTCGCGCCCGCAGAAGGCGAGGGGGCGGCCTTTTGAGGCGGCTGTCAGACCTTCCGACACCGCGGCGACGGCGCGCTCGATTCGCCGGCGCTCCGGTTCCGATGGTATAGAGAATGGACGCCATATCGCGAGAGCTGCTGGAGCCAATTGCGGGCGATGACCGGATTTACCTCTCTCTACAGCCATGAGTTCATCCGCATCGCGGCCTGCGTGCCGCCGGCGGAGGTCGCCGATCCCGATTTCGCAGCCGAGCAAGCCCTTCGCCTCGCCGCGGAGGGAGACGCGGCGAAAACCGCTGTCATGGTGTTTCCGGAACTCGGGCTCTCATCTTACGCGATTGATGATCTTCTGTTTCAGGATGCGCTCCTCGACGCCGTCGAGAGAGCCGTCGCGCGGATCGCCGACGCCTCGCGCCATCTCTATCCCGTGCTGGTCATCGGAGCGCCGCTGCGATGCGAGGGGCGTCTCTACAACGCGGCGCTCGTGATTCACCGCGGCGCCATCCTTGGCGTCGTGCCGAAGAGCTATCTGCCCAACTACCGCGAATTCTACGAGCGCCGCTATTTCACAGCCGGGGCGGGCGTCACCGGGGGGCGCCTGTCGGTCGCGGGCCGCGAGGCGCCTTTCGGCGTCGATCTCCTGTTTCGTTCGTCGGGGTCGGCGCCTTTCACCTTTCACGTCGAGATCTGTGAAGACGTCTGGGTCCCCCTGCCGCCCTCGACGCGCGCCGCGCTCGCCGGGGCTGAGGTGCTCTTGAACCTTTCCGCGAGCAACATCACCATCGGCAAGGCGGACGCGAGGCGCCTTTTGTGCGCCAGTCAATCCGCCCGAGCCATCGCGGCCTATGCCTATTCGGCGGCGGGGCCTGGGGAATCCACCACCGACCTCGCCTGGGATGGTCATGCCGCGATTTTCGAATGTGGCGACCTCCTCGCCGAAACACAGCGGTTTCCGCGCGGGCCCGCGCTCGCTATCGGGGACGTCGATCTCGGTCGGCTCCGCCAGGAGCGCATGCGCGTCAACAGCTTTGGCGATTGCAAGAGCGCAGAGCTAAGGCAGGCGCCGCCGTTCCGGACGCTCTCGTTCAGGCTCGATGCGCCCGACACGTCCGTGGCGCTTCGGCGGACGATCGAACGCTTCCCCTTCGTGCCGTCGGACCCCTCGCGGCTGCGCGAGGATTGCTATGAGGCCTATAACATTCAGGTTCAGGGCCTCGCCAGGCGCCTTGCCTCCACGGGGATTGAGCGCGCCGTCATCGGGGTCTCGGGGGGCCTTGATTCCACGCAGGCGCTGATCGTCGCCGCCCGCGCCATGGATTTGCTCGGGCGCGAGCGGAAAAACGTGCTGGCCTATACGCTGCCCGGCTTCGCCACATCGGAGGAGACAAAGGCCAACGCTTTGGCGTTGATGCGCGCGCTCGGAGTGACTGGCGGGGAAATCGACATCCGCCCCGCTGCAAAGCAGATGCTGGCGGACCTCCGCCATCCTTTCGCGCGCGGCGAGGCGGTCTATGACGTCACATTCGAGAACGTTCAGGCCGGCCTGCGCACGGATTATCTGTTCCGCCTCGCCAACCAGAACCGCGGGCTCGTCGTCGGCACCGGCGATCTGTCGGAACTTGCGCTCGGCTGGTGCACCTATGGCGTCGGCGATCATATGTCCCACTACAACGTCAACGCCTCGGTCGCCAAAACGCTGATCCAGCATCTGATCCGCTTCGTCGCGGCGTCGGGCGAGGTGAGCGAAGAGACGGTTCGCGTACTGCGCGCCATCCTCGCGACCGAGATTTCTCCCGAACTTGTGCCGCCGACCAGCGGCGTCGCGCTGCAGTCGACGCAACAGATCGTCGGACCCTACGCCCTGCAGGACTTCAATCTTTTCTATCTGACGCGCTACGGCTTTCGGCCTTCCAAAATCGCCTTTCTTTCCGATCACGCATGGAGCGATGCGGAACGCGGGGCCTGGCCTGTCGATCTGCCGGCCGGCGATCGCCGCGCCTATTCGCGCGCCGAGATCAGGCATTGGCTCGAGGTTTTTATCCGGCGCTTCTTCGCCAACCAGTTTAAACGGTCGACGCTGCCGAATGGGCCGAAGATTTCTTCGGGGGGTTCGCTGTCGCCGCGCGGCGATTGGCGAGCGCCCTCCGACGCGCAGGCCAAAGCGTGGCTCGCGGAGCTCGATGAAAATGTTCCGAGGGCATAGGCGCCGCCCGCCGCAAAGGACATCCAGCCGATGACGGAACCGCACATGTGGTCGCCCTCTCTCATTCGACCGGTCGCCGGTGACCGGCTGCGCCTGTTCGCTCTGAAGGGAACCGAAGAGCTCGGTCAGGCGATTGGCCGGCGCCTCGATTGGCCGCTGGCCCGGCATGAGGAGCGCGATTTCGAGGACGGCGAACACAAGACCAGGCCGCTCGACGCGGTTTGCGGCGCCGACGTCTACGTCGCGCACAGCCTTCATGGCGGCCCGGGGCAAAGCGCCAACGACAAGCTATGCCGGCTCCTTTTCTTCATCGGCGCGCTGAAGGACGCCGGCGCCGCCCGCGTAACGGCTGTGGTTCCCTATCTCTGTTATGCGCGCAAAGACCGGCGCACCAAGCCAAATGATCCCGTCACGACCCGCTACGTCGCCGCCTTGTTCGAGTCGGTGGGCGCCGACGCGATCGTCGCGCTCGAGGTCCACAATGAGGCCGCCTTCGAGAACGCTTTTCGCTGCAGGGCCGTCGCGTTGACGGCGGCGCCGCTGCTGATCGAGGCGATCAAGGCCCTCGTCGAAGACGAGCCCCTGTGCATCATCTCGCCGGACCTCGGGGGCGGCAAACGGGCTGATCTGCTCCGCGAAGCGCTGGAGGCGTCCACGGGCCGACAGGTCGGCAAGGCATTTGCGGAAAAGCGCCGCAGCGCCGGCGTCGTCTCCGGCGACCTTTTCGTCGGCGACGTCGCGGGCGCCGCCTGCATCATCGTAGATGATCTCGTGAGCACCGGCGGAACGCTCGTGCGGGCGGCCCGCGCCGCGCGCGATCGCGGGGCGCGGCGGATCATCGCCTGCGTCACGCATGGTCTCTTCATGCCCGGCGCCGAGAAGGCGCTTGCCGATCCGGCCATTGAGCGAATCATCGCGACGGATACGGTCCCGCCGTTCCGGCTAGCCGCGGGGCCTGTCCGCGATAAGCTCGTCATTGTATCCGCTGCGCCGCTGCTGGCGGAAGCAATCCGGCGGCTCCACGAAGGCGAGCCGCTCACCGATCTCCTGGTGTTCTGAGGAGCCGGTCCAGCCTTGCCGCGTCGGCCGCCGCGAGACGAAGATAGTCGCGGGCCCGGCGCGGCCATTTTTCAGGCGTGCGCGGCTTCGGATCGAGTAGATGGGCGATGGCGAGACGGGCGCGCAGCATGGCGCGACGGCTGCGATAGAAGAGAAACAGTCCGCTCAAAGGGTCATCGTCCAGCAACCGCGCCAAACGCCGCTGGATGCGCTCGCCCACCCATTCGGCGCCGAGACGCTCGCATTCGAGATCGAGAAAGGCGATCTCGTCAAGAGGATCGAGCGCCCTTAGCCGAGCCGAGAATTCAAGACAGTCTATCATGATCGGCGGTTCGCCGAGCCAGATGTGTTCGGGCCGGAGATCGCCATGCGCATCGACAAGCCGCCGGGCGCGCACCCGCTCGATCAGCAGATCGGAGCGCTGCGTGAGGAAACGCCGCTGCGCCCGTAGAATCCGCCTCACGCAGCCCTGGGGAAGGCCAAAGCGCATGTCAAGCAGCACCCGCGCGTCATAGGCAAGCGCGTTGTTCCACTCCGCAAGACAGATCTCCGGCAGAAGGTAGATCCGTCGCGCATGACGGTAGAACGTCTCGAGCGCCGCCGCGATCTGATCCACCTGCGCGGGGAAGAGGCGGCGGTCGAGCAAGGCCGCCTCGAGGTTGGCGCTGTCATCAAGCCGACGCATGACCACGAGCCAATCTGAAACAGGCCCTTCACCGCCAATAGCGAAACCCGACGCGGAAGCCGTAAGCGGAACGACGTCGAGATACACATCCGGAGCGAGCCGGCGATTTAATGAAAATTCGGCGCGGCAGGCGCCGGCGCGTTGTTCCAGCGTCGAGAAGTCGAGATAGGGAAAGCGGACGGGCTTCTTGAGCTTATAGACGCGTTCGCCAGCCATGAATACAAAAGACATATGCGTCTCGCGGACGGCGACGTTCTTCACGCCGGGCGCATAGCTGTCCGGCCGGCTGAGAAACCGCACCTTGTCATCAAGCGTCGCCACGCCGCCGCAAGGCGAGGCTCGGTCGTCCCGCATCGACGAGTCCCACATTGACATAGGCTACCCGGATTGCCGCAGTTGCGCTTGATTCCGATCAATGGCTGTTTTTCAGGCTGGAGAACACTGTCCGTTCGACCAAAGCGGCAGGTGTCATGCGCTTTCCTGCCAGTCGGAAAGCCAGCCGTCGCCCGGTCCAGCCCTTGGCCGGGGGCGGATCGCCGCCGCGTCACGCTCGAGCTACGAGATGTTTTTGCACGGGAGTCGCATTGTTGGCCAGCCGAAAACATCGTTCGCGTTGAGCGAAATCAAGGATGCGGAGACGGATCGGGATTTCAATCGACGAGCTAGATCCTCGGCCGGCCGGGGACAAAATCGGGAGGTCTCAGTGGCCAGCCGAATACAAAGCGACAACAGTTCGCGGCGCGGTCGAGCGGTGAGCGTCCGTGATGTGCTTCTCCCGCCTCTCGGCCTCGCTGGCGCAGTGCGGCTTCCGTCTGACTCATACGGGCTCGTCGTATTTGCGCATGGAAGCGGCTCCAGCCGTTTCAGCCCTCGCAACGCGGCGGTCGCCGCCGCATTGAATGACGCAGGCTTCGGGACCCTTCTGTTTGACCTTCTCATGCCCGACGAGGAGATCGATCGCCGTAACGTGTTCGATATCGGGCTGTTGGCTGATCGTCTGATAGACGCGATCCATTGGATCGATGAGAACGCCGCGCTCAGCGGGCTGCCGCTTGGCCTGTTCGGCGCCAGCACCGGAGCCGCCGCGGCTCTGGTCGCGGCCGCGCGGCTCGGCGACAGGGTCGAGGCCGTCGTATCGCGGGGCGGGCGCCCCGATCTTGCTGACGCCGCGCTCGAATTGGTGCGCGCGCCGACATTGCTGATCGTTGGAGGCGATGACGATGTCGTTCTCGAACTGAATCAACAGGCCCTGGCGAAACTAAAGGCGCCAAAGGCTCTGCAGATTGTGCCCGGGGCAACTCATCTTTTCCCGGAGCCGGGCGCGCTTGAAGCCGTCATCGAGCATGCCACGCGCTGGTTCCTTGTCCATCTCGGCCATCGCGTCGAACCGCCGTCATTCGGCGCCCGACCGGTCTAACACCGGGCGGAAGCCGGGGCGCGAATTGCCATCAATGCGCCTCGCGCCGGCTACAATCCCTCATTTGAACTAGAGGGACGCCGGAACGAAAGCGCCGGGCGGGATCAAGCCGGGCGTCACATAGGCATGGTTCAAAACATCGAGCTGAGCCCAGAGCACATCGCATTTGAAACGTACGGCGTCGACGCAGGCTTCCTGCTCCTCGCGCGTCCTCGCGTTTGCTTTGACATAGGCCAGCGCGAATTCCGAATCACGGGGCGCTTGCGTCAGCCGCCTCTTGAAATAAGCCATGACGTGATCGCTGATGAAGTCGTAATTTTCCAGCATGCCCGCAATGCGTTCGCGATGGATCGAGGGCGCAAAGAGCTCCGAAAGCGAGGAGGCGACCGCGACGACGAGCGGCTGCTCGCGCACGAAGCGCACATAGGATTCGACGATATGGCGGGTCGCTGGCAAAGCTCCCTGCCGCGAGGTTACATATTTGCGGTCGAGTCCGAGGCCATCGGTCAGAATGAGCCAGCGTTCGATTCCGCCCGGCTCCTCGCCGAGGCCGTCGTGATCATGGATGCGGCTGATCCACTCTCGCCGCAGATCACGGTCGTGCACGCGGCTCATGAAGGCGGCGTCCTTGCGCGGAACGGCCTCCTGATAGCAATAGCGATTAAGCGCCCAGGCCTGAACCTGACCCTTGTTCAGCTTGCCGCCGTGCAGCAGCTTATGAAACACATGCTTGTCGTGATAGCGCTCTGTTCCGACGGCGCGGATCGCAGCCTCGAATTCGTTTGGGCCCATCAGCTCGGATGCCGCCAATGGCGGCGCCTTCATCTCGTTCATATCATAGCCTCCCTCATCTGTGACGACCTACCGCCCGTCACTTTGCTTGGACCCATAGGCGAATTGTCCGGTTCGTCCTCCGACAGCGGGGCCCAACGGATCGTCGGCGTCCATTTCGCATTTCGGACAGACGTTCTTCCCCAATTCTTTTCGCGCGAACTCTAACGGGGCGGACACGGGAGGAAATTGAGCCAGATCAAGCTTCAGGCGCCATCACAGCAGCGGGGTTAGCTTCCCGATCCAAGGCTTTCCGGGAGCGCCTGATGATGTTTAAAGCCTCTGCTCTCAATTTCGTTACCGAAACCATGTCGAAGTGTCACCTAAACGAAATTGTCGGGCTCTAGGTTCCGCCGCGCGGCGGGAGCGTCCTTGCCGCGCAAAGGGGGTACTAAATGCGAACCACGAGCTCGAATCGGAAAAGTCTAAAAGACAGGTTGCTGTCCTGTGTCGCGATCGGCGTCATTATCGGCAATACGGTAGCTCCGATCGCCACGGCGTCTGCGCAAGAGGGCCGGTCGGAAGAGGGCCGGCACGAAGAAGGGCGCACTGCGACGCCCATCAAACATGTGATCATCATTCTCGGCGAGAACCGCAGCTTCGATCATATCTTCGCCACCTACAAGCCCGTGCACAAGGGTGAGAGCATTTCGAATCTGCTCTCGAAAGGCATCGTCAATGCGGACGGAACGCCTGGCCCGAACTATGGCGAGGCCCTGCAGTCCCGCGGATTCGACACCACGCGATACCAGCTGACGCCGTCCAAAACGGCTTACTCGGTTCTGCCTCCCGCCTTGGTCGGCGGCCCATCGACGCCAGCGCTGTGCGCGGCTTTGGGCGTGACCAGCGGCACATCATGCGACACCCCCGCCAATGAGGCTGTCGCCAAGACTGTCGAGAACGGTCTGCCTGACGATTATTACAAATATCTGCTGACCGGCGGCACCGGCCAAACGAGCAAAACGCCCGACAAACGCATCTCCTACGCCGGCCGGGACGCGACGCATCTGCCGCCTGGACCATACCAGCTGACGTCGAAGACGTACCCGTACGACGCCTACGCAGCGAGCCCGGTGCATCGTTTCTATCAGATGTGGCAACAGCTCGATTGCGACGCCTCCGCTGCGACCGAGCATAACAGCTCGGGTTGCCGCTCCGATCTGTTCCCTTGGGTGGAGACGTCCGTCGGCGCCGGATCAAATGGCGCCGCGCCGCCGGCCGGCTTCAACGAGTCATCGACGGGCGAAGGCTCGACCTCGATGGGATTCTTCAATGTTCAGCAAGGCGATGCGCCGTACTTCAAGGAACTCGCCGATACCTATTCGATGAGCGACAATTATCATCAGGCTGTTAACGGCGGCACGGGCGCCAATCACGTCATGTTCGGCGCCGGCGATGCAATCTGGTTCAGCGATGGCGCAGGCAACCCCGCCGTGCCGCCACATAACCCGGTCAATCCGGCGGCTCCCGGCACGCCTCTGCCTGGCTACGCAAGCGCACTGAGCGAAATCGAAAATCCGAACCCACGGCCCGGCACCAACAATTACTATACAGAGGACGGCTACGGCGGCGGCTCCGGATCTCCCACCGCGGTTGCTCCGAACGCCAACCACGGCGGCGGCTCCTACGTCAATTGCTCCGACGCGACTCAGCCGGGCGTTCCGGCTGTGCTGAATTACCTCCATTCGCTGAGCCACAAGATCGCGTCCGGCTGCGAGACCGGGCATTACTATCTGCTCAACAACTATAACCCCGGCTACTTCGGCGACGGCAGCAATGCCTACACCGACGCCAATGCCAACAACACTGTTTTCACGCTCCCTCCGTCGAACCTGCGCACCATCGGCGATTCTCTCAATGAGAGGCAGATCTCCTGGGCCTATTACGGGGATGATTGGAACCGGTATCTCAATGACAAATACGAGAAGAACGCCGAGGACATCTATTGCAACATCTGCAATTGGGCACAGTACTCGACTTCGATCATGACCAACCCTGCGGTTCGCACGGAGCATCTGAAGGACACGACTGATCTTTACGCAAGCATCGCTGCTGGCAAGCTGCCGGCTGTTTCATATGTCAAGCCGAGCGGCCTGCTCGACGGTCATCCGGGTTCCTCCAAACTCAATCTGTACGAAGGCTTCGTCAAAAAGATTGTCGACGGCGTCAAGGCCAATCCCAAGCTGTGGGCTGAAACGGCGATTCTCGTGACCTTCGACGAAGGCGGCGGATATTGGGACTCGGGCTACGTCCAGCCGCTCGACTTCTTCGGCGACGGCACGCGCACCCCGATGATCGTCGTGTCGCCGTACAGCAGAGGCGGCCACATCTCGCATACCTATGCGGATCACGCCTCGACGCTCAAGTTCATCGAAGCGAACTGGGGCCTCAAGCCGATCACTCGGCGCAGCCGGGACAATTTCCCGAACCCGCGCACCGAGTCTGATCCTTATGTCCCGGTCAACTCTCCTGCTATCGGCGATATGATGGATCTGTTCAACTTCGACCATGACCATGACCACGACCATGACCGTGACCATCATTAAAATCTCGATCATTTGACCCCCCTGCCGCGCACGCGCGGCAGGCCTTTACCTATCGAGACGCCGGTTTCGGAAATGGAAACCGGCGTCTATCGGCTTTGATGTCATGGCGTCTGGGGGCGGCGCTCACCGAGCGAGGCAATGTTGGCGCCGGCGCTAATGGAGGGTCTGCAGCACAAAATCGATGAACGCCTTGACCTTCGCCGACGGATGGCGTTTCGACGGATACAACGCGTAGAGCGGAAACAGTTCTCCCGACCACTCGGGGAATAATTCGATCAGGCGGCCTTGATGAAGCAATTCGTCGGCCCCCATCGCCATAACCTGAGCGACCCCTGCGCCCGCGGCGCATGCCTTGAGCAGAGCGCCGACGTCGTTGAGCAACAGGCGTCCGGTCGTCTTCACTGGCAAGACCTTACGGCCCTTATGAAACTCCCAATCGAAAGGCCGCGCGGTATGCGGATTGAGAAACTGAATGCAGGCGTGGCGAGCGAGCTCTATTGGACGTTTCGGTCGACCGTGGCGTGCGAGGTAGGCTGGCGCCGCCACGGTAAGAATCCTCGTTTCGAGAACTTTACGCGAAACCAGTGAAGATGTCGGGGGCTCTCCGAAGCGCATGGCGACGTCGATGCCATCGGCGACCAGATCGCCGATGCGGTCGCGGGTGATGAGTTCGAGCGAGAGGTCCGGATAGCGGTCAAGGAACACGCCGAGGCGCTCGGCGAGAACGAGCCGGGAAAAGAATGGATCGAGATTGACGCGCAGCCGGCCGCGCACGGCGCTCAAAGATCCCGACGCGTCAACCGCCGCTTCTTCGATGCCAGCCAGCATCGGGCCAACCTGTTCGTAGAAACGGCGGCCTTCATCGCTGAGTGTCAATGATCTCGTGGTTCTGTCGATCAGGCGCACGCCGACGCGCGATTCAAGCCGCGACACCGCGCGGCTGACGCCTGAGGCGCTCATCCCCAGCGCTTCGGCGGCGCGAACGAAGCTGCCGCCTTCGACGACAGCGGCGAGAACACTGACGCCAGCCAGCAATCGTCCATCAAACGGCATGAAAGACTCATGATCTTTTGTCATGAATAATGTGACAAAGCGGCGCTTTTGTCAAAGCCTCCCGTCGCGATAAGACTGCGCCAAGCAAGACCTGGAGGGCTGAGATCCATCATGTACGTCATCACCGGAATCACAGGTCAGGTCGGGGGCGCCCTCGCACGGACGCTGCTGGGCGCCGGACGGCCCGTGCGCGCTGTCGTGCGCGACGCCGGGAAGGGAGCGGCGTGGGCTGAGCGCGGATGCGACGTCGCGCTCGCCGATCTCAACGACGCGGCGGCGTTGGCTTCCGCCTTCAAGGGCGCGCAAGGCGTCTTTGTCATGGCTCCGCCGATATTCGATCCAGCGCCTGGTTTTCCAGAGGCGCGGGCGCTCTTTGCCGCGCTTCGAACTGCGCTTGAAAGGGCGCGTCCGCCGAAGGCCGTATGCCTATCGACGATCGGGGCGCAGGCGAGCCAGCCGAACCTCCTCAATCAACTTGGCCTCATGGAGCAGCAACTCGGCGCTCTGCCGCTGCCGATCGCTTTTTTGCGTGCTGGATGGTTCATGGAGAATTCGGCCTGGGACATTGCGCCGGCGCGGGAGACAGGCGTCATCCAGAGTTTCCTTCAGCCCCTCGACAAGCCCGCGCCGATGGTCGCGACGGCAGATGTCGGTCGCCTCGCTGCCGAGCTGCTTCAGGAGACATGGACGGGCAAGCGGATTATCGAACTCGAAGGGCCGCGCCGCATCGCGCCGGACGAGATCGCGACGCTCTTCTCAAAGGCCCTCGGCCGCGCGGTGCGAATGGAAGCCGTCCCTCGCGAGACCTGGGCGGATTTGTTTACGACGCAAGGGATGAAAAACCCGCTCCCGCGTATGCAGATGCTGGACGGCTTCAACGAGGGCTGGATCGAATTCGAAGGCGGCGAAAGTGGCTCTGTCAAGGGCCGGATCGAATTTGACACAGTGCTGAAAGGCCTCCTGGGGCAAGGGGCTTAGGCGAATGCCCTATGCCGCCGCGGCGCGGCGCCAGTCGGCGATCGCCGCAAGGGCCCGCTCGGGGCGCTCGGTCAAGGGCGCGAGCCGTCCAGGGTAAACAGCGCCGGAATTGCCGTCGAGCGACAAAAAATCTCCCTCGTTCAACAGC
The DNA here is from genome assembly GCF_901905185.1 of Methylocella tundrae. Classification (GTDB taxonomy): domain Bacteria; phylum Pseudomonadota; class Alphaproteobacteria; order Rhizobiales; family Beijerinckiaceae; genus Methylocapsa; species Methylocapsa tundrae. The sequence continues at coordinate 111,180 of NZ_CABFMQ020000120.1, forward strand.
GTTCCACCGATCCGGCATTGGCGGCGCTCCATATCGATCTCGAGCCCGGGGCAGCCGACGAGACACACCTTGCCGAGCTGGCGCGCCACCACCGCCGCATGGGAGGTGCGCCCGCCAGAAGCAGTGAGAATGCCGGTGGCCAGCGCCATCCCCTCGATATCAGTCGTCGCCGTGTCCCGCCGAACAAGAATCGCGGGCGAGCCTTCCCCTGAAAGACGCTTTACCGCCTCGGAATCGAGCGCGATGGCGCCATTGGCGACGCCCATGCCCGCCGCAAGCGCTTCAGCCAATGAAGGAGGCAGCGGCGGCGCGAAGCTCGTGCGCGCGACGGCGTCGAGATCGACGCCCTCGATCCGGCGCAGCGCTTCGGCCGGCTTTATCAGCCCTTCCGCAACCATGTCGGCAGCAATCGTCAGCGCCGCCCAATCGGTCCGCTTGGCCCGGCGCGTCTGGAGCAGGAACAAAATACCGGACTGGAGCGTGAATTCAAAATCCTGCACATCGCCAAACAGCGATTCCAGCTCGCCGCAGATGTCGTTCAGCCGCGTCCAGACAGCAGGCAACCGCAAGCGCAGTCGCTCATTGTCGCGCAGCTTCTGGCGCCCCGCCACGACGTCCTCGCCCTGCCCATTGAACTGGAAGTCGTAATAGAATTCCCGCGCGCCGGTGGCGGGGTTGCGGGTAAAGCCAACGCCCGAGCCCGATGCGCCGCCGGCGTTGCCAAAGACCATGGTTTGCACTGTCACCGCCGTGCCGCCGGCGTCGCTGATGCCGTTCAAACGACGGTAGCTTTGCGCTTTCGGCGCATCCCAAGAGCGAAACACCGCCGCTGCGGCGCTCATGAGCTGCTCCTTTGGATCCGGCGGAAACGCAGAGCCTGTGAGCGAGCCGTAGCGCTCCAGCATCGCCAGCGTCAGATCCCGCAGGCTCCGATGATCGAGTTCACGTTCGGTCTCGGCTCCCGCGCGCTCCATCGCCTCGGCGACCAGCGCGTCGAAGGGCGCGGTCGGCAAATTCGCCACGACCTCCGCATAGCCCTGCACCAGACGGCGGTAACTGTCCCAGGCGAGGCGTGGATTGCCGGTCAGGCGGATGAGGCCTTCGACTGTTTCCGCGTTGAGACCGACGTCGAGAACGGTCTCCATCATGCCCGGCATGGACACGGCGGCGCCTGAGCGGACGGAGACGAGCAAAGGCCGCCGTCCGCCAAAGCTGAGGCCGCTTGCGGCTTCAAGCCGGGCGACGCCCTCCGTCAGCGCAAGGCGCAAGGCTGCTTCATCGTCCGGCGCCACGCGTCCGCGCCAACTCGTCGGCAGCACGAAAGCGGGCGGCACGGGAAGACCCGCCTGTGCGAGGCGCATCAGATTCCAGGCCTTGTTGCCGACTTCCTCTGCGCCGCCAGGCGCGAGGGGAGCGCCCGGAAGAATCGGATAATAGTCAGGCATCAATCACATCCTCGAGCATATGTTCGTGCAGGATCAGGCTGGCGTACTTCAACGCGTCAGCCGCCTCCTCCAGCCTTTCGCCGATCGACGTGAACAGGTGCAACTGGCGGAAGTCGCTTGCATGCTGCAGGGCGCTCGCGGCCAGCGCGCGCTCGGCGTCGTCGGCCTGATGCTCGATCGCGGCGACGCGGTCGATCGCGGTCAAGAAATCCTCCGTCTCGGCATGGCTCGCGGCGCGGCCAATTTGCGTTGCGTGGCCGAGAGCCTTGATCCATTCCTGCGCGCCTTCGACCAAAAGGTCGGCGAGGATCTGCAGCGCATCCACAGCCTTGCCTTCGAGAACGCGAAGCCCGAGGAGCGAGGCGGCGTCCTCGAGCTGGTCCGCTGCGTCGTCCGCCGCCTCCAGCAGGCGCAGGAAGACCGCGTAATCTGGACGGCGAGCCACCGCCACGCGCGTCTCCACGACTTTGCCATCCGCGTCATGCTCATACTGCCGCGCGCGCCGCGCGCGTTTCGCCGCGCCATGGGGCTCGGCTTGCAGTCCGTCGCGAACGAGGCTGGCTATTTCAAAAATGAGGCCAGCGTGGTCGGCGGCGAGACGCAATAGCTGCTGCTCCTCGTTGCTGAAATGAGTCCCAAGGGTCACGCGGATTCGATCATGGATCAAGGCCCGGGACTGGCCGGTCAGAAGACCCTCCGTCGACGCCTGGAAGACGAAGCGCAAGAAATCCAGCGTCTCCGCGTCTCCCAGCACGTCGCAGAGACGGTCGCCGAAATGCATCGAGGAACCCGCTGCGGCCTCGATCGCCTGATTGACCAGGCGCGCGCCGCCAAGCTCCAGAAAGCCGCGATGACCCATCTCGGTTTCCGCCGCCCAGCTTAATAGGGCAAGACGATCCGGCCCGCGCAAAAAACCGCGCAATTGTTTGCGCGCACGGTTCCAGTCGATGAGGAACACGAGGCGCGAACCCAGGAATTCGAGATAGGAGCGAGCGCCCGCTTCATCGAGCGCTTCGATGCGTCCCGTCGCGAGATAGAACGCCGAACCGGCGGCCAATACGTCGGTGCGCTGCTGCTCCCACGCCACCTTGCGGGGCTTCAGCATGTCCTGGAAGAAAGCGAGCCGCTCGGGGTGCACGTCCGTGTAGGTGACGCTGACTTTGAGCCCCTCTACATGGATGACGATTACATGCGCGTCTGTCGTGCCGATGTCATTTTGGATGATCAGCCGCGCGCCGGCGCGCGTGGCGGTCGTCGCGAGCCCAGGATGGGCGAATTTCAGCTTAGCGGTGCGATTGAGTCCCGCCATGAACGCCGACACCAACGGGCGGTCGGCTTCGGCGAGATTATAGGCGGCTGCGCCGTCCAAATTCTCCTCCGCCAGTGCGGCCTGCATGGCGTTCAGCCGTTTATGCAGATCCATGACGAGGCGATGCAGGCTGTCGGCGCGGTCGTGGCCCGCCTGCGTCATGGCGGATATGGCGCCCGGATCGACAAGATCGTTCTCCGCCGCGGGCATTGCCGCGAGCAATTGATCGAGCCGCGCCGCGAAGTCGGCGGCCTTTTCGGCGAGGACCGGCGCGGCCATCACGCGCATGTCGTCCGCGATGCGCGCGAGGAGCCTCCCGGCGCCGGGCGCCCGGCGCAGTTTGCCTTCCCTGCGCGCTCTCGCAACCATGACGTCGAGATCGGGATCGTCGACGCCGCAGGCGATGCGCTCCCGCTTCAGCGTCGGCGCCGGCTGCTCTGGATGTTCCGCATGGGCCAACGCCATCTGCAACAGGGAAAACGCGTATTTCACCCGGTCATTGGCCGCGAGCGCCGCATTGAGGCGCGCCGCGGGCCGCAGTTCGCTTTCGCCGATCGCGGCTAGAATCTGCGTCTTCATCTAGGCTCCTGTTTTGCGACGATACAGTCATGATCGAGGCGCGGGCGCGCCGCCTTGAGCTAAGTCAAGAAACAGCAAAACCAGCCTGGCGGCAAATGCGGGAATATCATCTCGCCGTTAAATCCTTTGAACGACAATCTTTGTCGTAAAACTGTCATCAACTTCATCAAGCCAAGTTTAAACTAGGATAGACTTGCAAACAAACGCAAATCCGCTCCGGAGCCCACACCGTAAAACCTTCCCCCGAACGCGAAGCTCATCTGGCGAAAAAAGCCGCGAACGCCGCCTGAGCCGCCGGGCTGCGGCGCAAGGCCTCGAAGCTCTGAGCTTCCGCTTCAAGCGTCTCGGCCACATTTAGAGCGAAGCTTCGCTTCAGGAGATTTCTGGTCGCCGCGACGGCCTCCCACGGCAGCGCCGCGAGCGCCTTCGCCTTGGCCAGCGCCACGGACAGGGCCTCGCCATCATCCGTTTGCGCGTTGATGAGGCCGGCCTCGGCCGCGGTCTGCGCCGTGAAAGGCTCGCCAAGCAGCAGCAATTCCGCCGCGCGCTTGGCTCCGGCAAGTCTTGGCAGGAGATAGCTCGACGCTCCTTCGGGGCAGAGGCCGAGCGGAACGAAGGGAAGGCGAAATTGCGCGCCGCGCCCGGCATAGGCGAGGTCGCAATGGAGCAGCAACGTCGCGCCAATGCCGATTGCGAAACCTTCCACCGCCGCGACGACGGGTTTTGAAAAGGTCGAAAGCATCTTGAGAAAATCGAGCGCAACGAACGTCTCGCCCGCGTCCGTCGAAATCTGGAAGTCGGCGAGGTCATTGCCGCTGGTGAAGCACAAGCCAGCGCCGGTGAGCGCGATCACGCGGATTGATGCGTCATCGCGCGCGGACGCCAAGGCGGCGGCAAGCGCCACATAGGTCGCCTTGTCCAAGGCGTTGCGGCGTCCCGGGCGCGACATGGTGAGCAGGCGAACCCCGTCGTCCGGGTCGCAGACCAGAACGGAGTCTATCATCGCCGCGGCTCCTGTCCTTGACGCTCCGCAGCCGCAGCCGCAGCCGTCCGCGCCCCAGCAAGGGCGTTGTTCAAAACGCCGCTTCCTCGAACGCCATCATTGACGCGCCGCCGGCCATGATGGCCGAGAAGAGCGCGCTCGTTTGCGGAAGCAGGCGCTGCATATAGAAGCGCGCGGTGGCGACCTTGGCCGCGTAGAAGCCGTCGGGATCGTCGGCCTCCGTTTTGGCGAGGCTGATTTCGGCCATGCGGGTCCAGAGATAGGCGAGAGCCGTCAGGCCAAAGAGGCGCAGGTAGTCCGTTGCGGCCGCGCCCGCCTCTTCCGGATTGCGCAACCCCGCGCGGGCGACCTGAGCGGTCGCTTGCTGCAAACGGACGAAAGCCTTGCCAAGCGGCTGAACGAACTCGGCCAGCGCCTTGTCGTTCTGTTGCGTCTTAGCCTCGATATAGGCGGATACGGGGTGGAAGAAGCGGCGCAGCAGGCGTCCGGCGTCCGCCGGCAGCTTACGCCCGACGAGATCGAGCGCCTGCACGCCATTGGTGCCCTCGTAGATTTGCGCGATGCGGCAGTCGCGGACATATTGCTCCATGCCGTGCTCGCGGATGTAGCCGTGGCCGCCGAGAACCTGCATGCCGAGATTGGCCGCCTCCGAGCCGAGATCGGTAAGCAGCGCCTTGATCACCGGCGTCACCAGCGCGACGAAATCTTCCGCCTCCTTCCGCGCCTCTGGATCGGGATGGCGTTGCTGGAGATCAAGGTTCTTCGCCGCCCAGGCGGCCAAAGCGCGGCAGCCTTCGGCATAGGCGCGCTGGGTCAGAAGCATGCGCCGCACATCGGGATGCACAATGATCGGGTCGGCGGGTTTATCGGGATGCTTGGCGCCGCTCAGGGAGCGGCCCTGCAAGCGTTCGCGGGCGTAGGCGACGGCGCCCTGATAGGAGGCTTCGGCGACGCCAAGGCCCTGCATTCCGACCGCCAGACGCTCGGCGTTCATCATAGCGAACATCGCGCGCATGCCCTTGTGCGGCTCGCCGACGAGCCAGCCTTTCGCCTCGTCGAAGTTCATGACGCAGGTGGCCGAGGCCTTGATGCCCATTTTATGCTCGATCGCTCCACAGGCGACGCCATTGCGGGGGCCGAGCGAGCTATCGTCCTTGACGAGATATTTCGGCACAAGGAACAGGCTGATGCCTTTGATCCCCTTTGGCGCATCGGGCAGCCGGGCGAGCACCAGATAGATGATGTTCTCGGTGAGGTCGTGCTCGCCGGCCGAGATGAAGATTTTGGCGCCCGTGATCTTGTAGCTTCCGTCCGCTTCAGGGATGGCCCTTGTGCGCAAAAGGCCCAGATCAGTGCCGCACTGAGGCTCTGTCAGGCACATGGCGCCGGACCAAACGCCTTCGACCATTTTTGGAAGGTAGGTCTGTTTGAGTTCGTCCGAACCATAGTTGCTTAAGGAAACATAGGCGCCAGCGGTCAGGCCGGGATAGAGGCTGAACGAGAGGTTCGCCGAACAGATCATTTCAACGATCAGCGTATCGACAGCCTTCGGCAGACCCTGGCCGCCATAGGCGGGATCGCAGGCAATCGACGTCCAGCCGCCTTCGCGAAAAAGTCTGTAGGCTTCTGGAAAGCCCTTTGGCGTGCGCACCACGCCGTTTTCCAACGTGCAGCCTTCTTCGTCCCCGGTGCGGTTCAGGGGATGAAGAACCTCTTCGCAGAGTTTGGCCGCTTCTTCCAGGATGGGATCGATGAGATCGCGGGTGAATTCTTCGTAGCCCGGAAGGCTGGCGAGTTCGTCTCCGTCCATGAGTTCGAAGAGGACGAAGCGCATGTCGCGCAGGGGAGCCTTGTAGCTGGCCATGTTGGACGTTTCCTACTCGCTCTTTTGACGCATGATCTCAGTTCCGCAAAGGCTTGCCGGTCGTCAGCATGTGCTCGATCCGGGCGAGCGTGTCTGGATGGCGAATCAGGCGCATGAAATTTGCCCTCTCGAGTTTCAGCAGGGCGTCTTCGTCGGCCGGGAGCATCATATCGGTGTCGCCGCCGGAGAGCACATCGGCCAAAGCGGTGGAGACGACAACGTCGTGTCGCGTCGCCTTGCCGAGCCGGGCGAGGCTCTCCACCGCCATTTTGAGCGCGGCCTTGGCGCTGCGGCCCGGAAGGTTCAGAGTTTGCGGGGCAGGGGGCGCGTAGCCGGCGGCGAGCTTCAGTGCTTTGGCCTTGGCGTCGGCAAGCAGGCGATACCGGTTCATCGTAACGCCGTCGGCGGATTTCAGGTATAACAGTTCCTTCGCCTCGGCCGCCGATTTGGCGACGCTCGCCATGCCGATGATCTCGAAAACGCGGGAGATCGGCGGCATCGGGCCTTTCGGCAGGCGGCCGAGCGCAAACCAGCGCTGGAGCATTTCCTTGCAGCCGCCCCAGCCGGGAATGAGGCCGACGCCGACCTCGACGAGGCCCATATAGGTCTCGGCATGCGCCTGCACGGCGTCGCAGTTCAGCAAAATCTCGCAGCCGCCGCCGAGCGCCAGGCCGGAAGGCGCCCCAACCACCGGAAAGGGAGCATATTTCAGCATGCGGTAGACAGTCTGGCCCTGGGCCACGAGGTTCTCGATCTCGCTCCAGGCGGCGATGTTGGCGGCGAACAGGGCGAGCCCGAGATTGGCGCCGGCCGAGAAGTTCGAGCCCTCATTATAGATGACGAGCGCCTTATAATCCTTGGCGACCTGATGCACGGACCGCATCAAAAGGTCCAGAGTATCGGGGTCGATCGCATTCATCTTGGTCGTGAACTCGAAGCAGGCGACGCCGTCGCCGATGTCCCATAGCGCGGCGGAGCCATTCCGCAGGACCGGCTTGGCGGCCCGCTTTATGTCCTCCAGCATGATTACGCCCTCGGGGCGCAAGAGATCGTGATAGGCGCCGTCAAGGCCAAGCGCCTGCCGGCGCCCTTCATGGACGCGGTAGAACGGGCGGCCATCGGCGACGCCCAGCATGGCCGGAACAGCAAAGCCGCCTGCTTCGAGTTTGGCCGTGAACCATGCGCCGCCAAGCTGGTCGATCAGTTCGAAGGGACCAAACTTCCAATTATAGCCGAGCCGCATGGCTTCATCGATCGACTCGATCTCGTCGGCGGCGTCGCCGACCAGAGCCGCGGCATAGGCGAGCGTCTGGCCAAGCACGCGCCAGGCATAGCGGCCGTGCGTGCTGTCGTGATCGAGCAGGCGGACAAGGTCTTTTCCGCTTGCCGCGACCGCCTCCAACTCGGGCTTGCGGCTCGTTCGGAATTCGCCGGTCTTGAGGTCGATCGCCTCCTTCAGCTTCCCCTTTTCGTGATTCAGCCGGTAGAAGCCGCCCTTGCCTTTGCGCCCGGTATAGCCTTCGGCGATCAGTTTTGCGACCAGCGGAACCGGCGTATTCGCAGCATGGAACGGATCATCCTTGGGCAATGTCGCGGCGAGGCTCGCGGTGATATGCGGCATCAAGTCGAGGCCGACAAGATCCAGCAGGCCGAACACGCCCGTCTTCGGAATGCCCATAGGCCTTCCGATGATGGCGTCGACCTCCTCGACGTCGAGGCCGGATCGAAAAGCTTCCGTCACCGCCGTCTGCAGCCAATAGACGCCGAGCCGGTTGGCGATGAAGCCGGGGCGGTCCTTGCAGCGGACAATGCTCTTGCCGAGCATGACGTCGGCAAAGCGCGATACAGCCGCCAGAGCCTCGGGCTTCGACTTCTCGCCGCCGACCACTTCCAAAAGCCGCATATAGCGAGGCGGATTGAAGAAATGGGTGATGATGAAGCTCTCCGCGAAGCCCGCCGGCAGGCCTTCCACAAGGGTCGCGAGCGGGATCGTCGAGGTATTGGACGAGACCACGCCGCCGGGCTTGCGCGCCGCTTCGATCCTCGCGTAAAGCGCCTGCTTGACGTCGAGGCGCTCGATCACCGCTTCGATGATCCAGTCGCAATCGCCGAGGAGGTCGAGATTATCCTCGACGTTGCCCGTGGTCACGAACTTCGCCGCGGCCTTGCTCATGAAGGGCGCGGGATCGGCCTTGAGCAGCTTTTCCAACGCGCCTTCGGCGATGGCGCTGCGGTTTGGATTGTCTTTTGCGACGATGTCCAACAGCACGACAGGGACGCCCGCATTGGCGACATGGGCCGCTATGCTCGCGCCCATTACGCCGGCCCCGATGACCGCGACCTTTTTGATCTCCGTCATCATACCGCCTCGAGGATGGTGGCGATGCCCTGGCCGCCGCCGATGCACTGGGTGGCCAGCGCATATTTGCCTTTCTCGCGCTTGAGGAGCGAAGCCGCCTTGCCGACGAGACGCGCGCCCGTGGCGCCGAGCGGATGGCCGAGCGCGATGGCGCCGCCATCAATGTTCACCTGATCGGGCGAGAGCTTCAGCTCGCGGATACAGGCGATCGACTGCGAAGCGAAGGCCTCGTTTAATTCGACGACGTCAAGCTGGCTCACGTCGAGGCCGGCGCGGGCCAGCGCCTTCAGCGAGGCCCCGACCGGTCCTATCCCCATGATCTCCGGGGCGCAGCCGCAGACGGCGACAGACCTGATCGCGGCGAGAATTTCGAAATCGTGGCGTTTTGCATAGTCCTCCGAGCAGATCAGCAGGGCGGCCGCGCCGTCCGTCAGCGGCGAGGAGGTGCCGGCGGTTACGACGCCCTCGGCGCTGAAGGCAGGCTTGAGGGCGGCAAGGGCGTCAAGCGTGGTTTCAGTGCGGATGCAGCCGTCCTGCGTCACCGCGCCCTTCTTGCCTGTGATCGGTATGATCTCGTCCGCGAACCTGCCGGCCTCGCGCGCCGCCGCGGCGCGCTGCTGCGAACGCAGGGAGAACTCCTCCTGTTCGCGGCGGCCGATTTGCCATTTGGCGGCGACGTTCTCGGCCGTGTCGCCCATGCTGATATAGGCGCCGGGCATGGCTGCGGCCAAGTCTGGGTGCGGCAGGGGATTGAAGCCCATAATCGGCACGCGGCTCATGCTTTCGACGCCCGCGGCGATGAAGGCTTCACCCGCCTCCATCTTGATGGCGCCGGCGGCGATATGCACAGAACTCATGGAGGAGCCGCAGAAGCGGTTGATGGTGGCGGCGCCGAGCGAGTTCGGAAGACCCGCCAGGAGACTGACAAGACGCGCGAGATTGAGGCCCTGCTCGCCCTCTGGAAAGGCGCAGCCGAGCAGCAGATCCTCGATGTCGCCCGCCGCAACGCCGGATTTCGCGACAAGAGCGCGAATCACCTGCGCCGCCAGTTCGTCAGGCCGAACGGAGGCTAAATCCCCCTTCTTCGCAAGCGTGAACGGCGAGCGCGCATATCCGGCGACAACTGCCTTGGTCATCAAAAATTCTCCACCCGGTAATGGTTCCTGAGGGCAAGACTAGGTCATGATCCTCGCATAAGCGAATGGTCGGGCGTGTGACGCCCTTCAAAAGCTGGCGGCCGAAGGCAGGTTCGCCCTGGCAGGATAGCTCCCGCCAGTGACCCCAGCAACAGCTTTAAGAAGGTGACAATAATCACACGTTAAGCCGAGCTTCACGATTGATGTTTGGTCCATTCGCGGGCTGATCTCCCGTTGCAGCAATCCCCGATCAGAGTATATTTTGTTCGATGACTGAATTTCCAAAAGACGGGTTCAGTTCTATGCTGAACACAGCGTCGTCGCGGCAATATCGCGCCTCGGAGAAGAGAAAGCTCACGCGTGAGCAGAACTGCGCCGCGATCCAGGCCGCCGCATGGCGCGTGTTCTGCTCGATCGGCATGGACGCAGCGACGGTCCGCGACATCGTCAATCTGAGCGGCGTTTCTCCGGGGACATTCTATAATTACTTCCGCACTAAAGAGGCGATCTTCGAGGTCCTTTCGCAAAACCTCTTCGAGAAGATCCGGATTGAAACCAGACAGGCGGCGTCCGAAGCCACGAATGCGGAAGAGCTTCTGTTTCTGACATACCGGGCTTATCTCGATCTGCTGCAGTCGATCGACGGCGCCATGGCTTTCATCGGGCGCAACCAGCACAACGTACGCGCGCAGCTCTATCGTTCGACAACAATCCGCGGGCTTTCGGCGAATTTGGAAGAAGATCTCCGGCGCTTCATTCCCGCCTCGATCTTGTCTCAACACGATCTGATGCTGGCGTCTTCGATTATCATCGCCGCCGGCGCCGAAGCGGTTTTTCATGGCGGCCGGCCGCTGGCCATCAGCGCGCCAGAGCTGCACGAATTTTTGACAAAGTTCATGATGGGCGGGTTGAATGCGTGGCTGGTCCCCGCAAGCCAGCGGCCAGGCTGAAGCGCGCTTCGCTATCCCTCTTCACGCCGCCTGCGGGTCGTCCGCGCGGTCCCGGGCGCCGGCGCGCTAGACCGCGACGGAATGACGAACAGGGGCGGCGCGAAGATAAGCGTCGAAAACCGAGGCGACGATGCGCGCGAAATGCATCGAATCCGGGGCGAGCGCCAAGCGGTCCTTCTCCTGGGAGATCACGCCATCGCCTTGCAGTTCAGCGAGCATCGTCTTCTCGACAGTCCACCACTCCTCTTCGAACCCAAAGGCGCGTCCGGCCGCTGAGAGATCAATTGCGCCATCGCACATGATGCGTTCGATCACATGAGCGCGAAGCGCGTCCTCCGCGCTCATCGCATGGCCGCGCGCGACGGACAGCCGCCCCGCGGAAACGGCGCGTGACCAGGCCCCCGTCTCGGCGGCGTTCTGGACGTAGCCCTTCGGCGTTCGGCCGATGGAAGTGGCGCCGACGCCGATCAGCGTTTGGGCGGCGTCGCTCGTATAGCCCTGGAAATTGCGCCGCAGCTCTCCGGCGCGGGCGGCGATCGCAAGCGGATCGCCGGCAAGCGCAAAATGGTCGATGCCGATCCGCGCGTAGCCGCCGGAAACGAGCGCGGCCGCGGCGGCCTCCGCCTGAGCGGCGCGCTCCGTGCTCTGGGGCAGGGCGTCCTCGGGAATCATGCGCTGATTTTTGGCCATCCACGGAACGTGAGCGTAACCGAAGAGGGCGACACGGTCCGGCCGCATCGCGACGCACTGCTCGACAGTCTGGCGAAGCGCCATTACGGTTTGATGCGGCAATCCGTAAATCAAATCGAAATTGATGCGCCTGACGCCAGCCGCGCGCAGGCCTTCCGTTGCCCGCGCGACCATTTCAGGCGGTTGTATCCGGTTGATCGCCGCCTGCACTTTAGGGTCGAATTCCTGCACGCCAAAGCTCGCGCGGTTGAAGCCAAGGGCGCCGATCCGCTCGATCATCGCATCGGTCAGCGTTCGCGGATCGCTCTCGATCGCCAGTTCGGCGCCGGGCTGCAACTGAAAGCGCTCTGCGATGCGCCCCATAATCGCGGCGAGATCGCCGGGATCGAGGGCGGTCGGCGTGCCGCCGCCGAAGTGAACATGAGCGACCCGCATCCTCGCCGGCAAGGCGCCCGCGACAAGATCAATCTCCGCGATCAAACATTCGACATAGGAGGAAACCGGGGCGTAGCGAGCCGACAGCTTCATATTGCAGCCGCAATACCAGCACATCCGCTGGCAGAACGGCACGTGCAGATAAAGCGAAATGGGCTCATTCGGGTCGAGCCGGCCGAGCCACTTGCGATAGAGCGCTTCGGAGAACTCCGCTTTGAAATGGGGCGCGGTCGGATAGCTCGTATAGCGCGGCACGCTGCGCTTCGCGTATTTGTCGAAGACAGATGACATCGAAGCGTCTCTCAAATCGCGCAATCAACCCTGATCAGGGCCGCGATTTCTTGGCCCCGTTCAGCTCGATTACGCCGTTCGCGCGGCGTTGGCGTAATCGATCCGCTTTGCTGGATTGCATATGGCGCGTCCTGGCAAATTGACCAGGATCAAAGGGGACGAAAAGCCGCAAGCCCACGTAAATTCCCGGTTGAATGGAACTCGCGTCCGCGCGGCGTCACGCTGAAAGGACGCTTTCGAGGTCGGTTTGCGAGAAATCATTTCCGACAAACAATAAAGCGCAGGCATTTTCCCTGGCTGCTTCATAAGCGAAGCAATCGCCGAAGTTCAGCCCCGCCGGATGCGCGCCCTTTCCCCAACGCGCATAGGCCTCGGCTATCCGCCGCGCCGAAGCAGGGGTTACGGTGACGATCTCGAAGCCGAGGCCATCTATGAGCCTTGTCATTTCTTCGCCGACGTTACGGCGTCCTGCGACGATCAGGGCTTCCGCCAGCGTTCCCGCCGAAATCAGAACCTTCGGCTCGGTTTCGAGCGCCCTGATGCAGGCGTCGGACTGAGCCTCGTTGAGAACGATCGCCATGAGCGCCGATGTGTCAATTGCGATCATGGACGGTCAGACGCGCGCGATCATTCGGGCAGACCGTCGTCGCCGTAGAGGAAGTCCTGACTGCGCGCCGCGCTCGCTCCAGAACTCGCCTTGGCGGCCCCGCTGGCGCGGATCGCTTCGAGAAGCTTCCTGCGCTCCTTTGCCTCGGGGACTGTCTTGACCGGCACAAGGCGGACGGCGGCCTGCCCGTGGCGCGTTAAGATGACTTCGTCGCCCGCTTCGGCGCGGCGGACAAGATCGGTCAATTGCCCTTTGGCGTCGGTTACGGAAATCTGCATCACAGCAACAAATGGACCAATCATTGGTCCATGTCAACATCTGCCGCGCGAGGACGACCGCATAAGCGCGCCGCTGATTTTCTGAGAAAGGACTTATAAGTCCCCGCGTCTTTCGTCGGAATAGGCGGGAAGCGTCAGAATGCGCGGATCTTCGATCGGCGCCCCGACGGTAAAATGATAGAGGTCCTGAAACTGCGTTTCTGCGACGGGCAGGCCGAGCAGGGCGTGAACCTCGTCATCGAAGAAACAACCGATGCCGGTTCCAGAGAGCCCGGCAGCCGTCGCCCACAGATAAAGCGATTGACCAATAAGCCCGGCTTCCCAGTGAAGGCGCCGGTAGCCAAAAGCGCCGTCTTCACGAAGAGTATGGTCGAAATCGGCGACCATGGCGAGGCTGAAACAGCCTTTGCCCGAAATCGGCTGCAGGCAGGCAAGGCGCGTTGCTTCCTTTTCGACGGCGCCGCCGCGCAGGCGATACAATGGCGATCCGTCGAGATCGACGGGCGCCCAGTCGAACGCGGGCGAAGCCGCTCGCAGTCGCGAGGCGGCCTGCCGATTGCGCTCCAGCGCATATAATCCGGGCTCGACGCCGTCGACACGATGCACGAAGAGAAGCAAGGTCAAGGCGGCGGCCCAGGGAAAAGCGGCAAGCAGCGGCTTGGCGCCCGGCGCCAAGGCGGCCAGCATCGCGCTAAAGGAGGCGCGCGGCAAAACCGCTTCCCCGTCGAAGCGTTGCGCGCTTCGGCGCCGGCGAACGACATCGGCCACCTCGATCTTGCCAAAATCCGGCGCCGGCGTTGCGCTCTGATGCGATGGAGCCGGGTCTTGCGCGCTCATGCGCGGCTTGCGGCAAAACTGCGCCGCGAGATCGACCAGCGGCCATCCGTCATGATCTTCACTCAGCCGATTGGCGGTCCCGCGCCAAATGCGCGCCGCATCAACCAATGGGCGCATATCGATAGGATGGATGGGCGCATCATCCGTCGCGACCCAAAGCAGAAGGTCCGGATGCTCCGGCTCGCGGCGATGCGCCGCATCCGCCCGCGTGAGGCCGAGGAGCGCTGCAACATCTTCGTCGGAAGGCTCCGGCAAGAGGCGGGCGCTCCAGCCGAGCGCCGCGGCGGCTTGCGCAACGGAGCCAATCGCATGTCCCGCGTCGAGCTGACAATAGCGGAAGGCGCGCTCGCCATATTTCCATGCCTCCCGCCACGGGATCGAGCTGAGCGCAAGGGCGAAGCCGCGCGCCGGCAGCACGCGGGCGCCGGCATAGATTGCCCGTTCCTCCAGCTCATGGCCGAGCGGCGCATAGTGATAGAGCGCGGCTTTATCGCCGACGCCGGCCATACTGTCGATGACGAGATAGGCCTCGGTTGGATGCAGATTGCCGCTTGAGGGATTGTTGCGCAGCGCCCAGGTTGATCCTTCATAGTTCTTCCATGCGCTGAGCCCGAAGGCGAGCTCCAGAAACAGGCCAAGAGCGTCGTGATCGAGCGGCGCCGGCTCGGCGGCGGAGCCCGGAAACAGCGCGGTCTCTTTTGCGCTGGGCAGCGGCAACGACACACGCCGGCAACCTTCGAACAAACGATAGGGCGATGGCTGCGACGTCCAGTCGAGAAACGACGGCCCAAGGGCATAGCGGTTCGGCGCATGTTTGGTGCGCTGATGGTAGCCGCGAATGTCCGCCGGCATTCTATCGTCGGTGTGAGAATTCATTCAGATCCTCGCCGCGTCAAACCAGTTGCCCTCGCTCGCCCGCGCGTCTTGTCTCAGCGATAACCTTCTTCCGCCAGAACCTGCCGGACTGCGGGCCGCGTCAACATGCGCCGATAGTGGGCGAGGCAATTGGACGGCAGCTCCATCTTCGTCTTGTCCGCCCAGAACTCGACGTAGAACAGAGCGGCGTCGGCGATGGAGAATGCGCCGGCGACGTAATCCTTGCCGGCCAGTTCGTCGTTCACCACCTCGAAGGCCTTGGCGACGATCTCGCGTCCTTCTCCCTTCACCGCCTCCGCCGTATTTTTTTTCGAGGCGTATCGCTCAGGCGTAAAGACGCGGCGAAAACCCTCGCCGTGGATGTGTTGCGTGTAAAACCGCAAGCTCGCCATCGCGTCTTCCGCCGCTCGCGGATCGTTCGGCAACAACTGCCGGCGTGGATAGGCCTCGGCAAGCCATGTCGCAATAGCGACAAAATCCGTCAGAACCACGCCATCGTCGCGGACCAATGTCGGAATTGTGCCATTGGGATTGATCGCGAGATATTCGGGCTTCAGATGGTCGCCTTTCACAAGATTGACGATGTAAGCCTCGAAAGCCAGACCGGTCTCCTCGAGCAGAATATGGATGCCTGTCGAGCAAGACCCCGGCGTCATGTAGAACTTCATTCAATCCGTGCCTTGTTGAGCGGGCCTGCATTGCAATGCGGACAAATCGCCTGTTGTCGAGGCAATTCCGGCGCCAGGGATTTGCGGGACCTGAGCATAACCAGAGCCGCATGGCTCAAATGCGGCGCAGAACCTCTCTCGATTTATCCATGTCGGCCTCTGCGTCAATGGAGGAGATGACGGGCTTTCGCGCATTGTCTATGTAGGTGTGCGAAAGAGGCTGCGTGACAACATCCAAGGAACGACGTCATGACGGAAACGCCAAATCCCGAGGTCGAAGAGTCAATCAACAATTTGGTGCGCGAATTCTACCGCGAGGCGCGCCAGGATTCGCTGCTCGGGCCCATCTTCAACAGCGCTATCGAGGATTGGGACGTTCACCTGCGGATCGTCGCCGACTTTTGGTCGAAGGCGCTCTTGAAAACGGAGCGCTATACCGGATCGCCGTTTCCGCTCCATATGAAAATGCCCGTCGAACTCGAGCACTTCGAACGATGGCTCGCGCTTTTCGAAGAAACGGCGAAGGCGACATTGCCAGCCGAATATGGAGCGAAGGCGATTGCGAAAGTGCGCCACATGGCGGAGAGCTTCAAGGCTGGCATCTTCATTTTCGTCGACAAAAACGGCAGGCCGGCGCGCCATCCGGGGTGAAAACGCCCGCAGCAAAGATCCTTGGCGTTCACTACAATCGAACAAACCGGCCGCGGCTGTTATCGCCGCGCGCATGATGGCGAATTGGCTTCTCCCGTGCGATTGGCCGTTTCCGGCATAGCCGGTCAAGACCCGCGCGCCCTCGAAACGAAGGGCGCGCGACCTCATGCGTCGGGCGCTATCCTTACCCTCGCGACAGCTGGGCGGCGTCGAGCAGCTTCTGGCGCGCAGCGCCAATGCGGATGGCTTTCGCTGTAGCCTCGGCGATCGCGCGGCCCCTCTGGTCGGACCCCGTCCAGCTCGCTGCGCGGCCGCGAGGATCTATCTCAAGCAGTTTGACGCCGTGAGGCACAACGGTCGCGTCCCGGGCGACGCCCCGCAAAAACCCGTCCATCGGAGCGCAAACGGGAGCGCCGTCATGATTTCCAATGACCAAGCCTTTGAAGACACGCATGCCGATGTCGACGGGCGTCCGCCATAGGCCGTGACGGTCCGAATAAGCGAAACGGTCTTTGCCGACGCCGCCGAGGTCTCGCGCTCTGCCGTCCGCCACGGCGGTACGTCCGGTCTCGATCAATTTTCCCGTTGTGGTTGGATGCGTCTCAATAGCGACATCACAGTTGACGCCCACCTCGAAATGCGGTCCGAAACCGATCGTCAGCCGGGAAATGCCGCGAAGATCGGGAGTGACGCGGTATTTCTGCATCCGGGCGTCGATCAATACATCCGGCGTGCGCAGCGCGATGAGGTCGGTCAACTCGAACGGGGTGACGACGACATGTCCGGGTTTCGCCAGAGCGCCGACGATCTCCATCACCGTCTCCGCCCGCTCCCCGGTGATTCCATCGACCTGCGCGCGATCCTCAAAGAGGGCGTCATGGAACGCCATCCCCCGGCGAATTACGGGCGGGTATGGATCATGGCTCAAAATGACGAGGTAACCGTCCCACGTCAGCCGCACAGCCGTCGCCGATGCGATTTCATTCGTTCCCAAAATAATGGCGAGCGATTGCGCCTCGGTGGCGAACAAGGATGCAAACTGCGCCTCTCGCATGGTCGAACCTCCTCTTCGGGCATCCACCCTCAGCAAACTTCGAGCCACGGCGAGGCGGTCGTAAAGACGCCATAAATTCGGTGAGTTACACCGATCTGGCGATGTTTTCTTCGAGAAGATTCTGCCGTTGAATCATAATTTGTCGCAAAGACGACGATGACGCCATCCTATATTGTTAGAAATACAGCACTGAAGGCGAGGAAGGCGCTTTATCAAGCGGCGTCGCGAAGCTCCCACGTCGGCGCCATTTCATCGAGGACCCGACGAATGGCGGGATGGCCGCCACTGCTTTCGACGTAGCGGCCGAGCGGCGGGTAAGCCTCGAGAAGCGCCGGCTTGCCATAGGCGGCGGCGACCTTCGGAAGCATGAAGAGAGCGGGCGCGAGTTCGCAGTCGGCCAGCGTCAACTGCGAGCCAGCGGCAAAACGTTCAGCGCCCACATAGCTTTGCAGCGACGATAGTCCGCGTATGAGGCGCGTCAGCCATAAGGCCGCGCTTTGATCGCGCTTCGCCGGGTCGGCGTGTCGCCAGAGTTCGACGAGCGGCGTCATGATCTGCAGCTCGCCGATGCGTTGCAGCAACCGGACCCGCGCCTTCGCTTCCGGTTCTCCCGGCCGAAGGGACGGCTCCGGGAACTTATCTTCCAAATATTCCATGATCGCCGCCGATTCCGGCAGCGGCGTTCCGCTTTCGAGAATGAGGCACGGTATTGTCCCGAACGAATTGATGGCGTGAAACTTTGCCGACAGTAAACCGCCCGGTGGCGGTTCGATGTCGATTTTCAACCCTTTCGCGTAGATCGCGGTCCGCACCGGAGCGGAGAAAGGGGAGCTGTCTTCCGAATAGAGTATCATTGACGCCTCTCAGAGGATTGCGCCCCATCGCGCTTATCAACCGGATCGGCTGGAGTCGAGCAAAACCGGAGCGGGCGCCGTTCACGTAAGCTGGCGCGCGCATCGAGGCTAAGACGACGCAGATGCAGAGGCGGCGCCGCGCCGCCGCCTTTTGACGATCGGCCCGGCGCCGCGGGGGCGAGAAAGCTCTTTTCGAATTCGTGAAGGAACCCGCTGCCGCTCAAGCCGTTCTGCAAAGGAGAAGCTCCAGTCACGGTAACGATATGAGCGCAAAAGGTGCGCGTACACGCCTCATTGCGGCAAGCGCGTTGATCGCGGCGGCTGTCGCGCCTCTGAAGGCTCAGACGGCGACTGCGCCTGATGCGCCGCCTATCGCCGCCGGGCGAAACCTGCCCTCGAGCCTCGAGCAGTCAGCAGCGTTCATCGGGGATGCATTCCCGAGCATCCATTTTCTCGATCAAGCGAGTCGTATGGCGATCGCTCATTCGAAAAATGACAAAATCCGCGATTTCGCTGAACACGTCGCCCAAGACGAAACGTCTGTCGGCAATTCCTTGATGCATTGGGTCCGTACGGGCGGAGCCGGGGCGGCCGACGAAACATCGCCAAGCAATCGTCTGGCGATTGGGATCAAGCCTCCGCGCATGTTGGCCTCACAAGCGAATTTCCTGCAACATCTGTCGGGTTTGCAGGGCCACGACTTTGATGTGATGTATGTTTCAATTGAGAAAGATGCTTTGCAGAATCTTGCGTCCGTCTACGAACTATATGTCCGCAACGGCCTCGACCCGGGGTTGCAGGCGATCGCGACGCGCGAATTGCCCGAGGTAAAGCACCTGATTTCCGTGCTTGCCAGTCTTTAGCGCGCCCTCGCGCCGCGGCGCCGACGAACCCTCGCCGCTTTTTTCAAAGACAGAAGGAAGGTTTCGTCGAAAAACTTCCTCGCCAACGCTCCGGAGAGATCGCGCGTCATGCGCGTCTTGATCTTCGAATTGATGATCAACGGCAAAACAAGCTATAGCCTGTTAGACGCGAAAGAGGGTATCGGAGACCTCTGGCCGCGGCGTCGCCCCCTCTGGGAGGGTGACGAGAAAGACGAGGAAGGACTCAAAGGATGAAAGCCATTGTGGCTGTGAAGCGCGTGGTGGACTATAATGTCAGAGTCCGCGTAAAAGCCGACAATTCCGGCGTCGAGACGAACAACGTCAAATTCTCCGCCAATCCGTTCGACGAAATCGCCGTCGAAGAGGCTGTGCGTCTGAAGGAGGCTGGCGTCGTCTCCGAAATTGTCGCCGTCTCGATCGGCCCGGTTCAGGCGCAGGAGGTCCTGCGGTCAGCGCTCGCCATCGGCGCCGACCGCGCCATTCTGGTGCAGACCGACGATGAAGTTCAGCCGCTCGCCGTCGCGAAGATCTTGAAAGCGCTCGTCGAGCGCGAAGCGCCGCAGCTGGTGATCCTTGGCAAGCAGGCTATCGACGACGATTCCAACCAGACGGGTCAATCCCTCGCGGCGTTGCTCGGCTGGCCGCAGGGCACGTTCGCCTCGAAGCTCGTCCTGAAGGAGGGCCGCGCCGAAGTGACCCGCGAGATTGATGGCGGCCTTGAGACCGTATCGCTGGCGCTGCCGGCGGTGGTGACCACCGATCTACGCCTCAACGAGCCGCGCTATGCGAGCCTTCCCAACATCATGAAGGCCAGGAAGAAACCGCTCGACATCATTCCCGCGGCTGACCTTGGACTCGACATTGCGCCGCGCCTGATTATCCTGCGCGTCGACGCGCCGCCGAAACGCAACGCCGGCGTCAAAGTGCCCGATGTTGCAACCCTCGTCGACAAATTGAAAAACGAAGCGAAGGTGATTTGACATGACCGCCCTGGTTCTGGCCGAGCATGACGGCCATGTCCTGAAACCGGCGACCCTGAACGCCGTCACCGCCGCCGCCCGCCTTGGCGGTCCAGTTCATTTGCTTGTGGTCGGCCATGGCGCCGGCGCTGTCGCCGAAGCTGGAGCGGCGGTCGCAGGCGTCGAAAAAGTGCTGCTTGCCGACGATCCGCTCTATGCCCATCTCCTCGCCGAGACCGTCGCGCCGCTAGTGACAGAGCTTGCAGAGAACTATGATGCGGTCCTAGCTGCGGCGACGACCTTCGGCAAGAACGTGCTGCCCCGCGTCGCAGCCTCGCTCGACGTGCAGCAGATCTCGGAGATCACGGCGGTCATCTCGCCCGACACTTTCGTGCGGCCGATCTATGCCGGCAATGCGCTCGCCACCGTGCAATCGAAGGATGCGCGGAAAGTCATCACGGTGCGAACCACAGGGTTTGAGCCTGCCGCCGCATCCGGCGGGACGGCGGAAATTGTTCCGGTCGCGGCGGCGCCGGCCGCGGCGGATGCGTTCTTCGTGCGGCAGGAGCTTGCCGCATCCGAGCGGCCCGAGCTGACCGCCGCCCGCATCGTCATTTCCGGCGGGCGCGGCATGCAGAACGCGGAAAACTTCGCAACCTATATCGAACCGATAGCCGACAAGCTTGGCGCTGCTATGGGCGCGTCGCGCGCAGCGGTCGACGCCGGCTACGCCCCCAATGACTGGCAGGTCGGCCAGACCGGAAAGATCGTCGCGCCGCAGCTTTATATTGCGGTTGGCATATCGGGAGCCATCCAGCATCTCGCGGGGATGGGAGACTCGAAAGTCATCGTCGCCATCAACAAGGACGAGGACGCTCCGATTTTCCAGATCGCGGACTACGGCCTCGTGGCCGATCTGTTCCAGGCCCTGCCTGAACTCGACGCCGCTCTAAAATCCCCCTGAGCCGCCACTTGGGAACGGGAATATTTTTTTGACTCCGCTCGCCCATTTACATGATGATCAACCTTTACAACATTGGCCGAACGGCCACGCCCTTGCGATTGTCGAGATGGCGGCCGTCTTGTGGACCACTCAAGATAATCCCCGAGGACGCTTCGACAAACTATCCGGGAGCATGACGCCGAAAAGCTGCAGACTTTCCTGACCCATATCATGCCTTAAAAACAACAGCTTAAGGAACATAATGCAATTCCGCCTCTAAGGCGTCATGGGCGGCGGCGGCCGCCGGACCCGAGAGTTTCCCCAGTGATGGGACGCATCGCTCCGAGCTATCGACATTCCATAACTTATATTATGCGCATCATTGATGATGCGCTGTCTCAAGCGCCATCACACGGATGTGCTATAATCCCGGCTGCCCAGCGCGCGCAGCATCTGACGGCGTTCAACTGCATCTTGACATACATGAGCCGCCAACAAAGCTGCTCAATTACTGCTTAGGCCCGGCGCGCCAGGGATCGCAGAAATCCCTGATAGTCATCATTCAATTCCATGTCGACGGCGGGGGCTAGCTTGAGTAGCAAATTCGCGGTGAAAGCCTGGTCATTGCGGGCGTCTCCCAGCGCCTCGCGCAATACGGGAACATTGTCCTCGATATGCTGAAGGAAGGCGACGCCTTTGTCCAAGGTTTCTGTCCAGCGCTCGCGCGTCCATTTCGCCAGAGGATACATGATCTCATGCACGAAATTTGATGCGCGCGCCTTCTCGAAGAAGCGCAGACCCGTGCTCCAATTTTCCTTGGCGCGCAGCGGCGGCGGAGGAATGTCGCCAACGAGCAATTTCTTGCCGGATTGACCAACAAAATCGTCCAGCGTTTCTGGATTTCCAATATTCGCACGGAAATAGGACAAAGCGAATGATCCGGGGAATTCTTCTCCCATGCGCTCCGCCAGAGCGGCTTCGACTTTGTCCACAGCAGCCTTGTCCCCTTTCAGCGCCGCCGTCATGCAGAATGCGAAAATCGCGTCATTTCCGACATTCTGCACCCCGGTAGTCTTCAACTGCTCCGCCGAAAGCCTTGGCGTTATCCCGTCGGCGGGGGCCTCGGCCTGCCCTGCCCGTTGGGCCGTGATAAATGCGGTAATTTCCAGCCACCCCATCAGATGCGTGATGAAGGCGTCTGGATCCACATGCACGATCGCAAGATTGAGCGGCTCCTTGCGCTTTTTCAGTTCGGCCATATCCGTCATAACTAATCCCCGATGTATCCATGTTGTCTGTTTTGATGTGGCCCGGCAAGCCGCGCGCATCGATCGTCCACCGCCTCGCCGCCCGCCGGACTGAGGCCGATCCATTCCGCCACAAGCGCCATATCGAACCCAGCCTCGCAGCGATCGCCGACTTGCATCAACGGGCGG
Organism: Methylocella tundrae; assembly: GCF_901905185.1. GTDB lineage: Bacteria > Pseudomonadota > Alphaproteobacteria > Rhizobiales > Beijerinckiaceae > Methylocapsa > Methylocapsa tundrae. Next base: position 133,288 of record NZ_CABFMQ020000120.1, read on the forward strand.
CGGATCAGCAGCTTGTCTTGCAGCATCAAGGCGAGCGCGGCAGGCTCATCCAGCGTCTCCGGCCGCAATTCACCTGACTTGACGCGTGGCGAGGCGCTGTTGAACCAGTCGCGCACGGGCCGGGCGCCGAAGAAAGCGCGTAGCCGCTCGGAGGTCCAGGGCTCTGCGAGCAGGTTGCGCGCGACCACCGCGTGGCCCGAAGCGGCCAGCAGCTTCTTTTGCCGCGCATTGCCACCGCAGCCAGGCTTTTCCCAGAACAGGATTGTCGCCATTCGGACAAATCTCCAAAGTCTGCCCGCTGGCACGCAAGAAACAGGCCGCGGCAGAACCTCCAGATCGACCGCATAAATCGGGAGGAGCCACGCGGGGAGCGACCGCCCCCCGGCATTCTTGAGCGGCGGGGGGGTTGGACCAGACCATCGGCATCGCCTGCGGCGCGGGTCAGCTCGGAATTTCGAGCCACGGCCCGCCCGCATTCTTGCAACACGCCTTTGAAGTCCGGCCGGCGTCATGCAACGTTGCGCACGCGGCGCTATCTGACGGGACGGCGTGCTTTTTTCTGGCAATTCACGAGATGCCCCGCTATTGGCCACGCTTCATCGAGCGGCAGGAGACTTTCCATGGCCCTTGCTTACGACCGCCAGCTTCTTGATCGTCTTGGCGTCGAGCATCCGATCATCCAGGCGCCCATGGCCGGCATCTCGACGCCGGCTCTCGCGGCGGCCGTATCCAACGCCGGCGGATTGGGATCAATTGGCGTCGGCGCCACCGACGCCAATGGCGCCCGCGACATGATTGCATCTCTCCGCGCGGCCACAAACGGAGGCTTCAACGTCAACGTCTTCTGCCACAGGCCCGCGGTCGCGAACGCCGCGATCGAGGAGGCCTGGCTCAAACGGCTGACGCCTGAATTCCAACGCTTTGGCGCCGCGCCGCCAGCGCGCCTTAGTGAAATCTATCGAAGCTTCGTCGATGACGACGCCATGCTCGCTCTATTTCTACAGGAAAAGCCCAAGGTCGTGAGCTTCCATTTCGGCCTGCCCTCGCCGCAACGCATCGCCGCACTCCGCGCGGCCGGAATCCTGCTCTTCGCCAGCGTGACAAATCTCACTGAGGCGCGCGCCGTCGCGCAGGCCGGAATCGACGCCGTGGTCGCGCAAGGCTATGAGGCTGGCGGCCACCGCGGCGTCTTCGATCCTGACGCGCCGGACGATCGTCTCGGGACCATGGCCCTGACGCGCCTTCTCGTGCGCAATCTCAACATTCCAGTCGTGGCGGCCGGCGGCGTCATGGACGGCGCGGGCGTCGCCGCGGTCTTGCATCTTGGAGCCAGCGCGGCCCAGCTCGGCACGGCCTTTATCGCCTGCCCGGAATCGCAGGCTGACGAATTCTACCGCCTGGCTTTGCGGAGCGAGGCGGCGCATCACACGGTGATGACGCAGGCAATCTCAGGACGTCCCGCGCGATGCCTCGCCAACCGCTTCACCGCTTTTGGCGAGCAAATCGACCGAGGAGCGGTCCCTGCCTATCCGATTGCCTATGACGCCGGGAAGGCTCTGAACGCCGCGGCGAAGGCGGCCGGCGAGCCGGGATATGGAGCGCAATGGGCGGGGCAAGGCGCACCGCTCGCGCGCGCCCTGCCCGCGGCGGCTTTGATGGCCGAACTCGTCTCCGAGTTGAACGAAGCGGCAGGGTAACGCCTGCCGCTCGGCCGCCGGCGGCGTTCGGGCTATGCGAATCCAGCCACCTCATGCGGCGTGTAGGGCGCTTCGAGCGCCGCGATTTCCTCCGGCGTCAGATTGAGCGAAAAGGCCGCGATGGCGTCGCTCAAATGATGCGGTTTCGAAGCGCCGATGATCGGCGCCGTAACGGCGTTTTTCTGCGCGACCCAGGCCAAAGCCACCTGCGCGCGGGGAACGCCGCGCGCTTGTGCAATCTTGCCGACCGACTCGATAATCTGGCGATCGGAATCGGTTATATGAGCGTAGAGAATTTTGCCGAACTCATCAGTCTGCTGGCGCTCGCTCGTTTCGTCAAAGGCTCGCGTCAAGCGGCCGCGGGCGAGCGGAGACCAGGGCAACACGGCAACATTCTCATCGGCGCAAAGGGGCAACATCTCGCGCTCCTCCTCGCGATAGAGAAGGCTCACGTGATTTTGCATGCTGACGAATTCGGTCCAGCCATTGAGCCGCGCCGTATAGAGCGCCTTGGAGAATTGCCACGCATACATTGATGAGGCGCCGATATAGAGCGCCTTTCCGCTTTTCACGACGTCGTGAAGCGCCTCGAGCGTTTCTTCGATCGGCGTCCCATAGTCCCAGCGATGGATCTGATAAAGATCGACATAATCCGTGCCAAGCCGCTTCAGGCTGGCGTCAATCTCGGCGAAGATGGCTTTTCGCGAAAGGCCGCCGCCGTTCGGCCCAGGACGCATGCGAATATACACCTTCGTGGCGAGAACGATCTCGTCCCGGCGCGCGAAATCCTTGATCGCGCGGCCCACGATCTCCTCGGAGGATCCGTCCGAGTAAGCATTGGCCGTATCCAGAAAATTGACGCCGAGTTCGATCGCCTGCTTGATGATCGGCCGGCTTTTTTCTTCGTCGAGCGTCCAGCTGTGGGGGCCCCGGTCAGGCTCGCCAAAGGTCATGCAGCCGAGGCAAAGCCGCGAAACCTCAAGTCCGGTCGAGCCGAGCTTTACATAGTCCATCGTCAATACTCCTGACGGCAAGGCTCAGGTCAAAGGGCGCCTTAATCACATGCGCGCCGCCGGTTGGCAAAACACTTTCGCCGGAGCAACGCGCAAGCGCCGCAGCAGAAGAGCTGCCGCCGCAGCGGAAGGATGCGCTCACATGCTCTCAAGCCGTTGTTCTGACTCATGACATGCGTCAGAACAGTCTGAGGCTTTCCGGCATCGCGCTTTAGCGCCAAAGGTTCGTGCGCGCGAGATCGAGCACTTCGTCGGCGCGCCCGTTCATCACCGCCTTCACCATGTAAAGCGTGAAGCCCTTGGCCATCTCGGCCGTCACTTTCGGCGGCATGGCGAGCTCCATGCGGTTCACCACGGCGTCGATGAGCACTGGACCTTCATGAGAGAGCGCCTCGGCGACGCCGGCTTCGACGCTTGCGGGATCCTCAAGCCTTATTCCGCGTATGCCGACCGCTTCCGCCATAGCCGCGAAATTCGGGTTCTTCAGCTCGGTCCCGGTGTCCACGAAGCCGCTCGACTTTTGCTCAAGTTCGATAAAGCCCAGCGAGCCATTGTTGAACACAACTACTTTCACCGGCAGGCCAAGCTGCGCGAGACTGAGAAAATCGCCCATCAACATGGCGAAACCGCCATCGCCTGAGAGCGAGATCACCTGACGTTTCGGGAAGGCGGACTGCGCGCCGATGGCCTGCGCCATCGCATTCGCCATCGAGCCGTGCCAGAACGACCCCATGAGCCGACGCTTGCCATTCATCGCGAGATAGCGCGCGGCCCAAACGGTCGGCAGACCGACGTCGCAGGTGAAGATCGCGTCATCCGACGCAAGGTCGCTGAGGGCGCGGGCGACCTGCTGCGGATGGATCAGTCCTTTGCCGCGGGTTCCGCGCGCCTGATCGTCGAGGCCCTGGCGCGCCTTGCGATAATGCTCCTGCGCCTGATCGAGACGCTTGCGGTCGGTCTTTTCCTTAAGCAGCGGCAACAAGGCTTCGAGCGTCGCTCCGACGTCGCCGACGAGGCCGAGATCGACCGAAGCCCGGCGGCCGATCTGTTCCGGCCTGATGTCGATTTGCGCGATGCGCGCCGCATCGGCCTTCGGATAAAATTGGCGATAGGGAAAATCGGTCCCGAGCATCAGAAGGACATCGCAATCATTCATGGCGTAATAGCCGGACGAAAAGCCGATGAGGCCCGTCATGCCCACGTCATAAGGATTGTCCCATTCGACGTATTCCTTGCCTTTGAGCGCATGGACCATCGGCGATTTAAGCCGCTCGCCGAGCGACAACAGTTGATCATGCGCGCCCTGACAGCCGGAGCCGCATAACAAAGTGATCCGCTCGGCGCCGTTCAGCAGGTCCGCCAGCTGCTGCAGCTCCGCCGGCGCCGGCCTCACCACAGGCCGCGGCGCGAGCAGGCCCGCTGGCTTTGCCGTCGGCGCGTCCGACGCGGCCTGCAGCGCGACGTCGCCAGGCATCACCACGACTGAAACGCCGCGCTTGGCGACAGCCGTGCGAATGGCGATTTCGAGCACGCGCGGCATCTGGTTGGCGCCGGAAACCAGTTCGCAATAATCGCTGCATTCGCGGAACAGATCCTGCGGATGGGTCTCCTGAAAATAACCCGAGCCGATTTCAGCGGAGGGGATCTGCGCCGCGATAGCCAGCACGGGCACGCGTGAGCGATGGCAATCGAACAGACCGTTGATGAGATGCAGATTGCCGGGTCCGCAACTGCCGGCGCATACGGCGAGCTCGCCGGTCAGATGCGCTTCCGCGCCAGCCGCGAAGGCTCCAACCTCCTCGTGGCGCACATGGATCCATTCGATCTTGCCCTGGCGGCGCACGGAATCAGTCAGGCCATTCAGGCTGTCGCCGACGATGCCGTAAATGCGCTTCACGCCGGCGGCGGCCAGCGTTTCAGCGAATTGATCCGCTACAGTCTTCATGATCCCATCCCTTAAAGCTTGCATCATCGCGGAGAGTGAGACCGGGCGCCGCCGCTTCCGCGAGAGGGTAAGTCGTCGAGCTATCACCTGTTACTGGATCGAGGCTTGTCCTTGAAAGCGTGACCGCTGCCCCTGCTTTTGTCAACGAATGCTGATAACGGTCAAGTTGCAAACGCGGACGCCTCGTATAACCTTGTCAGCGGCAATGTGGGCCATCAACTCAAATTCTCGCATTTGTTTAAGCCGCCCTTCATCCTCCCGAGAATAAGGGCCTGATTGCGGAAATTCGTGAGATTCGAAAAACGCGGCGGCCGCCTGAAGGATCCGCGCCGCGATCCAAGACGCCCGAGTTAATTGTCGGGACCTTTAGCGAGCGTAATAAAGGAGGAGACATATGGCGACCGGACCTGACTTCAACAGTCCAATAGAAACCGATCTGACCGACTTCAGCCTCATCAATACGCCTATGCTGAACAAGGGAACCGCTTTCACGGAGGCGGAGCGCGGCGTCTTCCATCTGCATGGACTGCTGCCGCCTCACGTTGGCGTTCTGGACGAGCAAGTGGCGCGCCGCCTTAAGGTCTTGCGCGCTTTTGAAACGGATTTCGAGCGTTACGCTTTTCTGCGCGATTTGCAGGATACCAATGAGACGCTGTTCTATGCTCTGCTGGTGCGCAACCTTGAGGAGATGCTGCCACTGGTCTACACGCCAACCGTGGGCGAGGGATGCCAGCGCTTCAGCGAGATCTGGCGCAAGCCGCGCGGCGTGTTTTTGAGCTATGCGAACAAGCATCGCATTCGTGAGATCCTTTCAAATCCGCGCTTCGATCAGGTCCGCGTCATCGTGGTAAGCGACGGCGAGCGCATCCTCGGCCTCGGCGACCAGGGCGCCGGCGGCATGGGCATACCGATCGGCAAGCTGTCGCTCTATACGGGCTGCGCCGGCATTCACCCCGACATGACGCTGCCGATCCTGCTCGACGTCGGGACCAACAACAAGGAGCGCCTCGCCGATCCGCTCTATGTGGGCTGGCGGCATGAGCGCGTGACCGGCGCAGAGTACGACGATTTCGTCGAGGCTTTCGTCGAAGCCGTCGCCGATCGCTGGCCCGACGTCCTTCTCCAATGGGAGGATTTCGCGGGATCCAACGCCAGCCGCCTGCTCCTGCGCTACCGCGACCGGCTCTGCACCTTTAACGACGACATCCAGGGCACCGCCGCCGTCGCCGCCGGAACCCTTCTGGCCGCGATCAACGTGACCGGCGTGAAACTGACAGAGCAGCGTATTGCTTTTCTCGGCGCCGGCTCGGCCGGCTGCGGCATCGCGTCTCTCATTTTGCAAGCGATGATCGATGATGGCGCGAGCGAGACGGAGGCGCGCAGCCGCTTCTTCATGGTCGACCGCAACGGTCTCCTCATCGAGGGCATGCAGGGGATCACTCCGGCCCAGACGCCCTTCGTGCAGAAACGGGAGGCGGTCGCCGGGTGGACCCTGCAGACGCCAAACGAGATCGGTCTCCTCGACGTCGCGTCAAACGCCAAGCCAACCGCGCTGATCGGCGTTTCGGGCCAGGCCGGCGCCTTTGCCGAGGCTGTCGTTCGCGCGATGGCGCAGCATGTGGAAAGGCCTGTCATCTTCCCGCTGTCCAATCCGACCTCGCGCAGCGAGGCGACGCCGGAACAGCTCATCGCCTGGACTGATGGACGCGCGCTGATCGGCTCCGGCAGTCCCTTCGCGCCCGTCGAATGGAAGGGGAGGACGATCCCGATTGACCAGACGAACAACTCGTACATCTTTCCGGGCGTCGGGCTCGGCGTCCTCGCTTCCGGGGCGCGAAGAGTGACCGATGCGATGTTCATGGCGGCGGGCAAGGCCCTCGCCAAAATGTCGCCGACGATAGACGACAAGAACGGACGGCTGCTGCCTACCGTCGATCGGCTGCGCGCGGTGTCGCTCGCTGTCGCGAACGCCGTCGCGCGTCAGGCCCAGGCCGACGGCGTCGCCGATCGGTGCGACGAAGCCGCCTTGTCGGGGCGCATCAAGGCTTACGTCTGGGAGCCTCAGTACCGGCCCTACCTCAAGCGGGATTGAGCCGTTCCGATATTGATCGCCCGGCCGCCCTTGCCGTGCGGCCGAGCGTCCCGACAAAACCCTCGCCGCGGCGATCTCAGCGGCGCCAATCACACATCCGCACAAGTTCGGGAAACATACAATGAACGATCTTCGCACGGAAACCGACAGTCTCGGAGAGGTCATGGTGCCGGCCGACAGGCTCTGGGGCGCGCAGACGCAGCGGTCTCTCGAGCATTTCAGCATCGGCAAGGATCTGATGCCGCGCGAGATGATCACGGCGTACGCCATTTTGAAGAAGGCGGCGGTCATCGCAAACAAGGCCGGCGGCCGGCTCGACGAACAAAAACACGGGTTGATCATCAAGGTTTGCGACGAAATCCTCGCCGGTCAGCATCAGGAGATGTTCCCGCTGCATGTCTGGATGACCGGCAGCGGCACCCAGTTCAACATGAATGTGAACGAGGTGATCGCAAATCGCTGCTCCCAGCTCGCGGGAACGCCGCTCGGCAGCAAGACGCCGGTTCACCCGAATGATCACGTCAACATGTCGCAATCGTCGAACGACACCTTTCCGTCGGCGATGTATATCGCCGCCGCGGTCAATGTCGCGCACCGGCTGATCCCGGCGGTGAAAGAGCTGCGCGACGCGATCGCGTCAAAGGCCGCCGAATGGGCCGATATCGTCAAGATCGGCCGCACCCATATGCAGGATGCGACGCCAATCACGTTGGGCCAGGAATGGTCCGGCTACGCCGCCATGCTGGAGGACGATCTCGAACGCATCGACGACGCGCTGAAGGGCGTCTACCGTCTCGCGCTCGGCGGCACGGCGGTCGGCACGGGAATCAATGCCGCGCCCGGATTCGCGGAAGCGGCGGCGGCCGAAATCGCAAAGCTGACGGGCCTGCCCTTCGTCACCGCGCCGAACAAATTCGCCGTGCAGGGCGCGCATGACGCCCTTGTGCAGCTCTCCGGCACGTTCCGCACGCTCGCCGTCTCGCTCTACAAAATCGCCAACGACATTCGGCTGATGTCTTGCGGCCCGCGCGCCGGCTTCGCCGAGCTGGTCATTCCGGAAAATGAGCCCGGCTCTTCGATCATGCCGGGCAAGGTCAATCCGACGCAGGCGGAGGCGCTGACCATGATCGCCGTGCAGGTCATGGCGAACGACGTGGCTGTCGGCTTCGGGGGCGCCGGCGGCTACCTCGAGATGAACGTCTATAAGCCGCTGATGATCCACAACATCATGCATTCGATCACGATCATGACGGACGGATGTGTGAACTTCCGCAAATTCCTCGTCGAGGGGACGAAGCCGAACCTCAAGCAGATCAAGGGTTATGTCGATCGTTCGCTCATGCTCGTCACCGCGCTCGCACCGGTGATCGGCTACGACAAGGCCTCAATGATCGCGCATTACGCCATGGATCATGATCTGACGCTGAAGGAAGCGGCGTTGAAGCTCGAATTGGTCACCGAGCAGGAGTTCGACCGCATCGTCGATCCCGCCAAGATGGTGAAGCCCTATGTCGCCACGGAGTAAATGGTCGGCTCGCGCAGAAGGGTCGGGGAACGGCTAAGGAATGTCCGATCGTTCTGACCAGCTTCTGCCCGCGGTCTCGCCGCCGCCAAAGCGCGTAGACCCGCCACGGCGGGAGGCTATGGATATAGTGTTGGCTTGCGCCAGGCTCCTGTTCGTCAATGGTCAGACAACGGAACACACGATCGCGGGCGCGACGCGCCTTGCGCAAGCATTCGGCTATCGCGCGACCGTCTTTGTGCATTGGGGCGAATTGACCTTGCGCATCGAGGACGACGCCGGCGCCTTTATCGACATGATCGAGGCCGCGCCACTCGGCGTCGACATGAACAAGGTCGCCGCGACCACGAACTTGATCGACGCGGTTTGTGAAGGCCGCGCAAGCGCGGCGGCGATGCGACCGGGAATAGAGACGATCGCCTGCCTGCCGCCCGTTTCGCTATGGCGCTTCACCTTGCTGGCGGGCGCGGGAGCGGCGGCGCTCGGGGTGATTTTTGGCGCGACTCATTTCTTAAGCCTCATCCTGATCGCGCTGAGCGCCGGCGCGGGAGCCTTGTTGCGGCGCGGCCTGACGCTGGCGAGCCGCAACCCGTTTGCGCCGCCTTTCTGCGCCGCCCTGCTCGCCGGCGTCGTCGGCGCGATCGTCGTGCGGCTCGATCTCAGCTCCACGCTTCGGCTTGTCGCCGTTTGTCCCTGTATGGTGCTTGTTCCCGGACCCCATCTCCTCAATGGCATGCTCGATCTCGCCAGGGCGCGCATCGCGCTCGGCGGCGCCCGCATCGGCTTTGCCAGCCTCATCATTTTGATGATTTGCGCGGGGCTTCTTGTCGGGCTTGCGCTCGGCGGAACGAGCCTGCCCGTCTCGGGCGCTTCGCGTGCGGTTCCGCTCGGCTATGACATAATCGCCGCGGGCGTCGCCGTCGCGGCCTATGGCGCTTTTTTCTCCATGCCGTGGCGAATGCTGCCGATACCAATTCTGGTCGGAATGCTGGCGCATGCTTCTCGCTGGGCGATGCTTGCGATAGCGGGCGCCAGCGCCGAGGCGGGAGCGTTCGCCGCCTGCCTGATCGTCGGAACCGTTATGACGCCGATCGCGGATCGGCTCCGATTGCCGTTCGCGGCGGTCGCTTTCGCCTCGGTCGTGTCCCTCATACCCGGCGTCTTTCTGTTCCGAATGGCCGGCGGGCTGGTCGATCTGATGAGCCTTGGCCCTGACGCGCCGCCCCATCTGCTGGCGGCCGCCCTCACCGACGGCGCGACGGCCTTCCTCATCATTATCGCAATGGGTTTTGGCCTCATCATTCCAAAATTGTGCATCCAATATTTTGTGGCCGCTTTCGTGAAGCCCAGATCGCCCGCCCTCGCAAAGACGCCGCGTAGCTCTTAATGAGCCTCGACCGGCGCCTTTGACCGCGGCGGCCTGCGTAACAGCGTGATCGCCGCGAGGCTGACGATGAGCCCGACGCCGACGACCCAGAAGGCGTCGGAATAGGCCGATACGTAAGCCTCCCGGCGAACCTGCATCGCGATCGACGCCAGCGCCTGCGCCCTGGCGATGATGGGATCGGCGATGACGCCCCGCGCTCCGGCCATCAGCATGGCGATCCGCTCCTGGGTCCGCACGGCGTTCTGCGTCATCCCTTCGGCAAGAATCGAGAAGTGGAAATGTTCGCGCCGCTCGATGATCGTCGAAAGCAGGGCGATGCCGACTGATCCGCCAAGATTGCGCATCATGTTTGATAAGGCCGAGGCGTCCGCCGTCTCCCTTGGAGGAAGATTGGCGGTCGAAAGCTGCGACAGCGGGATTGAAAACAGCGGCTGGCCGGCGGCGCGCAAAAGCTGCGGCAGGATCAGCTGGTCCATGCCGACGTCATGCGTCAGGTTCACATTGATGAAGCAGCTCGACGCAAAAAGCAGCGTGCCGACGACGACGAGAATGCGCGGATCGAACCGCTTCATGAGGAACGGCATGGCCGGAAACAAAATGAGCTGCGGCAATCCGCTCCACATCACGACGTAGCCGATCTGCTCGGCGTTATAGCCTTGAATTTGTGCGCAGTAGAGCGGAATGACATAGGTCGAGCCCAGCGAGACGGCGCCAAGCACAGCCATTAAGGCGCTGGAGGCGCCGACCGTCCTGTTGCCGAGCACGCGCAGGTTGATGAAAGGCCTCGCCGCCGTCAGCTCGCGCAGAATGAAAAGCAGGACGCCGCCGCCCGCCGCGATCGACAAGCGGATGATCATATCCGATTCGAACCATTCCTTGCGCTGGCCTTCCTCGAGCACGAAAGTGAGGCTCGAGAGCCCGATCGCCATCGCGGCGATGCCGAACCAGTCGCCCTTTGGCAGTTCGGCCCACCGGGTGGCTTGCTTTGGCAAAGCTGTGAGCTGGATGACGGCGGCGATCGGGCCCGGAATAAGGTTCAGGTAGAAAATATAGTGCCAGGAAAAACTATCGGTCAGCCAACCGCCAACCGTCGGGCCGAGGGCTGGAGCAAGGGTCGCGGTCAGTCCGAAGAAAGTGATGCCGACCCCTTGTTGCGACTTCGGCAGCCGCGTCCGGACGATGGTGATGGCCGTCGGGATGAGGACGCCGCCCGTAAACCCCTGCGCGGCGCGGAAAATTATCAGCTGCGGCAACGACGTCGACAAGGCGCAAGCAATCGAAAAGGCGACAAAAAGGCTCGTGTTGACCGAAAGGTAGCGGCGAAGGCCAAAGATCGACCCAAGCCAGCCCGTGAGCGGAATCACGATGATCTCGGCCATCAGATAGGCCGTCGAAATCCAGCTCCCTTGCTCCGCCGACGCGCCGATCGCGCCTTCGATGTCGGCCAGCGACGAATTGGTGATCTGGATGTCGAGAATGGCGGTGAAGGCCCCCAGAATGGCGCCGGCAACGGCGAGCCAGTCCCCGGCGTTCGCCTTCGCCTCCTCACCGCCGCTCATCGTCCGCCCTCGACGCGATGGCGCCGGCGTGGTCCGTTCCGGGCCGCGCGCGCGTGTCGATCGTCGCCTCAACCGAGAGCCCTGGCCGCAGGCGCTGAATCAAGGGATCATTGTCGTCAAGGATGATCTTGACCGGGACGCGCTGCACGATCTTGGTGAAATTTCCGGTCGCGTTCTCCGGCGGCAGCAGCGCGAATTGCGCGCCTGTCCCCGGCGCAAAGCTGTCGATGCGGCCATGAAACACGTGATCGCCATAGGCGTCGACGGTGAAGGACGCGGGCTGTCCCTCGACCATCGCGCCGACCTGCGTCTCCTTGAAGTTGGCGATGAGATAGATCGATTTGCCCATCGGCACGATCGTCAGGAGATTGGCGCCTGGCTGGACGAGCTGGCCCTTGCGCAGCGACCTGTCGCCGACGACGCCGTCGATCGGCGCTCTGATCGTCGTATATTCGAGATTGAGCTTGGCCTGATCGAGATTGATCTCGGCTCGCTGCAGGCTGGCGCGCGCGGCGGCCTCGAGGGAGTGCAGGGCGTCCGTCTGCTTCTGGGCGGCGTCATAGCTGGCTCGCGCCTTGTCGAGCGCAGCCTGCTTCTGCAGAAGGTCCGAGGTCGCCTGATGCGAGCGCTGGATCGTGCCGGCTCCGCTGTGCAGAAGGTCGCCATAGCGCTTTTGCTCTTCCGTTGCGAAATCAAGCGCCGCCGTCATTGTGGCGACATCCGCTTTTGCTTCCTCGATCTTTGCCTGTTGCTGGATCAGCGCCGCGGCGACTCCCTCAAGACCGGCCTTCGATCTGTCGAGATCGGCCTGCGACTGAAAAAGAGCGATGCGATAGTCACGCTCGTCGATCCGCGCCAGGACCTCGCCCGCCTTCACCGGCTGATTGTCCGAGACAAAAACCTCGGCGACGAATCCTCCGACTTTCGGCGTCGCCACAACCTTGTCAGCTTGCAGAAACGCGTTATCGGTCGTCTCCTCGAAACGGCCGGCCGTCCACCAGCGCCAGCCGAACCAGCCAGCGGCCCCGAATGCGAGCAGGAGCGCAATGACGGTCAATAGGCGTTTGCGGCGGGATCGAACGGGCCTCTGTCGAGAGCCGGCCGCGGCTTCGCCCTCAGAAGGAGGGACAGACGTCGGAGCGCCCTCGCGCAAACGAATGATAGCCTCGGCGTCCCTCACCGGCGTATTTTCAGGGGAAAGTGATCGGGTGCGAGGAAGAGAACTTGCGGACGAATCCATGAGTCTGCCATAATGGAACGGAACGGTACCGTTTTATACCGGCGGCTGACATTCGGCAAGCCAGGATTTCGAGACATGCGATGAAAACGACTTCAACAGACGGGCGCGGCGAAGGACGCAGGGGCGATTCGTCCCCACGGTGCGGGCGCCCAACCAAGGCGGCGGCGGCGCAGCGGGACGAACGCCTGCTGGAGATCGCAACCGACATGTTCCTGAAGCATGGTTTCGACGGGACGTCGATGGAGCGCCTGGCCGAGGCCGCCATGATCGGCAAGGCGACGCTTTATGCGCGCTATGCGGATAAGGGTCAGTTATTCGCCGATGTTCTGCGCCGGCGCATCCTTACGATCTACGCCCCTATCGAGGCCGAATTCGCAAAAGGCCTCAGCGGCAAATCCCTGGAAGAAACGCTTACGATTCTGGCGCTGCGCTTTATCGATTCATCCCTGTCGCCAGCATCAATCGCTCTCCTTCGTATCCTCACGGCGCAGAGCGAGCGTTTTCCCGAACTCGGCAAGCTTGCCGTAGAGGAAGGAACAAACCGAAAGATCAGGCTTGTCGAGGGCATCCTCACGCGCTTTTCCGCCGGACGCCGTTTCGCGATCGACGACATGGCGCTCGCCGCGGATCTGTTCCTTGGCATCGTCCTCGGACGGGTCTCGCGCATAGCCTTGCTCGGCGTCCAGACGGACCCCGAAGCGCTCGATCGCCAAACCCGCGAGGCCGTGCGGATATTTGTGCGGGGCCTTGTCAAGGATGACTGACAAGTCGTTGACGCAATATACTGGAGCTGGCCTCCTGAACTCGCCTTTTTGAAGGCCAACTCGCCATGATCTCGTCGAAACGCGCGCGGCGCCCTTCATCCAAATTCGTCATCTACGCTGCGATCGTCGGCAATCTTCTTGTCGCCGCGACGAAATTCGCCGCCGCCGCCCATACCGGCAGCTCCGCGATGCTGAGCGAAGGCGTGCATTCGCTCGTCGATACCGGCAATGAGCTGCTGCTTCTTTATGGCCTTCATCGCGCGACGGCCCGGCCCGATCGCCAGCATCCTTTAGGTTACGGCCGCGAAGTCTATTTCTGGAGTTTCGTCGTCGCGCTTCTGGTTTTCGCGCTCGGCGCCGGGATCGCCTTTTATCAGGGCGTGGCCCAGGTCATTGCTCGGGAGCCGATCGAGAACCCGTCCGTCAACTATATCGTGCTCGCTTTTTCGGCGATGTTCGACGGCGCGACGTGGTGGATCGCGTTGCGTAATTTCAAAGGCAGAAAGCCATACGCTGCGCTGTTTCGCGCGGTGCGGGACAGCAAGGACCCGCCGTCCTTTATGGTTCTCTTTGAGGATAGCGCGGCTCTCATTGGTCTTTTAATCGCCTTCGCCGGGTGCTTTCTGTCAGTCAGCCTGCGCAGGCCCGAATTGGACGGCGTCGCCTCGATCCTGATCGGCGTCGTGCTCGCCCTGACCGCGGTGGTGCTGGCGCGCGAAACCAAAGGGTTGCTCATCGGTGAATCCGCTGACCCTTCAATCATCGAGGCGATCCTGCGCCTCGCCGGCGAGATCGACGGCGTCGCCAACGCCAATGGCGTGCTGACGATCCATTTGGCGCCCGATCAAATTCTCGTCGCGCTCAGTCTCGAATTTGCGGACAATTTGACGACGCCGATGATCGAAGCCCGCGTGCTCGAGTTGGAGCAGCGCCTCCATGTAAGCCACCCTTCCGTCGTCGCGATTTTTGTCAAGCCGCAAACACCCGACTCTTTCAAGACGACCTTCGAGCGCCGGTTTGGCCAATCCCCTCCGAAAAGACAGCCTATGCGTCGGGGCTCAGAAGCTGAACATCGCGGCAATGACGACATCCGGCGCGATGTTCTGGATTGAACTTGAACAAGACCCTTCGGGAGCCGCCGTTCAGGCCTCGGCGTGCGCCGGCTCCTTGACGCGGAACATCGCGACATAGAGCGCCGGCAGGACGATCAGCGTCAGCATGGTTGCAACGAACAGGCCGCCCATGATGGCGAAAGCCATCGGGCCCCAGAACACCGTCGGGGCGATCGGAATGAAGCCGAGCACCGTCGAAATCGCCGTCAGCATGATCGGGCGGAAACGTGAAAGCGTGCCCTCGACGACGGCGTTCCAGACGTCGCGCCCCTGCGCCCGCTCGGTCTCGATCTGCTCGATGAGGATCACCGCGTTGCGCGCGATCATGCCCATCAGCGCCAGAATGCCGAGGATGGCGACGAAGCCGAGCGGCCGGCCGGAAATCAACAAGGCCGCGACGATGCCGATGAGGCCCATCGGCACGACGCTCACGACGAGAGCCAGCCGGCTGAAGCTATGTAGCTGAGCCATCAGGAACAACACCATCAGGAACAGCATCAATGGAACCTTGGCGAAGACCGAGGCCTGCGATTGCGCGCTTTCCTCCACCGTGCCGCCGACGTCGATATGATAGCCTGCCGGAAGGCTTTCGCTCAGCTTCTGCACAGCGGGAGCGAGCGAGCGGACGGCGGTTTCGGGCGTCGCGCCAGCCTGCACGTCGGCCTGCACCGTCAATGTCGGGACGCGCTGGCGCCGCCAGATCAGGGGATATTCCTGATCGAAGTCGAAGGTCGCAACCTGGCTCAGCGGCACCGTGCGTCCGTTCGGAAGCGGCAATTGCAGGGCGCGCAGAGTTGACAGCGAAACGCGCTGCTCGTCCTTCGCCCGCGCGACGACGTTGACGAGATAGATGCCGTCCCGCACCTGCGTGATCGGCGTTCCGGTCATCACCGTATTCAAAACCTCGGCGAGCGCCTGCGAGCTTAGGCCCAGAAGCCGCGCCTGATCCTGATCGATCTTGATGCGAACCTGCCGCGACGGCTCGATCCAGTCGAAATTGACCTCTTTGACATGCGCATCCGCGCCCATTGCCTGAGCAAGCCGCAAGGCGATCGCGCGCACCTGCTCGATGTCCGGGCCGCTGACCCTGTATTGCACCGGCCAGCCGACGGGCGGCCCAAGCTCCAGCGGCGACACCCGGGTGACGGCGCTCGGCAGCTGCTCGGCGAGCTCCTTCTCCAATTTCGCATGAAGCCGATCGCGCGCCGCCACATCCTTGGCGACGACGACGGCCTGCGAGAAGAAGTCATTGGCCAGTTGCACATTGAGCGGAAGATAGAAGCGGATGGCTCCGCGTCCGACATAGGTGCTCCAGCTGGCGACGTCGGGATCACCCTTCAGGATCGCATCGAGTTTCGCCGCGGCTTCATCGCTGGCGAAGATCGACGCGTTTTGCGGCAGCGTGAGATCGACGACGAGCTCCGGGCGGTCGGACGCCGGGAAAAACTGCCGCGGCACATAGGGCATCGCCAGGATGGAAGCGATGAAACAGGCCAGCGTCACGGCGATGGTGAGCCAGCGCATCCGCATCGCGCCAAGAAGAATGCTGCGGAAAATGCGCAGGACCAGGCCTTGTTTCTCGGGAGCCCCAGCCGCCGGTTTCTTGAGAAGGGCGACGCCAAGCAAAGGCGCGAACAGAACGGCGACGAACCAGGAAACGATCAGCGCGATGGTTACGACGGCGAAAATCGAGAAGGTATATTCCCCCGCGGCGCTGCGCGCGAAACCGATCGGAACAAAGCCGGCGGCGGTGACGAACGAGCCCGTCAGCATGGGGAACGCCAGCGTCTTATAGGCGAAAGTCGCCGCCTGCTCCTTGCTGTCGCCCTGCGCGAGACGCGATGTCATGACGTCGACGGTGGTCATCGCGTCATCGACCAGAAGGCCGAGCGCGATGATGAGCGCCCCGAGGGAAATGCGCTGGAGGTCGATGCCGAGAAATTCCATAATCGGGAAAACGATCGCCATCGTCAGCGGAATCGAGAGCGCCACGACCGCGCCGGGCCGGAAGCCGAGGCTGACGATGCTCACCGCCATGATAATGGCGATCGCCTGCCAGAGCGATTCCATGAATTCGCCGATGGCGGTTTTGACGACGACCGGCTGATCGGACACGAGCGTCGCGTCGATGCCGAGCGGCAGATCGGCGACCGTCTGATTGATCGCAGTTTTCACGTTGCGACCGAGCGCCAGAATGTCGCCGCCATCGCGCATCGCTATGGCGAGGCCGATCGCCGGCTTGCCGTTGACGCGGAACATCGGTTGCGGCGGGTCGGAAAAGGCGCGGCGCACCTCGGCGATATCGCGCAGCCGGATCATCCGGCCGTTCGACAGAAAGTTGACGTCGAGAATGTCTTGTTCGGAGCGAAAGGCGCCGGAAACCCGGAGCGAAAGCTTTTCGGCGCCGGTCTGGACGGAGCCTGACGGGCTCACCGCGTTCTGCGCCCGCAGAGCCGCGATCAAAGCCGCCCGGTCGATGCCAAGTCCGGCGAGCTGCTGTATCGAGAATTCAACGAAGATCTGCTCGTCCTGCGCGCCCAGGATATCGATTTTCGAGACGTCCGGAACCTGCAGCAAGCGCGAGCGAATATCCTCGACATAGTCACGCAGCTCCCGATGAGTGAAGCCATCCGCGGTAAAGGCGTAGATCAGCCCATAGGTGTCGCCGAAATCGTCGTTGAATCCGGGGCCGACGACGCCGGCAGGCAAGGTGTGGCGAATGTCGCCGACGTTTTTTCGGACCTGATACCAGATGTCCGGCACCTCGGCGGCTGTCGTCGATCCCTTAAGAGTGACGAAGATCGTCGTAAGGCCGGGCTTCGTGTAGCTTCGCAGGAAATCAAGACCCTTGGTCTCCTGCAGCTTGCGCTCGAGCCGTTCGGTGACCTGCTGCAGCGTGTCGTCCAGCGTCGCGCCGGGCCAGGAGGCCTGCACGATCATCGTCCGGAAAGTGAAAGCCGGGTCCTCGCTGCGGCCAAGCCGGAAGTAGGAGGCAAGTCCGGCGACAGTCACCGCGATCATCATGAAGATGACGAATGACTTATGCTTCAGCGCCCATTCGGAGAGATTGGGACCCATTACGACGCCGACCCCAGAAGACGGATCTTCTGACCCGGATGAAGCGCCTGCACCCCGGCGGTGACGACAATCTCGCCGCCTTCGAGCCCTTGCGAAACGACGACCGATCCAGGATCGAAACGCTGCACGTCGACGTTGCGCAGCGAAACGGTGAGGTTCGCGGGATCAACGATCCAGACGGCGGGCTGGCGATCGCTATTCGTGAGGGCGCTCGCCGGAATCGAGATGCCGGGCGTCGACTCGAGTTGCATACGCCCGGTCACCGTCGCGCCGAGCCGCATCGCGGGCGGCGTGTCGATCAGGCTGACGCGCACCCGGAACGTGCGGGTGACGGGGTCGGCCTGCGGATCGACCTGCCGCACGCGACCCTGCGCCGTCACGGACTGATCATCGGTCAAGGTCACGATGACTTTCGGGTTCGGCGGCGCGGACCGTATCACCTGGGCCGGCACGTCAAATACGGCGTCGCGCCCGTCCTGCCGGGCGACCTGGAAGATCATTTGCCCCGCCTGCACCACTTCGCCCGACTCGGCGCCTCTGGCGGTGATCGAACCTGTCACATTCGCCTTGAGCTCCGTATAGCTCAGGCGGTCCTCGGCGATCTGCAGCTGCGCGTGCGCGTCATCGACCTGGGACTGCGCCGTGCGCAGCCCCTGCTCCGCCTGATCGAACAGGACCTTGGTCGTAAACCCCCGCTGCAACAAGGTATTCTGGCGATCGAAGGTGTTGCGGGCCTGCACCAATTGTCCTTGCGCGGCGGACAGAGCGGCTTGCGCGGAGCGCAGGGCGTTTATCTCGTTCTGCGGATCGAGTTTCGCCAGCACCTGATCAGGTTCGACATGATCACCGACGCCGGCCAATCGTTCGATGATGCGGCCCCCGATGCGAAAAGCGAGCGAGGCCTCGTTCTCGGCCAGGATTTGTCCGGTCAGCACGACGGTTTCGCCGACTTCGCTCTTTTCGACGGTCACGGTTCGCACAGGCCGCGGCTCTGGAGCTTTGGCTTCCCTCTCCTGCTTGCACCCCGCAAGAAGCAGCGCGAATGCCGGCGAGGCCAGCAGCGCGAATGCCAGGCCGCGTCTTGTTTTAGGAGAGATAGTGCGGGCCAAAGTGCCGTCCTCTAACTGGAATATCTCAAATCATCAGGAGCAGCCGGCGCG
Source organism: Methylocella tundrae (assembly GCF_901905185.1). Classification (GTDB taxonomy): domain Bacteria; phylum Pseudomonadota; class Alphaproteobacteria; order Rhizobiales; family Beijerinckiaceae; genus Methylocapsa; species Methylocapsa tundrae. The sequence continues at coordinate 151,857 of NZ_CABFMQ020000120.1, forward strand.
CGGCACTGCAACGCGCCGGTTATAGCTTTGTGAGCCCGGCGTGGGATGAGCACTAAATCCCATTGCTAGGCCTAAAATCCCAAATCGTAGCGCAAACATTGACCGCAATGGGAGTGAGCCGCATCGGCCGTCAGACATGAAGGCCCCGCAGAACATCGCCAAGTTTGCCCGTCGCTGCGGGCCACGCACGCCTTCCCGCCCGCGGCGCGGGCAGACCAATCACGCCGGCGGCGCGCGCCGCGCTGGGGCTATAACCGAATTCTTTTTTGAAGGATCGGCTGAATCCTGAGGCGTCGCTAAAACCAAGCCCCTCCGCAATTTGCACGATCGGGCGATCATTGCGGCGATCGGAGAGCCGTTCATGCGCTTTCTGCAAACGCTGACGCTGAACCGCGTGCGCGACGCCGCCCGAAGGCTCGAAAAGGCGATAGAGCCGCGAGCGGGAAACGCCAAGCGAACGGCATAAAAGGTCCGCCCCGAGCTCGGGCGAGCCGAGATTGGCTTCGATGATCTGGCGCGCCCGCTCCAGCAAGGTCGCGGCAATCGCATTCTGCGCAGCCGCCTTGTGATCGAGGGTCGGCGCGAGGCAAGCCATGATGATGGAGCGGGTCGCTTCATCGATCTGCGGCAATTCCGCCCGCGTCATGCCGGGGAGTCGACGCTGGAGCGAGACCACGAAGTCGGCCAGAACCGCGCCAAGGCCCGCATCTGGAATGACATTGTCCGCCGCGTCAATCATGTCCGTCATGCCTCGGAACACATCGCGGGGGACGAACAGAGAGAGAACGTCGGAATCCGCCGCCGCGCCTTCAAAAGGACGCCCCAGCGAGCGAAATCCAATCAGCCGTGGCTCCTCGCGGCCGGCATGGCCGGCGCCGGCGTTTTGCACCACCACGAGGCACCAGTGATCGAGCGGGTCCTTATCGAGATGGCGCCATGTGCGTGAAACGCCGCGCGGCATGGTCGCCCGCGTGAGCGCGAAACGACCAAGGTCCCAGACCTGCTGCTCAGCTTCAAATCGCTGATCGCGCGGTTCGAGAAGGGAAAGATCTACTGTTGAGGAAATAAACTCGCGCCATCCACCGAATTGTTCCTGTTCAGGAAGATCTTTCGTGGAATAGGTTAAATGTGAAATAAGCTTTGGCGAATTATGGTCGGACGCGTCTGGCGAGGTTCGGGGTTGTTCGACCACCGTCGATCTCCTTCGACTCCTGAAGCTCCACATATAAACTCGATAAGCTTTGCCTTTCAAGCTGCTAATCAGACTGCCAGGGCGGCCGGCGCGACCCCGGCAACTTTGCCTTCGAGGGTTGCAAAGTTCCAGAAACTAAGCTTCGCTCCCGCTGCTTGGCCCCCATCGCGGGCGTCTTCTGGCGTTTAAGCTCGTCCAGACGACCTCGTCGCGCTCACGGACTTTCGATGACGACGCTCGAAGCCCCCGGCTTTCTCACCTTCACAATTTCGATCATCGTCTTCTTTGTTGGCGCCGGGCTGAACCGCCTGATCGCCCCGCTTCGGCGCTGGAGCATTCCGGACGCCGTAACCGGCGGCTTGCTCGCGGCCCTCGCGACGCTCGTCGCACATGAGGCGTTCGGACTCGAAATCATTTTCGATCTCGACGCCCGCGACATGCTTCTCCTTTATTTCTTCACTGGCATCGGTCTCAACGCCAAGCTTGGGGATCTCCTCGTGGGCGGTCGCCCCCTGCTCATCCTGTTGGGGCTGACGCTCGTATTCCTCGTGATCCAGAACCTCATCGCCGCCGGAAGCGCCACGGCGCTCGGCCTGCCCTCGGGAATTACTGTTCTGCTCGGCTCGGCGTCGCTCATAGGGGGCCATGGGACCGCCATCGCGTGGGCGCCACTGATCGCCCAGCGATTTGGATTGGCCAACGCCATGGAGATCGGCGTTGCCGCCGCCACGCTCGGCCTTGTGATCGCAAGCCTCATCGGCGGCCCTGTCGCGCGCTTTCTGATTTCGCGCCATAAGCTCCACGGCCTCGAGGACGCCGCGCCCATGTTCGGACTTCCCGACGAGGAAAACAAAGACGATTTGAACCATATCAGCCTGTTGTGGACCGTGCTGATCCTCAATGTGGCGATACTGATCGGCTTTATCGTCCATGAAGCGCTCGTCGGGCTCGGATTGAAGCTGCCCCTGTTCGTCGCATGCCTGTTGACCGCCATCGCAATCACCAACATCACGCCGCGACTGCTGCCGCGATTGCAGTGGCCGGCGCGCACGCGTTCGCTCGCGCTCGTCTCCGATCTCGCGCTCAACGTCTTTCTCGCGATGTCCTTGATGAGCATGCAGCTCTGGACGCTTGGCGGCCTTGGCCCCGCCCTCGCCGCCGTCCTGACGCTTCAGACCATCGCCGCCATCGTCTATATCGTGTTCGTTGTGTTTCCGGCGATGGGCGGCGACTATGAAGCTGCGGTCATCTCAGCCGGCTTCAGCGGCATCAGCCTCGGCGCGACGCCAACGGCGATCGCCAATATGACCGCCATCACGAAAGCCCATGGCGCGGCTCCAACGGCCTTCATTATTTTGCCTCTGGTGTCGGCCTTCTTCATCGACATCGCCAACGCCACGGCGATTGGCGTCCTCGTCAGGTAAGGTTTCGCTGGGAGCGCTCGGCGCGGCCCTCACGCATCGAAAAGACGAGGCGAGCTGCAGAGCCCGGCTTCTGCTCTACGAGCCCCTCGACGCTTCTGGCCGGTCGATGATCCGCGCCGCAGCCATGTCAAGCCGCGGCTCCAGCTCTGCCTTGGCCGCTGACGGCGGCAATCGGGACAAAGTCATAAGAAAAGCCCTTCGCGTCCCTTTTCGCCACGTTTTTGGATGCAGTCGTCCGCCGCGACACTGTTGCGCGCGTGTTTCAAATCGCTACGCCGCTACAGCGCAACATTTCATTTTAATATCAAATATTTCGTCAACACATTGATTTGGATCAAATTTTCCTCCTGGCCCGACCTTTGCTGCAAGTCGGCGCCGATAAATGACGGGCTGATCAATGCGCCGCAAATTCGGGAGGGGATTTTATGCGTCAATCGCCGCGTATGTTTCGGAGTCGGCGCCGTATGGCCCGCACTCTGTTTTGCTGCCTTGTCGGCGCCGGGGTAATGGCGAACGCCGCGCGGGCCGATACGACCGACGACCTGATCGAGCAGCTCAAGGCCAAGGGTATTTTGTCCAGAGGCGACTATCAAAAGCTGAAGCAGCGCCGCGCAGTTGAGGCCAAGCGCAAATCCGCAGAACCAAGCCGTCAGGCCGTCGCCGGCAAAGGGGCTCCTATATCCGCAGATCGCTACATCACAGCCCTCGATAAAGGCGTTGGCGTGCGCGTCGGCGACGTCGACGTCAAGATATCGGGCGGCATAGATTATTTTTCGGTCGAACAATTCAAGGGGCAGACCACCGGCACAGCAACGGCTGGCGGCGTGGTTGGCGGCCTCGTCAACATCGGAACCAGCATCTACAACAACAGCAATTCCATTCGCGGCGGCATGCTTGGCAGCTCGCTCGTCGTCAGCCTCGCGACGAATCAGATGGGATATGATATCGGGGCGACTTTCGGCGCCTACAGCGTCGGCACGAATATCAACGTCGGGGCGTCGCCTTTCAACGCGAATAGTTTCGGCTACGCAACGGCGCTCGGAACGCCGGCGATCGACATGCGCCAGATCTTCGGAACGATTGGCGCGCCAGACGTCGGCACGATCAAGATCGGCCGCGATCTCGGATTTTTCGGCGGCGACGTGATCCTCTATGATGCGATGCTCCTCGGCGTCGGCCTGCCCTTCAGAAACTCCCAGCCGGGCTTCACCTCCGGTCATATTGGCAGCGGCTATGTCTATGCCGATTGGATTCCGCAGATCAGCTATACGACGCCGACATTCTATGGCCTCACGGCCTCGGTCGGCATCTTTACGCCCTATGACCAGCTTGCCGTGTTTACCGGGACGGACTCAGGCAACCTCACCGCCCACGACCAGCCCATGTTTCAGGCGCGGCTGAGATATACGGGCGAGATCGCGCCAGCGGTCAAGTTGACGGCCTGGACCGCCGGCATAACCGAGCAGCAGCGCTCCGAAGGATTTGGCGTCGGCGATGCGTTGCCGGTTGGGCAGGCCATCCGAGCCTCCGCCATCGATGGCGGCCTGAAGCTTGACGTCGGCGACGCGAGCTTCCTCGGCTACGGCTACTACGGCAACGGCCTTGGAACCAGCGTGCTGTTCTTCGATGGCATCAGTCCAAACGGCCAGAAGCGCGACTCCTACGGCTGGTTGACCCAGGGCAGCTACACCTTCTTCGACAAACTCACGTTGGGCGCGAATTATGGCATCAGTTACCTTCAGGCCAATAGCTACGACGCCACCCAGAACTACGACGCCTATATGCTTCGATCGTATGAATCCTATGTCGCCTTCGCACGCTATCAATTGACTTCGTGGGTCATGCTGGAAGCAAATTTGTTTCGTGGCATTGCAAGAAACCAATCCGGCGGAACATTCAGTTCAAACGCTCTCGCTGTCGGCACGCTGTTTTCGTTTTGACGCGTCGCAAGCTTGACGCAAGAGAAACCGTCCAGGTTTTAATCTTCCTCCCCCCTCGACGCCGGATGGTCCGCCATCCGGCGTTTTTTTTTGCTCCCTAGCCTTCGATGCGGCGACGCACAACAAACCTTCAAGAGCGAGATCCCGATTGCTGCGCGGCTGACGAGTGTCGCGACAATGTTTCACCTCGCAACACTCGGACACTGAAGCGCACAGCCGCCGCGCGCCACTTTGTCTCTACACAACTGATTTATCACATGTATCTCTTTTGGCACGAGTGTTGCGGTCATTTCGTGGGCGGCGCTGTGACAAACAAGAACATCCAGCGCTGCGCTTCGAGCCGAACGGAGCTTGAACCGGCCTACGGAGAAACGTCCGAGAGCGGCCATGCGACAGGCTGCTCCAATCGTGCATAAAGGGAGGACTTAGAATATGTCACTGTCGTTAAGCAGTATTACGCAACAGAAAGGCATGCCGATCGCCGAGGCGACGCGCAGGATCTCCGATCTCGGCTGGACGCCTTCCTATGTTCAGGAGGCGATGACATTTCCGACGGACTATAAGATTTCGAAACATCCCAAGGACCCGATGAAGCAGGTCCTTCGCTCCTACTTCCCGATGCAGGAAGAAAAGGACAATCGGGTTTACGGCGCTCTCGACGCCGCCCTGCGCGGCGACATGTTCAGCAATGTCGAGCAGCGCTGGGTCGAATGGATGAAACTGTTTCTTGCGATCATTCCGTTCCCCGAGATTTCCGCGGCCCGCTCCATGGCGATGCTCGGCCGGCTCGCGCCCGGCGATGATCTGCGCACCGGCTTCACGATGCAGATGGTCGATGAATTCCGCCATTCCACCATTCAGATGAACCTGAAGAAGTGGTATATGGAAAATTACATCGATCCGGCGGGCTTCGACATCACCGAAGCCGCCTTCGGCAAGTGCTATGCGACGACGATCGGCCGTCAGTTCGGCGAAGCCTTCCTGACCGGCGACGCCGTCACCGCGGCCAATATCTATCTCCAGGTCGTCGCCGAAAGCGCGTTCACCAATACGCTCTTCGTCGCCATGCCGTCGGAAGCCGCGCGTAACGGCGACTATGCTTTGCCGACGGTCTTTCTTTCGGTGCAATCGGACGAATCGCGCCACATCGGCAACGGCCATTCCTTCCTCATGTCGGTCATCAACAACCCCGACAATCACCTGCTTCTCGAGCGCGATATTCGTTACGCCTTCTGGCAAAATCACGGAATCGTCGACGCCGCCGTCGGCACCATTGTCGAATATGGCACCAAGCATCGGGACAAGAAGAAAGAGTCCTACGCCGAGCTCTGGCACCGTTGGATCTACGAGGATTACTACCGTACCTATATGCTTCCGCTCGAAAAATACGGCATCAAGATCCATCACGACGACGTTCACGCCGCCTGGGATCGCATCGTCAAGCAGGGCTATGTGCATAAGGTGGCGCAGTTCTTCTCTGCTGGGTGGTGGGCGAATTTCTGGCGCCTCGAAGGACCGGACGAGCGCGATTTTGAATGGTTCGAATATAAATATCCGGGCTGGTACAATGAATATGGGGCGTGGTGGGAGAACTACCGCAAGCTCTCAAAGCCCGGCAGCGTGCCGATCACCTTCGCCGACACCGGCTACGTCTATCCGCACCGCTGCTGGTCAAACCTCGTCCCCGCTGTCATTCGCGATCAGTTCACGACCGACGTCGTCGACGGCCAACTCTACACCTATGGCCACGAAGTCGACCGCTGGACGCACAAGGAGGCCTTCGCCGCCGAATACCAGGGCCGTCCCACGCCAGCGATGGGCCGCTTCAGCGGCAAGCGTCAATGGGAGGAGCTCTATGACGGCTGGGACGTCGCCGACGCCATCAAGGATATGGGCTTCGTGCGTCCCGACGGCAAGACGCTGATCGCTCAGCCCCATTTGTCTCTCGAGGAGAAGGATATGTGGACGCTCGATCACGTGCGGGGCTACACGATCAAAGCGCCGATTACGGCGTTGCGCGCGCTCTCGCCCGCCGAACGCGAGAAGCACATCGCCGAATATCGCAAGGGCTTCACTATCAAGCGTCTCTGATTTCAGACCTCCTGAACCGGCGCAGGCACAGCAGCGTGACGCCGCTGTCCTGCGCCGGTCCGCAGGCAAAAAAAGCAGATGATGGATAGATCCAGCTGGCGAGACGCCAAACGGTTGGAAGGAGGCTATTTTGGTAAGCAAGCCCGATACGAGCAAGCCGCTGCACACGGTGCGGCTGCAGCCGACCGGCACTGAATTCGGGGTATACGAAGGCGAGACCGTCTTGAACGCTGGTTTCCGGCAAGGCGTAGCGCTGATCCATGGTTGCAAAGAAGGTCAGTGCTCAGCATGCAAGGCCGTGTTGCTGGATGGCGACGCCGAAATGCTGAAATACTCAACATTCGCGCTGCCCGAATCAGAACGCGACTCCAATCACGTTCTACTGTGCCGCACAATTCCCTTCAGCGACCTCGAAATCGAACTTCTTATGTTCGATGAGGAACTTCTGTCGCACTCGGTGGCCGTCAGCGAGTTCAGCGGCAAGGTGGAGACTGTTGAAGCGCTGACGCAGGATATCCGTCGACTTGTTCTTTCCCTCGACAGGCCGATGACTTTCTTCGCCGGCCAATATGCAGACATTACCCTGCCCGATGGCTCAACGACGCGGTCGTATTCGATGGGCAATCCGCCGAGCGACCCATCCCGGCTTGAATTCATCATCAAAAAATATTCGGGCGGTCGTTTTTCGTCACGTCTTGACGGCGATCTGGCCAAAGGCGCCAAAGTCGCCGTCAGCGGCCCTTACGGCACATGCTTCCGCCGCGAGCACCGCGATGATGCGCCCCTGGTTCTGATCGGCGGCGGATCCGGGCTCGCCCCGCTTCTGGCAATCCTCGAAGACCAAATAGCGGAGGCGCCGCAACGGCGGATCCGGCTCTACTATGGCGCACGCACGCAGGCGGACCTGTTTTGGCTCGACCGCTTTCAATCGCTCGAAACTGAACTGCCCGATTTCCGTTTCATCCCGGCTCTGTCCGCCGCGGCGGATGACAAGCAATGGGAGGGCGAGCGAGGCTTCATCCACGAAGTGGTGCAGCGTGGGCTCAGGGCCGAATCGATTGGGGACGGCGCGGACGCCTACGCCTGCGGGCCGCCTCCATTGATCGACGCAGTGCTTCCAGTTCTACAAATGGCGGGGGTCGAACCGGAACGCATTTATTTCGACAAATTTACCCCTGCAACCAACAACGAAAAAGTTGAGGAGGAAACAGCGCTATGAACATTAAAGTCGATGTCGAAGAGTCCATTTCTGGCGCCGCGGGTGCGAAAACCTTTCCCGGATCGGACAGCCGCCATTACAACTACTTTCAGCCGAAGGGCCGTAAAGCGACGCATTACGAGGACGTCACAGTCGACGTCCAGCCCGATCCGGAGCGCTACCTCGCCCAGAACTGGATCATCGCCTTCGCCAACGGCGATCCGACCTACAGCAAGGATTGGACGAAAGTCAAAAGTTCGGACTGGCATGTGTTCCGCGCGCCCGATCAGGAGTGGGAGCGCACCCATTATCAGCGCCAGTCGACCATCATCGGCATGGTGCTCAACGTTGTTCAGAACGGCAGGCGCTCAGGCGCGCCGCAACGCTTCGACAAGCAATGGGTCAAAATTCTGCAAGATCATCTCGGCGCCTATAAGCACCTCGAATACGGTCTTGGCGTTTCGCTGATGCACGCCCAGCGTTTGGGCTACACGCAGATGGTCAATAATGCGCTGCTGACGAACTGTTCATACAAGATCCGCTTCGCTCAGGACATCACCCTTTATCTCGGCGATCTCAACCTTGACCTGCCCGACCTCGATCTTGCCGCCGGCAAAAAGCATTGGCTCGAAGACGAGCTCTGGCAAGAGACCCGCGCCACCATTGAAGGGGTGATGGGAACGAACGATTATATTGAGCAATATTTTGCCACCAATGTCTGCGTCGAGCCGCTCCTTGGCGAACTCTTCCGCAGCGGGTTCATCATGCAGGTCGCAGCCGCCCAAAACGATTTCATGACGCCCTCGGTGATTTCGTCTGGCGAGGCCGACTATGAGCGCAACCTCGCCAACACGGTCGAACTGCTGACGATGTTGGCCTCCGACGTGAAATATGGGGCCGAAAACCGCAAGCTTTTCGAGAAATGGCTTCACCAGCATGGCGGACAGGCGCTCGCCGCGGCGCGGCAGTTGCAGCCGATCTGGTCGCTGCCCGTCAACAAGCGGGCGCGGTTCGATGATGTTTTAGAAGCGCAGCTTGCGCGGATAGATTCCATCACAAACGCCATTGGCGTCGAAAAACTCCCACGGTGAGTTTTCTTGAATTGACAACGGCGCGGCGCGCAGCCGCGCCAACATGCCTGTTTACGCGAATTGAAGGAACCCCACCGTGAGCACAGATCACACCGCAAATATATTCAAGCCAATGGATCAGATCACATTCGATGAGACGATCTCGCATCAATGCGGCGTCACCATGAACGACAGTGTCGAAGCCCGGGCCATCGCCGAGGTGATGGAGGCAAAGCCAGGCATCAAAGTCACCTATATGCCGGCGATGATCCGCATTGACGGGGAAGGCAAAATCACTTTCGACATGAAGGAGCTCACCGAGGCCCTGGGTCGCGAGATGACCCCCCACCTTTTCGAAATCTCGACTTCAACCCACTATGGCCGCATGGTTATGATTGATGATGACACCGTCGTGCTTTTCGGCAACATGGACGATGCCATGGCGTATGAATAAGCGCGGCGCCGGCTAAAGACTGGACAAGGGCAACGGTCGCTTCCGGCGGCCGTTGTTTGCGTCTCACAAACTTGGCCGCCAACCCGTAACGCGACGCCGGCGGTTCCTCCGGCGTGGAAAGCAACAAGCAAGAAGATCGAAACGATCTCAGTTGAAATGGTTTTGGGAGGATATAATGGCAAAGCTGATGTTGCACGGATCGGAAGCGCGCGCGGCGCTGGCGCGAGGGGTCGAGAAGCTTGCGACCGCGGTCGGCGGAACTCTCGGGCCGCGCGGCCTGAACGCCATCATTGCGCGACCGCAGGGCACGCCCATCGTCTCGCGCGACGGCGTCAGCATTGCGGAGGAAATCGAGCTCGAATGCCGCTTCGAAAATCTTGGCGCGCAGATCGTCCGGGAAGTCTCCAAGCAGACCGCTGACGTAGCTGGCGACGGGACGACCACGGCGACCGTGCTGGCAAACGCTCTTATTCAGCAGGGCGTCGCGATTCTGTCTCAAGGCGGCGCCGCCGCGGCGGATCTTATCGAGGGATTGGACGACGCCGAGGAGGCAATGGTCGAGGCGCTCGCAACACGCGCGCGGCCTCTCGCCGGACCGCACCAGCTGCGGTCCGTCGCGACAATTGCAGGGACCGATAAAGCGCTCGGCGATATCGTGGCCAAGGCGCTGGAAGCGGTCGGGCCGGACGGCATTATCACGCTCGATCAAGGCTCCGCGGTCGAGGATGTGATCGAAGTCATCGAAGGATTTTCATTCGATCGCGGCTATGTCTCGCATCACATGATTACTGACGTTCCGACGATGCGGGCGGTGCTTGACGACGCCTATATTCTCTTGACCGATCAGAAGATTCTTCGGTTTGAGCAGATCCAGCATCTCGTCGAAGCGATCGAGGCGAAGGACGCGAGCCTGCTCATTATCGCCGAAGAGGTCGATCCAAAGGCCCTTATCGGCCTGCTGGCCAGCCGCTCCAAAGGGCGCGGGCGCTTCGTCGTCGTCAACCCGCCGGACTTTGGTCATTGGCGCAGGCAGATGATGGAGGATATCGGCGTCCTGACCGGAGGCGAAGTCATCTTCGGCGATCTCGGCTATGCTCTGGAGCGTACGAGCCTCGAAAATCTGGGCCGCGCCGAATGCGTTGTCGTGTCGCAATTCGAGACAATGATTTTGCGAGGACGCGGCTCGCCCGAAGCGGTCGAGGCCCGGCGCGCGCAGATCCGTCAGCAGATCGACCTGGCGCCGCAAAACATCGAACGCGACAAGCTCGATGAACGCATGTCCAAAATGACCTCCGGAACCGTGCGGATCCTCGCCGGGGGCGTGACGCCAGCGGAGCGCCGGCGACGTCTGCAGCTTCTCGACGACGCTTTGTGCTCAGGGCGGGCGGCGCTCCTCGATGGAGTGGTCGCAGGAGGCGGAACGACGCTGCTCGAACTGGCCGCCACGATAAGGCCAAAAGGCAATGGCGCGGCCAATGAAGGCGCCGCCATAGGCGTCGCTCTTTTCCGTTCCGCGATGCAGCGGCCCCTCGCTCAAATCGCCGAAAACGCGGGACGCGATCCCGAGGCCACCATTGCCGCGGTGGCGAAGGCCCCCGCCGGCGTCGGTTTCGACGCCAGGACCGGGCAATTGGCCGACATGTTCGAAGCTGGCGTCATCGATCCGGTCCGCGTGACAATCGCCTCCGTCCGTAACGCGGTGTCCTCCGCCAAACTCATTTTGGGCACCAATACGCTGATCGTTGATCGCGGCGACTACGTCGATCCGACCGCCGGTCCAGCGCGCGGCGGTGGTGGAGAGCTGCTCGGCCGCGCCTGAGAATTGAACGCCGCGAAAGGGAGCGCTTCCGGTTTGAAGCGCTTTCTTCGGCTCGCTTTTTTGGCAGCCCTGCAATGTCGAGCTTAAGCGTGTGAATAGCGAGCTGGTGGTTTGAATTAGCGATTGTCTCGAAAGAGGGGAAGGAATAAGTTGCTCTTTTAACGCTCTCCGCAGAGAGAGCGAACGGCAATAAATTGCCTGATAAGGGATGGGAATTGGCTCCGGGGGACATTCGAGGCGATGCATCTCGACCAGTTGAATGAATGGGCGGGGACGCCCGAGCAATCGACGGGCTTTGGTCCCGGCGAAGAACGCACCATCATGAAAGCCTGGGAAGATTATCTGGCTGGCACATCGCGTCAGCTCAAGGTGCGTAACGTCGTGGCGCAATCCTGGGAGCGATGCGCCGCGATAGGCATCGATCACAAGCTTCCCGGCTCCAAGACAATTATCGAGCAACGCGAGTTCGAGCAGAGACTGCAGCGCAATCGTCTGCTCCTACAGGCCGCAGCAAAAGTGTTGTCGGAAGCGCAACAACTGCTGATCGGCAGCGGATCCATGCTGCTTCTCACCGATGTTGACGGAGTCGTGCTCGACGCGGTCGGCGATCCCGGCACGCTGGAGGCCGGCCAGGACATCAACCTCGTCGTCGGAGCGGATTGGAGCGAGGCCAACGCGGGAACAAATGGAATCGGCACGACGCTGGCGTCGCGCGCTCCGGTTTTGATTCACGGGCCGGAGCACTTCTGCGCCTTGACGAAAAATTGGACCTGCGTCGGCGCGCCAGTCCGCAACCCGCTTGATGGGGTCCTGCTCGGCCTCGTCGATATGTCCGGCGCGAAGAGCACCTTCCAGCAGCATAACCTTGCGTTCGCGGTCATGGTGGCGCGCGGAATTGAAGCCGCGCTGTCGCTGCAACTCGAGGTTGAGCGCAGAATGCTGTTGGAATACAGCTCCGGGATCGGCAGGGGGTGGTCAGACGGCGTTATTGTCGTCGACCGCGGCGGTCAGGTCGTGCTGGCTAACGAACATGCGCCTCGGCTGATGGCGATGCGGGCCAAGGCGCGCGAGTTTGCGGATGGATCTTTCCATTCGGATCAACCGCTTCTAACGCTGAACAAGGACGGTAGAAGCTTCGATCTCGCCGCCGCCGCGCGCTATGGCATCAATCCCGGCAATCTTCTGCCGGTCCATCACGATGGCGCCTTGATCGGCGCGGTCGTCATCGCCGCCGCTGCGCAGCGGCCGCCGGCTCCCGCGGTCATACGCTCCAAAGCCTTTGAGCCAATCGTCACCAATTGCGCCATTATGCTGGACGCCATTCACCGCGCAAGCCGCCTCGCCATCTATCAGGCCCCGGTTCTCATCGAAGGCGAAACAGGCGTTGGCAAAGAGCTGTTCGCGCGGGCAATCCATGACGCAAGCCCCTGCGCCGATGGACCGTTCATCCCATTCAACTGCGGCGCCATTTCACGCGATCTGATCGCAACAGAACTTTTCGGCTATGTGAAGGGCGCGTTCACAGGCGCTGCCTCGAATGGCAACATCGGCCGCTTCGAGCGGGCCAATAATGGCACGCTCTGCCTCGATGAGATCGGCGAACTGCCGCTGGATCTCCAGCCGTTTCTCCTGCGCGTTCTGGAGGAAGGCGCGGTTTGCAGAGTGGGCGACGCGACGCCCCGCCCGATCAAGGTCCGGCTCATCGCGATGACCAATCGCGACCTTCGCGAAGAAGTCGAAAAAGGGCGATTCCGTCGCGATCTTTTGTATCGACTCAACGTTTCGACGCTCAAGGTTCCTCCTTTGCGCAAACGCGATGGCGACGCGGTCTTGCTGGCGCAACATTTCCTCAACCATCTTTCAAAGAAGCATGATCTCGGCCTGCGCTGTTTCGCCCCGGACGTGCTCCGTCTATTCAAGACCTATCCGTGGCCCGGCAATATTCGCGAACTTCGCAATGTGGTGGAGAGCGCGCTCCTGCTGTGCGACACGCCAGTTATCGGCCGCGGGTGGCTCCCTGAGGAGATTGTGGACTACCGTCTGCCGGAAGAACGTTCGGATCTGTCCGCTTCTTGTAGACTGCCTCGCGTCCGCGCTGACTCATGTTCACTGGACGAAGAATTGCCGCGAGCAAGTGATCTGCGTAGCCTCGGCAAGCAGCACATAGAGAACGTGTTGCATCGCTTTCAGGGAAACATCAGCCTGACCGCAGCGGCCCTTGGAATAGCGCGCACGACGCTCTACCGCCGCCTGAAAGCCTATGGGCTCGATATGCCGCGCGATAGCAATTCAGCGCCGGACGCCGATCGCGTTGCGGAGTAATTCGACGGCCGCGTGGACCGGGCCAGCGTCGCAAGCTTGTTGCCCCCACCGTCTTGCGACGTTTGCCTTGCCGTCGCACGCGCACTCGACCAAGACGGTAGGCTGATAAGGAGGATTGAATGTGCAAGATCTTCTGCGAATTGGACGCAACATCTTATCAGTGTCAGACCCGCTCGATCCGGCTCGGCGGTCATGTGACGTCGATCCGGCTCGAAGCGCTGTTTTGGCAGATCCTGGAGACGATCGCGGCATCGGAAGGCATGACGCTCGGTCGTTTTCTGACCAGGCTGCATGATGAGATTCTGGAATTTCATGGCGAAATCGGAAATTTTACAGCCTTGTTGCGCTGCGCCTGCATTCGTTATGCGGTCGAGATCGGCAGTCACGCAAGTCTGCCGGCTCTGATCAATGCGGCGCCAGGTAGTTTCGCCAATCTTCGCCTCGACCTGAGCAAAGCCGCCTTTCTCGACTGATAGCCGCCTCGCGCCAATCTGATGGCCGAGCCGGGTGGCCGATCGCCTCGACCAACAGGCGCCGATCTCCCAATCATGCGTTGGCCGCCACCTACATGGCGCTTTTTCACAATCGGGCGAAATTCGCAAAGGTAGTAATCAATTACTACCCTATCCCTGCTTGCAAAATATAGCTTCAACACGCCAGTCGAAAAGGTGGCGGCGGGCCGCGCATGGAAGGCAGCATTGATGAGAGATTTGTCGAAGGTCTTCGGACACCGCCGCTGCGCTGTTGCTGTGTGCGCCAGTCTGTTGACTCTCTATGCCGTTTCCGCCCGCGCCGAGGACGCCGCCGCGGGCAAACAACAATTCCTGACGAGTTGCGGGGTCTGTCATTCGAGCGATCCCGCCGCCGGCGCGCGCCAGGGACCCAATCTCTTCGGCGTCTACGGACGCAAGGTTGGCAGCATTGCGGGTTTCAAATATTCGAATGCGCTGCAATCCGGCGATTGGGTCTGGAGCGAGGCGACGCTCGATCCCTGGATAACGAACTCTCAGGAAGCCCATCCAGGCACGTTCATGAATTACCGGCAGACAAATCCGGAGAAACGGAAGCTCGTCATCGAATATCTGAAATCTCTATCAGCTCCAAAATGAGAACGTCGCATGACCAAAGCCATTCATATGATGATTCGGGTATTGGAGGAAAAGCGGTCGGTCGACTTCTACAGCGCGGCATTCGGCCTTGAAGTCGCCGATCGCTTTCCGTTCGACGATTTCACCCTGGTCTATTTGCGGAGCCCCGACGCCGACTTCGAGATCGAGCTCACGATCAATCATGACCGAAAGCAGCCCTACGCGCTCGGCGACGCCTATGGGCATGTCGCCTTTGTCGTCAATGATCTCGACAAGGAGCATGCCCGGTTCGAGGCGAAGGGACTGAAGCCTAATCCGGTCAAAGAGTTTTTTCGTGGCGGCAGTCTGATGGCGCGCTTCTTCTTCGTTCAGGATCCCGATGGCTACAAGATCGAGGTTCTTCAAAAGCATGGCCGCTATCGTTAGAAGGCGCCTCTGCATACCAAACAATAAAAGCAAATTGATACAAAATTGGAGGAACGCCATGAAGGCGGGCGAGACAAACAGTTCTATGCCAGAGACAATCGACCGGCGGCGATTTCTTGCGGGGTCGGCGACGATTTCCGCGGCGATCGTCGTTTCGGGCTCCGCGCTCATTCACGCCGGCGAGGCCTGGGGACTCGAAGTCAACAGCCTGAAGCCGGGAACCATGCTGACTCTTGTCAAGATCGCTCGCGATATCTACCCGCATGACCGGCTGACCGACAAATATTACGCCATCGCGGTCAAAGGCTATGACAAAAAGTCAGCGGATAATCCCGCCGTCAAGGCCATGATCGAAGATAGCGTAATGCTTATCGACGGCATCGCCAAGGCGCGGCACGGCGTCCCCTATGCTGAGATCGGTTGGGAGGAGCCGCGCGTTGCGATCCTCAAGGAAATCGAAGCAGGTCCGTTCTTTCTCATGATTCGCTCCGGCCTCGTCGTCGGACTTTATAACCAGAAAGAGATCTGGCCGCTGTTTGGATATGAGGGAGAAAGCGCGTCGGAAGGCGGCTATCTCCACCGCGGTTTCAACGATCTGACCTGGCTCTGACTAGCCATAAGAATATGAGGACGCATCATGGCTAAATTTGATCTCAACGACGATTCGGTCGTCGTGATCGTCGGCTCCGGCGCAGGCGGCGGAACGCTCGGCGCGGAGCTGGCGCTGAAAGGCGTGAAAACCGTTATTCTCGAAGCTGGACAACGCTTCGAGATCGAGGATTTCATCAACGATGAATGGGCTTCCTTCACGCAGCTCTCCTGGTCGGACATGCGCACAACGTCGGGCTCCTGGCGCATCCATCGCGATTTTCCCAATTTGCCCGCCTGGATCGTCAAGGCCGTTGGAGGCACCACGGTGCATTGGGCTGGAGCCTCGCTTCGCATTCAGGATTACGAGTTTCAGACCCGCAGCCATTACGGGCAGATCGAGGGAGCGCATCTGCTTGATTGGCCCCTCACCTTGAAAGAGCTCGAGCCCTATTACGAAAAGGCCGAGAACAAGATGGGCGTCACCCGCACCAATGGGATCCCTGGCCTTCCCGGCAATAATAATTTCAAAGTCCTCGAAGCCGGCGCGAAAAAGCTTGGCTACAAGGAGGTGCACACCGGCCGAATGGCGATCAACTCCGAGCCGCGTGACGGACGCGGCAGCTGCCAACAGATCGGTTTCTGCTTTCAAGGCTGCAAGTCCGGCGCCAAATGGTCGACGCTGTATACAGAGATCCCGAAAGGGGAGGAAACCGGGAACCTCGAAGTGCGGCCCGACAGTCAGGCTGTCAGAATCGAACATGACGCATCCGGCAAAGTCACCGGCGTCGTTTATGCCAACAGCGCCGGAACGCTGCAACGGCAGAAGGCGCGGGTTGTCTGCGTCGCCGGCAATTCGATCGAAAGCCCAAGGCTGTTGCTTAATTCCGCCTCGTCTCTGTTTCCGAACGGCCTCGCCAATTCGTCAGGTCAGGTCGGCCGCAATTACATGCGTCATACGACGGGCGCCGTCTTCGCCATATTCGACGAGCCTGTTCACATGTATCGCGGCACGACGATGGCGGGCATCGTCCGCGACGAGGCGGCGCACAAGCCAGAACGCGGCTTTTCCGGCGGCTACGAATTCGAAACAATCTCTGTCGGCCTGCCCTTCATGGCGGCCTTTCTTGATCCGGGGGCCTGGGGACGCGAGTTCACCTCTGCGCTTGATTCCTACCAGAACATGGCGGGTCTCTGGATCGTCGGGGAAGACATGCCGCAGGAGACCAATCGGATCACTCTGGACCCTGTTGCGAAAGACAAGTTCGGCCTTCCGGTCGCCAATGTGCATTATGATGATCATGCCAATGACGTCGCCATGCGCAACCATGCCTATCAGCGCGCAACGGCGCTTTATGAGTCTGTCGGCGCCACCCGCGTCTTCCCCCAGACTCCATATCCGTCGACGCATAATCTCGGCACAAACCGCATGTCCGAGAAGCCGCGCGATGGTGTTGTGAACAAGCATGGCCAGACGCATGACATCAAGAACCTGTTCGTATCGGACGGCTCTCAGTTCACGACAGGCGCCTGCGAAAATCCAACGCTGACCATCGTCGCCCTGGCGATCCGCCAGGCAGATCATATCGCCAAAGAGATGAGCGCAAATACGATCTGACAACCCGCGAGACCGTCGATGCGTTGCGCCCACGGGCGCGCATCGCCTGACTTTGGCCCGCGCCGGATGTTGCAGGATAGGCGGCGCGCCTTGAGCGGAATGCGTTCAAACGGAATCGCATTCTGCTCTTTAGGCCTTTTATCTTACAGCATGACGCCGTTCCTTCGGCGTCATACTTTAGCGCAACGGCAGCACTTCGGACCGCTTGACCTGACCGAGCGCGAAACTCGTTTCGATCGAGGCGACGCCATCGAGGCGTGTCAGCTTGTCCTTGAGGAAACGCTCGTAGGCTTCAAGATCGCGTACTACGATGCGCAGCAGATAATCACGTTGGCCGGTCATCAGGTAGCAATCGGCGACCTCCGGCCAGCGCGCGACGGCATGCGCGAAACGATCGAGATCTGCTTCGCGCTGACGTTCGAGCTTTATCGACGCGAAGGCGCTGATCGGCAACCCGACCTTCGACTGATCGATGATCGCCGTATATCCCTTGATGATGCCGCTGTCTTCCAGCGTCCGAACGCGTCGCGCGCAAGGCGACGGCGAAAGGCCGACGCGGGCGGCAAGCTCATGCGTCGTGATCCGGCCGTCGTTTTGAACGGCGGCGATAATCTTGCGATCGATTTCATCAATATCCCGCATGAGCCGATGCTCGCGATTTTCCAGCCCACATTAGCTGATTCAGCCAAAACTGATTGGCCTGCCGACGCAATTTAGCTCCAATCGCCAGCGCTGGCCACCTAAACTAGGGCTTCAAAGGAGCTAGCGCATGACCGATCTCCGTCTACCTGTTCTCTCAGAGCTTGAACGCAAAGTCTTGTGGCTCGCAACGTGGATGATTCACAACGCGAACCATTTGCGCGCAAATGCGGATGGCCTGAAGGTCGGCGGCCATCAGGCCTCTTCGGCGTCAATGGCGACGATCATGACGGCGCTCTATTTTGCGGTGTTGAAGCCCGAAGACCGGGTCGCCGTGAAGCCGCACGCCAGCCCGATTTTCCACGCGATCCAATATCTGTTCGGCCATCAGACTCGAGAGAAACTTGGGAATTTCCGCGGTTACAAAGGCGCCCAATCCTATCCTTCCCGCACCAAAGATATTGATGACGTCGATTTTTCGACCGGATCTGTCGGTCTCGGCGTCGCCCAAACGCTCTTTGCGTCGCTTGCGCAGGATTATGTAAGGGCCAAGGGCTGGGGGACCGATCTGCCGGAAGGACGCATGATCGCCCTGATCGGCGACGCCGAAATGGACGAAGGCAACATCTTCGAAGCGCTCCTTGAAGGCTGGAAGCAGGGCCTCAGAAACACATGGTGGATTGTTGATTATAACCGCCAGAGCCTCGACGCCGTGGTGCGCGAGGGGCTTTGGGCGCGTTTCGAATCGATGTTCCAAAACTTCGGCTGGGATGTCGTCATCCTCAAGCACGGGACGCTGCAACAGCAGGCCTTCGCAGAGCCCGGCGGCAAAATATTGCGTGATTGGATAGACCGCTGTCCGAACCAGCTGTACTCAGCGCTGACTTTCCAGGGACCCGGCGCGTGGCGAAAGCGTCTCCTTGATGATCTTGGCGATCAAGGCGCGGCCTCACGCCTCATCGAACGGCGCAGCGACGACGAACTCCTCCGGCTGATGAGCAATCTCGGCGGCCATGATCTGCCGTCGCTGCTCAAGGCCTTTGAGGATGCCCGGACACATGACCGTCCGGTCTGCTTCATCGCTTACACGATTAAAGGCTTCGGCCTGCCGCTTGCCGGCCACAAGGACAACCATGCGGGCTTGATGACCCCCGCGCAGATCGAAACGCTGCGTCAGTCGATGAACGTCCGCGAGGGTCACGAATGGGATCTCCTCGAGGGGCTCGACCGGTCGCCGGAGGAAATCGAAGCGTTCGTGGCGAACGCGCCCTTCGTTCAGCGGGGGCGGCGGCGTTTCGAGGCGCCGGCGATCAGCGTTCCCGACATCGCCGCCCCGGCGCAGACAGCGATGTCAACGCAGCAGGGCTTCGGCGTTCTGATGCATGAAATCGCCAAGGCCGATACGGAGCTGGCGAAGCGCATCGTCACAACCTCGCCGGACGTGACGGTCTCGACGAACCTCGGCGCCTGGGTTAACCGGCGCGGGCTATTTGCCCGCGAGGAGATCGCCGACACATTCAAGGCCCAACGTATTCCCTCGACATTCCATTGGACCTTCTCTCCGGCCGGACAACACGTCGAACTCGGCATCGCCGAGATGAACCTGTTTTCCATGCTTTCCGCGCTCGGGCTGTCGCACACGCTCTTTGGCGAGCGCCTCCTGCCCATCGGCACGCTCTACGATCCGTTCATCGAGCGCGGGCTCGACGCCTTGAATTATGCCTGCTACCAAGACGCCCGCTTTATCCTCGTCGCGACGCCTTCCGGCGTGACGCTGGCGCCGGAAGGCGGCGCCCATCAGTCAATCGCAACGCCACTCATCGGCATGGCGCAGGACGGCCTCGCCAGCTTCGAGCCCGCCTTCGTCGACGAGCTGGCGACCATCATGCGCTGGTCGTTCGACTATATTCAGCGCTCCGGTGAAGGAGAGCCGGACCAAACGAGCTGGCTGCGGGACGAGCGGGGCGGCGCAGTCTATCTGCGCCTCTCAACCCGTTCGCTCGAGCAGCCTCAAAGAATTCTCACCCCCGCCCTCTCGCGCGACATTATCGATGGCGCCTATTGGATGCGCAGGCCCGGCCCGAATGCGCAGATCGTCGTCGCCTACACGGGCGCCATCGCCCCGGAGGCTATCGCCGCCATCGGCCTGATGGCGGAAGACCGGCGGGACGTCGGCCTCCTCGCCGTCACCTCGGCCGATCGGCTCAACGCCGGCTGGATGGCGGCAAGCCGCGCGCGCGAGCACGGCGTCGCCACGGCGCGAAGCCACATAGAGCGCCTGCTCACTGAGGTTCCATCCCATTGCTGCCTTGTCACGGTTCTCGACGGCCACCCCGCGACGCTCGCGTGGCTTGGTTCCGTCCTCGGCCATCGCACCCGATCACTGGGCGTCGAGCACTTCGGCCAGACCGGAACGCTGGCCGACCTCTACCGCCATTTTGGCATTGATGCGAAGGCCATCGTCATGGCGGCGCAAACCATCGCGCCCGGACGGCCGATAAGGCATGCGCGGATGGCCTCATAGATCAGCCGTCGCGCCGACACAAAACCATTCTCAAAGTCGACTCTGCATCGCGCCAATAAAGGGGAGGCGCGCCAGCCCTAAAAGGCGCGCGCGCCAGCCTCGGCCAACGCGATATCCTGATCCTTCATGCCCCCGCTGACGCCAATCGCGCCAACAATCTCATCGCCCTTCCTGAGCGGAACGCCCCCTGCAAAAATCATGACCCGCCCGTGATTACTGGCGAGGATGCCAAAAAATTGGCCGCCCGGCTGGCTCAGCTCGCCAAGCTTTTCAGTCGATATGTCGAAGGCTCTCGCAGTGAACGCCTTGTTGATCGCAATATCGATGCTGCCCATCCAGGCTTTATCCATCCGGGCAAAGGCGACGAGATTTCCGCCGGCATCCACCACCGCGATGTTGGACGGCTGACCGATTTCCTGCGCTTTTGTTTCCGCCGCAGCGATCACGCGGCGCGCATCGTTCAATGTAACCATCATCAAATCCCTCCTTGTCTGGATTGAGCTCGTAACGCCGCGGCGCGCACCCCGTTCCCTCGCGTCCGCCGCATGAACCGGACAGTCCGGAACCAACCTCAAATGGCGACGTTTACCGCCGGATTTGATCACCAGGCGCCGGGCGCATGAGCGAATTTCCGCTGAACTATCTGACAGGATACGGCTCCGGCGCTTCCGCGATCGCGCCGTTAACGCGCGGTCTTATCGCTGTTTCGCTGGGCGTAATCATCATTATCAGCGCTCTGATTCTTTTCGCTATTTTCCGGCGGCGACCCATCGAACAGGCAGACCGGATTGTGCAGGCCAACACGCCGCTCAGCTGGATATACGCTGGCGCCGGGCTGACGGTGGCGGTGCTTGTTGGGCTGCTCGTGTGGACCCTGGCGACCATGGCCGCGGTGAACCGCTCGAATAGGGCGCCGGCGATCGACCTCGAGGTGACGGCGCGGCAATGGTGGTGGGAGATTCGCTACCTCGACAAGGACGCCTTCCGCATCTTCACCACAGCCAATGAAATACATATTCCGGTCGGCGAAGCCGTCCGAATTCGCTTGCGGGGCGGTGATGTCATTCATTCGTTCTGGGCGCCCGCCCTGAATGGCAAAACAGATATGATCCCCGGTCATATTAACGTGACCTGGCTACGGGCCGATAGACCCGGGGTCTACCGCGGACAGTGCGCCGAATATTGCGGAAAGCAACACGCCCATATGGCGTTTACCGTGGTCGCTGAAAGCCGCGACAGTTTCGACGCATGGCGCGCCAGGCAGGTGAAGGGAAAAGCGCCGCTCGCGTCTGAGCCGGCGGCGATCGCGGATGGCCGAAAGGCGTTTCAGAGCCATTGCTCCGTCTGCCATACCGTCCGCGGCTCCCTGGCGGGAGGCGCGGTTGGGCCAGATCTGACGCATCTGATGAGCAGAGCCGCCATCGCGGCTGGAGCTCTGCCCAATACGCCCGGAGCGCTGGCCGGCTGGATCGCAGATCCGCAGCACATCAAACCTGGGGCCAAGATGCCGAGGCTCGACATGTCGGGCGCGCAGCTTCATGCGGTGACAACTTATCTCGCGACCCTGAACTGAGCAAAATGCGGAAGGACGCTGCATGGTCGATCAAGAGAGAGTGATCCGGTTGCCGGCTCTCGTTGCGCCCTCTCCCGAACTCGAAGGCCGTTTGCATGCGCTGTGGGAAACCGCGCCGGGCTGGCGCGGCATTTTCGTCACTGTCGATCATAAGGAAATCGGCCTGCGCTATATCGTGACCGCCTTCGCGTTTTTGATTGCGGGGGGTCTCGAGGCGCTCGCCATGCGCCTGCAATTGGCGGGCCCCAATCTACGGCTGCTGACGCCGGAACAGTATGACGAACTCTTCACCATGCATGGCGTGTCGATGATTTTCCTCTACGCAATGCCTATCCTCTCGGGCTTTAGCAATTATCTCTGGCCATTGCTGCTTGGCTCGCGCGATATGGCGTTTCCGCGCGTCAACGCGCTCTCGTATTGGACTTTTCTCTTCTCCGGTCTTTTCATTTATGCGAGTTTTGTGCTTGGCGTCGCCCCGAACGCCGGCTGGTTCAATTACGCGCCCTATGCGGAAAAAGCCGCAAATCCGGGGGTCAATATCGACTTCTATGCCCTGGGGATGATCTTCCTCGGCATTTCGACGACGGTCGGCGCCATTAATTTTGTGGTGACGATCATGCGCACGAGGGCTCCCGGCATGTCGATCAATCGATTGCCGATCATCGTGTGGGGAACGCTGACCGCGTCAGTCGCGAACATCCTCGTCGTCCCGAGCGTCAGCCTCGCTTTCCTGATGCTCTGGCTCGATCGCAATTTCGGGTCGCATTTCTTCACGGAGGGCAATGGCGGACAACCGCTACTCTGGCAGCATCTCTTCTGGATGTTCGGCCATCCCTGGGTCTACGCCGTCGTGTTGCCGGCCATGGGCTTCGTCTCGGACGGCTTGCCTATCTTCTGCCGCCGGCCGCTGGTCGGCTACACGCTGGTCGCCCTGTCGACCGTCGCCACCATGGCGCTCGGCTTTGGCGTCTGGGTGCACCACATGTTCGCGACTGGCATTTCGAGCATGGCTCTTGCGTTCTTTAGCAGCGTATCTTTCGTCATCACCGTACCGAGCGCCATCGCCGTTTTTTGCTGGATCGCCACCATATGGACGGGGCGCCCCCAGGCAACCGCGGCGTTCCATTTCTACGCGGGCACGATCGCGCTTTTCGTCATCGGCGGCGTCAGCGGCGTGATGACGGCGTCGGCTCCCGTCGATTGGCAACTCACAGACACTTATTTCATTGTCGCCCATCTGCATTATACGCTGATTGGCATCAACGTCTTTCCTGTCATCGGCGCGTTTTACACCTGGCTACCGAAAATGACGGGACGCATGCTCGACGAGCGATTGGGCAAATGGAATTTCTGGCTGATGTTCATCGGCTTCAACCTCGCCTTTTTCCCAATGCATATTTCGGGTCTTCTCGGAATGCCCCGGCGAGTCTACACCTACCCGGCCGACATGGCCTGGTCCTCGCTCAATCTGATTACGACGATTGGATCGTTCCTTTTCGCGTTCGGCATTCTTCTCTTTATCATCAACGTGTTTGTGAGCCTGCGCCGGAGGGCCGTCGCCGGCGCCAACCCCTGGGACGCGGGCACGCTCGAATGGCTGACGCCTTCGCCTCCGCCGCCCTATAATTTCGCCGTCATTCCGCAAGTGGGCAGCCGTCATCCTTTGTGGGAGGATCGCCTCGGCGACCCCGGCGCGTCGATCCTCGATCGCGGCCTTGCTCTGGATGATGGGCGTGAGATCGTCGCGACAACAGTCCTCGATGGCGAACCCGACCGCGTGCTGCGGATGCCGGGGGACAGCTGGCTGCCGTTCCTTCTCGGCGTTGCAACCACTTTTGTCTTCATCGGTTTGCTGGCGCATGTCTGGGCGCTCGCAGCAGGAGCGACGCTTGCCTGCGCTGTTGTTCTCATCGTCTGGCTGCAGCCAAATCCGGCGCCGCCGCTGATCATCACCGGAGAGGCTGAGCATGTCTGAGATTGCGCTCGGAGCCAACGGCGCCGGACCTGTGGCGATCAAAGGCGTCTCCGGCGTCGACCCGAACGGTCGCGCGTCAGGCTGGTACGGAGCGTGGCTGATCGTCGCGACGGAAGGCTCGCTCTTCGCCTATGTGCTCTTCGGCTACTGCTATGCCTTACTTCAGTCAGCCGAAAAATGGCCCCTGGACGGCTTGCCGCCGCTCGCTTTGGCGAGCGCAAGCACGATCGTTCTGATCGCCAGCAGCGCCGCTTTGGCATGGGGCCAGCGGTGCGTCGCAACCGGCGCGACGGACCGGCTGGTCCAGGCGCTGGCGCTGACGCTTGCCTTGGGCGTAATCTTCGTCGGTCTTCAGTCCCGTGACTGGCTGCACCAAAGCGCGACAATTTCGGCTGACGCCTATCATTCATTCTATGTGCTGACGACCGGGTTAGACATCGTCCATGCGACCGCCGGCGTCATCGCGCTGGCGGCGCTGCTGGTCTGGGCGCTACTGGGCAGCTTCGATGCAAACCGCGGCGACGCCGTCTCCATCGTCGCCATATATTGGCATTTCATCGTCATCGTCTGGCTTTTCATTTTCGCAACGTTCTTTCTCGTGCCCTATTTGAGGTGACGGCATGGCGCAAGATCAACTCGCCGCGTCCGACATAAGTCATCCAGCTCCCGCGCGCGGTGAGGCAGAGATTGTGGCTCTCGCCTTTGGCCTCATGGGCGCGCCGCTCATCTGGGCCCTGCATCTTCTGGTTAATGTCAGCGTCGCGGGTCAGGCTTGCGCCGGAGCAGAGCCGCGCCTTGACGCGGCGATGACGCCCGGCGCCAGCCAGGCTTTCCTGCTGGCGGTCGACGGACTGGCCTGTGCCGTCGCGCTCGCAGCTTTGTTCGTTTCCTATCGCGCCTGGCTCGCGACGCGCCGTGAAAACGCCACCAAACAGCCCAGACAGAGCGGCGCGACTGCTGCGCAGCATACCACCGAGATCGGCGAGGGGCGCACCCGGTTTATAGCCCTTGGGGGCATTTTGATGAGCAGTCTGTTTCTGATCGCGATCCTTTTTGACTCGCTCGCGGCTCTTGCAGGACCATCATGCGGAAAATAGCTCCTCAACGCGCTTTGCGGATTGGCGTCACGCTCGGCATCGCGTTTGCCTGCTCCGGATGTGACGTTGCGCGTTCAGATTCCAAAACTGAAGCGAGACAGGGCGCCGCTCTGATTTCAAGCCTTGGCTGCGGATACTGTCATTCGATCCCCGGCATTGACGGCGCCGACGCAAATGTCGGGCCGCCGCTCGACCACATCGGCTCACGCGTCTATGTCGCTGGCGTCTTGCGCAATACGCCCGAAAATCTGCAAAGCTGGGTACGGCATCCTCAAGCTGTCGTTCCTGGAAACGCCATGCCTGATCTTCCGATGAGCGAAGCCTCCGCAAGAAAAATCGTCGCCTATCTCGAAACGCTGCGATAGAAGTCCGCCGGACGTTGCTCCGCATTGCGCATCGTCGCGGCGATGGCGCCGATCACATGAATTGTCAGGATCAAGCCGAACGGCAGCCACATAAAAAGACCGCCCAGTTGCTGATCCTCAAGCGGCGAAAGGCCGAACGCCTGCGTTGTCGTGAAATGCACGGTGAAGAGCGCGCACGGCGCGAAAGCGAGCAAGGCTCCGATGCCGGTCATCTGTAAGGCTGTGAAGAGGCTCGCAGCGAGAGCCGCGCCGGGATTTCGTGAGCGATCGCGCAACAGACAGCGCCACAACAACACGCTCGTCACGAGAAGGCTGATCTCCATCAACCAATAGACGACGTGGCTACGCAGCGCGGCGTCGTAGGCCGCAGGCGTATGCCAGAGCCACAGCGCCAGCGCGAACAGCAGCGGCGCAGCTATGATTTCAGATTGCGTCAATCGGCGGCCGTCGCGACCGAAGGCGCGCGCCACGAGAATATCAGCGCCGCCAATAACGAGGAGCGGCGCGGCGATCAGCGCCAGCACCATATGCTGACCGATGCGGGCGGAAAAAAGCGCGACGCCGAGGTTGCACAAAGGAGAAATGAACGCCGCGACAAGAAAGATCCAGCCGGCCGCGAAGGCGATCGGGTGAAGTGAAAGCTTTGCGCGCTCTGATGGTTTGAGGATCCAAAACGCCAGCGCATAGGCGCAGGCGCCGGCAGCCAGGATCGCGAGCAGGACGGGATCAAAATTCCACTTGATCGATCCAGGCGTCGGCGCGACGCCGCAATAAGGGATATAGTGCTGCGTCACGGCCTATTTCTCCGTTGGGTGATCAGCCATATATTTGACGAAGGCTGCGATTTCCCAGACTTGCTCCATAGGCAGCAGGCCGCGGAAAGTCGGCATGCCATTTGGCCGGCCCTCGACAATCGTGGAGGCGATATTCTCGACGCTTCCGCCGTAGATCCAGTTCTTTTTCATGAGGGGCGGACCCATGCCGCCGCCGCCGTTGGAATGGCAGCCCGAGCAGTTCATGGCCTGGAAAAGCTGCCTTCCGGCCTCGATATGTTGAGCACTTTTGGCATATTCCTCGCCGATCTTGCTGACGCCGGTCACGACCTGTCCGCCGGCCGGCGCGAAACCGCCAAGAGAAACTGCCGGCAAGGCGGCGGAGTCTGCGCTCGTGCTTCCGGCCGCGCCCTGATCCTGAGCGCTGGATGAATAGGACAGGGCGCACGCTAATCCAAACGATAAGGCGAAAAGGCCTGTTCTATTCATGGCGCCGCCTCAGCTTTTTGGCTTGGGATAGCAAAGCGCGGAACGTGATAGTCCGCGAGAATGGCGTCCATGTCGGCTCGCCGCCGGATCATCGCGGCCTCGAGCTCCGCGGCCAACGCCTCATCAGACTTGCGCACGCCCATGGCGATGTCGAAGCTCATCGGAAGCGGGACGCGGGCGTCGGCGACAGGGGTCACGCGCAACGGCGTCGGCTGCTTGCTGGCGAACCAGCCCGCCTGGGGGCCCCAGACGATCGCAACGTCGATATCGCCTTTCGTCACCGCGCTGACGATGTCCTGCAGAGGAGCCGCTTCGGCATAGTCTCCATAGACCATGAAGCCTCGAATATTCGAGACGATGCCACGATCGCCGAGCTCATGAGCCGGCGGCGTGTTCACTCCATCGTTGCCTGTGAGCTGCACGCCGATTTTCAGATGGGCGAGGCTTGGGTCGTCAAAGCTTGTGATCGGAGGACGGTCCTCGCGCGTGACGAAGACATAGCCCGACCGATAATAGGGCTTTGTGGTGCGCAGCATGTGCATGCCGGCGGGGATGCCGATAACCACATCGCAGGCGTTCGCGTTCAACGTATTGCGTAAAAACCCGCGCCTTTGGGCAAACCAGAAATAGCTGAGATCGGCGCCAATGTCAGAGGCGATCACTTGCGCGATCTTGTTCTCGAACCCCGCGCCCTTGACGTCGGAGTATGGCAAATTATTGGGATCGGCGCACACACGCAGCTCGCGCCCCTGAGCCGCCGCTGAAACCGCGGTAAATGTCACCGCCGCGGCGAGGATCTTAAGGAAGCGCGAAGACATAGAGCATGCCTCCCTTCGTCGTCACCTCCGGCAAATCCTTCATGGCGTTGACGAAGCCGAGAGCGGCGGTGCCATCCATCTTGTTGAGGCCGCCGGCGACGATCGCGCCGGACCAGCCGCCGACGCCCGACAGAACGGCGACATACTGCTTCCCGTCGGGACCGCGATAGGTGACGGGCTGGCTAATGATTCCAGAGCCGGTTTTGAACTGCCAAAGCAATTCGCCAGTATTGGCGTTCACCGCTTTGAACCAACCCTCCATGGTCCCATAAAAAGCGACATCGCCCGCCGTGACGACAGTGCCGCTCCAGACAGGAAACCGCTCCTTGATCGCCCAGACTTTCTTGCCTTTAAGGATGTCCCATGCGGCGTATTCGCCGCGATTGCCGCCGGGACCGGCCTTCATATGAACATTGGCGCCGACATAGGGCGTGCCTTCTATATAGCCGACGTCCAGCTCTTCCGTGTCGAAGCAGAGGTTGTTGTGCGGGATATAGAGAAGGCCCGTCTTGTGAGAAAAGGCTGTGGGCTGCCAGTCCTTCGCACCGGGTGGCGCCGGGCAGATATCCCTGACCGTCTCTCCTGTCTTCGGGCGTTTGGCCTCGACATATTGAAGGCGGCCGGTCTTCAGATCGACCCCGGTCGTGCTTGTGATCGCCTGGAAAGGCTCGGCCGACAAGACCTCGCCATTAGTGCGGTCAATGACGTAGACATAGCCATTGCGGTCGGGATGGACGAGCACCTTTCGCGGCTGCCCTTTCCAAATGAGATCAAGCAGAATCTCTTCATTTACGCCATCATAGTCGTAGAGGTCATGTGGACTATATTGGTAGAACCAGCGCGCTTGACCCGTGTCCGCATCGCGCGCAAAAATGCCCGAGGTCCATTTGTTGTCCCCCGGCCGGATCGTCGAGTTCCAGGGGCCAGGATTGGACACGCCATAATAGATCAGGTTGAGATCTGGATCATAGGACGCCCAGCCCCAAACCGAGCCGCCGCCGTGCCGCCACATGTCGGCGGGCCAGGTTGTTACTCCGAGATCCTTTCCCTTCTCGGAGTCATAGAAGGGCTTGAATTCGGAGCCTATCAACACATCAGAATCGGGGCCGGTATTGTAGGCGCGCCAAAGAATTTTTCCGGTCTTCACGTCGAGCGCCGCGGCCCAGCCCCGTACGCCCATTTCCCCGCCTGAGTCGCCAACGAGGACCTTATCTCTGGCGAGCAGAGGCGCCATCGTCATGGTCTCGCCTTTGTTAATCTCGCCCATCTTGGTGCGCCAAACCTCCTGACCCGTGTCCGCAGCGACGGCGACTGTATAATCGTCAAGCGTATTGTAGATCAGCTTGCCGTCGGCAAAGACCGCGCCCCGATTGACCACATCGCAGCACGCGACCCCCTGCGAGGCGCGGCTTGGCTTTGGATCGTAGCGCCACTTCAACGCGCCATCATTCTTCAGATCCAGCGCAAACAACGTATTCGGATAAGGCGCTACGATATACATGGTGTCGCCAACGACGAGCGGAGCGGATTCGACGCCCCTGTCCGTTCCGGTCGAAAATGTAAAGGCGACCTTCAAATCCTTGACGTTTTGAGCGTTGATCTGATCGAGGGAGCTGTAACGCGTGCTGGCGACGTCCTTCGCCGGCATGGTCCATTGACCGTCCTGGTCCGCCTTGGCAAAGGACGGGGGCGTCTGCGCCGAGGCGCACCAAAGCGTCAACGTGCTCATCAGCCCTGAAGCGAGGACTCTAAAAGCCCACCTGGCGCGACCAGTCATTGCAATCATCCGCTAAGCTCTACACCGATCCTTAAAAGCGGATCGCTCCGGATTGGTTCCGAGATCACGTTTAAGTGGCTTAGCGGCGGCCGCCGAATAGCGAACGGTTGGCAGGCGCAAGAATTTCAAGGAGCCGCGAAAGATTGCGCCGGGCTTTGCGTCGGCGAAGATGTGGCCGCTCGCCGGATTGCCATGGGGCCGCTCTGGCCTATGGCTAGCCCTTCCGGGTCAGACTCCTCGATTTTTCCGCGCGGACCAAGCCGCGCGAAGGCCGCACCGAGGTCGGCGACTGCCTGTGAGATCTACGGGCGGGGCGCCAGCGGGGGTGCTACTATCAACCGCCCGCTTTCCTCTTCGTCGGCGATGAAGCAGCGCCTGCGATCGGCGCGGGCGCCGCGCCGCCGGCTCAAGCCACAGCCTGAGCGACGCGCGGTTCCGCCGGCGCCCAGACCATCGCCCAAGACAATGGCCACGGCTTCGTTCAGAAGCCGCACCCCATCAAAGCTGAGCCGTCAGCACATTGCCCGGGCGCTTTTAAGCGCTCGCCTGCCGAGAGCGGGACTTGGGCGGCGTCCACTGGCCATCCGCGTTCTTGACGAGTCCGCGCTTTTTCAGCGCCTGAAGCGCAAAGGACACCGTTCTGTTGCTGATATCCCGGCCTGTGGCCTTGATATGCTCGGCGATCTCGGCGGCCGAAAGGGCGCCATGCTGCTCAAGCACCGCAGCAATCGCAGAGCCTATCGTCTGGCGCGCCTCAGCCGGCTCGTTCGCCTTTTTCGAAACGCGCTTTGGCTTTGGCTCCGGCTCGGGCGCCTGTTTTGCCCTTCGCGCCGCTGGCTTTTCGAGAGCTTGCAGCTCACGTTCGGCAATACGCAGGTCGACGATCTTCGTCTCAAGTTCAGCGATTTTTTCGCGGATGCGTTCGAGTGCAGTGTCCATTGACGCCTTGCAAATGTTAATAGGGGTTGACTGGGTTAGTTTTGCAACCTGGCCGAGAGAGTCGATGCTCGATCCTCACATACACCGGGAAGGCCCTTCAGCTTTATGGTTCAACCGCGCCTACCATAGGACACTTCGGCGCGGCGACACCGTTAGTCGCACAGTTTTGCTTCCGAATCTATAGGGCATTGCAAATCTACAGTATTACCAGCTCCTCTTAACCCGTTTGATGATCGGAGCCGGGCGCCTCGGCTCCATCTACTTCGCGCGCGAGCCGCAAATCTGCGCCAGGGGCGCCCGCAACAGGGTCAGGCGGCAGCCCCGAAAAAGAGCAACTAATGCTTCGCTGTCCTTGTCTTCTTCAGGGCGTGATGTTGACGGTGGTCTTCACGACGACGGCGTCAGGCGACCTTCGGCTGGATTTTTGATGCATCAAGATATTCGTCGGTGGACCGCAATGTGGCGTAAGCAAAGCCGAGCGCCGCCATGAACGCCGCGTGGACCTCCGCCGCCGGCGCATGCACGCCGTCGAACTCGAGATCCCGCGTGGCGCAGGCGTCATGCACCACCGTGACCTGATAACCGAAGTCGCTGGCCGCGCGGGCGGCGGCGTCGATGCACATGTGGCTCATGGCGCCGCAGATCACGACCTCCGTGACGCCGTTTCGGTCCAGGGTCTCTTTGAGATCCGTCCCGCGGAATGCGTTGACCTGATGCTTCAGCGCCACATGCTCGCCAGCGAGATTGCGCGCCTTCGGGTGAACCTGCGCGCCTTCGGAGCCGGGGGTGAAGAAGGGCGCGTCATCGGTTGCAAATTCGTGGCGGATGTGGATGACAAGATCGCCCGCGGCGCGCGCGGAGGCGATCAACCGGGCGGCGTTGTCCGCCGCCGCCTCAATGCCGCTCAGCGGCCATTTCCCGGCGGGAAAATAGTCATTCTGAATGTCGACGACCACAAGAGCGCGTTTGGTCATGCGCCTATCCTTTCCTTAACTGCGAAGGCCCTTGCCCTCGCGATGGAAGGGATACGTCGATGCGCCCATTGCGCCGATTGGCGGAAGTGACATTATTGAGGCTGAAACCGACAAATAACGCACGGGCGCCAGCCGCGGCGTCGGCTGTTGCAACGGAGAAGCCATGCGAAAACACAAAGACAAAGAGGCGTCGTCATTCCCCGCGATCACGACGCGCGGCGGCAGCGGCGATCCGGTCGAGATCGGCCTTCTCCTTTATCCCGGCGCGCAGCTCGCCGCCGTGTACGGATTGACCGATCTGTTTGGCATCGCAAACAGACTCGCTGAGGGGCATGGCGGCGACGCGACCGCGCTTCGGATCAGCCATTGGCGACTGGACGCGGCGCACGCTTGCGTCGAAAGCGCCTTTGACACGCATCCTCAGCTTGATAGCCGTCCCGCTGTGATCATTGCGCCGCCGAGTCTCGCCGAGCCGCCGGAACGGGACGCAACGGCGCGCCTCGCTCTGTGGCTCGCCGAACAGCACCGCGGGGGAGCCACGCTCTGCTCGATCTGCGCGGGCGCCTTTCTTCTCGCCGAGACTGGCCTTCTTGCCGGACGTTTGGCGACGACGCATTGGAGCCACGCCGAGACGTTGGCGCAACGCTTCCCCGACATCCATGTCAATGCGGACAAGCTGATCGTCGATGACGGCGACATTATCACCGCGGCCGGCCTCATGGCCTGGACCGACCTCGGCCTGAAGCTGGTCGACAGGCTGCTCGGGCCAACAATCATGATCGAGACGGCGCGATTTCTTTTGGTCGATCCGGCCGGACGCGAGCAGCGGTACTACAGCAGCTTCTCGCCGAAGCTTCGTCATGGCGACGAGGCTATTTTGAAGACGCAGCACTGGCTGCAGGCGCAAGGGGCGCAGCCGCGCCATGTGTCGCTAAAGGCGATGGCGGCGCGGGCCGGGCTTGAGGAGCGCACTTTTTTGCGCCGCTTCCACAAGGCGACGGGGCTTAAGCCTACCGAATATTGCCAGCATTTGCGCGTTGGCAGGGCGCGCGAAATGCTCGAATTCACGAGCCGGCGGTTTGACGAAATCGCCTTCGCCGTAGGCTATGACGACGCGAGCGCCTTCCGCAAAGTATTCCTCAAAGTGATGGGGCTGACGCCCGCGGATTATCGGCGACGGTTCAGCATAGCCGCCGGCGTCGGGAGCCCATTCCGTGACGAGCGGCAGTAAAAGCGGGGCGGCGCTTTCATGCCCGCTCTCGGCGTATTTTCAGGCGGGTTTATCGGCGCGCCGTTTAATGATGATGGTCATACGGTTTTCTTTTGTGTCGTAAACGCGAGGCGCATTCGACCCTCGGTCCCGGCGGTTGCGCATCGTCGAGGTGACGACGAAGCATTGCAAACGCAAAAGAGCCGCTGCTTTGCTCGCCTGAAGAGCGTCGTCCGGCGGACCTCGACAGAGCATGCGAGACGCCGGACGCGCGCATATGAGTCTGCCCGTTTTGTCATAAAGCGGCCAAGAGCCACGGCTGGCCATTTGTGTGCTTTGGCGCCAAAGCCGCGACTCTTCGTCATCCGGCTGCGATAGCGAAATCGTTAAGAAAGTCCCTTCCCAGCGCCCGAGTCGCCGCCGCCGACCGCAAAATCTGCGCGTCACGCCCTCATTTTCGGGGATTTTCTCGTTTTTGTCCGAAACAGAGCAGACAACGATCGATGACGCCTGAATCCGTCGGCACAGGATTTGAATAATTCCAGGAACACCGCTTCCACCGCCATCCGGGATGGATTCATGTCGCTCGATCTACCGATTGTCTTCAAATACCACGTCTTTGCCTGTTTCACGAAACGACCGCCCGGCCATCCGCGTGGCAGCTGCATGGACAGCGGCGCGCAGCCGTTGTGGGAGCGCCTCCAGCAAAAGGTCGAGGCAAAGCAGCTGTCCGACGTCAATGTGACCGCATCCGGCTGTCTCAGCTTCTGCCGCGCAGGTCCCTTGATGGTCGTCTATCCCGAGGGGATCTGGTATCACCCGGAAAAGATTGAGGACATCGACGAAATCATCCAATCGCATTTCGTCGAAGGCAACCCGGTCGAGCGTTTGATCATCGTGCCGAAGCGGTGATTCGAACCACGGTGAGCACGATATTTCGGCCGGAAGGTACGAAAAGCGACAAAGAGGTTCGGTATGCTGGATACGGCCATCGTCGGCGGAGGCTTGTGCGGGTTAGCGCTTGCCGCTGGTTTGCAGTCGCAGGCGCGCTCGTTCGCTTTGTTCGAGGCGCGCTCAAGGCTTGGCGGACGGGTGCTCTCGGTCGCCTCGAAAAAGGCCGGCATGCGGCTCGACCTCGGCCCGACCTGGCACTGGCCGGACACTCAGCCTGGAATGGTCAAATTGATCGCCGACCTCGGGCTCGTCAGTTTCCCGCAGCATGATTCCGGAACGGTCTTTCGGCTGAACGACTTTGAAAAGAAAGCGGAGCCGAGCGAGAATGAAAGCGTGCACGCGGGCGCGCGGCGCGTCGAAGGCGGCATGGCTTCAATCATAGAAGCGCTCGCGCGGAAAATCCCGGCGGACCGGCTGCGTCTTGATCATGCGGTTTCAGCGATCGTCGATCGCGGCGACCATGTCGAGTTGCACATCCGGCAGGGCGACGCGCTGACCGTCGTCGAAGCCCGCCGCGTCGTCCTCGCCCTGCCTCCCCGCCTCGCCGAGGAGAAGATCCGCTTCGAGCCGGGCCTCGACGATCATGTGATCGCCGCCATGCGCGAAACCTATACCTGGATGGCCGGCGAGGCGAAGGCGGTCATCGTTTATGACCGGCCGCTGTGGCGCGAGGCGGGCCAGTCGGGCAACGCCTTCGTTACGCATGGACAGGCGGTGTTTCGGGAGATCTTCGACGCGTGCGATGGCGCGGGTTCGAGCGCGGCGCTCGGCGGCTTTCTCGCGCTGTCGCCGTCTTTGCGGGAGACCTTCAAGGTCGGCTTGCCGATGCTGATGGGCAATCAGATCGGCCAGATCTTCGGTCCCGAATTCGAACATGGCGAGCAGCATTATCAGGACTGGGCGCTGGAAGAATATACCTGCTCCCGCCGCGACCTGGTTCCACCGGACGACCATCCCCACTACGGCAATCCGTCTTTGCGGCAGGCGGCCTGGGACGGAAAGCTCTTCTTCGGCGGCTCCGAGACGGCGAGCTATGCCGGCGGCTATATGGAGGGGGCGCTCGACTCCGCCCGCCGCCTTCTGCGCGATATTGGCAGTTTCGCGCCCGCCGACAATACACAAAATCACGTGAAGGCGATGGGGTCCAACGCCGAAGGCATTGCCGAATTCGGCCGGTGGGTGGCCGGGCGGCAAGCAAAGCTTCTCGAAATCTACCGCAAGCATCTCAACGCCATGCTGGCGAGCGCCGACAAGGAGATTGTCACGCAGCGCGCCGTGGTCGCCAGCATAGAGCAAATTTTCAGCGAGGCGCTCTTGCAACTCGAGGACCTTCCCTTCGATATGAGCTCCGTCGCGGTGGAGCGCGGCCGCTCCGCGATGACGCCCGAAGCGCTCAGGACGTTCGAGGGGTTCATCCAGGGTCTCATGGATTGCGTCCTTGAGTTCAACCGCACCTCCTGCGCGCTGTCGAATTTTCCGGGTGAGGACAAACCCTCCAAAGATTATGTGCAGGCAATGTTGCGCGACATCGCGGCGGCATGGAAGGAATTCTGCCTCTCCGTCAACGCATATTTCCTCCGCAGAACGCCGGCGCGCGGCGCCGCGACACACTGAGGCGGACTTCGCCGCCGCGGACGCCCGGCCTTTGAGATTTCGCTGTGTCACGCCAGCGCGGCGCCTGCTGCGGAACCGTAGGCGTAGCGTTTGGGGCCTAATTCTCGCCGTTCGCACTCGTCACCGCGCTAAGATCAGACCTTCAAAAGGATCGCAAAGCCAGGCAAGATAGCCCCGAGCGATGTCTGCAATGACGAATCAAGCAGCTCGCAAGGCTCAAAACGTCGAAGCTCGTTCGGGGAGGTCCATTTCTCCCTTTCGCCCATATGCGCCAGCCATTCGCTCGAAAACAAACGGGGCAAGTATGGATTATCGTGATCTTTTTTTTGTCGATCCGGACAAAACACTGAAGCTCAAGGACGTCGATCCCGCCTATAAGGGACATCATGAAACGGCCGAAGCGGCGGCCGCGGACACGGCGCGGTACCAGAGCGAACTCATGAGCCGTCAGTCGCTGCTCTACGCCGAAAAGAATCACTCGGTTCTGATCGTCCTGCAAGCGCTCGACGCCGGGGGCAAGGACGGCACGGTGAACCACGTCTTCGCAGCCTTCAACCCGCAGGGCGCCAATGTCACAGGCTTCAAGCAGCCGACGCCGCTCGAACTCGCGCATGATTTTTTATGGCGCGTCCATCCCCATGCGCCCGCCAAAGGCGAAATCGCGATCTTCAACCGTTCCCACTACGAAGATGTTCTCGTCACCCGCGTGCACAAACTGATCGACAAGCCGACCTTGACGGCGCGCTACGCCCGCATTCGCGAATTCGAAAAAGGGCTCGCCGAGGCCGGGACAACGATCCTGAAATTCTTTCTACATATCAGCAAGGAAGAACAACTCGCCCGTTTCGCCGAGCGCCTCGATGATCCGGAGCGGAACTGGAAGATAAGCGAGTCCGACTATGCCGAGCGCGCGCTGTGGGACGATTACACGATCGCCTTCGAGGAAGCGCTCAGCGCAACCAGCACGCGCCATGCGCCCTGGTTCGTCATCCCCGCCAACCATAAATGGTTTCGCAATCTCGCGGTGTCCCAGATCGTCGCCGACACCATGGACGATCTTCATATGTCGTATCCGAAACCGACCGTCGATCTCGCCGACATCCGTCGTAAATATCATGCCGCCGAAAAGGCCGAAAAGAAACAACAGACAAACTGAAGAATATGGCCGGCTTCCCGCGCTGGACGGCGTTGGCGTTATGACGGGGCCCGGCCCGGCGATCTTGCTTAACTATTCGCCGCCAGCCGCATGGTGCGATAAGCGGCGGCGAGAGGCGTCCGAGACCGCCGCTCTCAAGTTTCAGCTCGCCGATGGCGAGGGCCCGGTCGGGCCATGATCCGTCCCGGTTGCGCCGCAGAGGATGATCGGCGCCGATCCCGGCGGTCCTGACGACGAGGATCTCCTGAACGCTCGGGATCGAGGCATAGGCCCAGGACATTGGCAGAGGTTTCTGCCTGATTGCTCGGAGAGAGGATTTCGATCAGCAGCACGGGGATCGGCCAGAGCGCTTTCCTCGACTTCATAATGGCAGATAAGCACTGAGTGGGGCATTGGCGGCGCCCGCTCCCCTCCCGCTGTCGCGGATTCTATCCGAGCGGCGCCTCCGTGCCTCTCGTGACGCGCGATCTTGGGATGCGAACCCCCCTCTCCTTAAAATCGCGCAGCTTCAGATAGATCATCGCGGTCATGAGCGCATCGTTGAACGCGTCATGCTGATCGAGCGCCGGCAGGTCGAGGTCGCTCAGGATCGCGGAGAATGAAAGGTCAATGATCGCGCCTGCCGGCGCGTCACCGTATTTGCGCTCATAGTAGAGCTTGGAAACCTCGATGAGCGGGTTCGGCAGTTCGATGCCGATCAGTCCAAGCATATATTTGTCGATCATTCGGACGTCGAATTCGACATAATATCCAACCAGCGGTCGGCCGCCTATAAAGCGCAGAAACTCCGGGATGATCTTCTCTATCCGCTTGCCCGCCTCGACGTCCGCCTCGCGAAGGCGGTGCACCTTGATCGCATCTGCGCGCATGCGCGCCTCCGGCCGCACGACCGCCTCGAACCGTTCGCTCGTCAGGATGCGGGCGCCTTTTATGCGAATTGCGGCAATGGTGATGATGTCGTCGCGGCGACAGTCGAGCCCTGTGGTCTCGCAGTCGAAAGCGACGACTTCGTCAATGGGTCCGGGAGCGAACATGAAGCGGTAGGATTGGTCGCCGAGGCTGATCTGATGGAAGAGGCGCTTCAGCGCACGGAGAATCATGTCAGAACATGCCAAGGTTAAAGCGCCGGCGGACGACATCGCGAAACTGCTTCACGACACGGAACGCGTCACGCAGCAGATCTCGCTGCAGGCTTGAAAGCTCCGCCGGTCGCACCAGCGCGCTCGATGCGCCTGTGGCGGCAAGCTGGGCGTCAAGGCGCAGCGTCATGAGGAAATACAGGGACTGAGTCAGTTCGCGACCAAGGTCGCGGCTGATCAGGCCAAGTTCGACGAGCCGTTGAATGCGCTCGCCGGTGCCGGTTTCAGTCAGCCCGCGTTCCAGCGCAAGACTGCGCACGCCATGCACAATAGGGAAAATGCCGCCCTTCTTCAGATCGACGGCGTCGCCGTGGCCGTCCAGCGTCAGCAGATTATTGAAGAATCCGATCGGCATCGGAAAGGCTTCGATCGCACGGGCGAAATGCGCCAGATAGGCGCTGTTTTCGCGCGTCGCCGCGATCAGTTGGGCCTTGGCCTCCGCCAAAAGCTCGGCGTTGCCCGCAACAGCGGCGGCGTCATAGAAGATCGCGACGTTCATATGGGCGTTTTCGTCGGGAAGCGCGACCCAGCGCCGGAATGCCGCGAGATAGTCGGCAAGCGTGCGCGACCACGCCGGATTGCGCACCATCACATTGCCCAGACAAGGCGAGAAGCCAAAGCCTTCCAGCGCCGCGGTGAAATCGCAGCGAAACGCTTCAAGCAGGCGCTCATCCACTGGCTCGGCCAGGATCAGAGCGTTGTCCTGATCGGTGCGCGCCGTCTGCTCGCCGCGCCCCTCGCTGCCCATAACCACAAGACAACCGCGAGCGCGGATAGGCGCCGGGGCAAGAATATCGAACACTTTAGCAAACAGGCGCCGGTTGAGATCCGAGACGATTTCCGCGACCACCTCGATTTTGACCCCTTGACGTCGCAGCAGGCGAACCTGACCGCCGATTTCACGGGATGCGATGGTGAGGTCCGCAAGTGTGAGCGCCCTGTCGATCCGCTGCGCGACTAACTGCGCATTGCCGGTCACGAAACTGAGAAGCTCGATATCTTCGAGAATGCCAATGTAGGCCGCGCCGTCGTGAACCGCGACGCGGCGCTTGTTGCTTTTTGTCATCAGGATCAACGCCGAATAGACAAAATCATCCGGGGAAAGGGAGACCACGTCAAAGTGCGTGATCGGTCCGACCGGCGCTTCGATGGGCATGCGGTTCAACACAACAGCTTTGGAGAGATTCATTCCGGTCAGGATGCCGGTCCGTGCGCCGTCGCGCACGAATAGCGCATTGGTGTTGATCTCCCGCATGCGATGGCCGGCCGCCTCGATCGTATCGGTTGCATCAATGAAGGATGCGGGATGCAACTTCATGTCCGACACGCGCGCGCGCATCAGCGTGCCGACGCGGCTGTCCTCCTCATCCCGCGCCATCGCATCGAGCTTGCGCGAAATTTCAAGATAGAAAAACGCCGCGAAACGCGGGTTGCTCTGAATAAGGCCGAGCGCCGCCTTTCCAGGCAGCAGGTAGCACAGCGTCTCCTCCCGCGCGAGGAACTCGTGGCTCGCCCGCCCTTGAACGAGAGCGCGGCTGTCAAAGGAATCCTTTGGCCCGAGAAGGGAAAGAACCTCCCGGCCGGCGCGTTCCTCTACGACGCCTTTGATAATGACATAGAGCGCCTCGGATGGTTCGCCCTGGGCGATGATCGTCTCGCCGGGGCGGAAATAGGCGATGTCGAGGGCGCGGCGTACTTCCTCGATTTCCTGCGACGTCAGGCGATCGAACGGCGGGTTCTGCTCGTCAAAGGCGTTCGGCAAACTCATGCGCTCCGGACGCGAAATGAGCCGTGTCCGGAGCTCTCCTTCTTGTCAATGCGCCGACGCTTTGGTCGCGCCGATGCCGGTCTGGCAACGAACAAATTGAGCGTCAAACCCGGCGCGGTCGATCTGTGCGCGCTTGCTGTGGTCAAGCACCGAGAACAGCCAGATGCCGACGAAGGCGATGGTCATCGAAAACAGCGCGGGGTTTTCATACGGAGATGGCGCTGATCCTTTCGGGTTGCCAAACGTCACCTCCCAGACAGCCGGTGAAAGCACGACCAGGACGACGGCCGAGGTCAAGCCGAGGAAGCCGCCGATGAGGGCGCCGCGCGTCGTCAGCCCTCGCCAGAACATCGACAACAGCAGCACCGGGAAATTGCAGGAGGCGGCTATACAAAACGCCAGGCCGACCATGAAGGCCACGTTCTGCTTTTCGAACACGATGCCAAGCACAATGGCAAGGACGCCAAGGCACACCGTGGCGATCTTCGACACCCGCATTTCTTCCTGCTCATTGGCGCGACCCTTGCGGATGACGGTCGCGAACAAGTCATGACTGATCGCCGACGCGCCAGCCAGCGCGAGGCCGGATACAACGGCGAGGATAGTGGCGAAAGCGACCGCGGAGATGAAGCCAAGGAAGAGGCTTCCGCCGACCGCATCCGCAAGATGAATGGCCGCCATGTTCGAGCCGCCCTTGATCGCGGCGATCGGTCCCTTGACCGCGGCGATCGCGGTGTCGAGGAACGCCGGATCAGTCGCAACGAGGCAGATCGCGCCGAAACCGATGATAAAGGTGAGGATGTAGAAATAGCCAATGAAGCCCGTCGCCACAAACACAGATTTGCGCGCGGCCTTGGCGTCGGAGACCGTGAAGAAGCGCATGAGAATGTGCGGCAATCCAGCGGTGCCGAAGATCAGCGCGAGCCCAAGCGAGATCGCCGAGATCGGATTGGATACGAGGCTGCCGGGCGCCATGATGGCGAGATGCTTCGGGTGCACTTCGACAGCCTTCGCGAACAGCGCTTCGAGGCTGAAGCCAAACTTCCATAAGACGGCGAACGCCATGAAACTGGCGCCCGACAGCAGCAGGACAGCCTTAATGATCTGCACCCAGGTCGTTGCGAGCATTCCGCCAAAGGTGACATAGACAATCATCAGCACCCCGACGATCACGACCGCCATCCAATAGTCGAGGCCAAACAAAATCTGAATCAGTTTACCGGCCCCGACCATCTGGGCGATCAAATAGAACGCCACAGTGACGAGCGAGCCGCAGGCGGCGAGGATTCGAATCGGCGTTTGCCCCAGACGGAACGACGCGACGTCGGCAAATGTATATTTGCCGAGATTGCGCAGCGGTTCGGCGATCAGGAACGTTACAATCGGCCAGCCGACCAGGAACCCTACAGAGTAGATCAGCCCGTCATAGCCGGAAAGATAGACAAGGCCCGAGATGCCAAGGAATGAGGCGGCCGACATGTAGTCGCCGGCGATCGCGATGCCATTCTGAAACCCGGTGATGCCGCCGCCGGCGGAATAGAACTGGGCGGCGGATTTCGTCTGTTTGGCCGCCCAATAGGTAATGCCAAGAGTAAGGCAAACAAAGAGCACAAACATCGCAATGGCTGACCAGTTGGTCGCCTGCTTAGCGCCCCCTTCGACCGCTCCCGCGGCATGCGCGAGGACCGGGAGGAGCGCGAGAATTGCGGCGGCGGGGAGAGCGTACAACGGGCGCATCAGCGTGACTCCTCGACGATGTCACGAACGAGACCGTCGTAAGTCGCGTTGGCTCGCCGAACATAGACTCCGACAAGAACGAACGCTGAAACGATTACGCCGAGGCCGATCGGAATCCCGATTGTCATAACTCCGGCGCCGATAGGCGTGCCAAGAAATTTGGGCTCGTAAGCGATCAGCAATATGAACCCGAAATAAATCACCAACATGACCGCTGAGAGAGACCAGCCGAACGTTGAGCGCCGCCTGACGAGTTCAATATATTTCGGATTTCGTTGGATGGATTCGTAGCCCTGCGCCATGCTGTTCCCCTCCCGCTTCTGGCGTCCATTGTCTGGACTGCTGGACTCTCGCCCTTCGTCCGCCACATTGCGCTAATAAAGCGCCTTTCGCAATCCTCCACATCGCAAAGCGGTCAACCCGCTTTGGACGCGACGGGTCCGCCAAAACTCCTTAGCGACAGGCGTTGATAATCAGCGCGACCAGTTCGGAAACTCACACGCTCAAACCCCGCTTTCTGAGGAGATTTTATCGAGGCGCGCTAGGCCGATCGGCCCAGTCGCCTCGCTGCCTAGTTCCAGGGCGATCGTGGTGCATTGACCAGGATCAACGCGCCTACCGTCATCAATAAGGTCTTCTCCCTTTGACAGCTGCCTATGAAAAAGACGCGTATTCGCTTCATGCTGCTCAAAGCTAAGGGCTATGGTGCAAAATTTCCGTGAGAGCACAGCGGAACGGCAAGGGATGATCCGACTCATGCGGCAGGCGCCCGGTGGTCTTTGATGCGAAGCCTTCCGAGCTTGAACTGACTTTTTCTGATCCGGTGCATGAGTTCGATACCAGCGAGGGTGATCCGAGGCGTTTCGGAACCACCAGGGTGATGCAGGCTCTCCATCACGCGATGCGCAGTTCGGGTCTATTCCCGGCATCGCAATACGCCTAATCTGAAGTTCCCAAGGTTTCCTTGACTCGTTCACGCGATGCAGCAGCCTCCGCTCGACCCTGACATGCCTGACGAAGCACCGACGGCCTCGGTGCTAACGGGCTATGACGAACAGCGTCTGGTGACCTATCTTCGTCTCCTCGACGCCGAGGAAGACGGTGCAGATTGGAAAGAGGTCGCGCGGATCGTATTGCACCGGGATCCAGAGCGCGAGCCCGGCCGGGACTCGGCACGCCTGGGAAACCCACCTGGCCCGGGCGCGGTGGATGACCGAGCACGGGTACCGACATCTGCACCAGGGCGGCGCACCGCACTGAGTCTAACCAAGGCTCACTTGCTGAACATCCGGTCCACGGCCCCCATGCCGGCGCATCTCTGTGAAAGACTAGCAGACCCGGACTTCCACATCTTCTACCACGCGCCGACCCTGATCGTGATCTCGGCCATCGCGCAGGGACCATGGATTGTCGAGGACTGTGCGCTGGCAGCTGAAAACCTCATGCTCGCTGCTCACGGTGCCGGCTTCGGCTCTTGCTGGATCGGGCTCGCGCAGGCCTGGTTCGGCACGCCGAAGGGAAAGGAAACAATTGGCGTTCCAGAACCCCATGTCCCTGTGGCCCCGATCATCGTCGGTCGCCCAAGGACTCCCGCGCCGGCCGTTCCACGAAAAGCGCCCGAAGTTCGTTGGATCAGTTAAATCGCTTCGCAACGCCGCAGACGCAAGGCGCGGCGACGGTTGAGTTCGCGCCATTTCGTTGCAGATTGCGTCGATCCCGCGCGAGGGCGCTTGAGCGCAGCTTGTGAGACTCAGCTATCGCGTTCGCTTGCGGTTTATTGTTCGGGTCGCGATCTGAGGTCGTAGCGCTGAAGGACTTGTCTTTGCTGCCGCCGCGTCCGTGGTGCGACCAGTCAGTGTTTGAGGAGCTTTTTCAGTTCGCCCAGCGGCCGCGTATTGATGACGTCGCCAGACTCGAGCCAGCCGCGGCGCGCCTGGTCGACGCCAAACCGCATATATCCGAGCGCCGCGGTCGTGTGAGCGTCGGTCGAGATCGCGACTTTGACGCCCATCGATTTCGCGGCTTGAGCGTGCACATCTGTCAGATCCAGCCGCTCCGGCTCAGCATTCACCTCGAGGTGGCAACCGCGCTCACGCGCCGCAGCGATGACGCGCTCCATATCGACGTCATAGGGCTCCCGCTCTCCAATCAATCGGCCGGTCGGATGCGCCAGGATCGACATGTTCCGGTTGTCCATCGCGCGTATGATCCGCTCCGTCTGAGACTGGCGGGAGAGATCGAACTTATAATGGACGGCGGCAACAACGACATCAAGACGAGACAGGATTTTATCTGGAAGATCAAGGCGACCATCCGCCAAAATATCGACCTCGACGCCTTTGAGCACGACGAAGCCCTCGAGTTCGTCGTTGAGGCGATCAACTTCGTCAATTTGCCGCGAAAGCCGCGCAGGATCGAGGCCATGAGCGATGGTTACGCGCTGGCTGTGGTCCGTGATCGCCATATAGGCGTAGCCGCGCTCTCTGGCTGCTGCGGCCATGTCGGCAATGGGAACCGTGCCGTCGCTCCACTCCGAATGGACGTGAAGATCGCCGCGAATGTCGGAGAGCGACACGAGCTTGGGCAGCCGTTTCTTCTTTGCCAGCACGACTTCGCCCCGGTCCTCGCGCAGCTCCAGTGGGACGAAGGCGAGGTCGAGCTTCCCATAGACGTCTTCCTCTGTCGCACCGGCGATCCGCCGCTCGCCGTCGAAAAGACCATATTCATTGAGTTTCCAACCGCGCTCATTGGCGAGAGCGCGGCGCGCGATATTGTGCGCCTTGGAGCCGGTAAAATACATCAGAGCCGCGCCGTAACTCTGTTCCGGAACGACGCGGAGGTCGACCTGGAGGCCGGAGCGAAGCACGACGGTGGTCCGCGTCGGCCCGTGGGCGAGGACGTTCGCCACGTTCTCATATTTTGAGAGCCTGTCTCCGACAGCCGCATTGCGGTGCGCGGCGACAAGAATATCCAGATCCCCGACCGTGTCGCGACGCCGGCGATAGCTGCCCGCCACTACGACCCGAGCTTTGTCCAACCCCGGGCGCAGGAAGCTGACAAGCGCTTCCGCCTCCGCCTCGGCCATTGCGAGTTTAAACCTCTTCTGGCTCGGGGGCTTGGCGAGCGCGGCAAGGAGCTTCGCCTCGCTCTTTGGGCCGAA
The DNA here is from genome assembly GCF_901905185.1 of Methylocella tundrae. Lineage (GTDB taxonomy): Bacteria > Pseudomonadota > Alphaproteobacteria > Rhizobiales > Beijerinckiaceae > Methylocapsa > Methylocapsa tundrae. The sequence goes on from NZ_CABFMQ020000120.1 coordinate 195,768, forward strand.
GCCCCGGAGCTCGCGGAGACGCCCCGCCTTGGCGGCGCGATAAAGATCTTCGATCGAGCGAACGCCGAGCTTGTCGTAGAGAAGCTTGACGCGTTTCGGACCGAGACCGGGCAAGGCGGCTATCTCGCCCAGATCGCCGGGCAACTCGTCCTTCAAGGATTCGAGGAGATCGAATTTTCCGGTTGTGACGATGGCCGCAATCTTACCGGCCAAATCTTTGCCGATGCCGGGCAATTCCGAGAGATCTTCCCCTGCTTTCAGAAGACTCGTAACGCTTTTAGGCAATCCTTCAATGAGGCGCGCGGCTCGGCGGTATGCCCTGCTGCGAAAAGGGTTATCGCCCTTGATCTCCAGTAGCTCGGCCGCTTGGTCGAACAACGCCGCAATCTCGGCATTCTGCACCGGCATCGATCCTGTTCCCTATCTTTCAGGAAGGCGCGTAAGCAGCGGATCCGGCGACACAGCCTGGAAAACCCTCGTGAACGAAACCGATCTTACTGATCATCGCTGGTACATTCCCACGAGGATTGTTTCCGCAAGAAGATGTTTGCGCGCCTCTCGTTCGACATCCCGGCAGGATGGATTCCTGCGCACTGGCAGATGGTCGATTGAGAGCGCAAGCAGCCGGAAATGGTAATGATGCGGCCCATGGCCGCGTGGTGGGCAGGGGCCGCCGTAATCCGATCGGCCGAAGTCGTTAAGCGCCTGTTTTGAGCTATCCTCGCCTCCGGCCCGACCAGCGCCCTCGGGGAGCGCTGCACGATCGGCAGGAAGATCGTAAGCCGCCCAGTGACGCCAAATCCCTGCCGGGGCATCGGGGTCGTCGCAGAGAAGGACAAAACTGCGAGTTCCTTCCGGCGCATCAGTCCAATGGAGCGGCGGGGACACGTCTTCGCCCGCACAGGTAAAACGCCGCGGGATAGCGCTACCGTCGAAAAAGGCGCTCGATCTGAGTTGCATGGATTCGTCTCCCACGCTCTAAGGCCGCGCCGCGGCCGCCGCGCGTTCCGCATCCGCCACCACCTTCAGCGCGCCGATCAGGCTGGATGGATTGACGCTTATGGAATCAATTCCCCAGCCGACCAGAGCGGCGGCGATCTCGGGATAGTTTG
>NZ_CABFMQ020000121.1 GCF_901905185.1 Methylocella tundrae
TCGCCGGGATGCAAATGATGAGAGGACCAAAACCATGTCGATTGATCGAGCCGTCTTAGCGTTCGCGGGGACGGTCATTCTTTTGAGTCTTGCGCTGTCGCAATGGCATAGCTCCTATTGGCTGCTGCTCACCGCATTCGTCGGCGCCAATCTTCTGCAGTCGGCTTTCACCGGCTTTTGCCCGCTCGCGATCATCCTGAAGCGGTTCGGCGTTAGGCCGGGATGCGCGTTCGAATAGAGTTGAAGCACAGCGTCGCCCAAAGAGGCGGCCTGAAAAACAATCCAACAACAAAAAATAGAACCACAAGAAGGAAACGCTATGCCGAAGGTTGTCATCATAGGCGCCGGAATCGCCGGAATTCCGGCGGCGTTCGAGCTGCGCGACTTGCTCGGACGCTCGGCCGACATAACCGTCGTGTCCGATCGCGACTATTTCCAGTTCGTGCCGTCAAATCCCTGGGTCGCCGTTGGATGGCGCCGCCCCGAGGATATCAAGATTTCCTTGCCGGAGGTCTTTGCAAACAGGCGCATCACCTTCTCCTCCGCCGGCGCCAAACGGGTCGTTCCTGACGAGAACAAGATCCTTCTGGGCGATGAAACTTCGCTCGATTATGACTATCTCGTCGTCGCGACCGGTCCGAAACTGGCCTTCGACGAGGTGGAGGGGCTTGGGCCGGAAGGCCATGCCCATTCGATCTGCGCTGTCGATCACGCCGAGGCGGCAGCGAAACGATGGGAGGCCTTTTGCCGCGACCCTGGGCCCATGGTCGTCGGCGCCGTTCAGGGCGCCTCCTGCTTCGGTCCCGCTTACGAATACGCCCTGTGCGCCGTCTCTGAGCTGCGCAAGCGAAAGATCCGGGACAAGGCGCCCATGACCTTCGTGACCTCCGAGCCCTATATCGGACATCTGGGACTGGGCGGCGTCGGCGACACGAAAGGACTGCTGGAATCGGTTCTGCGCGACCGCGACATCAAGTGGATCACCAATTGCAAGATCGAGCGAGTGACTGCCGATGGGGTTGAGGCGACCGAGGTCAACGAGGACGGCAGCGTCAAGCGCACGCACAAGCTCGCTTCAAAGTTCTCAATGTTCCTGCCGTCATTCCGCGGTGTCGACTGCTTCCGGACCGCTGACGGCGGATGGATCGAGGGACTGACCAACCCGCGCGGCTTTATCCTCATTGACAAACATCAACGCAACCCGAAATACCCTAACATTTTCGCCGCTGGCGTCTGCGCCGCCATCCCGCCAGTCGAGCAGACCCCGGTCGCGACAGGAACGCC
>NZ_CABFMQ020000122.1 GCF_901905185.1 Methylocella tundrae
TGACCTTGCCCCCAGTTTTATCCAATCCTGAGTTCGCTCTGGCGGTTTGATTTGCCTTTTTGGGCGGGTTGAGCGGCGTTAGCCGGCGCGGAGCTAGCGGGATGGCGCAGCTCCGGCTCACGCCGCGGGAAGGTTTGGGCGAACTCGGCGGGCGTCTGCCAGCCAAGACCCGAAGGGGGTCTGTTGACGTTGTAGTCAGCGCGCCAACTTGCCAGCATGACGCGGGCGTGGGCCAATGATGAGAAGAGAGTGTCATTCAAGAACTCGTCGCGGAGGCGACCATTGAAGCTTTCGATGAAGGCGTTCTGGATCGGCTTGCCTGGGGCGATGTAATGCCAGTCGATCCGCAACTCGTCGGCCCACCGCAAAATGGCGTTGCTGGTGAACTCGCTGCCATTGTCGCTGACGATCATCTTCGGCCGGCCGCGCTCCGCGACGATGCGGTCCAGTTCTCGGGCGACCCGCTGGCCAGAGAGCGATGTTTCCGCTGCCAGGGCCAGGCATTCGCGCGTGCAATCGTCGACCACGGTCAGGACTCGAAAGCGCCGACAGTCGGTCAACTGGTCCGACACAAAATCCAGCGACCAACGCTGATTGGGCGCGAGCGGGATCAACATCGGCGCCCGCGTCCCGATCGCCCGCTTGCGGCCGCTGCGCCGACGAACGCCAAGCTTTTCCTCACGGTAGAGCCGGAACAGCCGCTTGTGATTGATCACATAGCCTTCCCGACGCAGCAGGACATGCAGCCGCCGATAGCCGAAGCGCCGCCGCTCATGCGCGATCGCCTTTATCCGCTCGCGCAACGCCGTGTTATCCAGGCGGGTGGCTTCATAGCGAACCGTCATTCGGCAGCAGCCGATGGTCTTGCACGCCCGCCGTTCGCTCATCTCGAAGCAAGATCGAAGATGCGCGACCGCCTCTCGCTTCTCGGCGGGCGTCACCATTTTTTTCCGAGAAGGTCTTTCAGCGCGGCGTTGTCGAGCATGGCGTCGGCCAGCAGCCGCTTCAGGCGGGTGTTCTCGTCGTCAAGCGCCTTCAGCCGCTTGGCCTCCGAGACGTCCATGCCGCCATATTTGGCCTTCCACTTGTAAATGCTGGCGTCGCTGACGCCGTGTTTGCGGCACAGCTCGGCTACGGCGATTCCGGCCTCGTGTTCCTTCAGGATCGCGATGATCTGCTCTTCGCTGAAACGGTTCCGCTTCATTCTCTGGTCCTCATTTCGGGCCAGAGCGAACTTCAAGCTGGATAAGCCTCAGGGGGCAAGGTCAAC
>NZ_CABFMQ020000123.1 GCF_901905185.1 Methylocella tundrae
TTTGGTTCGACGGCGTCGGCGATGAGTTTCTCACAGTGGGGGCATCGTCTGGGTGGAGGCCGTGCGAAGAGGTCGAGAATGGCTTGTCTGATGGCCGGCAGGCTCGGTTGTGGCGGCGGTCCCCCGATTCTTTTTTTTCCGTCCCGCGGCCTTGAGGCGGCGGGTCTGGAGGAAGGCGTAGGCGATCATTGTCATCAAGGCGTGCCGGTGTAGTCCGATCCAGGATCTGCCTTCGAAGTGGTCGAGGCCGAGTTCTTCCTTCAACTGCTGATGCGCCTGCTCGCAGACCCATCTGGCTTTGATCGTGGCGGCGAGCGTCTTGAGGCTGGTATCGGCCGGAAGGTTGGACACATAGTATTTTTGCTCGCCGCTCGACCTCCGTTCGCCGACGAGCCAGACCTCGTCGCCCGGCATGCATTGCATGCGATCATCAAGCATGCGGTGCTTATGACCGTCTGCAACGCGAACGCGGCGGGCCGCGAAGAGGCATGTCAGCCGGCCCTTTGTGCCCCGCCGCCAATTAACCCTTCGCCATTTCTCTTCCGACAACAACGCTTCGGCAGAGACCGGAGGCTGATCCGGGATGCTGTATTTGCGCGGCCTTCCGGCCCTGGCGACCGGAAAGATCAAAGCGACGTCGGCGGGATAGACGTTCTGGCGCCGCGACAGCCCGACCGCCCACTTGAGACCGCGCGCGCTCAAGGCCTGACGGAAAGACCCGCTGGAGCCGTATCCCGAATCGGCGAGGACGCAACCGAAGCGCGCGCCCGAGGCGATGACGCGGTCGATCTCTTCGATCGCGATCTCCGGCTTCGTCAGAGCGGTCCGCCTATCCTCCGGCACACGAGCCCGCGCCATGCGCTCGGGATCATCTGTCCAGCTTTCGGGCAGGAATAGCCGCAGGCCCACCATCACCGGAATCTCGCGTGACGCCAACGTTAGCGAGACCAGCGACTGACAGTTGGCGGTCTTTCCGAGCGACGAGGCATATTGTGGCGCGACGCCGACCGAATGCTCGCCCTTTTTCGGCAATGCCGTATCGTCAACGATCAGCCACGCGTCGGCGCCGCCAACCATTCTGTCGGCTTCGGCGAGCAGGGCCTTCTCAAGCGGCGCGGCGTCCCACACGCCGCTGGCGATGAAGTGATGAAGCTGGTCGTAGCCGACTTCGCCGTCGCGCGCCGCCATGGGCTGGACGCTCTTGCGATCCCCCGCGCCGATCAGCCCCGCAACATAAACCGGGCACATCCG
>NZ_CABFMQ020000124.1 GCF_901905185.1 Methylocella tundrae
GAGATGGCCAATCTCGGCCTTCCCGTGCCCCCCGGCTTCACCATTACGACGGAAGTCTGCACCTATTTCTACACGAACGGGAAGAGCTACCCGCCCGAACTCGAAGCCGATGTGAACGCGGCGCTCGAGGCGACCGGCGCCATCGCTGGCCATGTCTTTGGAGATCCGGCCAATCCACTGCTCGTTTCGGTCCGCTCCGGGGCGAGGGCCTCGATGCCGGGCATGATGGACACCGTGCTGAACCTCGGCCTCAACGACGTCACCGTCGAGGCGCTGGCGCAGAGTTCGGGCAATGCGCGTTTCGCCTATGATTCCTATCGCCGCTTCATCCAGATGTATTCGAATGTCGTGCTCAATATCGATCACCACGAATTCGAGACGATCCTCGACAGCTTCAAGGACCGCAAGGACGCGACGCTCGACACGGATCTCGATGCGGCGGACTGGAAGGAAGTGATCGCCGATTATAAGGCGAAGGTCGCCGAAATGCTGGCCGAGCCCTTCCCGCAGGACCCGAAAGCGCAGCTTTGGGGGGCGATCGGCGCCGTCTTCGGCTCCTGGATGAATCCCCGCGCCGAAACATACCGGCGGTTGAACGGCATTCCCGCGAGTTGGGGCACCGCCGTCAATGTGCAGGCGATGGTTTTCGGCAATATGGGCGAGACCTCCGCGACGGGCGTCGCCTTCACCCGCGATCCCTCGACGGGCGAGAACCTGCTCTACGGCGAATTTCTCATCAACGCGCAAGGGGAGGATGTCGTCGCCGGCATCCGCACGCCGCAGAACATCACCGAGGCCGCGCGCATCGCGGCCCGTTCCGAAAAGCCCTCGATGGAGGCGGCTCTGCCGGAGGCCTTCGCCGAATTCCGGCGCACCACCGCGCTGCTCGAAAAGCACTACCGCGACATGCAGGACATAGAGTTCACCGTCGAGAACGGCAAACTCTGGATGCTGCAGACGCGCTCCGGCAAACGCACCTCCAAGGCCTCGCTGCGCATCGCCGTCGAAATGGCCAATGAGGCGTTGATCACCCGCGAAGAAGCGATCGCCCGCATCGATCCGGCCGCGCTCGACCAGTTGCTCCATCCGACGATTGACCCAAAGGCCGAGCGCAAAATCGTCGCGACCGGCCTGCCGGCTTCGCCGGGCGCTGCGAGCGGCGAGATCGTCTTCAGTTCCGAGGACGCCGAGAC
>NZ_CABFMQ020000125.1 GCF_901905185.1 Methylocella tundrae
AACAACGGCTCAATCACCGACCATTCGAAATCCGTCAAATCAAACCGCGCCATCTCAGCCTCCATGATCCGAAGGTTGAATCACGCCACAGCCGATTCGGGAATCCCGATAATGGGTCTATGACCTAATGCGATGAACAGCGCATCGCCATGAAAGCGCTCCAGATCGCCGCGGCTACGCTGCACCTGCTCTTGGCGCCGGGCGCCAGCGTCCGAGCCGAAGTGTTTCACAGTTCCTATCTTTCGTTCGCGCTTCCGCCGGGATGGAAATGCAATCTGGAAGGAGCGGAATGGGTTTGCGAGGACCAAGCGGAAGGAAAGCAAAAAACGGCGATCATCATCCTGACCGCGAAGGAGCAGGGAAGCGAAGATCGTCTCGACCTATATGAAGATCTTCTCTCGACGCAGAAACCTTTGATGGACTCTGAGGGCATGCCGATGGGACGCTCCTCCACGCTCGAGTTCGTCAGGCGCGAAACGATTGGCGACAAGGTTTGGGTGCATGGCAGACAATTCGAATCCGAGGTGCCGAATTACTACACCGACTATTTCGCGACCGTGAGCGATCATATCGCCATGCTAGTGACGTTTTCGGCTTATCAGGAGAACTTTCAAACCGCATTCGAGCGTTTCTATCCCAGCATGGCCACGATCAGGCCGAAGAAACACTAGATGCGCTAGCCCTCCTCGAGGGGCACGGAAGTGTAATACCCGGCTCCTCGGCCGAGCGCCGAGGAGCCGTCGCGCCGTTGGCGCTCTGCGCCCAGTCGGGACGTACAGGACAGTTTCGCACCCCTCCAGGAAGCGGTCGTTCCGCCTCTGATCAGATTGGGATCTAATATCGAGCGGCAAGCATTAGTTTCGCTCCGCAAGCAAGCCCATATAACCAAGTTGCGGCTACTTGTAACGGCTGTGGATAAGTTCTCGACTGTCTGTCTGGGCCTCTTGAAACGTTCCCCTTGTGTTTGACCTTGCCCCCAGTTTTATCCAATCCTGAGTTCGCTCTGGCGGTTTGATTTGCCTTTTTGGGCGGGTTGAGCGGCGTTAGCCGGCGCGGAGCTAGCGGGATGGCGCAGCTCCGGCTCACGCCGCG
>NZ_CABFMQ020000126.1 GCF_901905185.1 Methylocella tundrae
CGGAACGTGTCAACGACTTTGAGACAGCCGGCGTTTGAATTTAAGCTTGGATTTGTAGCCTTTTGGTTGGCGGGTTGATCCAGGCTGCGGTTGGTTTGAGAGGCGGTTCCGGCGGCTTTTTGACGAAGCGTTCCGGGTTAGAATGGAAAGCGCGATCGAGGATTGTCTGGCGGGCTGCGTAGACTTCGTCGGCCTGACCATAGTGGACCTGGTCCGGCGTCATCAGGCCGATGCCAGCATGATGATGATCCCGATTATACCAATCGAAGAAGCAGCGGCAGAATGTCTTCGCATCCTCAATGCAGCCAAACCGTTGAGGAAACTGGGGTTGATATTTTAAGGTTTTGAAGTGGCTTTCCGAGAACGGATTGTCGTTCGACGTGTAGGGCCTGCTATGCGATTTGGTGACGCCGAGATCGGCGAGCATCAAGGCGGTGGCTTTGGCCTTCATCGGGCCGCCGCGATCCGCATGCAGGGTAAGTTGGCCGGGGACGACATCATGCTTGATGATGGCGTCGTCGAACAAGGGTTGAACAGCGCGGCGCTCTCAGCATCAGCGATTTGCCAGGCGACGACCCTGCGGCTGAAAATATCAATGATGACATAGAGATAGAAGTAGCTCCATTTCGCCGGCCCCATCAACTTCGTGATGTCCCAGGACCAAACCTGATTTGGGCTTTCGGCGAGAAGTTCGGGCTTCTGGTAGACGGGGCGCCGCAATTGGCGGCGTCGTTCGCGGACTTCTTCATGCTCGGCGAGAATGCGATACATGGTGCGGATCGAGCACAGATAGACGCCCTGGTCGAGCAAGCTGGCGTAGACTTCGGCGGGCGCCAGATCGACAAACCGCGGCTCTCTCAACAGGTCGAGGACGGTTTGACGCTCTTTGGCGGCAAGCGCCCGCTTTGGCGTTGGCCGCGCGCGCACAGCCGCAAGCGGCCGTCTCCGGAAGGCCTGGCGACGATGAAGGCTGGCGCGCGACAGCCCCAGCGCTGTGCAGGCGGCTGCGATCAAGCCGCTG
>NZ_CABFMQ020000127.1 GCF_901905185.1 Methylocella tundrae
CCGCCTTTCGCATCATGTGTTTGAGCTTCGCGAAAACCTGCTCGATCGGATTGAGGTCGGGGCTGTAGGGCGGAGCTGGCGAGGGGCCACCCCAAGCGGAGCTTGGTGGGGTCGCCTGCGGAGGGGGCAAGAACATGAGATGAGCGCCGGCCGCTTTGATGGCGTTGCGCACGGCGCGCGCCTTGTGGCTGCCGAGATTGTCGAGCACGACGATGTCGCCTTGCTTGAGGGTCGGGATCAGAACCTCCGCGACGTAGAGCCGAAACAACTCGCCATTGATCGGGCCGTCGACGACCCAAGGCGCGTCGATGCGGTCATGGCGCAGCGCGGCGAGGAAGGTCATGGTTTTCCAATGACCAAAGGGGACGAGCGCCTTCAGCCTTTGGCCGCGCGGCCCCCAGCCTCTCAGCGGAGCCATGTTGGTTTTGACCCAGGTCTCGTCGATGAAGACGAGGCGCTTCGCCTCGATCCGGCCCTGATAGGCCTTCCAGCGCGCCCGCTTGCGCGCGACGTCAGGCCGGGTCTGCTCCGCCGCAACGACGGTTTTTTTTGAAGCTCAGCCCCTCGCGATGGGCGAACTCCCAAACCGCCCGATAATCAACCCGCAGGCCGCGCTCGGCCAGTTCCGCCGTCAATCCGCGCAGCGTGAAGGGGCGCTCCCGCATGCGCTGTCGCAGCCAGTCCGCATGCGCGCCCGAAAGAACCCGCGGCTTGTAGCCGCCGATCCGGCCAGGCGACGCGCTGCCGGTCAGGCGCAGGCGGCCCGACCATTTCGACACGCAGGATGCGCTGATCTGCAACGCGGCCGCGACGACCCGAATCGTCTCGCCCGCCGCAACCCGCGCCATCGCGCGTTCGCGAAGATCATTCGAGTAAGGTCTCGCCATCCGTGCTGCCCTCCCAACGCCAGCACGTGGATTGAATCAGACCGTTGCTGATTTGGGAATCCTCCGATTCCATAAAATCGCATCCCGCTCTAG
>NZ_CABFMQ020000128.1 GCF_901905185.1 Methylocella tundrae
GCGATCCTGGGCGTGGACCTCACTCAGATTCACGGTCTGGGGTCGTACCTTGCGCTCAAGCTGGTCGGGGAATGCGGGACCAACCTGGCGGCGTGGCCGAGCGCAAAGCACTTCACATCGTGGCTAGGTTGAGAACCCATACATCATACTGATTCTATGATATCTTTTTGCCCTGATTTGAGTCGCGGGGGGCGAATGTCATGGCGAAGAGTTTGTTTTGGCTGTCGGATTCGGCATGGGAGGCGCTGGAGCCGCATCTGCCGCGCGGCAAGCCGGGAAAGCCGCGGGTGGACGATCGGACCGTCATTTCAGGCATCCTGCATGTGTTGAAAACAGGATGCCGCTGGCGCGACGTTCCACCAGCCTATGGGCCGCCAACGACTATCTACAATCGTTATAATCGTTGGTCGCAGCGCCGCGTCTGGCAGCGTATATTCGAGAAAATGGCGGCCGTCGGTCCCGTGCCGGACGAACTTTCCATCGACTCAAGCCACGTCAAGGCGCATCGCTCGGCGAGCGGTTCAAAAAGGGGGAGTTCGCCGAGGCGATTGGCCGTTCGCGCGGCGGAAGAACGAGCAAAATCCATGCTTTGGCCGATGATCGCGGCAGACCGGTCGCCTTTGCGCTGACGCCGGGAAACGTCGCCGACATCTCTATGGCCATTCCGCTGCTTGCAGCTGTCGCCCGACCAAAGCGGCTGTTGGCCGACAAAGCCTACGACGCCGACAGCCTGCGCAAATGGCTCAAACAAAGAAAGGTCAAGGCAGTCGTTCCATCGACCGCCTCGCGGCGGACGCCCTATCCGCTCGACGCCAGCGGCTTGATCGCAGCCGCCTGCACAGCGCTGGGGCTGTCGCGCGCCAGCCTTCATCGTCGCCAGGCCTTCCGGAGACGGCCGCTTGCGGCTGTGCGCGCGCGGCCAACGCCAAAGCGGGCGCTT
>NZ_CABFMQ020000129.1 GCF_901905185.1 Methylocella tundrae
GCGATCCTGGGCGTGGACCTCACTCAGATTCACGGTCTGGGGTCGTACCTTGCGCTCAAGCTGGTCGGGGAATGCGGGACCAACCTGGCGGCGTGGCCGAGCGCAAAGCACTTCACATCGTGGCTAGCGCTGGCTCCTCACAATAAAATCTCCGGAGGCAAAGTGCTGTCCTCAAGGACCCAGCGGACCAGCAATCGAGCGGCTTCATTGCTGCGGCTCGCCGCGGTGGCGGTCGGTCGAACCGACACCGCGCTGGGCGCATTCTATCGCCGGCTGTCCGCGCGCGTTGGCAAATCGAAGGCAATCACCGCCACAGCGCGCAAAATCGCCGTGCTGTTCTACAATACTGTCCGGCACGACGTCATCGGAGACCCAACTTACGCCGACGCCGTCCTGGACCGCCTCGTTCATAATGCCCATCGCATCGAGATCACAGGTGAAAGCTTGCGCCGCGCGCGCGGCAAACAGGCCAAATCGGCTTGACCCAAAACCAGAACAGGTGAGACAAACTCGTAGGTCAACGAACGCGGCGCCCGGGCGGGATCATTCCGTTACAGGGGGGCGCCATTATCCCGGAATCCCCGGGCGGCGTTATCCCGTTACAGACGGGCGCCTTCGTCGGAATCGCCAGGCAACCTTCAACGACGGGCCAAGTCGTTGGGCTTTGTCCTGTTTCGAGCCGACGAATGCGCCGCCGACCAGACGGGTGTTTCTTAGGAAAGTTGCGGTGTTGCTGGGCCTCCCAGCTTCGAGCGACGGCGAGTCTTGATGGACGCGGTGGCGGCCCTGGAGCCGGGCAGCGGCTTGATCGCAGCCGCCTGCACAGCGCTGGGGCTGTCGCGCGCCAGCCTTCATCGTCGCCAGGCCTTCCGGAGACGGCCGCTTGCGGCTGTGCGCGCGCGGCCAACGCCAAAGCGGGCGCTT
>NZ_CABFMQ020000130.1 GCF_901905185.1 Methylocella tundrae
GACTAGGTCATAGACCCATTATCGGGATTCCCGAATCGGCTGTGGCGTGATTCAACCTTCGGATCATGGAGGCTGAGATGGCGCGGTTTGATTTGACGGATTTCGAATGGTCGGTGATTGAGCCGTTGTTGCCGAACAAGCCGCGGGGTGTTCCGCGCGTCGATGATCGTCGCGTCTTGAACGGTATCTTCTGGCGCTTGCGGACTGGCGCGCCGTGGGCGGACATTCCGCGGCGCTACGGTCCGCACACAACCTGCGTCAACCGCTTCAACCGGTGGCGCAAGGCTGGTGTCTGGGACCGCATTCTCAAAGGCGTGTCAAAGGCTTATGACGGCGATATCCAAATGATCGACTCATCCTCGATCCGCGTCCATCAGCACGCCGCCAATACCCAAAAAAAGTCGACGGATCCCATTGCATGGGTCGCTCGCGGGGCGGCCTGACAACGAAAATTCACGCGCTTGTCGACGCGGAAGGTCTGCCAATCGACCTGAAGCTGACCGAAGGTCAGGCGCATGACGGGCGCAGCGCAGCCGACATGCTGGAGGCTTTGGCCGACGGGCAAATTCTTCTGGCCGACCGCGCCTATGACAGCGACGCGCTGCGCCAGAGCCTCGACGCTCGCGGCGCATGGGCCAACATCAAGCCCATGCCAAACCGCAAGAACGTTCCGGCGTTCAGCTCTTACCTTTATCGCTACAGGAACCTCGTCGAGCGTTTCTTCAACAAGATCAAGCACTACCGCGGCGTCGCCACGCGCTACGACAAACGAGCCGACAATTTCCTCGCCGGAGTCAAGCTCGCCTCAATACGCATCTGGTTGCGCCATAATGAGTCGATGACCTA
>NZ_CABFMQ020000131.1 GCF_901905185.1 Methylocella tundrae
ACAAGATCAAGCACTACCGCGGCGTCGCCACGCGCTACGACAAACGAGCCGACAATTTCCTCGCCGGAGTCAAGCTCGCCTCAATACGCATCTGGTTGCGCCATAATGAGTCGATGACCTAGAGCATATTCCGGTCGGATCGGTTCGATCTGATCGACAGGAATATGCTCAAGCTTTTGAATCTGGAGCGATTTCTGATCGATCGAACGACTCCATTCGATCAAAAAAGAGCAGGCTGCGTTCAGGCGCAATCGCATTCCGCTCTTTAAGCCTTTGCTTTACCGCATGCCGCTGGCCCGAAAAGCCTGCGACTTTCCGGCATCATGCGTTAGCGCCGTTCCGCCGGCTCGCTGCGGGTCGGCGTCGGCAGGCGCGGCGGATTGCCGAGGCGGCGATCGAGATAGATGCCGACTTCCTCGATCAGAGGCTCGACGCAATTTTCGAAGAAATGATTGGCGCCGGGAATCACGGCATGCTCGATCAATATGCCTTTTTGCGTCTTCAGCTTCTCGATGAGTCCGGTGACTTCCTTCAAAGGCGCGACGCGGTCCTGGTCGCCATGCACGAAGAGGCCCGAGGAGGGGCAGGGGGCGAGGAAGGAGAAATCGAAGCGGTTGGCGGGCGGCGCGATCGAAATGAATCCTTCGATCTCCGGCCGGCGCATCAGAAGCTGCATGCCGATCCAGGAGCCGAAGGAGATGCCGGCGATCCAGCAGGCCCGGGCTTCCGGATTGATCGCCTGCGCCCAGTCGAGCGCCGCGGCGGCGTCCGACAATTCCCCCTGGCCGTGATCGAAGCCGCCCTGGCTGCGCCCGACGCCGCGGAAATTGAACCGCAGGACCGCGAAGCCGCGCTCGGCGAAAGCATAATAGAGGTTGTAGACGATCTGATTATTCATCGTCCCGCCGAATTGCGGGTGGGGATGCAGAATAATGGCGATCGGCGCGCCGCGTACGGTCGAGGGGTGAAACCGACCCTCGATGCGGCCGGCCGGACCGTTAAACATTACCTCGGGCATCTTTGCTCCATGATCAGGGTTTGAATTTTTCCGCGGCGAGCGTTTTTACGCCAGAACCCCGCCACGCTTTGGCGCTCCATCAACGCGCGGGACCTTGCGGCATGATCGTTTCCACCACGCCGCCTATTTTTCGTTATCGTCCATGATTTCTCTCAAAAAACGGCGGCGCGGAGGCGCTCGCCTTCCGTGTTCGGCGCGTCATTCGCTGTCCGCAAGCAAACACGCCCTCGTCCGCAAGCAAGCTCGCAGGCGTCCCGCTTCCGGGATCTGGCCGAAGCGGGCGACGATGGGCGCCCGGCTCATCCTTGACTTGCCTCCCGCGCGACCCCTAAATGGAGAGGGCCCTTTTGTCGTCAAAACCAGAGCGCCGCAGATCAACCCCAGACGCTCCTTTGTCTCATGTGAGCCCGAGAAGGGTCCTTCGGGATCCCGAAAAGCGCCCGAGCAGGTTCTTGGCGACCTCGCCAAATGAGGCTCATTTGGCCCCCGAAGGCGAATACTCGCCTTTTTAGCACGTTCGCCCCAAAGGATTGCAAGCACTTTAGGCGAATGAGCGAGAATTTGTCTCTTTAAACAGGATGATGCCGCCGTGCCGCCGCGCGCCTATCTCGACCATAACGCCACGACGCCTTTGCATCCGGCGGCGCTTGAGGCTATGCGCGCGGTCTTGGCGAGGCCTGGCAACGCCTCTTCCGTCCACGCCGAAGGGCGCGCGGCCCGAGCCGCGATCGAGAACGCCCGGCTTGAGCTTGGCGCTTTCGTCAATGCGCCCGCGAAGGCGATCATTTTCACGTCGGGCGGCACGGAAGCGCTCAATCTGGCGCTGACGCCCTCGATCGACGGAGCCGATGGTCCTCGCCCTTTCGACCGGCTGCTCATCGGCGCCGCAGAACATTCTGCCGTTCTGAACGGCCATCGGTTTGCCGCCGATCGCGCCGAGATCGTTGCGCTGGCCGGCGACGGCGCGCTCGACCTTGAGGCGCTGGGCGCCGCGCTCGCGCGCGCCAGGGGGGAGCGCGTCATGCTGGCGCTGCAGGCCGCCAATAATGAGACGGGCGTCATCCAGCCGGTGGCGGCCGCGGCGGAGCTCGTCCATGCCGCCGGCGGATTTGTCCTCTGCGACGCCGTGCAGGCCGCCGGCAAGATCGATTGCGACATGACGCGGCTCGGCGCGGACGCGCTCGTTCTCTCGGCGCATAAATTTGGCGGCCCTCAGGGCGTCGGCGCGCTTTGTTTTGCCTCTCCGGCTTCCCATATAAGGGCGACGATGATTCGCGGCGGCGGTCAGGAGCGCGGGCTCCGCGCGGGCACCGAGAATGTCGCGGCGATCGCCGGAATGGCGGCGGCTTTGCGGGTTTCGGCGGAGCGGTTGCGGCGGCAGAGCGAAGTTTTAGCCTCCTGGCGCGACCGTCTTGAGGCCGAAGTCTCGCGCATCGCCCCCGATGCGGCGTTTTTCGGAGCGGAGCGGGAACGGTTGCCGAATACCTCGTGCTTTGCTGTTCCCGGGATTGAGGCACAGGTTTTGCTGATGTGTCTTGATGTCGAAGGCGTCGCGGTCTCGTCCGGGTCTGCCTGTTCGTCAGGAAAGGTAAAGCGCTCCCACGTCTTGACGGCGATGGGCGTCGCGCCAAACTTGGCGAACGGAGCAATTCGGGTCAGTCTGGGCTGGGATTCGTCTGAGGACGATTGCGCATTGTTCGTCAAGGCGCTCGAAAAGGCGGTTCGCTCTCTCAGGGCGAGGCTGCCGGGAGCGTCAGGTCAAGCAGCGTGACGTTACGCCGCTGACGCGGTTGACGAAGCCCGGACTAGGGTTGAGGTCTGAACCGGCGGTCCTTGAAACCGGCAGGGTGAGGAGAGTGTTATGGCAGCGGTCCAGGAGACCGTCGACCGGGTCAAGTCGGTCGACGTCAGCGAATATAAGTACGGTTTCTTTTCCGACATTGAGTCCGAAAAGGCCCCAAAAGGTCTGAATGAGGACATTGTCAGATTCATCTCGGCGAAAAAGAACGAACCGGAATGGCTGACGGAATGGCGGCTTGAGGCTTTCCGGCGCTGGCTGACCATGCCCGAGCCGCATTGGGCGCGCGTCGACTTTCCGAAGATCGACTATCAGGATCTCTATTATTATTCGGCGCCCAAGACGGCGGCCGGACCGAAATCGCTGGATGAGGTCGATCCCGAACTTCTGAAAGTCTACGCCAAACTCGGCATTCCGCTCGGCGAGCAGGAAATTCTGGCGGGCGTCGCCCCGGAGCGCCGCGTCGCCGTCGACGCCGTGTTCGATTCGGTCTCGGTCGTCACCACCTTCAAGGAAGAGCTGGCGAAAGCCGGCGTGATCTTCTGCCCGATCTCCGAGGCGGTTCACTCCCACCCCGAGCTCGTGAAAAAATATCTCGGCTCGGTCGTGCCGACCACCGACAATTATTACGCGACGCTGAACAGCGCCGTCTTCTCGGACGGATCTTTCGTCTATGTCCCGCCGGGCGTCCGCTGCCCGATGGAGCTCTCGACCTATTTCCGCATCAATGAACAAAACACCGGGCAGTTCGAGCGCACGCTGATCATCGCCGACAAGGGCTCCTATGTGTCCTACCTTGAGGGCTGCACGGCGCCGAAGCGCGATGAAAATCAGCTTCACGCCGCTGTCGTCGAACTCGTGACGCATGAGGACGCCGAGATCAAATATTCGACCGTGCAGAACTGGTATCCGGGCGACGCGGACGGCAAGGGCGGCATCTATAATTTCGTCACCAAGCGCGGCGACTGCCGCGGCGCGCGCTCGAAGATTTCCTGGACGCAGGTCGAGACCGGATCGGCGATCACCTGGAAATATCCGTCCTGCATCCTGCGCGGCGACGAATCGCGCGGCGAGTTCTATTCGATCGCGATTTCGAACGGACGCCAGCAGGTCGATTCCGGCACCAAAATGATCCATCTCGGCAAGAATACGACGAGCCGGGTGATCTCGAAAGGCATCGCGGCGGGGGCGTCGCAAAACACCTATCGCGGCCAGATCTCCTCGCATCGCAAGGCGACGGGAGCGCGCAACTTTACGAATTGCGATTCGCTTCTGATCGGCAATTCCTGCGGCGCGCATACGGTGCCCTATATCGAATCGCGCAATACGAGCACGCAATTCGAACATGAAGCGACGACCTCGAAGATTTCCGACGATCAGCTGTTCTATTGTCAGCAGCGCGGTCTTTCGGCCGAGGAAGCGACGGCGCTGATCGTCAACGGCTTCGTGCGCGACGTCTTGCAGCAGCTTCCGATGGAGTTCGCGGTCGAGGCGCAAAAACTGATCGCGATCTCGCTCGAGGGCAGCGTCGGTTAGCGAAAAAGGCCGGGGCTGACGCCCGGCCTTCGACGGCCCCTCGGGACCTGCTCAGCATCAAATGGCGGCGTCCGCCCGCGCCGCCTCAACAGCCAGGGAGCGCGCCTTTGCCGCGCCTGGCGTCAGCCGAATGAATGCAAGGATTTTAAATCATGCTCGAAGTCAAGAATCTCACTGTTTCGATTGATGGACGGACCATTCTCGACGAACTCAACCTGACGGTCCAGGACGGCGAAGTCGCCGCGATCATGGGTCCGAACGGCACCGGCAAGTCGACGCTCTCCTATGTCATCGCCGGCCGCAAGGATTACACGATCGAATCCGGCGAAGTTCTCCTGAACGGCGTCAATCTCCTTGACCTCGAGCCCGACGTGCGGGCGGCGCATGGCGTTTTCCTCGCCTTCCAATATCCGCTCGAAATCCCGGGCGTCGCGACGATGACATTCCTCAAGGCCGCCCTGAACGCGCAACGCAAGCAGCGCGGCGAGGCGGAGCTGACGACGCCGGAATTCATGAAGCGCGTCAAAGGCGCCGCCGACAAGCTCGAGATCAAGCAGGAGATGCTGAAGCGCGCGCTGAATGTCGGATTTTCGGGCGGCGAGAAGAAGCGCATGGACATTCTGCAGATGGCGCTGCTCGAGCCGAGCTTCGCTATTCTCGATGAGACCGACTCGGGGCTCGACATCGACGCGCTGCGGATCGTCGCGAGCGGCGTCAACGCGCTGCGCTCGCCAAAACGCAGCTTCCTCATCATCACCCATTATCAACGCCTGCTCGACTATATCGTGCCCGACACCGTGCATGTCATGACAAAGGGCAAAATCGTGAAAACGGGCGGCGCGGATCTCGCGGTCGAACTCGAAAAGAGCGGCTATCGCGACTATTCCGTCGAAGAAGCGGCCGCCTGAGAGGAAGCAACGATGAGCGCTCAAATCACTGCCGCGCGCACGTCCGCGGAAACGGCTCTGGCCGAAACCTTCGACGCGGCCGTCTCCAAGCTGCCGGGCGGCGCCGATGTGAAGAAATTGCGCGAGGCGGCGTTCAGCGCATTCTAT
This sequence comes from Methylocella tundrae, assembly GCF_901905185.1. Taxonomy (GTDB): domain Bacteria; phylum Pseudomonadota; class Alphaproteobacteria; order Rhizobiales; family Beijerinckiaceae; genus Methylocapsa; species Methylocapsa tundrae. Next base: position 5,408 of record NZ_CABFMQ020000131.1, read on the forward strand.
ACGGCGGGCCTTCCGCATCGGCGCATCGAGGCCTGGCATTATACCGATCTGCGCGCTCTGATGCGCGCCGCTTTGCCGCTCGCGGCTCCGCCGAGCGCGGCGGCGATCGCGGCCTTGCGCGACGAACTGTCGAAATCTGCGCCAGCGCAGCGTCTCGTCATCGTTGACGGCGTATTCGTTCCTGAACTCTCCGACCCCCTGCCGGCGGGCGTCTTTGTGCGTTCGCTCGCCGCCGCGCTGAGCGAGGGGCGTCCCGAGATGATCGCTCTCATCGCGTCGCAGGATTTCGGCGGGACTGACACGATCGTCTCGCTCAATGCGGCGCTGATGCAGGATGGCGTCGTCATCGAGGTCGAGCCGGGCGTCGCCCTCGCTGCCCCGATCCGTCTCGTCTATGCGACGGCCTTGAGCGAGCCTTCCGCGCGCTATTCGCGCTCGGCGGTGGTCGTCGGCGCCGGCGCGTCCGTCCACATCGCTGAGGAAAGCCTTGGCGAGGGCGCGCGCACGGGCCAGACCAATGGCTGCCTCATCGTCTCGGTCGCCGATGACGCCAAATTCCAGCATACCGCGATGATGACCGGCATGGCGCCCGCGAGCCTTCGCATCGAAAGCCTCATTGCCCGCATCGGCGCGCGCGCCAAATTCGACAGTTTCGCGCTGATCACCGGCGCCGGCGTCGTCCGCCGCCAGATTTTCGCGCGCTTTGAGGGCGACGGCGCGGAAGGCTCGCTGCGCGGCGTCTCGCTGCTGCGCGGGCGCCAGCACGCCGACACGACTTTGCTGGTCGAACATCTGGCGCCGGGCTGCACCGGCCGCCAGACCTTCAAATATGTTCTCGACGAGGAAGCCACCGGCGTCTTCCAGGGCAAGATCAATGTGGAGAAGGACGCGCAAAAGACCGACGGCCGGATGCTGAGCAAGGCGCTGCTTCTGTCGGACAATGTCGCGATGAACAACAAGCCGGAGCTGGAGATCTTCGCCGACGACGTCGCCTGCGGCCATGGCGCGACCTGCGGCGGCCTCAATGACGACCAGCTGTTCTACCTTCAGGCGCGGGGCCTGCCTTTCGCCGAGGCCGAGGCCCTTCTGCTCGAAGCTTTCGCCGCCGACCTTCTCGACGAGTTCGACGACGAGGAGCTGGCCACGCCATTCCGCGCCGAAATCGCGCGCTGGCTGTCTGCGCGGGGGGAAAAGGCATGAACAAGCATATCGTCGCGCCGGCGCCTTACGACGTCGCCAAAGTGCGCGAAGACTTCCCGATCCTGTCGATGGAGATCTACGGCAAGCCGCTCGTCTATCTCGACAATGGCGCCTCGGCGCAAAAGCCGAAGGCCGTCGTCGATCGGATGGTGCATGCGACCTATCATGAATACGCCAATGTTCATCGCGGGCTGCATTTTCTCGCCAACGCCGCGACGGACGCTTTTGAGGCCGCGCGCGAAAGCGTCAGATCTTTCCTCAATGCGGAGAGCGTGAACGAGATCGTCTTCACGAAATCCGCGACCGAGGCGATCAATCTCGTCGCCGCCTCCTTTGGCGAGGCCTTTATCGGAGCGGGCGATGAAATCGTGCTCTCGATCATGGAGCATCACGCCAATATCGTGCCCTGGCATTTTTTGCGCGAGCGCAAGGGCGCCGTGCTGAAATGGGTCGACGTCGACGATGAGGGCGAGTTCTCGCTCGAGCGTTTCGAGGCGGCCCTGAGCCCCAGGACCAAGATCGTCGCCATCACGCATATGTCGAACGTTCTGGGCACGGTGACGCCGATCAAGGAGATCATCCGCATCGCGCATGAGCGCGGCATTCCGGTTCTCGTCGACGGTTCGCAGGCGGCGGTGCATCTTTCCGTCGACGTGCGCGATCTCGACGCCGATTTTTATGTCGTGACGGGCCATAAGCTCTATGGGCCGACCGGCGTCGGCGCGCTCTACGGCAACGCGAAATGGCTGGAGCAAATGCCGCCCTTCCTCGGCGGCGGCGAGATGATCAAGGAAGTCACCCGCGATCTCGTCACCTATAATGATCCGCCGCATCGCTTCGAGGCCGGCACGCCGCCGATCATCCAGGCGGTGGGGCTTGGGGCCGCTCTCGACTATATGCAGCAGCTCGGGCGCGATCGCATTCATGCGCATGAAACGGCGCTGAGCGAATATGCGCATGAGCGCCTGTCGCAAATGAATTCGCTGCGCATTTTTGGCCGCGCCAAAGGCAAGGGCGCGATCATCTCCTTCGAGATGAAGAACGCCCATGCGCATGATGTCGCGACCATTCTTGACCGCGCCGGCGTCGCGGTGCGCGCCGGAACTCATTGCGCGCAGCCGCTGCTGAGCCGGTTCGGGGTCACATCGACGTGCCGCGCGTCTTTTGCGCTGTACAATACCTTCGATGAGGTCGACAAGCTCGCCGAGGCCTTGACCAAGGCCGAGCGTCTGTTCGCCTGAGGCGTGATCCTGCGAGAGTTGCAGATTTTTGGGATCATGGCAGAAGGGAGCGCGAGTATGATCGGTTTAATCCAGATCGGTCATGCTCAACTGTGAAGGTTTGAAATTTTCGGGCCGCGAACACAAGTTTAAGCGAGCGTCGCCGGCCTTGAACCGGTCCACGCGGAAGGATGAGGAGCCGATCCATGGCCGAATTGCAAGCCGCCGAAACCGCGGACGTCATGCCGAACGAGCCGCAGTGGATATTCGACGGCTCCATTCCGCAACCCGAACGGGCTCGCTTCATCGACGACGCGATCGCGGCCTTCAAGACCGTATTCGATCCTGAGATACCTTGCGACATCTACGAACTGGGGCTGATCTATAAGGTCGAGCTCGAGGCCGAACGCGCGGTCAAGGTTGAAATGACCCTGACGGCGCCGGGCTGTCCCGTGGCGGGCGAACTGGCGCGCATGGTCGAGACCGCGGTCGGCTCCGTCAACGGAACGCTCAGCGCGAAAGTCGACGTCGTTTTCGATCCGCCCTGGGATCAGAGCCGCATGTCGGACGAGGCCCGCGTCGCTCTCGACATGTTCTGACGTCCCACAGCCAGGAAAGGCGCCGTCCTGCCGACGAGCGCCCTTTCCTGACGCGGACCGGCTTCCGGACCGCCTGAAAATGCTTACGGGCCGCCCGCAGCCTCAGCTTTTCAGCAAAGGCTCCAAAATCTGGTCGAGTTTTTCAGGCGATATTTCGCCTGTCTGCTTCTGGCCGTTGAAGAAGAACGTCGGCGTTGCGCTCACTCCGAATTTCTCCGAGGCGTGATCGCGTATCTTATTGATCTTATCGTAAAGATCCTGGTTTTTGAGACAGGTCTCGAAGGCTTCCTGGCCCATGCCCGTCTGTTTCACGAGGTTGGCGAGGGATTCCACGGGCTTGTCGGTAAACGCCCAGTTCTTCTGTTGCAAGAACAGCAAATCGACGATGGCGTTGCGCTTGTCGTCGCCGGCGCAGCGGGCGAGCATGAAGCCTGCCGTGGCGAGCGGGTCCAGCGGAAACTCGCGCAGAATGAAGCGCACCTTGCCGGTGTCGATATATTTGCTTTTCAAGGTTGGAAATGTCTCGGCGTAAAACGCCGCGCAATGGGAGCAGGTCATCGAGGCGTATTCGACGATCGTGACGGGCGCGTCGCTCTTGCCGAGAGCCAGATCCGGCAAGGCCTCGCTAGCCATGAGTTGATCGACCGGCACGCTGGAGCCTTGGGCGAATGCCGGGGAGCCCCCTGCAAGTCCAAGGAGGAGGGCGGCGGCGGCGATCCGGAAAAGGACGCGGCGGCTCTGAACGGCCGGGCTTTTGGTTAGCGTCTGCATGGGTTTCGATCCATCCGGAGGGCGAGAATTATCTCTAATGGTTTGTTTTATCGCGTTCTTTTCACGTAAGCGGCGACTTTTTGGTTTGCGGGCGTTTCTGATTGATAGCGGTGCGTCTGATTGAAGGCGCAGGCAAAACGATCATGGCGTAGCTGAAAAGCGGCATCAAGGCGTAGGAACCCCACTAATCGCCGCCGCTCAGCGACGAGCGGGTTAGCACACAGGCCCCGAGCCGCGTCAAGGCCTTGCGGAGCGCTTCGTCGGGGATATTTCCCACAGCCGCTTCGGCGGCCTTCACGATCGCGAGAGCGGGAGGCGTGCGAGGCGGTCGCGCAGGCGCGCGCCTTTCGAGCGGACCTTGCTTCAGGAGCAGCCGGTCGACGCAACGCCAGCCAAGATGCGCGTTGACGCGCTCGATGACGGCGCCGGCGCGATGTTGCAGCTCCAGCGCAAAGCCCGTTTCGACGCGCACAATGAGCGAGGCCGGAGAAGATCCGCCCGCCGTCCCGCGCGGGCGCGGCGGCCATTGCAGCTTGATCGGCTGCGACATCGCGGCGAGGCGCTCGCCGACGATCTCGTCCCAAAACAAAATAACGTCGGATTGCCCGAATCCTCGCCGCGCCAACGTCGGATCGATGATGGGTCCGACAAGGTCGGCGAGCGGTCTTGACCAGGGATCTTTGGGACGGAACGCTCGCATGGCTTTTTCTAGCGCTTTTACGGCTCAGCGGCAAAATATTGCGCCGGCCGGGCGGGATATCCCGAATGGGCGTCGAACACGAAAGCGATCTTCCTTTTCCAGCGCATGATCCTATCGCAACGGCCGCGGCTCAGCCGGTCTTCTCGGGCGCCCCGCCGTGCAGCGCCTCGGCGCGCCGGCGGATTTCATCGATGGAAACATCCTCGATGTGGCTTGCGATCCACCAGCGATGCCCGAACGGGTCCTCGAATTTGCCGCCCCGGTCACCGTAGAACTGGTTGGCCACCGGGCGCAGCACTTTCAGCCCCTCGTCCTCGGCGCGCCGGGTAAAGCCGTCGACATCCGCGACATAGAGATGGATCAGCACCGGCGTGCCGCCGATGGTCTGCGGCGACAGCGCCTCGTAATCGGGAAACTCGTCGGACAGCATGATGCAGGCGTCGCCGATTTCGAGTTCGGCGTGGCCGACGCAGCCTTCATGCTCGATGCGAACCCTTTCGACGGCGCCGAAGGCGCGCTTGTAAAAATCTATGGCGGCGCCGGCGGCGCGCACGCTGAGATAGGGCGTCGCGCCTTGCCGTCCCACGGGAACGGGGCTTACCTTCAAAGGCGACGGCTCATTCATCACTTTGCTCCCCCGCAATGATGTCATGGCTTTTCGCGGGGAAGGAGAGCGGCTAAACGAGGCGCATGTATGACGTTTCGTCTAATACTTCCCACGCCAGCGCGCTGCTCGTCTGGTATGATCGGCATCGCCGCGTGCTGCCCTGGCGCGCCGCCCCCGGCGAGCCGAGCGATCCTTACGCGGTCTGGCTCTCCGAGATCATGCTGCAGCAGACGACGGTCACGGCGGTGAAGCCCTATTTCGCGGCTTTTCTCAAGCGCTGGCCCGACGTCGCGGCGCTGGCGGCGGCGCCCGTTGACGAGGTGATGCGGCAATGGGCCGGTCTTGGCTATTATTCGCGGGCGCGCAACCTTCACGCCTGCGCGCTTGCGATCGCCCAGCGGTTTGGCGGGCGCTTCCCGGACGATGAGGCGGCGCTGCGCGCGCTGCCGGGACTTGGGCCCTATACGGCGGCGGCGATCGCGGCGATCGCCTTCGGGCGGCGCGCCGTGGTGGTCGATGGCAATGTCGAGCGCGTCGTCGCGCGGCTCTTCGCCATCGAGACGCCGACGCCGGCGGCAAAGCCGCTCATTCGGGAAAGGGCCGCCGCGATCACGCCGGACCATCGCGCCGGCGATTACGCGCAGGCGATGATGGATCTTGGCGCGACGATCTGCACGCCAAAGCAGCCCGCTTGCGCGATCTGCCCGCTCTCGCAGGCTTGCGGGGGCAAAGCCCTTGGCGATCCGGCGCGCTTTCCGGTCAGAATGCCCAAAACCGTCCGTCCGCGGCGGCGCGGCGCGGCATTCTATGTCACGCGCGCGGATGGCGCGGTTCTGGTGCGCACGCGTCCGCCGAAGGGCCTGCTCGGAGGGATGACGGAAATTCCGGGAACGCCCTGGAGCGGTGATTTCATCGAAGGATCTGCGCTGGATCTGGCGCCGATCAAGGCCCGCTACCGCAAGCTCGACGGCTGCGTCGAGCATGTATTCACGCATTTTGCCTTGCAGCTTTCTGTTTATGTGGGCGAAGTTGAGACGGCAAGCGCGGCGCCCGAGGGTTGCCGCTGGACGCCCGCGGAAAGGCTCGACGGGGAGGCTCTGCCGAGCCTCATGCGCAAAGTCGTCGAGGCCGCGCGCGGCGCGACTGAAGTCTAAAGTTTCGGGCTCATGGATGAGATCATGCGTCAATACAACATGAATGGGATGAGTTGAGCATGGCCACGCGACGCGGGGGGCCGCGGATCACCCTGACGGAAGGCGCGATCCGCATTTTGTGGACCGACAAGGTTTTGACGATCCTGCCGGCGGCGCAACCGCCGGATTCCGAGGAGGCGGTCGATTTCGTCATCGACATGGACCAGATCATGACCTGGGATCCGCCGCATCAGAGCGTCGAAATCGGCGTTGAGGAATTGCAGATCATCATGCAGGCTATTGAAGCCGATCTCGAAAAACTCGGGCTCGTCGTCGCCTTCGAATAGGGCATGATCGACACGATCATTCAAATGATCATGCCCCAGCATCGGGCGCCGGGAGTTTTGCCATGTCTCGCGTCGCAGGCGGGTTTGAAGCGGGCTCCTTCAATCAGTCGCCGCGCTTCGAGGATATTGATCTCTTTGGCGCCGACGTCGCGCTTCGCGAGGCGGTTTTGCGCGCTGGCGTCGACCCCGATTGCTCGGGGCTCGCAGCCTTCGGCAAGGATTTCGGCTCGGCCGGGACGATCGAACTCGGCCGCCTCGCCAATGAGAATCCGCCGCGCCTTCGCATTGTCGAACCGGATGGCGAGCGCGCCGACAGAATCGAGTTTCATCCGGCCTATCATGCATTGATGCAAAAAAGCATGGCGGCGGGGCTGCATGGTTCGGCCTCCGAGGCGGGCGCCACGCGCGTCACCGAACGCGCCGCGCGCCTTTATATGGCGACGCAGATCGAAGCCGGGCATATCTGCCCCCTGACCATGACCAATGCGGCGGCAGCGGCGCTCAGAGCCTCGTCATCGCTCCTGTCGGCATGGCTGCCGCATATTCTGTCGCGCGACTACGACGGCGCGATGAAGCCGTGGTTCGAGAAAAAGGCCGCGACGATCGGCATGGGCATGACGGAGCGCCAGTCCGGCACGGATGTGCGCGCGACGATTACCGAGGCCAAAGCCTGTAACGGACATTATGAGATTTCCGGCCATAAATGGTTCATGTCGGCGCCGATGTCCGACGCCTTTCTCGTGCTGGCGCAGGCGCCGGGCGGCCTCACCTGTTTCCTCGCGCCGCGCTTTCGTCCGGACGGCGCCGTCAACGGGCTGAGGCTCCAGCGCCTCAAGGACAAGCTCGGCAACCGCTCCAACGCATCCGCTGAGGTCGAATTCATCGGCGCCTATGCCGAGCGCGTCGGCGAGGAAGGCGCGGGCGTGCGGACCATCATCAATATGGTGCAATGGACGCGGCTCGACTGCACCGTCGCCGCCGCGGGCCAGATGCGCTTCGGCCTTGCTCAGGCGGGCCATCATGCGCGCCATCGGACAGTGTTTCAGCGCCGGCTCATGGATCAGCCGGCGATGCGCGCCGTGCTGGCCGATCTCGCTCTTGAGAGCGAAGCCAATGTCGCGCTCGCCTTTCGCCTCGCGGGCGCCTATGAGCGCGCGGCGGCGCATCCGGCGGAGGCGGCCTACGCCCGGCTGATGACGCCGGCGGCGAAATATCTCGTCACGAAATCAGCGCCGTCCTTCATCTATGAGACGCTCGAATGCCTTGGCGGCAATGGCTATGTCGAGGATTTTCCGATGGCGCGTCTTTATCGCGAGGCGCCGCTCAACGCCATCTGGGAGGGGTCCGGCTCCGTCATGGCGCTCGACATTCTGCGCGCCATGCGAAAGGACCGCGAGGCGACGGCGGGCGTGATCGACGCTCTGGCGGCGGCGTGCGGCGCTCCGGGCAAAACGGCCGCCGCAGCAATCAAGCAGCTTGCCGCCAGCGCGGAGGCCGAAAGCCGCGCGCGGATGATCGCAGAAAGGCTGGCGCGGCTCGGCGCGCTCGCCGCGCTTCATGAAACGAACGGCGTTTTCGCCGAGGCCTATGCGGCGACGCGCCTCGCGGGCGAACCGCGCGGCACCTGGGGCGCCTGCGACCTTGGGGCGGCGGAAGGCGTCGCCCTGTCGCGCCTGCTGGCGGAGTAGCAGCTATCGTCTTGAGGTAGGGTCTGGCCGTTTAGACCGGACACGTTGCCTCGCCGGCCAAGGCCCGCGCGGCCAAGCCTTTCGTGTTTTCATTGTTGTCGCCGGCGGCGCATTTAAATGCAGCCACCCTTGGTTATCCAGAAGGCCAGGTAGCCTATGTATCTTCGTCATCTCGAGAGTTGAAGATCTCAGGTGCAAGGAGATATGAAAATGAAAAGGGCTAAAATCGGCCTTGTCGCCCTCGCTTTTGCGTCCGTAATATCAGTGGTCGGAGCAAAAGAGCTTTATGTCGACAAGCTCAGCAAAGCGTCGATAATTTATGAAATGAGAGAGACTGGCCGCTCTGTCGTCTCGACTGGCCATTCGGCGCGCGACGTTGGCATCGTCAATGAAACCCGCCTCGGCGCCGGCCTGAATTCGCCTGAACGCCCGACGGACCTCGCGAACTGATGACGCCGGCGGCCATTGAGAAGCCACGCATCCGATGCTAACGGCTAACTCCGGCTCGGGTAAATGCCCGTCAGCGATATGCACTGGATCAGGCCGGCGCCCTGCGTCAGAGTGAGAACAGGCTTAGCCAGCGGCAGGGCGAACGTCGTTCTTCCGTCGCCCCCAAATGTTGTGCCGAGGAGGGAAAAGAGCGCCTGGTATTGGTTGATCGGAAGCAGCTGCCCGTTCAGCGGAGCCCAGTTAACAGGGCAGAAATTGTAAGGAAAAGTGTCAATCTCGCCCAAAAAGGGATTGCCGCCCGCCAACGCCGAACCGGCGCTGACGCAGATTGCTACGGCGGCTGCAGCGAAACAAAGAATGCGCATCTTGGCCTCCGCGAAATCACGCCTGGCGATGACTCAGCACAACAGCATGTCAGGCGCCATCGTAGACGGCATAAATCGGAAGCGTGCAATCTGGAAACGTGATCGAGAATTGCACGACGAGCTGCTTAGCCGTCGCATTATAGGTTTCGCTATAGTTCGAGAACGGCGGGTCCTTGACATTTGCCGGCAGGGTAGGGGTCTGCTTGAAATGAATATTGCCGCTCGTCGGCGAGGCGAATGTCATGGTCGCCTGGCCGCCCAAATCAAACGACGATTGATCGACGATCTCGGCAAATGAAATGACGGCCTTGAGGCTGGAGCCATTTCTTTGAAAGGTCGAAAAGCCTCTATTCAGATAGCAGCGCGCTCCAAAACCAACCGCGCCGATTGCCTCTCTTGTCTGCCCCGCGATCAGGACGTCCGGAGGGGTTTGAGCTTGGGCGAGGGATGGAAGCAGGGTTGCAAGGGCAATGGCGACGACGCCGGGCAAGCCGCGCATAAGGGTCCTCCCGCGCCAAGATCGCAAAGACCAAACAGCGCAATGTTTAAGTGGCGCTTGGGCGCGCGAACCCAACTGGCGCTTCTGAAATCCTTATATGTCAAAAAGGAGGACTGAGGAATCGTTTTCTGCCATGGTCGGCTCCGGCGGCGGAGCCGGCGCGATCGCCGCCCGTCCATGGTTCTTGCCGCGCAAGCGGTGCGGCGAACGCATGAATCCCATGAGAACCAGACGCTTGGGACGCCGTCGGACCTTGCGGAAGCGCGCCGATTTGCCCAAAAGAGACAAGTCGCCGCAAGGAGTGGTTCAAAATGGCAACGCGCACGCCGCAAGAGATTTTCCAACATCACGCAGAGACGCTCATCGCCGGGGATCTCGAGGGCGTCGTCTCCGACTATAGCGAGGACGCCGTGATCCTTTCGCCTGATGGAGTGAAGAGGGGCAAGGCGGGGGTTCGGGAAACATTCATCAAACTGCTCGCCGATCTGCCGAAAGCGGACTGGGAGGTGCCGACCGTTCTCTTTGAGGGCGACGCGCTCTTTCTGGAATGGAAAGCGCGCTCCGAAGCGACCTACGCCGATGACGGCGTCGACACCTTTGTGTTTCGCGACGGCCAAATTCGCCTTCAAACGGTGCGCTACACGCTGAAGAAGACGCAAGGCTGAACGAAGGGTTTCAACGCACGACCGCTTCGGCGTGATCGCGCCGAAGCGGTCCTCGCTAAAATGGCAAGCTCACGCTTCGGCCTCGCGCAGATTTTTCCGCGCGACGGTGCGCAGCAAATCAATCGGCTCCCGTTTTCCGCTTTGCGACACATAATGCCAGAAGGTCCAGCCGTTGCAGGCGGGCAGCCCCTGGGTGAGGGCGCCGATCTTGTGGATCGACCCGACGACGGCGCCGATCGCGACGGTTCCATCGGCTCGCACGATTGCGCGATGGCGCTGCTTCTCGTCCGTCAGTTCGGCGCCTGGCGCGATCAGGCCCGCCTCGACGATCGCGGAGAAAGCAACGCGAGGCTCGGAACGTTTGCTCGGCGTCGCGGCGATCGCCTCATGCGGCAAGGGCTCGACGGCCGCGATGCGCTTGCGCGCGGCGGCGGCATAAATCTCCTCGCGCTCGATGCCGACGAAATGACGCCCGAGCCTTTTCGCCGCCGCGCCGGTTGTGCCCGAGCCGAAGAACGGGTCGAGCACGACGTCTCCGGCGTTGGTGGCGGCGAGCAGAATGCGGGCGAGCAAGGCTTCCGGCTTTTGTGTCGGATGGGTCTTGTGGCCCGACTCGTCCTTCAGCCGCTCATGGCCGGTGCAGATCGGAAACAGCCAGTCGGAGCGCAGCTGGCAATCCTCATTGCCGGCTTTCAGCAGCTCGTAATTAAAACGATAATTTTTCGCGCCCGCGCCCTTGGCCGCCCAGATCAGCGTCTCATGGGCGTTGGTGAAGCGCCGGCCGCGGAAATTCGGCATCGGATTGGTTTTGCGCCAGACGATGTCGTTCAAGATCCAGTAGCCCTGATCCTGCAGCAGCGACCCGACGCGGAAAATATTGTGATAGGAGCCGATGACGAAGATCGTCGCATCCGGCTTCATGACGCGCCGCACGGCCTCGAGCCAGGACCTGGTGAAGGCGTCATAATGGGAAAAGCTGGCGAATTTATCCCAATCATCGTCGACCGCGTCGACGATGCTCTGGTCGGGCCGCGACAGGGTTGATTCGAGCTGAAGATTATAGGGCGGATCGGCGAAGACGAGATCGACGGAGGCGGCGGGCAGCCGCGCCAGCTCCTCGATGCAGTCGCCTATGAGGATCTGATTGAGGGGAAGCGGCTCGCCGACAACCGCCGGAAAGCGCGCTCGCGAGCGCGGCGCCTGACTCTCAGCACGCAGAACCTTGATCTGAGATTGGGCGCCGTCTGCGAGCGCTGCCGCTCCGGCGGATGCTGGACGCATGATTAAAAACCGCTACGCTACTGACGTAGTTTTTTTACCCTTGTGTCAGTGAAGGGCGCGTTACGCAGCGTCAGCGTGGTCTGTCCCGTTTTCGGACGCTGAAGGCGATAGGTTTGGGCCGCCGGGGCCAATCGAAAAGTCCTTTCGCAGCGCGATAAAAAAGCTTGCCCAATCATCGGCGCGCGATAAAGTCTATTAAATCTATAGACTAAAATAAGGAAGCGCGCGTTGCCCTCCCTCACTCTTCCCCGACGCTCAATGATTGCGTTTTCGCCCTTCTGGCCGCGATGGCTTAGCCCTCAGCAGCGCCAGGACTGCGCGTTCGGAGAGAAGGCGCGCGGGTCGCGGAGGAAAACATTCGCGTCCGCTTTCGCGCGAACGGCCGTCTTTCCGCTGCTATTCTTGGCCGGCGCTTTGTTTGCGCCTGCGGCGCACGCGCAATATTTCGCGCTCGGAAAGGGCGCTTATCCGCTCGAATTCTACGACATTGATTTCAGCTATCTCGCCGATCCCGCCAACAGGACCGGCCAACTCGACGCCTTGCACTACATTCCGGTTGGAATCGGTTCTGAAGCCTATCTCTCCCTTGGCGGCGAGTTCCGCCAGCAGTTCTGGTCATGGAACAATGCGGGGCACGGTCTTCGCGCGCCGCTTCAAAATACTTATGATCTCGAAAGGATCGTCGGGGACATCTATTTCCATTTCGATCGGCATCTGGCCGTTTTTCTTCAGCTTGCCCGTTATGACGCCTTCAATAGGATCAGCCCCAGTACGACGGACCAGGACCGAGGACGCATCCAGCAGGGCTTCATCGAGCTGAAGGAGCCGGTCGGCCCCGCCGACGTCACGGCGCGCCTCGGCCGGCAGGAGATATTCCTTGGGTCAGGGCGCTTTGTCTGGATCAACGACAGCTCCAACGTCCGCACCACCCAGGACGGCGTCCGCTTGCGTGCTCGATTTCCCAACGAGGCTACACTCGATCTTGCCGTCGCGAGGCCCGTCACATCGGTGCTCGACGCCTTCTCGGACTGGGACACCCATTCGGGCGTGTTCGGCGCGGCCTACGCCAGCCAGGTCTTGCTTCCGAATCAACTTCATCTGGACGAGTATTATTTTTATCGGCGAAACATCGGCGCCCAATATGTCGGGCTTGCCGGCAATGAAGATCGCCACACTGTTGGCGGCCGGGTCTGGGGCGCATTCGGACCGCTGCTCTATGACGGCGATTTCGCTTATCAGTTCGGGACGTTCAACAATAAAGCGATCTCGGCCTTCGGCGCCTCGACGCGCGTGCTCTATTCTTTTGAAAGCCTGCCCTGGAACCCTGGCCTGCAACTGCAAACCAGCTATTTCAGCGGCGGGGGCGGCCCCAACAGCAAGACCATCGGCACGTTCAGCGCCCCATTTCCCCGCCCGACGATGCTCAATTACGCGGGTCTCGAGACGCTCGAAAACCTGATCGAGGTCTACCCGGCGTTCATCGTCAGTCCGACGCCGACCTTCGCCTTCAGATTTGGGCCGGAGATATTGTGGCGCGCCTCAAGATATGACGCCGTTTATGTTTCGAGAGCTACGCCGCTTCCAAAGACCATGACGCCGACGGACACAGCGGCCTATATCGGCACGAATCTCGTCGCGACCGCCCAATGGAGACTCGCTCCGAACATTATCCTTTTTGGCGAATATCTGCATGAGCTCGCCGGCCCGGCCATCACTCTGGCGGGCGGTCATGGCGCGGATGTCGGCGTGGTCCAAATCGACTTCAATTTCTAATCCGCGCGCGGCTCCGGAGCCGCGCGGAACGGGCTGAAACTCATGCGGTGAAACGGGCAGGGGCCATGCGCCTCGATCGCCGCGAGATGGGCGGGCGTCGCATAGCCGGCGTGCCGGCTGAAGCCGTAGACGGGGTGGACGGCGCAGAGCCGGCGCATCAGCCGGTCGCGCGTGACCTTGGCGACGATGGAGGCGGCGGCGATGGAGAGAATGGCGCCGTCGCCCTTGACGATCGTCTCGGCCTCGCAGCAAAGCCCCGGCGCGAGGTCGTTGCCGTCGATCAGCACATAGCGCGGCGGGCTTGCGAGAGCCGCCAGAGCCCGGCGCATGGCGCGGAACGTCGCCTGACGGATATTGACCGCGTCGATCTCCGCGGCGCTGGAAAAGCCGACCGCGACCGCGAGCGCGCGCGCCATGATCGCTTCATAGAGGCTTTCCCGCTCCTCCGGCGTCAGAAGCTTCGAATCATTGAGGCCGCGCGGAAGATTGTGCGGATCAAGGATCACCGCCGCCGCCGCGACCGGGCCGGCCAATGGCCCGCGCCCCGCCTCGTCAACGCCCGCGACAGGCCAGACATCACGCTTCAGGAGTTTCCGCTCCATGCGGAAATCGGGCTTTTCCATGCCTCAGTCTCTTAAATCGGCTCTTTGACAAAGGCCAGCGCCGGCGCCCCCTCAATCCGTGCGGAAGGCGCGCGGACTTGTTCCGGCGGCTAGCCGCGCTGCCGGAAACAGGCGACTTTTTGAACGCCAGCATATATAGATTTTGGCAAGCGCCAATTCAGGTCGAGCTTGCTTTTGAGCGCAAGACCCAAGGAGAAGCCGGCATCTGGGAGGAAACAATCACGCTGCGGCGTGATCGCTAAACGGAAACGCTCATGCTATAGCGCCCGAAAGTCGCTCAGGGTTGAAAATCAATCGATTTGCCTGCGGGGAAGTTAAGAATGGCGAAAATTCTTCCGGTCATTATGTGCGGCGGTTCGGGCACGCGGGTCTGGCCAGAGTCGCGTGAAAGCCTGCCGAAGCAATTCATTTCCCTCATCGGCGCGCGTTCGACATTCCAGATGGCGACCGAAATCCTCGACGAGAGCGTGTTCGAAACGCCGATCGTCATTTCCAATCATGATTACAGGTTCCTCGTCGCCGAGCAGTTGGCTGAGATCAACCGGGAGGCGCGCATCATTCTCGAGCCGGTCCGGCGCGATTCCGGCCCCGCCGTCGCTGTCGCGGCTGAACTCGCGGCGCTGTCCGATCCCGAGACGATCGTCGCGGTGCTCGCCGCCGATCATGTCGTGCAGAACAAGCAGGGTTTCGTCGATCTCTGCAAGCAGGCGGCGGAAGCGGCGGCGCTTGGCTATATTGTGACGCTTGGCGTCAAGCCGACGTCGGCCGCGACAGGATATGGCTATATCAAGACCGGCAAGCCGGTCGCCCGCGATGGCGCGGTGCTGAAGGTCGCCGGCTTCGTCGAAAAGCCCGACGCTGCGACGGCCGAGCAATATGTCCACGACAATTACCTCTGGAACTCCGGCAATTTCTTCTTCCGCGCCGACGTCATGCAGGCGGAGCTGCGTAAGTATGAACCAGCCATCGCGGACGCCGCCGCCGAGGCCGTCGCCAAGGCAAAACACGATCTGAACTTCCTGGTGCTCGACAAGGACGCCTTCAGCCAGGCGCCAAAAATCTCGATCGACTACGCCGTCATGGAGCGCACCGACAAGGCGGCCGTCGTCCCGGCGGATATTGGCTGGTCGGACATCGGCAATTGGGGCGCCGTCTGGGAATTGTCGGACCGCGATGAAAACGGCAATTCGACGCGCGGACACGGCGTCATCATGAACGCCTCCAATGTGCATGTGCGCTCGGATGATTACCTGACCACCGTCGTCGGCGTCGATAATGTCATCGTCGTCACGACGCAGGACGCCGTGCTGGTCCTGAACAAAGCATATGGCGATCAGGTCAAGCAGTTGGTCGACCGGCTTAAACTTGAGAACCGGCCGGAGGCGCTGAGCCATAAGCGAGCGTATCGGCCCTGGGGCTACTATCAATCGGTCGACAATGGCGCGCGCTATCAAGTCAAGCGCATCGTCGTCAAGCCCGGCCAGCGCCTGTCGCTGCAAAAGCATTTCCATAGGGCCGAGCACTGGATCGTCGTCAAAGGCACGGCCGAGGTGACGCGCGACAATGAAGTCGTTCTCGTGCATGAAAACGAATCGATCTATCTGCCGATAGGCTGCATCCACCGCATGGCCAATCCCGGCCGCATCGATCTCGAATTGATCGAGGTGCAGACCGGCTCCTATCTCGGCGAGGACGACATCGTCCGCATCGAGGATATTTATAACCGCGGATAAGGCCTCCGCCGCGGCGGGTCCGAGCGCGAACGACAGATAGGGCGGAGATGGGTTCGTATCGCGAACCGGTCTCCGCCCCATCTGTTTTTGGCCGCCGTCTTCGCGGCGCGCATGTTCTGAGCTGGGTTTGGCGCGATAAATGCGTTGCGAGGCTTCAGAATGCAGACGTCTGGTCCGAAAGCCGACACTGAGCCGGCGCATTGGTAACGGCGCGGGCGTCGGTTCTTTCAAAAATGCACGATAGAACAAAAGGATGGGCCGCCGCCCGGATGCTGGTGCCCTGATCCGGCGGCGTCCTTCGCAGCTTTCGGACAGTCCGCTTTCCGCCAATCGCCCTGATTGGATCACCGCGCGGCCCGCGCGCTTCGAGCAGGGCGCTCGAAATCGATCGAAGCGCCGACGCCCGCAAGACTTACGCATAAAACCGGCCGTTATATTGTTGAATCTTTCAAGAATGAGCGGGAAAATGGACATTGAAAATGACCTCCATCGACGTCACCGCCTTTCAGCGCCTCGAGGCCGAAGGCCGTCTTTTGAAGCCCGCCCTTAAAGCGCCGACGCATCGCGCGGGCCGCTTCGGCTTTCGCGGCGAAATAGCCCTCTCGCTCGATCCTCCGGTCACATTGGAGGCGGCTTTCGCCGCGACTGAAGAAGGTAACGCGGCCCTGTCGTTTCTTGCCGGTTCGCTCACGAGCTACAAGCAACTCCCCGCTCTTGTCGAAATCCTCGGCCCGAGTGCGAAGGCGGACGGCAAGTATTTTATTTATGTCGGCGATCTCGACCGCGCGTCACGCTATCAAATCAGCATTGACGGCGTGTCGTTATACGTTTTTCCTATTGACGATACGTCGGTCTATAATGAGCTGATCGACGTCCTTTATCTCGACAAGACAAAAATGAAAAAGTTCGACACGGCTGAAAAGCTTGACGTCATTGCCGATGGCGCGGCCAAATACGATCAGACATTTGAAGCCATTACTTATGAGGAAGGCCTGAAGCGGCTCTGAGCCTCCGGTTTCAGATATAAGCGCCGACGCCCGGGGAGCGCGGGCGTCGGAATCGCCTGTTTGTGATCCCTTATGCTCCCGGCGGGGCTCTTGACGGCTTGGACTTTGCGACGCATCGTTCCCGCGAATTTGGGTCGCATTGATTGTGGCGCTCGAAAGCGGCGACAGGGCGGAGCGGGTATGATGGCGCATAAGATGTTCAGTGTGGCTGCCGCGGCGGCGGTGATCGCCATGGGCCCGGTCTCCATCCCCTCAGCGGGCGCGCGGCCCATCGTTCCGTCCGAGCGTCGCTATGAGCCCTTCGACACCGCCAATATGCCGGGCTGCGGCGACCTGGCGCCGCTGACCGAGCTGCAGGCGCGCTTTCACGAACGCGAAAGCGAATTCTGGCGCACCGGCCTCGAGATAGCGGCCTTCGAGGAAATCAGGGAAATCGGCTTCCGCTCCAATGGGCTCGACTATATTCCGCGGCGCTATTGTCAGGCCCACGTCATCATGAGCGACGCCAGGGTGCGCTCGGTGTCCTACTCGATTTCGAAGGATCTCGGCGGCATTGGCGACCAGTTCGGCATCGAATGGTGCGTCGTCGGCCTCGATCGCAACGACTCCGATGCGCCCAATTGCAAGATGGCGCAGCCCTGACGAAAGACCCGGCGATGCTTCGCCATAGGCTCGGCCCTGCTTTGGCGCGCGCGGCAAGCTGGCGCCGCGCCATCGCCACGATGGTTCTGGCCTGTCTGGTCCTTGCCGCCGCGCCATTTTTGCGCGCCGGGTTCGCCGCTTCCGCGGATGACTGCATCCTCGACAATTGCGCCGACAAAGCCGCTCCCGCTCCGGACAACGCCGCTCCGCGCGCGCCTTCCGGTTCGCTGCGGCCGGCGCCGATGGGGCGCGGCGCCTCCGCCGACTTCGATTTTTATGTCCTGGCGCTGTCCTGGTCGCCGGGCTTTTGCCGCACGCCTGCCGGGGCTCGGGCGCAGGGCCAGTGCGCTCCTGGCGCCAATCTCGGGTTTGTCGTACATGGACTCTGGCCGCAATATGAGCATGGCTATCCGCAAGATTGCCCGTTTGGCCCGGCAAGCCCGTCCCGGATAGCTCTCCAGAGCGCGGCCGGCCTCTATCCCAGCGAAGGGCTGGCGCGCCATGAATGGCGCAAGCATGGCGTCTGCGCCGGCAAAAGCCCGACGGATTATTTCAACGATGTGCGCCGCGCGCGCGAGGCTATCGCCATTCCGCCTCCCTTTCAGAACGCCAAAGGGGATCAGACCTGGACGGCAATCGATATCGAGCGCGCGTTTCTCGCCGCCAATGGGCGTTTGCGGCCCGGAATGATCGGAGTCGCGTGCTCACGCGGCGTGCTGCAGGAAGTCAGGGTCTGTCTTTCGAAGGATCTGCGCGACTTTCACGCATGTCCCGAGGTCAGCCGCCGTCACTGTCCGATCGGGCAGATCGCCGTTCCGCCGGCGCTTTGACCTTTGAATTACGCGCATGACTTTCACGCCGGCAATTTCGCCGATGTGTTCAAGCATATTTTTCTGACGCGAATCCTGCATTACCTCGCGCGAAAGCCGGCGCCGCTGCGCTACATCGAGACGCACGCCGGCAGCGGCCTTTATGATCTCGCAGGGCCGCAGGCGGAAAGGACGGCCGAATGGCGAACCGGCGTGCTGCGCCTCGCCGCAAGCCCGCTCGAGCCCGAAGCGCAGGCGCTTGTTGAGCCTTATCTCGATATTGTGAAGCCGCTCATCGGCGCCGATTCGCCGCTCTATCCCGGCTCGCCTCTGATCGCCTCGGCGCTGCTTCGGCCACAGGATAAAATGCTCGCCTGCGAGCTTCATCCAGACGCCTTCCAGCGGCTCAGGGCCAATCTGCGGCGCGATCGGCGCGCAAAGGCGATGGAGATCGACGGCTACACAGGCCTCATGGCTTTTGTGCCCCCGGTCGAGCGGCGCGGCCTCGTTCTGATCGATCCGCCTTTCGAGGACGCCGCCGAGTTCGACCGCCTGGCGCGGGCGCTGCCCGCGGCTGCGCGCAAATGGACGTCCGGCGTCTTCATGCTGTGGCATCCGGTCAAGGATCGAGCGGCGGTAGGCGCCTTCGCCAGAGCGCTTGCCGAGGGCTTCGCCGCCAGCGGCGTCAAATCGGTCCTTCGAATCGAGCTTCAGATCGATGATGTGCGCCCGCAGGGCGCCTTGACGCGCTGCGGGCTGATCATCGCCAATCCTCCTTTTACGCTGGAGGCGGAGGCAAGGCGCATCCTGCCGGGCCTCAGCCAACGCCTTGCGCGGAGCCTTGAGGCTCCCCGGGCCGATTATTTGGTCGAATGGCTGGGCCGAAACTAAGCGGCTCTGGCGCTCGTTATATGTTTCGCGGCCTTTGTGAACGATCGGGCAGGCCGAAATGAAAAACGCAAAAGGGAAGGATGCGCTCGATGCTAAGATCGACGCTGGTTTTCATCGCTGGAGCCGCCGGGTTCATGGCGGCGATGAGCTCTGGAAGAGCCGCTGAAACCTGTTTTCATGTCTGTTTGAAGGAAAAGATGACCGCGCCCGACATCGACGACCAAGGCATCCGCGATCTGATGTCGGATTGCCGCGACGTCTGCGCGGAGCGGGCCGAGGCGCGGCTGATTGAGGCGGGCCTCGGCGACAAGATCAAGGGCTGCGCGCCACAGCCCGTGGATGACGCGGACCTCAAAAAGATTCGCTCGGCCAGCCCCTCGGTCGTTGCTTTCGCCAATGCGTTCACATGGGACGTGAACAATGTTTTGCCCGGCAAAATCATCCGCCGCGTTGAAATCGGGACTCAGAGTCTTTCCCTGCAAGACGTTACGCTGACCGCGAGCGGCATTGTCGAGCCCGGCGAAAGCGGCACATTCTTTATGAATAATGTCGCCGACGGCTATCCGAGCTTGCGCGTGACCTCGCGAATCAAGGCGATCTACGCCTGTCCGGTTGATTGAGCGCCGCGCGCGGCGATTCCCGCCGCGCAGCTCAACGTTGATTATCGGTCCGGCGCGGCTTCGGAGCATGATGCCGAAAAGTTGCAGACTTTTCGGACCCACATCATGCGTCGGAATGAAGACGAGAGCATGATGCCGAAAAGTTGCAGACTTTTCGGACCCACATCATGCGTCGGAACAAGGACGAGAGCATGATGCCGAAAAGTTGCAGATTTTTCGGACCCACATCATGCATTAAGCAAAGACTAAAGCTGTATGCGGTCGCGCCTGAACGCATTGTGCTTTGGCTTTGGTCGGGCGCGTATTGGGCGGCCTGGCGCTCGCGCTTTGATTGGGAATGTCGAGATGATGATTTTGCGAACGTCGGCGCCGTCGCCCTTCGGGCGGAAAGTGCGCCTCGCCGCCGCCATCGCGGGGCTGAGCGAGAAGATCCGTATCGTTACGACGGACGCCAACGACCCGGACAGGGGGCTTTTTGACCATAATCCGCTCGGCAAAATTCCGGTTCTCACCTTGCCTGGCGGAGAGGCCTATTTCGACAGCCGCGTCATCGTCGAATATTTCGATCATCTTGCCGGCGGCGACGCGCTCATTCCCGCCGAATCCGGAGCAAGATTTCATGCGCTCACGCTGGCGGCTCTCGCCGATGGCGTCCTCGACGCCAGCCTGCTTCAGGTCTATGAGAAGCGCCGGCGCGAACCTGCGAAACAAGACGAAAAATGGCTGGCGTGGCAGGCCGATAAAGCAGCGCGCGGGCTTGCCGCGTTTGCAGGCGCGCCGCCGTCCGGCAAGCGTGATGTCGCGCATATCGGGCTCGCCTGCGTCCTCGGCTATCTTGATTTGCGTTTCGAGGGGCGCTGGCGCTCGGCCCACCCCGAGCTTGCCGCATGGCTCGCGGATTTTACCGCCGACGTTCCCGCCTTCGCGGCGACGCGCGCTCAATAGCAGGCGCCGGACCCACGAGGAGCGCCAGCCGCGCCTGCTCCTCGGCTGCGGATGCCGGGCGCGTTTCGCGCTGGCCATCGCTCGGGCCTCAAGCTATCCTGCGGCGGCGGGGCGCCGGCGGCGAACCTTCATCTGTTTCTTTGTAGCTGTCGCGAGGCGCAGGCGCCGGTTGGAGCGCTGATGGGAGTGGTCCTCTTCGGCGCCTTCGTCGCAATCTTCGCCCACGACCGCTGGCGGCGGGGTCAGCATCTGGCGAATTGTTCCACCGCATGCGCCGCCGCATCGTCAACTCGAGCCATGAAACCGCAATGTTGAAAATCGCCCTTATAAATATGTGCGTCATTGGCGCCGCTCTCGCGGGGGCGCCCGCCTTCGCCGCTGAAGTCAATGATTATCCAACAGAGGCGCGCGCCGATTATGTTTACGTCTGCATGAAAACCAACGGCGAGACGCGCGATATCTTGAAGCGCTGCTCCTGCTCGATCGACGTCATCGCTTCTCTCCTGCCTTACGACCGCTTTGTGGCGGCGGAGACAGTCGTGAGCATGGATCAGGCGATTGGCCAGATCGGCACGATGTTCCGCAACAGCCCACAGGCCAAAGCGACCTCGGACGAATTGCGCCGCGCACAGGCTGAAGCGGAAGTTCGCTGCTTCTGAGTCGCCGCGGCGGCATTCCCGGTCTGAAAATCAACGGCCGCGGCCGCGATGCGCGCGGCAAAAATGTTGTGCGATCGCGAAGGATTGAATTTCTTGCAATGCAGCAATTATATTGCGGCAAAATTTGTCTTTTGCTGCAAGAAAAGTTCCCGCTTTTTTATGGCCGCTTTTGGACGCGAGCTTATCGGTAAGACGCTACAAGAATCACTCGCGCTTTCTGAATGTTGTTTTTGAATCAAAGGTCTACGCGCATGGCCCAAGCTTTGCTCGCGCCTTCTTTCCGGCCGATTTGGCGGGCTTGCGCGTTGCGCGAGGACTATTGTGTCGGGTCGCGGCCCAATATATACAGGTCACGTAGTTTTCCGGCTTCATGAGCTAACGGTCGGGGTCGTTGCTCTATTCGAAGACGGAGTGGGTCGTGCGGTGATGCATCGTCCCACTGAGGTGGTGACACGCTGCCGGAAAAAACACGCGGAAAAGCACTGCCGAAGCAAGATAAGCTTCGCAGCAGCGAAAGACAAACGGTCCGGAGGAAATTCATGCGCAAACTTCTACTGATGTCCTGTGTCGCCGCAACTGCACTCATGGCGAACAGCGCGGTCTTCGCCAATGACGAGCTCGTCAAGATGCAGAAGAACGCCAAGGACTGGGTAATGCCAGGCGGCAATTATTCGAATACCCGGTTCTCCGAGCTCAACCAGATCACCAACAAGAACGTAAAAGATCTGGTGCCGGTATGGACATTCTCCACCGGCGTTCTGCGCGGCCACGAAGGCGGCCCGCTCGTGATCGGCGACGTCATGTACTTCTCGACGCCATTCCCGAACATCGTCTACGCGCTTGACCTCAACAATGATGGCAAGATCATCTGGAAGTATGAGCCGAAACAGGATCCGAGCGTCATTCCGGTGATGTGCTGCGACACTGTCAATCGCGGCGTTGCTTACGGCGATGGCAAAATCTTCCTGCATCAGGCTGACACCACGCTGGTCGCGCTTGACGCAAAAACCGGTCAGCCGGCCTGGTCCGTGAAAGACGGCGATCCGTCCAAAGGCGCGACCGGAACTTCGGCTCCGCTCGTCGTCAAGGACAAGGTGCTGATCGGCGTGTCCGGCGGCGAGTTCGGCGTACGCGGCTATGTGTCCGCCTATAACATCAAGGACGGCAAGCTCGCATGGCGCGGCTATTCGATGGGCCCGGATGCGGACACCATCATCAATCCTGAGAAGACGACCGCCCTCGGCAAGCCGGTCGGCAAGGACTCCGGCACCAATACCTGGGAAGGCGATCAATGGAAGATCGGCGGCGGCGCGACCTGGGGCTGGATCTCCTATGATCCCGAGTTGAACCTCGTCTATTACGGGTCCGGCAATCCATCGACCTGGAACCCCGTGCAGCGTCCCGGCGACAACCGTTGGTCAATGTCGATCTGGGCGCGTAATCCTGATAACGGCGAAGTCAAATGGATCTACCAGATGACGCCGCATGATCAGTGGGATTATGACGGCATCAACGAAATGGTGCTGCAGAATCAGGGCAACAAGAAAGTCCTGGTGCACTTCGATCGTAACGGCTTCGGCTACACGCTCGATCGCGCCACGGGTGAACTGCTGGTCGCCGAAAAATACGATCCGGCCGTCAACTGGGCGACCAAGGTCGACATGGACAAGTCCTCGAAGACTTATGGCCGTCCGGAAGTCGTCGCCAAATATGCGCCGGGATCCCAGGGTGAAGACGTCAACTATAAGGGCATCTGCCCCGCGGCTCTCGGTTCGAAGGACGAGCAGCCTTCGGCTTATTCGCCCATCACGGAGCTGAACTACGTCCCGACCAATCACGTCTGCATGGACTATGAGCCGTTCAGGGTGAGCTATACCGCTGGTCAGCCCTACGTCGGCGCGACCTTGTCCATGTATCCGCCTCCAGGCCAGAGCAACATGGGCAATTTCATCGCGTGGGACGCGAAGGCCGGCAAGATCGTGTGGTCGGACAAGGAGCAGTTCTCGGTGTGGTCGGGTGCGCTCGCGACCGCCGGCAACGTCGTGTTCTACGGCACGCTCGAAGGCTACCTCAAGGCTGTCGACGCCAAGACGGGCGAAGAACTCTACAAGTTCAAAACTCCGTCCGGCATCATCGGCAACGTGAACACCTATGAGCACAACGGCAAACAATATGTCGCGGTTCTCTCGGGCGTCGGCGGCTGGGCCGGCATCGGCCTCGCGGCGGGCCTGACGGATCCGAACGCAGGTCTTGGCGCCGTCGGCGGTTACGCCGCTCTGTCCAACTATACGGCGCTCGGCGGTCAGCTGACCGTGTTCGCCCTCCACGGCAAATAGTCTGCCTGGTTGAACGATGTGAACTTGGACCTCGGCGCTCCTGCGCCGGGGTTCTATTCACTGGCGCCGTCGAATCAAGGATGTTTTCGTGCACATTAGCTCTCTGGCGCGGGCCATGTCCGCCGCCCTTCTCATCACGTCCGCAAGCGCCGCTATGGCCGACGCCCCCGGAGATCCCGCAGCCGTTAAAGAGGACGATCTCGGCAAATGGGTCGACGCGAAGGGCGATCCAACCTACAAGATTGAGCCTGACGGAAAGCTCGACTGGTTCGCCTATTCAGGATTTCGCCGCTATCATTCCGAGTGCCACGTCTGCCACGGCCCTGACGGCGAAGGTTCGAGCTATGCGCCTGCCCTGAAGAACTCCGTGAAGACGATGAGTTACGCCGAGTTCGTCGGCACTGTGGTGGGTGGCAGGAGGAACGTCACCAGCAGCCAGGAAAATGTTATGCCGGCCTTCGGCGATAACAAAAATGTCATGTGCTATCTGGACGATATTTACGTTTATCTTCGTGCGCGCTCCACCGACGCCGTTGCGCGTGGACGGCCCGCGGGCCACGTCGACAAACTGCCCGCGGCGACAGCGGCGGAAAAAGAATGTCTGGGATTGGAAAAATGAAACGGATCTGGCCTCTCGTCCTTTCAATCGCTTTCCTCGCGCCGTTAGGCTCGCGGTTCGCGGCATTGGCCGAGGGCGCCGCCGACGCGGCGATCGAGCTGGTCGATCCGGACGTGCTGCGCGTTTGCGCCGACCCGCGCGATTTGCCGTTCTCCAATGAGGCCGGCGAAGGTTTTGAAAACAAGATCGCCGCCCTTCTCGCCCAAAAGCTCGGCAAATCGCTGGCCTACGTCTATTATCCGAACTCCACCGGCTTTATCCGCAACACGCTGAACGCCCACCGGTGCGATGTCGTGATGGAGATGCCACAGGGCAATGACTTCGTCCAGGTCACAAACCCCTATTACCGCGCGTCCTATGCGATGGTCACGAAAAAGGGCGGCGATCTCGATGGCGTCGTGACGCTCGAAGATCCCCGGCTGAAGGGCAAGCATATTGGCATCGTTGCCGGAACCCCGCCAGCGACCAACCTTGCGGTTGACGGGCTGCTGCCGGGCATCAAATCCTATCCGCTGGTGATCGATACGCGCGCCGACGCGCCGACAGCGGACATGATGAAAGATCTTGAAGACGGCGTTATCGATGTCGCGATTCTCTGGGGCCCCATCGCGGGCAATCTCGCCAAGACCTCCAAGGCTTCGGTGACGGTGACGCCGCTCGTGAACGAGAAAATCGGGCCGCGCATGATCTATCGAATCGGCATGGGCGTCCGTCATAGCGATCAGGAATGGAAACGCACGCTGAACAAGCTCATTGCCGAAAATCAGGGCGAAATCGACAAGATCCTGCAGGACTATGGCGTGCCGCTTCTTGATGAGAACGACAAGCCCAGGGTGAACTGAGCCGGCGCAATTAAGGGCGCTGATTCGCGAGCGAGCCTGGAGCGTCTAGAATAGCGGGCCCTGCGGGGCGCGCTATTTTTTCGGTGATTAGTCCAGATTGTTCTGGATCGCCCTTGAGAGGGCAAAAAGCCTTTGTTCGACCTGCGTCGGCGCCTCGCAGGCATAGGATAGCGAGACGCGCCCTTCATCAAAGAGGCGAAGATCCCATTCGAGCTTTTGTGCGGCGGCGTTGCCTTCGACGGAGGGACCAGTGGGGCGCGATGCGTCCGGGCTCTTTTGAATCTCGGCGTTTTCAGCGCGAATCTTCGCGGCGAGCGCTTTCTGCTTACGTCCGAATCGGGATAATCCGTCGATGATCTCGAGCCGCTGACTGTTGAGCGTTTCGAACAGCCCTGCAAACAAGGCGACAAGCTTTGCTTTCTTGTCCGGGCCGGCCGAGGCGGCGAAAGCCTCGATTGAATGTTCGGCCGCTTCAATCGGAGTTTTGCGCGCCGCGAGGTGGGCGACGAGATCGGCGACGGGCTCATCGCCTCGCCAGTCAACCCCCTCGATCGAAGGGCCGGCCCAGACGGCCGGCAGGGAAATCTGCTCCACCAAAATCTGCTTGCAGGGCCAATCCGGATTAGCGGGTTCCGGCTTTGCCGCCTCGGCGAAGGCGTTCCCGTGGACGATAGCCAACACAATCGTAACGGCGAAGGCGCGCGCCAATTCGCGCGAGGAGAGGGCGGCGGACGAAGGCGTGAATCCTTGAAATTGCATGACGATTCCTCCGCTCTTTCCTTTTTGGCTCGCGGCGGGCGGCGCGCAATGCAGCCCGGAGCAAGCTCTAAATGGCACAAGTTGATAAGCGACGCCAACTGCCGATCTAACGTTTTCGAACCGCCAGCGGCGGCCGGCGCGAGATCAGAAGGGCGGGAAATCGCCCAGGCGGCGGAAGCGGCGCGGTGATGACCGCAAAAAAGAGATTAGCGCCGGCATCGGAGCGCAGCGGCGCAACTTGTGCTTGTCTCGTGCATTGTGCATGTTCACCGCCGTGGTGGGGCCAATAAACTGGATTAGCCTGAAAGGAACTCAGCAATGGGGCTGATGGAATTGATTTTGACCGTTTGCTCTCTCGCGCAGCCCGCGCAATGTCAGGAACAAAACCTGACCTTCGTCGATCAGGGTGAAAGCTTGATGCAATGCGCGATGTCCGCGCCGCCGACCATCGCCGATTGGGTTAATCACCACCCGACGCGTTTCGTCGTGAAATGGCGCTGCGGCTATCCCGAGCAGGAAGGCAAGGATCTTTGAGCCAAACCGCCGAGCTTGCTGCAAAGTCTCATTCGATGCAGGCCAAGCGTGATCGCTTCCTGAACCGGATCGGGTCCGGCTCTCTTATCATGGGCATCGTCAATGCGACGCCGGACTCCTTTTCCGACGGCGGTCAATTTCAGACCGCTGCGGCGGCTGTGGCCCAAGCGCGAAAGCTGACCGCCGACGGAGCCGACATCATCGACGTCGGCGCTGAATCGACAAGGCCGGGGCATGAACCCGTCCCGGCGGATGTCGAATGCGCGCGGCTCGAGCCGCTGCTGCGCGCTGTCGTGTCGTCGATCGAGCAGCCGGTCTCGATCGACACGTCAAAGGCCTCGGTCGCCCGCTTCGCAGCCGATCAGGGCGTCGCCTTCATCAACGACGTGTGGGGCCTGCAGAAAGATCCGGCGATGGCCGATGTGGTGGCTGAAACTGAGACCGGCGTCGTCATCATGCACAATCGCGAGGAGACGGATCGCGATTGCGACATCATCGCGGACATGCGCCGTTTTTTCGATATCTCGCTCAGCCTTGCGGATAAAGCCGGGATCCCGATGAGGCACATCATCCTCGACCCTGGCATCGGCTTCGCCAAGTCAAAAGCGCAAAATCTGCAGGCGCTGCGGGGCTTGCGCCAATTGCAGCATTATGGCTTGCCTATCCTTGTCGGTTTGTCACGCAAATCGCTGCTCGGCGCCATCGTTGAAGGGACGCCGGCCGGCGATCTGAAAATCGAGCCGCGCCTCATCGCCACCCTTGCCGCGAACATTGCCGCGGCGGCGGAGGGCGCCGCCATTTTCCGGGTTCACGACGCCGCCGAACATCTCGCCGCGTTCAAGGTTTTCGATGCAATCTCCCGTGCCTGATCCTCAAAAGCCGAAAATCGTCGAAATCGGCCTCGGCCTTGGCAGCAACATTGGCGATAAACCCGCAAACATAGCTGCGGCGCTGGCGCGCCTGCAGGAGCGCGGGGCGCTTGTCGTCACCGCCGTCTCGTCAATCTATCGGACGGCGCCCTGGGGCTATCTCGATCAGGAAGATTTCGCCAACGCTTGCGCCTTGGCGACGACGACGCTTCAGCCGGGCGAACTGCTGGCCGAGGTCAAGGCGGTCGAAACCGAATTGGGCCGCAAAGACGGCGTGCGCTGGGGACCGCGCCTCATCGACATCGACGTTTTATTCTATGGCGATCAGGTTTTTGATTCACCCGAACTCGTTCTGCCGCATAAGGATCTGTTCAATCGGGCTTTCGTCCTCGTGCCCCTGGCCGAGATCGCGCCAAAGCTGCGGCTTGGCGGACGCAGCGTCGGCGAGGCGGCCAAGGCGGCGACGGATCAAGGCGTCAAGCCCTGGGATGCGGCCTGAGCGCGGCCGGCTCACATATTGGCGATTTTGACGCGTTCACTGAGCCCGGGCGCTGAAAATCCGAAAACGCGTCCATAGAAATCAAGCTCCAGCTCCAGCACGCGGCGAAGCGTCTCGGCCTTGCGGAAGCCATGCCCTTCTCCTGCGAATAAATAATAGGCGACCGGCAGAGCCCGCGCGGACATGGCCGCCACCATGGTTTCCGCCTGGTTGGGCGGCACAGTCTTGTCTTCCTCGCCCTGAAAGAAGATGACCGGACAGGCGAGCCGGTCGAGATGATGGATCGGCGAGCGTTCGGCGTAGAGCGACTTGGTCTCAGGCAGCGGGCCGATGAGGCCGTCGAGATAGCGTGATTCAAACTTATGCGTGTCACTCGCGAGCAGCATGAGATCGGCGACGCCGTAAAGGCTCGCGCCAGCCTTGAACGCGTCGCTCGATGTGAGCGCGGCGAGCGTCGTGAAGCCGCCGGCGCTGCCGCCGCGAATGGCGAGGCGGCCGCCGTCGACAAGGCCCCGGGCGACAAGATACTCAGCGGCGGCGCGGCAGTCATCGACATCGACAATGCCCCACTGGCCATTGAGGAGACGGCGATAGGCGCGGCCATAGCCTGTTGATCCGCCATAATTCACGTCGACGACGCCGATGCCGCGGCTGGTCCACCACTGGATCTGCAAGTTGAAATGATTGGTCGTCATGCTGGTCGGGCCGCCATGCGACAGGATGACGAGAGGCGGCAAAGCGTCCTCGGGTCCTTCGAAATCGCGATTTTTCGGCGCATACCAGAAAGCGTGACCCGGCCCGTGCGAGGTCGGGAAGGTAATCGCCTCGCCGATCGAAACGGTCTCGGACGGCAGAACGGAAGGCGCGGCCGCTCTGACGAAGAGGGCGGGCTGATCGAAGCCAAGTTTCAGCATGATCGCCGGCGGCGCCGTTGGCGGCGTCGCGATATAGGCGAGGCCCGCGCCGACCGGCTGTGGAGATTCGGCGACCTGTCCGATATCGAGCGTCGTATAGGCGCCCTCCGTGATCAGCGCCGCGCGCTTGACGCCATGTTGGACTAGCGACGCAATGAGGCCGCCACTCTCGAGAAAGGCATAGAATCGCTGGCGAAACACCCAATGCGGGCCGCCCATTTCGGCTTCGACGGGGCAGAGCGCGACGTCGCGTCCCCCCTCACGCGCGTAAAGATTCCACCAGCCGGTTCGGTCCGAGGAAAAGTGCAGGATGTTCTCTGCCGACCAGCCCGGCTGGACGATCGCTTCAGGCTCGGCGCCGGCGATCATCTGCGGCGCCGCGAGCGCGCCGTCGTCCTTTATGCCCGCGCAGTAGAGTCGGGTCTCGTCCCAAGGCATGTGGGGGTGATCCCAGGCGATCCAGGCGAGCTTTTGACCATCGGGAGAAAGGCGCGGCGAACTCAGGAAATCCGGCCCCTTGACGAGCACGGTCTCGGCGGCGGCATCGAGGTCCAGAGCGACGATCGCAGCCTCGGGATCGGTCGGCGAACGCTCGCGGTGGTCTTCGCGCACCGCGAGGGCCCGCCGGCGCGGCAGGTCGAGTTCGAAATCGGCGTATCTACAGCCCTCCGGCGTTGCAATTTTTCGCGGCGGATGGCGGGGCTCGATAATCCAGACGGAGCCGTCCCTACGCTCGCTGAAAACAATCACGCCGTTTTGAACGCCGAATGCGCCGCCGCCATATTCATGAACCCGGCTCCCGACATTGATCGGATCCGGCGTCAATTCCTCGATGACGCCGTCCGGGCGGCGCCGGAGCAGGGCGGTGCGGCCATTCTCGGCGGGGCGTCCCTCGAGCCAGTAGAGGGTTTCGCCGTCGACCGTGAGGCCGCCAAGGCTGATCGCGGCGGCGGTCATGAGATCGGTGGTGACCGGCGAAGTCCAGGTCCCGTAGGGCGCGATCTTTTTCATGCGCGGACGATGGCGCTCGCGCCGCGCGGCGCCTGTGTGCGACAGAAAGCAGAAAGCAAAAGAGCGGTTTTCAAGGTCATGCGCGCATTATGGGCTGTCGCCGGCGCGGAGTGCAAGCGGTCGCTCTGTGGCGTTCGCCCTTTGGCCCTTTGCGCTCAGCGATATAAAATCCTATATTGGAGCAATGGCTGGCGGATGCGGCGCCTGCTTGGGAGCCGCGGCAGAATCAGGCCCAAGGGAGTGCGGCTTTGCCGTCCGACTTTGCGAAGAGATAGAAGGTTGAGCGCGGCGGCTTCGCGGCCGGCGCGATTTGCTTTGCTTCAATGCTCCAGTTCAGGGACGCCTCATGCCGAATAGCTCGCGAGAGACAGCCGTCATTTCGATCGAAGTCCATTGGCCGAACGGCGCCTCCTTCGGACCGGAGGAACTGGCCTTGATCGATATGATTCGCAAAGAGCGCTCGATCATCGGCGCCAGCCGCGCCCTCGGCCTCTCCTATCGAAAATGCTGGCTGACCGTCGACATGCTGAACCGCTGCTTCGAATCGCCTGTGGTCGTGACGTTCCCGGGGCGGCGCAACGCCGGCGCGGAAATCACGCAATTCGGGGAGCGTCTCGTCGCGCTCTACCGGTCTATTGGACGCCAAGCCTCGGCCTCGTCCAAAAAGTCGCTGGACGAACTTACGGCTTCCCTGGACTGGAATTTTGATCCAAAGGCCAGGGTCGCGGCTGTGGAGCGCGATCCGGCTTGAGGTCGCGTCGCGAGATCGCGACAGCTTTGATCATGACCCAGGCGCGAAGGCCGGGCACGAGCGCGAGCCGCTCCACCGATTCGCTCGTGACGAGCGCGTGAAGGCGTGTAGCGCCGAGACTGAAGGTCACCCGGACATAGGGCGGATCCAGATGAGAGATGTCCACGATCTCGCCGGGCAGGCGGTTGGTGATCGACACATCCATCGGCCGCGACAAGGCGATGGACACGTCGCGCGCATAGATGGTGACGATGACGCCGGAGCCGATCGGATCGGTGATCAAGGGCGCGCGCAGCTCGCCATCCTCGAAGAAAAGCGTGGTCATCGCCGTTGAAAGATCGTGACGCAGCACGCGCGCCGAAAGGGCGGCCTTGAGGGCCGGGCGCGCCGCGCGTTTTCTGGGGCTTTCCAACATCGTTCTCGGCGCCGCTCTCCATCCGGCGTCTCTATCCGCCGCTGCGAAGCTTAGAAGAGCCGGCGGGAAAAGTCCTCGTCAAAGCTGTATTAAAAGGAATTTATAAACTGTATCATTATAGTTATAGATTAGCCCTCTCCGAAGCCGGAGGCGGCGCTTTGATGTGGGCGCCGCAAGGCAAGAAAGGGAAACTCGAATGAAAATTTCCGCCCGCAATGCGCTTGAAGGCACCATTAAGGAAGTCCACATGGGCGCAACCACCGCGCATGTCGAAATCGAGCTCAAGGGCGGTGGAATCGTCACCGCTTCCATCACCAATGAAGCGGTCGAGGATCTCGGCCTGGCGGTTGGGAAGAAGGCCACCGCCATTATCAAATCATCCGACGTGATCGTTGCCGTCGATTAAGCCATTTTCCGCACTCGCCCAGGGCGTTTGGAGGGGCGGTGAAACCACCGCCCTTTCAGGACGGCGAGCGTCCCGAGGGGCGCCTTCCAATCCTTTATGTCGTTCATCTCATTGACGCCGAGACCTTGGCTCAGCGCCGATCGCTCAGCCTCAGCCCTTCGGCGGCGTATAGCCGATTTTCAGCGAATCCTTCGCGTTGGAGGTCAGCACCCCCTGGATCTTGTTGGCCAATGACGCAAGCAGCCAGGGGAGTTGCGCCTCGATGCGCAAGCTATCCGGCATGACGTCGATCTGCGCCGTCACGGTCTGGGCAAAAGCGACAACGCGCACATTGGCCTGATCGCCGGCCCAGCTGATTTCAGAATAGCCCAGTTTGTCGATATAGTCCGTTCGCAGCACGTCTATGCGCTCCGAAATGCGCTTTTTCGCCGCGTCGGTCCCAAGAGCGTGCGGCACGATGATGACGATCGATTTCGACATTTATCTCCTCCACTCTCCCCATGTAGAGGTTCAACGCCGGGTCCGAAAGAACGCCAGCGGCATATTTCCGTCGGCTCCGTTTATGCGCACAAACGCCGCAACATCCATATCCATTCGATGAGCGGCTTTATCTCGTTGTTTTGGCGTATCTATTGACCAGCGGCTCACGCATTGCAACGACGCCGTTCAAGATTTGCGCGCCGGCGCCACGGCGTTACTCTTGATTTCAAGCGGCGGCCGATGATCTACATAGAATGTCTCATCGCATTGCTTTTTCTTACCCAAAGGAAAGCCCGCGTCTTCAGCAAAGGATAGCCTAAATGTCCCCTCATCCGTCCGAGGCCGGCTCTGCTCCGGTCAGCGTTCCCGTCGAGGGCATGCATTGCGCCTCTTGCGTCGGGCGGGTCGAGAAAGCCATCAGCGCCGTCCCTTGCGTCGCTTCCGTCTCGGTCAATCTCGCGACCGAACGCGCCGACGTCAGCTTTAACGGACCGGCCGATCTCGAAGCGGTCATCGAAGCGATCAATAAGACAGGTTTCGCCGCCGTCCTCACGACTGCGCAATTTTCCATCACCAGAATGACGTGCGAGGGCTGCGTCAAGACGGTGGAAGAGGCGTTCAAGGATGTCGAAGGCGTCGTCGAGGCCCATGTCAATCTTGCCACCGGCGCCGGCACGGTGCGCTTTGTCAGCGGAGCGACCAGCGCCGAGGCGATCGCAAGGGCCGCGACCGAGGCCGGCTATCCGACGCGCGAGATCAAGCCTGAAGCGCCCGCGCCGACGCAGGCCGACGACCGCCGCGCGCAAGGAAAAGCGCTGGCGCGCTCGACCCTCCTCGCAGCACTACTGACATTGCCCGTGTTCGCGCTCGAAATGGGCGCGCATCTCTTTCCCGCCGTACATATGTTCGTGATGGAGCGCGTCGGGATGCAGACCGCCCGCATCGCCGAATTCGTGCTGACGGCCCTCGTTTTGTTTGGTCCGGGCTGGCGCTTCTTCAAGAGCGGGATTCCGGCGTTGCTGCGCGGCGCTCCCGAGATGAACGCTCTCGTGGCTCTTGGCGCTGGCGCCGCCTTCGCCTATTCGACGCTCGCGACCTTCGCGCCCTCCCTGTTTCCAGCCGGAACAGGGCAGGTCTATTTCGAATCCGCCGCCGTCATCGTGACCCTGATCCTGCTCGGCCGCACGCTGGAGGCGCGCGCCAAGGGCCGCGCTGGCGCGGCGATCGAACGTCTTATCGGCCTCAAGGCGCGATCGGCCGTTGTGCTGCGGCAGGGCGGGCCCGTTGAGACGCCGCTCGACGAGGTCGTCGTCGGCGACATTGTTCTCGTCAAGCCCGGCGAAAAAATACCCGTCGACGGCGTCGTGGTGGAGGGCTCGTCCTTCGTCGATGAATCGATGCTGACGGGCGAGCCGCGTCCGGCGCCCAAAGGCGCCGGCGCCGAGGTCGTCGGCGCGACAATCAACACGACGGGCAGTTTTTCCTTCAAAGTGACCAAGACCGGCTCCGATACGGCCCTGGCGCGCATCATTCGCATGGTGGAGCAGGCGCAGGGCGGGAAACTGCCGATCCAGGCCCTCGCCGACAAGGTGACGGGCTGGTTCGTGCCGGCTGTGATCGCCGTCGCGGTTCTGACGTTCCTCCTTTGGTTCTTCCTTGGCCCCACGCCTTCGTTCAGCTATGCGCTGGTCGCCATGGTCACCGTGCTGATCATCGCCTGCCCCTGCGCCATGGGGCTTGCGACGCCGACCTCGATCATGGTCGGCACCGGGCGTGGCGCGGAACTCGGCGTCCTGTTTCGCAAGGGCGACGCCCTGCAGCAGCTGGCCGACGTCACGGCTGTAGCGCTCGACAAGACAGGCACCATCACCAAGGGCGCTCCCGAACTGACTGACCTTGTTCCAGCGGCGGGCTTTTCGCGCGCGGACGTTCTGGCGCTCGTCGCCGCCGTTGAGGCGCGCTCCGAGCATCCGGTGGCGGTCGCCATAGCGACGGCGGCGCGCAGGGAGGGCCTTGCCCTGAAGCCGGCCGAGCAGTTCGACGCCAAACCCGGCCTCGGCGTCGAGGCCATCGTCGATGGCCGCCGCGTGGCGGTCGGGTCCGATCGCTTCATGGGCGGTCTCGGCGTCGACGTCGGCGGCTTCGCGCAGGAGGCGGGGCGCTTCGGCGCGGAGGCGAAATCGCCGCTTTACGTGGCGATTGACGAAACGCTCGCGGCGCTGATCGTCGTCGCCGATCCGATCGCGGACGGCGCGAAAGAGGCCGTCGCCGCCTTGCGGGCCGAGGGGCTCGATCTCGTCATGATCACCGGCGACAATCAGAAGACCGCCGAGGCGATCGCCAGGGCCGTCGGCATCGACGCGGTCGTCGCCGAGGTCTTGCCCGAGGGCAAGGTCGAGGCGGTCGAGCGCATCAAGGCGAGGAGCGGCGCGACAGCCTTTGTCGGCGACGGCATCAATGACGCGCCGGCGCTCTCCGCCGCCAATGTCGGCCTCGCCATCGGCAGCGGTACGGATGTCGCCATCGAGGCGGCCGATGTCGTGCTGATCGGCGGCGATCTCGGCGCGGCGGCGACGGCCGTCGCGCTGAGCCGGGCGACGATGCGCAATATCAAACAAAATCTGTTCTGGGCCTTCGCCTACAATATTCTGCTGATTCCTGTGGCGATGGGCGCGCTTTATCCGTCCTTCGGCGTCATGCTGTCGCCGATGCTGGCGGCCGGCGCCATGGCGTTTTCGTCCATCTTCGTCGTCTTCAACGCGCTGCGGCTGCGCCGTTTTACGTCGCCGCTCGCGGCGCGCGACAAGAGGGAGGGGCGGCCGGGCCTCGCAAGGCAGGGCCTCGACGAAAATCTGGCGGAGGCGAAGCCGCGATGAAACGAAGATAGGATCGGCTCCAGCTTCATGCTAACAGCCTGCTTTACGCAGCCAGCAGGTGGAAGCCTCAATGCCGATCGAGTTCCGTCGCGCCGCACGGGCGCTGATCTCCGTCTCCGACAAAACCGGCCTCGTCGATTTCGCGCGCGGCCTCGCCGCTCTCGACATCGAGCTGATTTCGACCGGGGGCACCCATAAGGCGCTCGTCGAGGCGGGGCTCGAGGTCCTGGACGTCGCCGACGTCACCGGCTTTCCGGAGCTGATGGATGGGCGCGTCAAAACCTTGCATCCGAAAGTGCACGGCGGCCTCCTCGCGATCCGCGAAAACCCCGAGCATGAGGCGGCGATGCTGGCGCATGGCATCAGCCCGATCGACCTTCTCGTGGTGAACCTTTACCCGTTTCAGGCGACGATCGACGCGGGGGCCGATTTCGACCAATGCATCGAGAACATTGACATCGGCGGTCCGGCGATGATCCGCGCCGCCTCCAAAAATTTCAATGACGTCGCCGTCATCGTCTCGGTCGAAGATTACGCGCCTCTACTCGCGGAACTGCGGGCGAATGGCGGCGCGACGACGCTCGCCCTGCGGCAGAAGCTCGCACAGAAGGCGTTTGCCCGCACGGCGACTTACGACGCCGCGATTTCGAATTGGCTCGCTGAACAGATCGGCGAGGATGCGCCGGCCTTCCGCGCTTTCGGCGGCAAGCTCGCGCAGACCCTGCGCTATGGCGAGAACCCGCATCAGAAGGCGGCTTTCTATGTGACGCCCGAACGGCGTTACGGCGTCGCCACCGCGCGGCAGCTGCAGGGCAAGCAGCTCTCTTATAACAATATCGGCGATACGGACGCGGCTTTCGAACTTGTCGCCGAGTTCGATCCCGAGCGCACCGCCGCCGTCGCCATCATCAAGCATTCAAACCCGTGCGGGGTCGCCGAGGCGGCCAGCATCGAGGCGGCCTATGCGCTGGCGCTTCGCTGCGACCCGGTTTCCGCCTTTGGCGGCATCGTCGCCCTCAATCGCCGCCTCGACGCCAGGGCGGCGGCGGAAATCGTCCAGGTCTTCACCGAAGTCATCATTGCGCCCGAGGCCGACGAAGAGGCGATCGCGATCGTCGGCGCGAAGAAAAATCTGCGCCTGCTGCTGACCGGCGGCATGCCCGATCCGCGCGCCAGCGGCCTGACGCTTCGTCCTGTCGCCGGCGGCCTGCTGGTTCAGGGGCGCGACAATGCCGTCGTCGACGATATGGAATTGCGCGTCGTCACCAAGCGCGCGCCGACCGAAGCTGAATGGCGCGATCTAACCTTCGCGTTCCGGATCGCGAAGCATGTGAAGTCGAATGCGATCGTCTACGCCAAGGACGGCGCGACGGTCGGCATTGGCGCCGGGCAGATGAGCCGCGTCGACTCGACGCGGATCGCGGCGATGAAAGCGGCGGACGCCGCCAAGGCGGCTGGATTGCCACGCAGCCTTGCCGTCGGCTCGGTGGTCGCGTCCGATGCGTTTTTTCCTTTCCCCGATGGCGTTCTGACGGCAATCGAGGCGGGGGCGACGGCGCTCATTCAGCCGGGGGGATCAGTACGCGACGCGGAGGTCATCGCGGCGGCGGACGCCGTGGGGGTCGCCATGGCATTCACCGGATTCCGTCATTTCCGCCACTGATTTTTCGCACACCCATTTTCTGGCGTGGCCCGGAGCCGCGGAGTTAATCCTCCGTTAAGGCTATATCTGATTGTTTTATTTAATAAAACGCTTTGCAATTTATTGTGAATGCTGCAATGCAGCAGGGTGTGATATGTCACCTACTGTTCAGTTTGAACGAGCGATAGTGATCTCAACGCCGGGACAATGACCCCCGGTTAAGTTTCGGGAAACTCTCGGCGGCTATCGCTGAATAGGTATCGGAGAGACTAAAATGCTTATCAGCACAACGGACTCTATTGATGGAGGCCGTGTTCTTTATCCCATCGGCAAGATCAAGGCCGCTTCTGCCTGGCACGTCGTGCAGGTCGACGGCCTCCAAAGCAACTGGCGTGAACTCGCTCTGCGCGAATTGATCCGTCAGGCGGAAGATGTCGACGCCGATGCAATCATCGATGTTAATTATGAGACGGACGGGGTTGTTCCTGTCGAGGAAACCGGCGTAAGCCTCCGGCGCATTCTTGCTACCGGAACGGCTGTGAAGCTCGCCCTCGCTGCTTGAGTATCAAGGCGTTCGAAAAGCCAATCCGCTCAGCGACTCGCCCCCGCGGCGAGTCGCGAGCCGGCCCGGATAGATCGAGAACGATCTCCGCCTCACGCCAAAGCGCGCCGCCGGCTCCGACCTAGCTCAAAACATGGAACCGCCGCCGCCATCGAGCGCTGAATGGCGGCCCGCAGAATGCTTGCGCAACGCGCAATCCGCATCAGATTGCCGATAAGCGTAAAGGGCTGAGCGGCCGGCGCGTCTGCTCAGTGCTGGGCGTGCGGCCCGATTTGCTGAACCGATTCGCTGAATTGATCGACCTGATCGCCGAAATGATCGCGCGTCTCCGGATCGACGATGGCGACAGGGGCGGAAACAACGAGGCCGGCGGCGTGACCAACCGACGACGCGGCGCTCGCCGTCGTTTCCATGATTTTCTCGCCGAAGCCGACTTGTGAATTGGTCAGGGCCTGGCCGGACGCAAGGCTGCGGCCGATCAGTTCGACGATTTTCGGATCCTCGGCGAATTTGCCGTGATTGAATTGATCATGCGAAGGCAGGTGGGTGAGATTGATGACGGTGATATTTTCCCGCTCGAGCATGGATTTGTAAGGCTCGATATCGGGATTGATGGCCCCTAAGCGCGGGGCGCCCCACAGCTGTTTCGACGCGGCAAGCGCGCGGTCGTCTTCGGACACGAATAATGCGATATGCGGGCGATCAGGTCCCATCGCCGCGATCTGTTCGCGGGAGACGTCGACATCGACGTCCGGATCCGCGAGGAGGACGAGTTTGATCTTCTCGGCGACGCGTCCATCGCGGATCGCCATTTGCCGCAACGCTTCGAGGGTCACCCAATTACCCATCGAATGGGCGAGGATCGAGATTTTCTTGACCTTCGGGTTTTTGACTAGATAGCGCAAAAGCGCTTCGAGAGAGTCGCGAGAATAATTTGTGCTTTCGCGATCATAGCCATAGGCGAAGACATTGCCTTTCGAGGGCCAGGTGAACAGAACGGGCGCGACCTCGCCAAGAGCGCCCGAATCGTGCAGAATCTGCGCGAAGCCATAGACAGTGTTTTCGTAGCGCTCATTGAAGCCATGCACGAAGACCAGCGCCTCGCTTTTATTCGATTCGCTGAGAAGCCGGGAGAATGTGGCGATCGCCTGATCTTTGTTGATGACCTCGGCCTTAAGGGTCACAAAATCGGTTTCCGGATTGCCCGGAAGCTGCTTTGGCCACTGAACCTGGCCGATCGTGCGATTGGCGTCCGGCGGAATCGAAACCATCATGTCGGCGAAACTGGGCTCAAGGGCTCTGCCTCCCGCAAACATGATCGCTGAACTCTCAGCCCGCGTGCGCGTCGTCGCAACCACCATTTCGACGTGGGATGTTCCCGGCGCGTCGGCGTAGGAGGAGGGCACGGGAGCGAGGTAGCCATTGATGGTGGAGCAGCCGCCGAGGACCAAGGCGGCGATGCAGGCCAGCGGCGTGATGCGCAGGATCGACGCCGCGCCAAGCCGCGCATTCCTTCGCGCACGCGAAGGACGTGCATTGCAGCGCGCGCGCGAAGGAAACGCTTCGCCTCTACACAAAACCTGACGCATCTGACCAACCACGCCGCCGCGCGGCCCGGATCTGGGCCGTCTGACCGGACCGTGGCTTTATCGCGGCGCCTCGTCAAGGCGCGAGGTCTTCGCAAGAGGCGTCAATTAAAAATTGCATTAAGGGCGCCGCATTGGCGCCACACCGTCGCGCAGGCCCTTCTGCGTGCTGGAGCACATTCCGATCAGATCGGTCGATCTGATCGACAAGAATATGCTCCAGCTTTTGAGTCTGGAGCGATTTCTGATCGATCGAATGACTCCATTCAATCGGAAAGCGCTCTAGGCGCTTTGCCGTTCCAGGCCGCGGACGAGCGTTTCGTCGACTTCTTCCGTCCAGACGCGAAAGCCCTTGAGAATGTGCGGGCCAAAAGAGGTCGCGAGCGGAATATCGGTGGCGTCCCGTCCCCGCGCCACGGTGATACGGCCGATGCGCGGCGTATTGTGGCGCGCGTCGAAGGTAATCCAGCGGCCGTCGAGATAGGCTTCGAACCAGGCGTTGTAGTCCATCGGCGCGGGATCCGGCGGAACGCCGATGTCGCCAAGAAATCCGTTGGCGTAGCGCGCCGGAATATTCATGCAGCGGCAGAAAGCAACGGCGAGATGCGCGAAATCGCGGCAAACGCCGATGCGTTCATTATAGGCCTCATAGGCCGTGCGCGTCGCTCGCGCATATTGATAGCCGAAGGTCAGATGGTTGCAGACGAAATCGCAGATCGCCTTCACCCGCGCCCAGCCGCGCGGCGCCGATCCGAACAATTGCCAGGCGATGTCGCCGAGCTTGTCTGTCTCGCAGTAGCGGCTGCCGAGGAGATAAACCAGCGTTTCGCTCGGGAGAAATTCCAGCGGGACTTCCTGGGCGTGTTGCTCATAACCGTCCGGCAGACCATTGTCCTCGATGACGAAATCGCGCGAAACGGTGAGGTCGCCGACCGGGGCGACGAACCGTCGGACCTGATTGCCGAATGAATCCACATAGGTATGCGTCGCGATCGACGGATTGGCGCTAAAGGGGGTTTTGTAGCGAATGCGATAATCATATTCGGGATGCGAATCGAGAAGACACACCATCAATGTGGGTTGAAAGCATTGAAACGTGAGTTCGTATCCGTAGCGAATCAGCATGGGTGGTCCCGTTCATCTCTGTCGGCTGAAGGGACCGCCCGACGCGTGTCCCTCGCAACGTCAAATTCGCGTCATAAAGCGCCGACGACGTTTCGAGTTCCATGCGCCTCAGCCCATAAGTTAGGCATTGCGCTCGTAAATTCCGATCATGCACCCCTTGGCCAGCGTGTGCCCACGCAGGATTTTAAGGATTTCCTTTTTGCCGGGAGGCTCATTGAGCTCCGGGATATGATCAATTGCATAAATTTCGAATACATAACGGTGCGGCCCGTGGCCCGGCGGCGGATCGGGCGGCGTCCATGACGCCTGCATCAAAGAGTTCCGGCCAAGCAGCAGTCCCTCGGTCGCCGCGGCGCTTTTACGCGTCAATGCGCCAGGAATGAGATCATCGTCGCTGGCCGGCGTCTTGATCGCCAGAGCGTGAATGAAGGGCGCCGGCGTCGGGCTGTCCGCGTCCTCAACGACAAGCACGATGCCGGCGGCGCCATCCGGCACCCCGCGCCATCGCAGCGGCGGCGATTCGCCCTCCCCATCGGCCGAGAAAAGCGGCGGGATCGCTTCGTTGTCATCAAAGGCGACGCTCTCGACCCTGATGATTTCGGGCGCGTCCAAAGCAGCGTCGGCGTAGATCAGCTTTTCGAGCCCCGGCCGCACATTTTTGAGCGCATGGCCGATCGACGAGGGCAATTTCCCGAGCATGGATCACCTCTTTTGGTAAGCTGAGGTAACGCGCCGGAAGCCGAATGGTTCGAAGCGAAAGCTTTGCGTGGAGAAGCGGGACCGTTCAGCCCCTGTAGGCGACGAGCAACGCGCCGCAGGCGATGAGCGCGACCCCGGCCCAATTGGGACCGCTGAGGCGTTCGCCCAGAAAAGCGACGCCGAAGATGGCGACAAGAACAGTCGAAAGCTTGTCGATCGGGGCGACGCGGGCGGCCTCGCCAAGTTTAAGGGCGCGAAAATAGCAGATCCAGGAGGCGCCGGTCGCAAGACCCGAGAGGGCGAGAAAAAGATAGGTGCGCGGCGAAATCGACGCGAGCGGCTGAAACTGCCCCGTCGCCGCGAGAATCGCGCTGAGCACGGCGACGATGATGACCGTGCGGATGAGTGTGGCGAAGTCGGAATTGACGTTGGCGACGCCAACTTTTGCAAAAATCGCCGTCAATGCCGCGAAGCATGCGGAGAGAAGCGCCCAGATCAGCCAGGGCGCGGCGAGGCCCTTCACAGCCTCTGGCTTTCGCTGTCCGCCAGCAGGGAGGCCTGATGATGGGTGATGAGGGCGTCGATGATTTCGTCCAGCGCCTCGCCGGTCATGACCTTGTCGAGCTTATAGAGCGTCAGGTTAATGCGGTGATCGGTCACGCGGCCTTGCGGAAAATTATAGGTGCGGATGCGTTCCGAACGGTCGCCCGAGCCGACTTGCGAGCGCCGGTCCGCCGCGCGCTCGGCGTCGAGCTTTTGTCTTTCGGCGTCGTAGATGCGCGAACGCAGGAGCGACATCGCCCGCGCGCGGTTCTTGTGCTGGGAGCGTTCGTCCTGCACGAAAATGATCGTGCCGGTCGGAATATGGGTGATGCGGATGGCCGATTCCGTCTTGTTCACATGCTGGCCGCCGGCGCCCTGCGCGCGCATGGTGTCGATTTTCAGATCAGCTTCGTTGATATCTACGTCGACGTCCTCCGCCTCGGGCAGCACGGCCACGGTCGCCGCCGACGTATGGATGCGCCCCTGCGTTTCGGTATCCGGCACGCGCTGGACGCGATGCGCGCCCGATTCGAACTTGAGGCGCGCGAAAACGCCGCGGCCGACGATCTCGGCGATGATCTCCTTGAATCCGCCCGCCGTTCCCTCGCTGGCCGAAATGATCTCGACCTTCCAGCCTTTCGATTCAGCGTAGCGTTGATACATGCGGAAAAGATCGCCGGCGAAAAGCGCGGCTTCATCGCCGCCGGTTCCGGCGCGCACTTCGAGAATGGCGCTTTTTTCGTCCGCGGCGTCCTTCGGCAGGAGCGCGATCTTCAATTGCTGCTCCAACTCCTCAAGACGCATGTGCGCGGCCCGCAGTTCCTCTTCGGCAAGGCCGCGCATCTCGGCGTCCGTCGCGGAATCAGCGAGCATCGCCTCAAGCCCGTCGACCTCGGCGGTCTGCGTGCGATAGTCGCGGATCGCCGCCGCGACGCCCTCAAGCCCGGCGAGTTCGCGCGAGAGCGAGACGAACAACGCCGGCTCGACCGCCTCGTTGAGGCGGGCGGAGATTTCCTCGAAGCGGCGTAAGATGAGATCGAGCTTTTCTTGCGGCAGCATAATTGTGTTGAAATGGAAGGGAATGGACGCGGTTTGCGGAACAGGGACCCGACTTATATAGGTATCCCCTGATCTTCTGCGAATGTGCGTAACGCGTCGCGCAGACTATGGCCAGCCGTCTTTTCGACGAGCAGGCCGGTGACGAAGGCGCGGGCGAGACGCAGATCAGTTGCAAGCGTCATCGCCTTCACAGGGCCGATCGAGGCGGCCGAGACCGAAAGTCCGCGGTAGCCGATCGCCAGCAGGGCCAGCGCCTCGATCGGTTTGCCGCCCATTTCGCCGCAGAGCGTTAGCGGCGTCGATGACGCGCGAGCCGTGTCCACGATCTGCTTCAAGGCGCGCAGGAAAGGCGCGGACAGGGAGTCGAAGCGCTTCGACACGCGCTTGTTGTCGCGGTCGGCCGCGTAGAAATACTGCATGAGATCGTTCGATCCGACCGAAATAAAATCGACGCGGCTGCACACTTCCTGCAGGTCCCACAGGAGTGAAGGCACCTCGACCATAATACCGACCTTGAGATCTTTCGGCGGCTCGCGTCCATGACGAAGCAAGTGCGCCATTTCGCGATCGAGCAGGGTTTTTGCGGCGCTGAGTTCGTCAAGCGTTGCGATCATCGGAAACATGATGCGCAAATCGCGACTGGCGGCGGCGCGCAGCAGGCCGCGGAGCTGGGTGCGCAAAAGCCCCGGCCGGTCGAGCCCGATGCGGATGGCGCGCCAGCCGAGCGCCGGATTCTCCTCCTGCAGCTGGGTCATGTAGGGAAGCACCTTGTCGGAGCCGATATCCAGCGTGCGGAAGGTGATCTGCTTGCCTTGCGCCAGATCGAGCGCCGCGCGGTAGAGCCGCTCCTGCTCGCTCATTTTTGGAAAGCGGGAGGCGAGCATGAATTGCAGCTCCGTGCGGAACAGGCCCACCGAGATGGCGCCGGTCTCGGCAAGATGCTGCAGATCAACGAGAAGGCCGGCGTTCATGTGGAGGTCGATCCCGACGCCGTCTTTCGTGACGGCGGGGACATCCCGCAGCTTGCGATATTGCTCCTGCCGTTTGGCGCGCAGCCGCGCCTTTTCGGCATAGGCGTGTTCGACGTCGGGCGTTGGCCGCACCTGCACGTCGCCGAGCGCCCCGTCGACGATGATCGCGTCCCCCGGTTCGACGAAATCAAGGATATTGGCGACGTCGCCGGCCGCCGGAATGCCAAGCGCGCGGGCGACGATCGCGACATGACTGCCGCCGCCCGCGTCTTCGAGGATGAGCCCGCGTAATTTGGAGCGGTCATATTCGAGCAGCGCGGCCGGTCCCATCGTGCGCGCGACGATGATCGCATTATCGGGCAATTCATCATGCGCCGAGACGAAACTCTGTCCTGTCAGCTCGTGCAGCAGGCGATTGGCGAGATCGTCGAGATCGTGCAGGCGCTCGCGCATCGAGGGATCGGTGTGGCGCTGCAGCTTGGCTCTCGCGTCGTTTTGGACGCGCTCGACGGCGGCCTCGGCCGTGAGGCCCGTCGTCACGGCCTCGCGCAGGCGGCGCAGCCAGCCGCGATCATGCGCGACCATGCGGAAGGTCTCGAGCACGTCGCGATGTTCGCCCGGCCCCATATTGCCGCGTTCAATCAGATTGTCGATCGAATCGCGCATCGCGGCGATGGCTTTGTCGAGGCGCGCTATCTCTTGCTTGACGTCTTCGGCGACGAGTTGTTTGACGATGATGCGCGGCTCGTGGAGGACGACATGGCCGAGGCCGAGCCCTTCAGCGAGAGGGGAGCCTTTGAGGCTGAGCGGACGGCCGAGGGCGATGTCGGCGCCGGGCTGCACGATCGATTGCAACTCCCCCGAGGCGATCATCTCGGCGAGCAGCATGGCCGTCGTCTGGAGCGCCTCGATTTCCTCTTCCGTATAGACCCGGCGCGCCCGGTTCTGGATGTCGAGCACGCCGAGCGTATTGCCGCCGCGCAGGATCGGCACGCCGAGGAAAGAGGAATAAATTTCTTCGCCCGTCTCGGGACGATAGGAAAACGCGGGGTGATTTTGCGCGTCGGCGAGAGCAAGCGGCTCGGCGGTCTCGGCGATCAGTCCGACGAGGCCTTCGCTCGCCCGCATAGTGGTGAGATGGACGGCTTCGCGGTTCAGGCCCTCTGTCGCGTAGAGCTCAAGCCGGCCGTCGGCGCGAAGGACATAGACCGAACAAACCTCGGCGACCATATTGGCGGCGATGTGAACGACGATCTTGTCGAGCCTAGCCTGCGGACTGACCGGCTCCGCCATGACTTCGCGAAGCCGGCGCAGCAGCAGACGGGGTCCGCCGAGGGCGCCATACATGGCTGTTTCCTGTCCAGGCCTTGAGGCCTCATGATCATGCGCCAAGGGCGCGAAAAGAGCGCTGAGCAGGCTCTCTCCTGCCTTGGGTTCGTTTAACCAGTGCAAACCCCGGACCGCAAGAGAATGTAGGGCGTTTGCGAAGGAATGCGCGGCAATTTGCGCTTCAGGCTTTATCGAGGCCGTAAAGCGAATGAAGAGTCCTGACCGCCAATTCCGTGTAGGCCGCCTCAATCAGCACCGAAAACTTAATCTCGGACGTGGTGATCGCCCTGATATTGATGCCTTTTTCCGCCAAAGCCTTGAACGCGCGGGCGGCCACTCCCGCGTGGCTGCGCATGCCGACCCCGATGGCGGAGATTTTGACGACATCATTCGCTCCGTGGAGGCTGGCGAAACCAATCTGTGGCTGCGCCTTAAGCAGAATGGCTTTGGTTCGTTCAAAATCGGCGGCTGGCACCGTAAAAGTCATGTCGGTCGATCCCGCATCCTCGGAAGCGACCTGAATGATCATATCAACATTTATGTTAGCTTCGGCGAGCGGCATGAATATGG
Organism: Methylocella tundrae; assembly: GCF_901905185.1. Taxonomy (GTDB): domain Bacteria; phylum Pseudomonadota; class Alphaproteobacteria; order Rhizobiales; family Beijerinckiaceae; genus Methylocapsa; species Methylocapsa tundrae. The sequence goes on from NZ_CABFMQ020000131.1 coordinate 50,032, forward strand.
CGGCGGCGACGCCCGGATGGTCCGCCACCTGCCGCAAAGTGACCTGCGCTTCATCCCTTGAAAAAGCAATGCCGGTGACGACCTGCTGCTCCACAATATCCTCCTCATCGCAAATCAAGGTGCCGGGTTGCGGATTTTCCGGATCATCAAACGACGAGCGCACGAATGTCTTGACCTTGTGCACCATGGCGAGTTCGACCGAGCGCACCTGCAGGACCTTGGCCCCGAGCGAAGCCATTTCCAGCATTTCTTCGAACGCCACGCGATCGAGGCGGCGCGCTTTCGGAACGATCCGCGGATCGGTCGTATAAACGCCGTCGACGTCGGTATAAATGTCGCACCGGTCCGCCTTGATCGCGGCGGCGATGGCGACGGCGCTGGTGTCGGAGCCGCCGCGGCCAAGCGTCGCGATGCGGCCGGTGTCCTTGTTGACGCCCTGAAAGCCAGAGATCACAGCGACTTCGCCGCGCGCTTCAAATCCCTTGATGATCGCCGACCCGTCGATGTCGAGAATGCGCGCCGACCCGTGCGAATCGGAGGTGAGGATCGGCACCTGCCAGCCCTGCCATGAGCGCGCCGGGATGCCGGCGTCCTGCAGAACCAGCGCGAGCAGCCCGGCGGTGACCTGTTCGCCCGACGAGACCACCGCGTCATATTCGCGCGCGTCATAGAGTTTCGCGGCTTCACGGCACCAGCCGACGAGTTCGTTGGTCTTGCCCGACATGGCGGAGACGATGACGGCGACGTCAAAGCCAGCCTTGCGCTCGCGCGCGACATGCCTTGCCACATTCCGGATGCGTTCTATGTTTGCGACCGACGTGCCGCCAAACTTCATGACTAGACGGGACATCGGGGCGAAAAGCGCTCCTTGGCTGGGCTTGCGCGAGAGGGGTCATTCGGCGGCCGATTTGCGTCGATAGGCTCCCGGAGCCTATCAAGTCGAATCAGCCTTCGCCGGCGCGGCGAAGGCGGTATCGCTTCGCCTCGCGGCGGCGCATTCATGCAAAGGCCGGCGCGGCGAGTCAATGCAATAAAGCCCAGCGGAATGCAAACCATGGTTCAAAGGGAAAAAATCGCGCCCGAATCGACCGTCGATCCGGAGGATGTCGCAAGATTCGACCGGCTGAGCGACGAATGGTGGCGCCCTGACGGGCCGATGGCGGCGCTGCACAAATTCAATCCCGTGCGCGTCGCTTATCTGCGCGATCTGCTGAGCCGCCATTTCACGGTCGACGGGCGCCCGCGCGACCGTCACGGGTCCCAGCCGCTCGCCGGCCTGCGCGTGCTCGACATCGGCTGCGGCGCCGGCATTCTGGCCGAGCCGCTCGCCCGGCATGGCGCGGTTGTGACCGCGATTGATCCGGCGCCCCGGAATATAGAAGCGGCGAAGGATCACGCCGCTCTGGCGGGCCTCAAAATCAACTATCGCTGCGCGACCGCCGAGGCGCTGAACGCCGAGGGCGAGGTTTTCGACGTCGTCCTCGCGATGGAGGTGCTGGAGCATGTGCGCGACGTACAAGGCTTCCTGCGCCACGCCGGCGCGATGACGCGGCCCGGCGGCGTGCTCGTCGCCGCGACGCTCAACAGAACCTTCAAAAGCTTCGCCTTTGCGATCGTCGGGGCCGAATATGTGCTGCGCTGGGCGCCGCGCGGCACGCATGACTGGAGCCAGTTCATCACCCCGGCTGAGCTCGGAAAGTCGCTCGAGGCGGCGGGCCTGCGCGTTTTCGATGAGACAGGGGTCGTCTTCGATCCGCTGGCGGGCAAATGGCGGCTCGCGCATGATATGAGCATCAATTACATCATGGCCGCGGTCAAACGCGTCTGAACCGCTTATCCCGTACTCTTTCCGGCCGGGGAGGGCGCGTTTTTGACAGATCCGTCGCTTGCGTTTGCCGCTCATCCCATCGCGTTTTGGAAAGCATTATTCCCTCTGGCGGGCGCTGGCTTGGACGCGGCGACGAGGCTATCGCGAATCGGCGCGGGATTGGTCAGAATTCGAGCTGTCATGAGGCGAGATTTCGCAGCGCCTCCGCGACGCGCGACATTGGCTCGCTCCAGTCGCCGAGCCGGCTTTGCCTTACAAGGCGCATCGAGGGATACCAGGGGCAATCCTCGCGATCGAGCAGCCAGCGCCAATCGGGAATGCGCTGCAGCAAAACGGTGACGGGCCGGCCGAGAGCGCCGGCGAGATGCGCGGTCGAGGTATCGCAGGAGACGATAAGGTCGAGGCTCTGCATGAGAGCCGCGGTGTCGATGAAACTGTCCGGACCGGCGTCGAAGTCCGCGCCCATCTGTTCGAGCCAGGGTAGGGCGGCGAGATCGTCCTGCGGCGGCAGGTCGGCCGGCCTTTGCAGGCTGATCAGCCGCACGCCCTCGCCGGTCCGCCCTGCGCCTATGAGCCTCTCGAACAGGGCGAGCGGCACGGCGCGGCCGCGATCGGCCTTCAGATTGGCGCTCCCGCGCCAGCAAATCCCGACCTTGAGGCCGTGCGAGCCAAGCCGAGACGCCCATTTTTGGACAAGAGCCGGCTCGGCAAAAAGATAGGGAATAGGCGTCGGGATCGAATGGAGCCGCGTTTTCAGCGCGCGCGGCAGGCTGCAAAGGGCGATTTGAAAATCAAAGCGCTCACCGCGTCCAAGATCGCCCGGCTCGAGGCGGTCAATAAGCCGAAGCGGCGGCGCGAGGCTCTTGAAAAGCCGGTGCAGACGCCGGCGGCAGAAGAAGGTGACGTTGGCGCCAAGCTCGGTGAGAACGAGGCAAAAGCGCACAAACTGAATCGTGTCGCCAAAACCCTGTTCGTCGAAAACGATGATGCTTTTGCCCGCGAGCTTCTGACCTTCCCATTCGGGAACGGCAAGCTTGAGCGCGTGCTTGGGCGTTCTGCTGATAATCCAGCGCGATTCATAAAAATCCCAGCCCCGTGCGAACTCGCCGCGCAGCAGCAGCAGGACCGCTTTGTTGTTCTTCGCATGGTCCGAGTCCGGCTGCAACGCGAGGGCGTTATCCAGCCCGGCCAGAGCTTCGCCGAGCCGGCCGAGCTGCTTTTGCGCGCCCGCGCGTCCGATCAACGCTTCCGAATAGTCAGCGCGCAAAGCGAGCGCCCGCTCATAATCGGACAGCGCCGCCTCCGGGCGCTGCGTCGCCAGCATCAGATTGCCGCGATTGTTCCAGGCTTGAGGAGAATGTGGGTCGGCGCGCAAAGCGGCGTCAAACGCCTTGTCAGCCTCCCCATAGCGGCCGAGCGTCAGCAGAGCGGCGCCGAGGTTGTTCCAGGCGGCGGCGTTGTCCGGATCGTTGTTCAATGCGCGATCGTAACAGGCGATGGCCTCGTCCAGACGATCGAGACCTTGCAGAATATCGCCGCGATCAATCAGGGCTTCGGTGAAGCTCGGGCTGAGGCGCACCGCCTCGTCGAGAAATTCGATGGCGCCCTGCGGATAGCCGAGATCACGCAGGACAAGCGCGCCGGCGCGTAAAGCCTCCGGATAGGCGGGATTGAGCCGCAAAGCGGCATCGTAAGACACAATCGCCTCATCGAGCCGGCCGGCCGCGCGCAAAAGATTGCCGCGATTATAGAAGAGCGCCGGCTCTGCGAGTCCAAGACGATGCGCCTCGTCATAGCATGCGAGCGCCTCCGCCCGGCCAAGCTGCTGCAGCGCCGCTCCGCGATGGAGCCAGGCTTGCGTATTGGCGGGATCGAGGCTGAGCGAACGATTGAACCAGTTAAGCGCCGTCTCATAGTCCGCGGCGCTGAGGCAAATCAGGCCGATGAGCGTGGATTTTTCCGGACTCCCAACTTGCTGCGAGTCCAAAGGGCGCACACCAAGCAGGGCGTCCTCGGTCCGGCCGCTGCGAAGCTGCGCGATCGACCGCTCGATGGCCGCGTCAACGCCATCCTCAACGCGCTGTCCTTGATCGTAATTCAAGAGTCAGCGGCCTGCGCCGGGCGATCGCGCTGCATGTCGATCGAACTCCATCCTCAAAGGTCCGTTGCGCGATGCATCGGATCCAGCGCGCGGGAAATCATTGCAAGAAGAAAAGCATCCCAGTCTTGCGCCGTGCTGGACTGCGCGAAGCGCGGCGCCGTCAGGGGCTGGCGCGTAGGATTGGCAGACAATGCGAGCGATTCTCGCGATCGTAGGCGTGGCTCGGCGGCCGCCGTTCTACGGTTATGAACGGCGCGGACACGACGGATTTCTCCGTCGTGTCCGATCGAAGGTTAGCGCGAGCTGGCCGGTTCAGACCGAATGAAGCAACAATGCGCGTTCAATCATGTCCGATCACTGTGCCAATCGATCCCGGAACCCAGTAATTCAACTGGCTTGTATCGAGCAGCAATGTCGAGGTAACTCCGGGGGAGTTTACGGTATATGAATTCCAGATGACCGTATCGAGATCCCCGGTGCCGATCTGGAAGTCAACCGGGCAATTGATGCAGGCGTTTCCCTGGAAAATATTTCCGACAAGAGCTGACTTGCCTTGTTCTACATAAGGAGTCTGCCCCTGGTAATAGACGACATTCTGAAAGCCTTGCGGGTATGGGTAAGAATAGGTGCCTGAGCGCGTCGTGATGCTGTTGTTGCGTACTTCGACGCCGAGGGTGCTATACCCCCAAAAGGTGTTCGGCCAGATGTTCGTCAGGTTTATGTTGATAAAGGGCGATCTCGTAGAGTTTATGTTAGCGAGAGTGTTTCCTTTTATTTCGATGTTTCGCGACACGCTGAACTCGGGGAGCCCAACGGCGTCGGAATTGGTCGATATCGGATTGAGATAAATGCCGCCGTTGTCCGTCATTTTGTTAGAAGAGACGTTGGTGTTGAGAAATGCGCCTGCCCACAGACTGATCCCTTGGGGATTGTTGCTCATGGTGTTGCCATTGATCCAGGCGTTTTCAAAAGAAGGAACCGCGATGGTGAAATGATCGCCCGCCGCGGGAACGACGTCCCAGGGTTGATCAATGGTGAAAGTGCTGTTGTTGCTCAACTGTGTGATGTGTCTCCACTGCCCGGCTCCCGCGCCGCTGACGATGATGACCATCGAATTTGAATAATAATTCCAGCTTTTGGCGTTGGCGCTGACGCTCGTGCTATTTGCCGAGGTCACGACGCCTTCGTCCTCACGGCCTCTCGATTCATTCAGAAACGTTTCGCCATCGTTCAGGGTGCTGTCGAGGGAGCCGTCCGACACGTCAAAAATGTTGTTTGCAATAATGATGTTTTTGCCGAACTGGATCGTCAACTGGCGTCCGAGCCTGCGACTGACCATCTGACCGGTCCCGACCGGCGTGCTTGTGCAGCACGCGGCGGCAGCCATCGCCGACGTCGCGGCAACCTTATCGGACGCGCTGCGCGTGAAGTGATTGCTTTCGATGAAAGCATTAACCATGTCATTCATCAGAACCTGATCGGTCGCCCATTTGACGGTGTTGCCGACAAAGACGAGATTGCTTGATCCGAGGATATAAATCGGTCCCAATCCGCCGGTCGCCGGGCTTCCATTCTGGAAGTTGACCGCCTGATGGAAGTTGGAATTCATAATGCTGATTCGATCGCCGACCGGAAAAATAGACGCTCCGCTGCCGAGTTCCCAATTGACGCGCTGAATGAAGAACTTGCTGATGGTCCCGCCTCGCGTGTCGAGATTGATGACCCTCTGGCTCGTGAGGTCGACATTCTGAATCGAAAGATCCGCGATCCCCGTCAACACCGCGTTGTCGGGAACTTCAATGCCCGACATGCCGAAGGACGAGCCCTGAGCGGACGTCGGGCCGAAGATGATTTTCGTGTCGGCATTGCTATGGCCCTGAATGACGACGCCGGGCCGGATGGCGATGCCCGTCACTCCGAGATTGTAGGTTCCCGCGGGAAGGTAGACGATGCCGCCGCCGTTTCTTGAGGCCTGGTCGAGCGCCGATTGAATCGCGCCGGCGTCATTGGTGACGCCGTCACCCCTCGCGACAGGGTTCAGGCTCGGGTCCGTCCTGACGTTGAAAATATGGTGGTCGGACTGTTTCGTGCCTGCGACGCCGGCGTTATAGCCAGGTCCGTCCCGGGTGACGAAGTCATAGGCCCAGGGCGCGTCAACGCCGAAATAGTCGCCTCCGGCCGCATGCCCGAGCACTGTCGCTTCTGTGGTGGTCGAGGCTAGCCCATTCGACACAATGGCCTTGTAAGTGTGACCCGCGACAATGCCGGCCGGCGGTATGAAAGTGAGAAAAAAGAAAGTGCTGTTGCTGGGGGCGACGCTGGCCGCCAGTTGAGCGTTGGTCTGCGTATCGAGCAAAGTGATGCTTGGCGATCCGCCGGCGACGAGCAGATTGCGGCCATAGAGGCGGGTGGGTCGGCCCGGGGCGATGTCCGCCCGCCAGAACTGAAAAGCCTGCGGCGCATTGATGGCGACCGAGTTGCTGGTCGACGACGCATTATCGTAGACCTGAACCGTGTAGAGGCTGAACGCCCAGTTTTGGGGAATGCGCAGGACGACGACATTGTCCTGGCCTTTCGTGACCGGCACCTGGGTTCTGACTTTCGTATTGCCGGGCGTGATGAATACCTGCGGCGCTGCGCCAAAGCCCGAGCCCTCGAGGGATATGAAATCGCCCGGATTGGCGGTAAAAGGCGCATTGATGATGGTCGCTTTAGCCCAGGCCGTGCAAGGCGCGGCGCATAAAAGGGCAATGCAACCGGCGAGAGATGCTCGCCCGATTAAAGATAAATGGCGCAATCTATTGAAAAATCGAATTATTGTTCCCGGCATGGCCACCACTCCTTGTAGCATCTGCTCCAACCGCGCCGCCGAAGCAGAGCCTTGACCGGAGCCGTAAGCTTTCGGGTAATTGCAAATTATGTCAACAACATGTAAATGTTGTGGCATATCATTTATCATATTTGGGCTTGTGCTAAACTCGATCGGGTGAGCTGATAAAATATAATTACGAATAATTCATTCATGTGTTGGTATCGTTTCATTTGTGGAAATAGTCAATTGTAAATTTAGTGCATATATTTCGGGTATGTTTGACTACCTGACCGTATTTGGTGCTGAATACATGTGTCTCGGGCGGGTAGATTTTATAAAACGAGAATCGCGCCTGAAATTCTCGAATAGATTTCTTGCATTCGGTTTCTTTGTTCTTTTTCAGAAGCTTTGGCGGCAGGATCGCAGGCGGCTGTGCCAAGCAGGCGTCTGCCTGGGCGGAGCATGGCGAATCAGTCGACGTTGCGGCGGGGCGATCGCTAGCCGTCGCCTCATCTGACGTTCCGTCAGCGTCATATCCGCGGCTGCCTCGACAGCACAGGACACCGGGCTTCATCGTTGCGATCGGCCATGGGTTGCTTTACAAAGGGCGAAAAGGCGAGGGCGCTGGATGGCTGACGACAAGGACGAGCTTTTTCAAAAGGCGACCCAAGCTGGCCCCGCGCCAGATGGCGATGCGGGGGACACTTCTTCTCTGACGGCGTCAGGCGAAACCGCGACAACCCCAATCCCCCAGCCTGAGGCGGCGTCGAGCGGTGATTCGCTTGGCGAGGCGAGGCCGGAGCCAGAGACCATCGCCCCTGGCCAGCCAAAAGTTGCGCCTCGGATCGAAAAGGTGAAACAGCCTTCGCGTGCGCCTGTTTTGGCCGCGGCGCTGATCCTAGGAGCGCTGGCCGGGTTTGGCGGCGCTTTCGCATTGCGCATGCTGGACCAGCAGCAGGCTCCGGACGACGGAGACCATGTTGCCGAATTGAACGCGCATATTGTGGAACTCGAGCATAAGAGCGAGGCTTCCGCAGCCGCGTTAGCCGCGATCGGAAGCCGTTTGACGGCCGCTGAGAACAGCGCCGGCAAGGCAGCGGCCTCGGCTGACTCGGCCTTGAATGAACTGCACGCGGAGCTCGCTGCGCAGCCGAAGGCGGCCGGCGAATCGCCTGGCGCCGAAGCGCCGGACATTGCGCCGATCGAAGCGAAAATCGCCGCATTCGAACAAAAGGTCAGCGCGCTCGAGACAAAGCTCGCGGCGCCGAAGGTCGACATCAGGGCGCAGCAGCAGGATCGCGAGGCCGCCGTTCAAAGCGCGCGGGCTTTGGCGGCTGTTCCTGCGAAAGGCGTCGCCGCGATCAGCTTGCTGCAGCTCGTGACGCGCGGCGAGCCTTTCGCGGGCGAACTCGCCGTGCTGGACTCGCTTGGCGAAGATCCGGCAAAACTTGCGCCCTTGCGCGCGGCCGCGAAGACCGGGGTCGCGAGCGTCGGCGACCTCGCGGACCGGTTCGCAGCTCTCGCGCCGACGCTCGATGCGCCGGCGCAAAAGCACGATAGCGGCATTCTCGATCGGCTCGCGCATGACGCCGCAAATCTCGTCCACATTCATCGGCAAGGCGATCCCAATGATCCCGACCTTCCCGGCCGCGTCGCTGCGATCGAGAAGGCTCTGGCGCGCCTTGACGTCGCCAAAGCCTATGCCATTTGGTCGCAGCTCCCGGCCGAAGTTAAGGTCAAGTCGGCGGCATGGGGCGAGGCGGCGAAAGCGCGTCTTGACGCCGTGGCCGCGGCGAGCGCGATCGAAGCGGACGCGGTGACGGCGTTAGGCAAGCCGAAGTCTTGATCGTCGCGAGGATCTGCGCCTCGCAAACATCCCAAATCGCGCTTTTGACAGGAAACACATGATCCGCGTCCTCCTGTTCTTCGCCGTCCTCATCGCTCTGGCATTTGGCGAGGCCTGGCTCGTCGATCGGCCCGGCGAACTCGTGCTCAATTGGCAGGGGTATCGCATTGAAACCTCTGTCCTTGTCGGCATCGGCGCCATTTTCGTCGCGGCGGCGGCTCTGGTCGCCTTATGGAGCGTCATCCGCTTCATCTTCAAGTTTCCCTCCCTGATGGCGCTCGCGACGCGGGGACAACGGCGGGAGAGAGGCTATGCCGCTCTCTCGCGCGGGATGATCGCGGTTGGCGCTGGCGATGCGCTGGTTGCGCGCAAGGCGTCCGCCGAGGCGCAGAAGCTTCTCCGCGACGAGCCTTTAGCGCTGCTTTTGAAAGCGCAGGCGGCCCAGCTTTCGGGGGAGGCGAGCCAGGCCGCGGCGGCGTTTGAGGAAATGAGCAAACGCAACGATATGCGTCTTCTCGGGCTGCGTGGCCTTCACGTCGAGGCGCAGCGCCAGGGCGACGTCGAGAAGGCGCAGCAATATGTGGATGCCGCGCATCAGATCGCGCCGTTGCCCTGGGCGGCGAAGGCGAATTTCGATCATAAGGTGGCAGCCGGCGACTGGCGAGGCGCATTGGCGTTGCTCGAGGGCGCGTCGGGCGCGAAACTGTTCGACAAGACGATTCGCGAGCGCCAGCGGGCGGTTCTCGAGACCGCGATTGCGCTCGAAAAAGCGGACGCGCAACCGGCCGAAGCCTTGACGCTCGCGCGCGCCGCTCTGAAACGCGCGCCGACCCTCGTCCCCGCCATTATGCTTGCCGCAAGGCTCGCTGGCGATGCCGGCGATGTGCGCAAAGCGACGAAACTGATCGAAACCTCCTGGGCCGCGACGCCGCATCCAGATCTCGCCAAGATTTATCTGGGGTTGCATCCAGGAGACTCCAGCGCCGGCCGGCTGGCGCGGGCGCTGACGCTCGCGCGGCTCGCTCCGCGCGAGGCCGAGAGCAAAATCATGATCGCGCAGGCGGCGATCGCGGCCGGCGATTACAAGGCCGCCCGCGAAGCGATGCAGCCGTTGATCGAAGGGCCGGAGCGACCGACCGCCCGCATGTGCCGCCTCATGGCGGAGATCGAAGAGAAGCAGCATGGCGGCGCCGGCTATTTTCGCGAATGGTTGACGCGAGCCTCGCACGCGCCGCGCGATCCTACCTGGGTCGCGGATGGGGTAACGTCCGACCAATGGCGTCCGATTTCGCCGGTGACGGGCCAGCTCGACGCCTTCGTCTGGCAAAAGCCGGTCGAACGTCTGAGTTCTGGCGATGAAGTGGAGGAAGCGGTTTTCGCTCAGATTCTTCCACCGGTTCCGCCCTTGCTGCTCGGTGAGGCGCAGAGCAAATCGCTTTCCTCAGCGCCAGTGACGCCGCAAGCCGAGCCGCCCGTCGCGAAGCCTGAGGCGGGCGCGGCGGTCGTCACAGACGAGGAGCCGCCGGCGCCTGAGCAATCGCGCCCCGAGGAGCTGGCCGCTTTGGGCCAGCAGCCGGACGAGGAAAAGGAACAGCCCAAGGAGTTCGCGCAGCTCTTCGACGTCAAGCGGAAATGAATCAGCCGGCGTCAATCTGAGCGTGCTGAACTGGATTTGCAGAGGACGGTTGCGAAGCGCCGCGCTTATCGCTAAGAGGTGACGCCGAAGATCGCAGCTTTTGATCAAGACGGAATTGCCGCAATAGCTCAGCTGGTAGAGCACCTCATTCGTAATGAGGGGGTCGGGGGTTCGAATCCCTCTTGCGGCACCAATGAAATCAAATAGTTAGACCGAAATTTCAACCACGATTAAAATCTGCACTTCCTGTCGGGTAACGTTTCGGGTAACGGCTGCCATCCCTTGGCGACGCGTTTAGTCGCCAAACGCTAGCCTTGGTGAAGACGGCGTGTATTTGGTAAGGCAGCGCACTGATTTTCGAGCTCCTCCTCTGTTCTCTCGTGATTCTTGCTATCTACGCCGTCACGGCTAAGCCATCAGCTTAGAACCAGGCGTCGAGGCTGCTCTCAGTCAGTGCCGTCTTGCAATGTGTAGCCCCGACGCTCATCATGATTTGCGGCAGTTCCAGCACGGATCGCCGAAAAACGATAACGGGCGTCGCAAGAATGCTCGAACGGTGGGGAAGAAATGATGTGCGGCAACTGCGAAGGGCATCCAACGTGCTCCTGTAACGCACCATGCGAGTGCGCCAGTGGAAGATATTGCGAGCATTGCGGGCACTATCCATCCGGGTCGAAATCGTTCGACGACAAGGGGTTCGCCGAGAGATCGACCGTTGCAATGGTCGCCCGGTCATCATCCGTCATTTCGGTGTCCGTTCGCGAACCATCTGCATCCAAATCGGGCTAGGCGGACCGAGTTCGGTGTTTTTGTCTCAAGTTGAGACGACAATACTAAAACGTCGCACTCGGCCGCCTTTAGAAACTGTCGCAAGTTGGGCCAGTTTATCAGTCAGCCAGATCTCTCGGCGCTCGCCACGATCCGATCAGCAAGGGCGATCATCTGCCGCGCGAGCCAGACTTTCGCCTGAAACTTGAGGGGTGATAACGGAGCCATAATCCCACTCGCGGAGATGTCTCGCAGTGACTCGGCAATTGTCGAGATCGCCTTGGTCAGGCTGAAGTCAGCGCCGTCGAAAGTTGCGATGCGAGGATATCTCAAAACGTGAGAAGCAAAAGCCTCCGCTCCAGCCACGGTGGTCGCCTTCGTCGAGAAAAGACGCCGCTGCGCTTCACATTCTAGCTTATAGAGGGCGTCGTAGTGGCTGTTATCTGCTTCAGAGATATTCTCCCCCGGCTTACTTGCCATCTCTCTGTCGAGCCTCTCCCAATCTGCATACGCTGCTGCATGTCCTTCGATTAGTGCGAAGACAGGGTCTGCTTCGACCGCGGCGCGGCGGGATGGATTGTCAGCCATAGCTCAGGCCTCCATCTTGCGAGAAGCCTGAAGCAGCGCCTTGAAATGACGTTCCTCAAACCATTCGACCTCGATATGATCGGCAGACAGATAGTCGGCCTTGATTTGCACCTCTTTGAGCGTCGCGCATCGATAGGCGCATAGAGCCGTCAGTGCCTCATCCTCCGCATCGGAAGCTTGATCTACATCGCGTTTCGCGGCGGCGAATCCAGACGACTGCCGAGCCGCCTCATCCTCAGCGAAAGCGGCGTCGATGACAGCGAAGGCATCGTTCTTTATCGCTTTGCGCGCCGCCTGGAGCTGTTTTAGCCGCTTCGGCGACGCAAATTCGTCAATGCCTCCCCCTATTCTATCGGACCAATCCAAGCTTCTTATGACGCGACTCTTGCACTCGTCCACGCCAAGAGAAATGTCGAGCGGCTTATAGTCGGCGCCGTACTCTTTGCCAGCCCACATATCCTTGAACGGGATGCTCGGGCGTATGCCATTGTAGGAAACTTCGGCCTCGTCGCAGCGGGTGACTGCCCGCGTAAGGGCGTCGTGTGCGGACCGATGAGCTTCGATCAATCGTAGGAGTTCTGACGAGACCGCAGCCTCCACGGGAGCGGCAGCGGCGATCGTCGCCAACGACGCGCCCCCGGCAATGCCCATGCCAAGTTTCGCGAGGGCTGATCTGCGGTTGAGATTTGGCAAGCCGGCATCGGCTGCCGGAACGGTGCTGTTCGGCATTGTGGTTGCTCCATAGAAGCTGTTAATATGGCTTCGAGCATCACTTGTAGATTGACTTCCAGCATCACGTCAAGCATCGTTTGGGGAATAGTGATTTTTATGGAGCAGGACAAAGTGCGCGAGAATCGTTTGCGCCGGGCGGCTGACCGGCAAGGGTACAGACTCGTCAAAAGCCGAAGCCGAGATCCGCGCGCTGTGGACTTCGGCCGCTATGCCCTAGTCGATGCTCAAACCGGAGGCGCTGTAAATCCCGCTCTTGCGGACCGATGGACATGCAGTTGGACCCTCGATGAGGTTGAGGCGCACCTCGGCGGCATCGAGAAATGAGCTTATATTGTACATAGAACAGGCATGTTTTCGTACGATCTGCGATGGGACGAAAAAAATGAATTTTTGCGGGCCATTCAGCATGCTCTCGTCGCGCCGCTCTCTATGCTGTGACCGGCTTGTCGCCAAACGAGGACAGGGCTGCGCAGATCATATACTATCTGGCTTTGACGATAACTGCGTACCAGACAGGGCTAATCTACCTGTGGAGCGTCAGGCTAAGAAGGGATGGCTAAAATGAATCTTGATTCACTCGAAGCTGGTATTCTTTCCAACTGCAAGCCTGGCGAACTGATCAAGCTTAAACTAGGAGAGCAAATTTATTTGGCGATTGTCACCGAATTTGAACGCACGCCATCAGACTATCGTCCAATTGTCATTCTGAACCGCCCGGACAGTCCGTTCATCATGAATGCAGCGGACTATGGGCAGGTAATAGTATTACGTTATGGTGATCGCTACGGCATTAGAGTTGATCAGCATTCTGAATTCTTTCTTGGTCAAAAGGCCGAATCCCGCAAATCTGGCTTAGTTCTTATGGCTCAGTCGAACGGCGAATCGCGGGCATATCTGCGCGCCGACGTTACTGGCGTGGTTGATAGCATTGTTCGATTCTATGACTTTCAAGATGGGATCTTGAAGAGCCAGGCGGGCGTCCATCGCGTCACCTTGACGGGCTGGTCGATTTGGCTTGAGAATTCTTATAGAGAGTCCGTCGAGCACTCTGCCATTTTTTCTTTTGGCACGTCAGATCAGGCCGTTCCATGAGCCGAGGCGCTGAATGCGAAAGCAACCCAGCGCCTAACCGTATCGCGGTCCAATCGAAGACACCGCCCTTTTAGTCAACATGCGCAGCGGTTAGCAACGCGCTCTGGTTGTCGTCGAGACCAACCTCGCGAGCCGCTGCTTTGGCCTCAGGCGAGAGTCCGGCGATCTTGTCGGAGCGCCTCGCTTCGGTCCGCTCGATGCCGAGTTCGCGGACAGCCCTTCGGACGCCTTTATCATTAGGCTGTATTCCTCCTAAAGGTGGGGCAAGTTGCCCCACCTTATCAGTCAGCCCGATCCACTCTGAGATAAGCTCGCTACGCTCCAACGCCGTCAGCTCGGCGCGGTGTAGGTTCTCCGCGATCTCCCACAGGCGCGCTTGTTCGTCAGGCTCATCATAAAGGGTAAGACAAGGTATCTCGGACCATCCAAGTTTCTTAGCCGCCGCCAGTCGATGCGCGCCGGCGACGAGGGCATACTGTCGTCGCATCGCTGCGCCGCCGGCTCCCTAACGCGCCATTAAACCGCAACAAGGTTGATGTCAGGCGGCGACCAAGACGCATAGCTGTCGTAATATGGCGCCCGTGTCGGATACATCGCGCTTTGCATCTGGATCTTGGTGACAGCCTGCTCGACTTCCTGCCCGTCCACATGAAAATGCACGTGAATGGGCTGCTCGCCTTTGCCGGGAGGGCCGGGCGTGTAGCTATTTTTGTGATACAGAGGTGACTGGGGGTCTGTCCCTGCATTGGACCCGTACATGCCACGCTTAAACCCACTGGGCGTCTGGTCATGCAGGAATTTCATAAAGTCGGCAGGAAGATTATTTATCTTCTCGACGAACCAAGAAAGCCCATCCCCGACGGCATGGAGAACGCGGTTCGCACCCTCCCAATTTAGCGCGGCAAGCGCGGTGATGGCCGTCGCTATGCCGGCGACGCCTGCTGCTGCAGCTCCCGCGCCTGCGAACGACGCAAGGCCAAGGATCACCGCTGCGCCGCCAAATGCTGCGAAACCAGCAGCTACCACCACCAAACCCTCACCGATCTGTTTTATCGTTTCCGGGTTCTTGTTCGCTAAGTTTCCGATGCTGGAAAACATATCGGTGACGTTCTTCATGACCGGGATCGCCGCCTGCATCAAAGGTGCGCCGATCGCCTCCATCATGGATTTATACTGCGCATTATACGCCTGTTCGACACCGACAGGATTGTTGTTTGTAAATCCAGCGTAAGCCGCGTTCTGATCCTTGACCTCCCCAGCAAGGCGCATATCCTTGTCAATTTGCTGGCGAAATCCAGGAGCGCCCCACATCTCAACGGCCTTGGACGCATTTCGGTTAGGCGCGATTTTGGAAAGCAACTGCAGAAACTCAGACTCGTCGCCATGAGCCATTTTCATGAGGGCTGGATAAACAACATCATCGATCCAGCCGGGAAGATCGCCCGCATGCTCGCGTGCGCCGACCATCGCGCCGGGCTGCAATTGCAGTCTGCCGCCGCCGAACCCGGTCTTTGTCGTCTTGCTCATGTCAATGAGGCCGGCCTGCGCCAAGACTTCCGCCTGCTGCTTCGAAAGCGTCGTCGCTCCCGTCTGCAACTGCTGAAGCGTCATCGCAACCGTGCCGGCCGTCGAGGCTCCTAGATCGGCCATCATGACCGCCATCGGACCCATGGCTTTTTCGTCGGCGTTAATCCACGCCGTACCACCTCGCCGCGCGAAAGTCTGGAAGTCCTGCGGCGTCAACTTGCCGCCAAATGCCGTAATGAATTTATAGGCGGTGTCCGTAAATGCGTCTAGCTTTTCAGGGTTTGTGGCGATGCCTTTCATTTCCGCAGAACGCATTATTTTGTAAAATTCAGTTCCTCTGCCGCTTTCGCCTTTTCCTGTAGTGCTGGCGATCAGCGCGTCCATCTTGAGCGCTTTGCCCGCGAGGAGCGCCGCCTCGTCGGTGGTCCCGGTAACGCCACGCAACTCGCGAACGGTTTTTAGGTATTCGTCAGCGGAGGAAGTCGGGATCGCCTTTGCAATTTTCTCATAATACTCGGCCGTAAGCTTCAGTGTATCAAGATGAGAAACGCCCATGCGCTCCATCTGGTCTTGCTGGTTGAGCAATTCCTTGCCGGCGCTCGCGACATGCGCGAGGCCCTTCACAAGCTCGACCGAACCCCAGATGGCCGCAGCCCCGGCCATTACGGTCTTGATACGAGTCCAGCCGCCTTCAACGTCTTTGACGCGAGCGTTGAGATTGGCTAATTCGTTGGAGAGCGTCGCGATAACTGGCGACAATCCGTTGACGGCGGATAACTTAACCGCAACTTCATAGGGAATTGCCATCTCTATTCCTCTTTCAACGATGATGATGCGGCGGCCTGATGCGAAAGTTGCGGCCGGGATTCTTCTTGAACCACGCGCGATCAACCACGCCGTTCTGGATCAATGCAAACATTGGTTAACCCACCTCGGATACGAGCACGAAACCGGGTTGCCCCGCGCGGCCATACGGATTGCCGGTCGGACCACCGTCGCCGCCTGCGCCGCCACTGCCAAAGAGACCAGAGAGATAAGGCACGCCGCCGGAGCCGATGACAACGATCGCTCCCGCCACATTGCCGTTCGAAAAGCCGGGGCTTCCCGCGCCGCCCGAGAACCCATACCCACCTGCGCCGCCAGTTCCGCCCGCCGTCCCGATCGCGCCAATCGCCGTCATTAACGATCCGAAAGACGACATGCCCCCATTGCCGTTCGATCCGGCTGCAGCTCCGGCTCCAACGGTGACGGCAATGCCAACACCCGGCGTCACAGGGAAATAGCCATAGCGGTATTCGCCCGCGCCGCCCCCCTGACCGGCCGTATAGCTGCTGCCGCCGACATTGCGGCCAGCGGCGCCCCCAGCCCATTGCTGCACAAGAACGAGGGAGCCGACTGGCGTAAACGTCCCGCTTGCTGTAAAAGGAACAATGCGCGAAACGCCTTTCGGCAGCGGGTTCAAAAGCCGCAAATTCGTCCCGTCATAGAGGAACTGCGCTGCATAACCGCCAACGTTACTCATTTCGCCGCCCGATAGCGTCGCGCCGCTGGTGTTCAGGACAATGTTTTTCGCGCCTAGACCATTAAAATTAGCGGTGGACGCCGTTGTATTCGGATTAGCGATTGTAATTTCGTAAAGCGCCCCGGCAATGTAGGACGTGATGGCTGGCGAGACTGTTGCGACAATCGCGTTCGCCAACCCCGTATCGACGCCGTAATAGGTTCCAAAGCTCTGGAGGCCGGGACCCGTCAATTGCCAATTCGTGCCGTTGAAATCGAGATCGAGAACCATCCCGATTTTAATAGCCCCCGGCGCAAGCTGATTTCCGTATCCGTCAAGGATCGGAACCGCGCCAGAGATGCCATTCAGATTGAGCGTGACGTTGCCAGTATTCGTCGCCGTGGCGAGAATCCGTACGCTGAGATTGGAAAGAGAAGCCGGAGCCGGTGAGATGCTTGCCGTCAGCGCATTCGCTGTGCCGCCTGCGATGGCGAATGTCCATGCGTTCGACTGGACGTCATAGGGGATAGCGGGGAGCGTCGCGGGAATAAACGGCGCATTGGAAATCGGACTGATATTGCCGGACGAGATAGCGGTCGCGCCATTGGCTACGGTGACGACAAAAAGCCCTGTCCAGCCCGCATCGGCGGTTGGCGTAACCTGCGTGCCCGTTGATGCGGCTATGCCAGCTTTGATCTGATAGGCGACGGCTCCGGCGCGCACCGTGCTTTGGGCTGCGCCTGACCCCGTTCCACCGACTGGAGGGCCATAATAGGGCGAGCTCGGAGCGGTCGAGTTGTAATAATTCAGGACCATCGTCGATGTATCGGAATCCTGATATTGGACTTCGACCAAAAACGCCTGGCTGTATCCTGTCGTCGCCGGAGGGGTGATGGTCAGCGTGACGGGATCGAGCAGGATGCCCTGCTTCATGATCGTATGCGCGGTATCGGCCGGGAGCGCGGACAATGCCGTCTGTTCAAGGTTTTCGAGCTGATAGATTTCGCCCGCGCCAAGAACAACGGCGAGAGACGCCACGGTCGTCGGGGAGCAGGTAAAGCCATTGACGATCGTGTTCGTGCCGAGAACGCCAGCGACGAATTTAGCGAGCGCCGTCATCGTGAACTGGCCGAGATTGAGGACGTCCTTGGACGAAGGGACCGCCCCCGCGTACGTAATTACCCTATGCATGCTTGTTTCCTATCGTTTGTAAGTGCGACGCCTCTCACGGCTCTCCCTCACGCAATGATGGCTGGAGCAGCCGCCGCCGACTGACGTCCAAGCTCATCAACGATGGCTGCTTTATGCTCCTTGATGGCGCCGACATCGGCAGGCGTCAGTGGCGCCGCCTTTGGCGCGCATATACTGCCATCAGCAAGCGTCAACTCGATGCCGCGACCGCGCAAACTCGACAGGAATGCGACAACATCGAACGCCCTCGACTGCGCCGCGCGCACAGCGTCGAATACACCGAGATCGCGCTGAAGTTTCTCCTGCTCAGAGTTGCGGCCGATCTCCAGCGTGCCGTCATCGTGCGCATGCATCCGCTCAATCGGCGTCGCCGAGGCATATCGATCAAAGATCCAGATCGCTTCTTTCATCTTTTGGATGGCTACCGGAAGATGAAGCGTCGGGGCATTTTCGAGCGTGCTTTTGTATAGCCGCCAGAGCCGAGGATTGCCCAAGGGTTCGTTCGCCGGATCACAGCGCCACGCTCCCTCGAAGGCGCGGGTGAGGCGGTCCTGAAGTTCTTTGAGAACCGCGATTTGTTCGGTCGGAGCCGGCCCCGCCATCGGCTGGCGCAAATTCTCTGGATTTAGCAAGGTCATTTTGGTTCTCCACCGTTCTTTTTCGGCTCGCCGCAAAGGCGTTCGATCTCGGCCCTCGACGCGGCAGCCCTCTGTCGCTCGGTGCGCTTGACGCCCGCCCGGTCCATTTCAGTCAAGGCGCGCTGCCACTGCTCGTCGGACATCTCCCGCGCATGCTTTTGGGTGTCTTCGGTCATGAAATACTTCCAAATAAATTGTTGATGATATGAAGCGGCACGCTCGCCTTGCGCTCGCACCACCATGTGACCAGGGCGACAGGTAGGCTCAGCCCGCCAATGGCGCCGTCACGGGCGCTTTCAAGTTCCGCCGCCAAGGCCGACGCTGCCGGCATGTCTTTGGCTATCCTCAGCCTGCCGGCGTCGAGGACGACGGCCAGCGCAGATCCAAGGTTGTTTCGAGGAATGCTGAAATTGAAATCGCCGTCACCGGTTTCATTCGCGCCTTCGCTGACGGAAACGTTACATGAATGTATGCCAGCCTTGCGCAGTTCCTTCGCCACTGGCCGGCCAACCGCGGTCAGGTCAGCGATGAGCGAAGGCGAGTGTTTCGCCGGCAGCAATGCCGACCTCAGCCGATGAAGCACATCGATCTGATCGGTGTATGGTCCTTGCGCTTGATGAAGATGCACGACGCCGTATGTTGTAGGTTGAGGCTGATCGTCCACAACATGTCGCATGCGCTCAATGACGGCGATGCTCGTTGGCATGCCGACGCCGCCGAACTGAACGCCGATGACGTAACCGACGCGGGATGTCCAACTGTCACCCAAAGATGCCTCCGACAAAGATCGGCTTGACGTCATGGGTTAAGGCCGCCTCGACGGATGCCTTGCGAAATGAGCGGGCGCCGCCAACAGCCAGCGTAATGACGCCGCATACTGCGTTGGCAAGGTCGTCATGGCCGCCCGGAGGATGGTCGATGCTGTCCCTGCCGCCGCGCGCTGTCCGACGCTCCAGGCTACAGAGTTCGGCAACCAGCTTTGGGTGGTCAAGAAACCGCACCTTGCCGGAATTGAGCAGCGGCAAACTCTCGCGATAGAGATCACTTTTAGGCTTAGCCGATTGTTCGCAGATAATTCCCTGCCGCATGAAGGCTTCGGCCACAAACTCGCTGCCCCAGCGGTCAGCCGTCACGCGCCGAATACCGTAGCGCTTCAATGTCTCGGCGAATTCCGCGACCACGCTTTCGGGCGAGAACGGCGGCTTAACGCCGCGCAGACAATCCAGGACGGCAACATCGCCCTCGGCGTGCGCGATCGCCATCGTCATCGCGTCCTGCCCACCGCCACCCGCCGCGTCGACGAATGCGAGATGGGCGTGAGACGGCGGAAGCTCAAAGCATCCGGGCTCGATCAGACTTTCGACGACATCAACCGAAACAAACGCCTCAAGGTCGGTTCGGAACTGCGCCCCATACTCAGCCGCGGCAGCAGCCGGATCGCGCTCGAATTCGCCGTCAACAAATGATTGAGGCACGGCCGGATTCATGACACGCGTCGCCGCTTGCCATACCAGATTCTGGGCGTCAGCCTTTCCATGCCACTTCCGGTAGGCATCCCAAAGCAAGCCGCGCCGGGAGTAAGGCGATGACGCGATGATTGTCATAGCGTCATCGCCGAAGGTCGCCATAGAGGCGCGAATGGCGTTAAAGACTTCGACGTCGGGGTTCGCGCTGTCTTCTCGCCTCCAAAAGGCGACTTCATCCAGCAATGCGACGCAAACCGAACGGCCACGCACCGTCCGATACGAACAGGTCGCAACCTCGATGACGACGCGGCCCTTGAGCTCAATGCTGTCGGCGGTTTCGGACTCGACAAGCTGCGACAGCATAGGAGCGGCAACGATACCTGATATGTAGCGCCGCAGGATCTTGGCTTGTTCCCGATCGGCCGCGACCAGCAGAATGACTGCACGCTCGCCAGGAGCGAGGTTGGCGCTCCAGTCTCGGAACAGGCCGAAGTAGCACGCCAAAAGCGCCATGACGAAGGTTTTGCCGCCTCTGCGCCCGCAAACGAGCCAGAGAAATCCAAAAGCCGCGACAGGAGCCTCAGCGCGGCCCGTACAGTCGCGAAACAGCCGAGCGCCGTAGTCGTCGAGGGGCAAGCCGAAGAGAGCCGCCAGCAGCGCTCGCCAAGCCTTCCACGACTCATGATCGCGAATGGCGGAGCCGAGCAGATGCGGGTCGTCGATGGCCTCAAGGATATTCACCGTGCGCTGAACCTCACTGCCGTCCGGGCCGGACAGAGCTTTCGCCCCGCCCGACGCCGCGACAGCTTCCCCCAGTCGGGTGTGTGGCCAACCCCGCCGAGAACAGGGCGCGCCCAGTCTCTTTTTGCGCCGGACCAACCGGAGGCTTGGTTGCGCTCTCCGCCATCCCGGACCGAGCGTTTGGAGGCGAGCAGGGTATTCTATGCGATGAGATCACAGTCCCGTGGTCGTCGGCGCCTGGATCAAAGAGGGTGCGCTCGATGCGAGTGATTAGGCTCATGTATGGTCGCCCTTCGACTTAGAGGCGACGTAGGTCTTGAAGTCAGGGGTCACGTCGCGCTTGGCGCGTCTCAACCCCAGCCGCTGAAAGGCGCGGCCAATGCGATCGGAGAGCTGCCCGAAGACGTCAAGATCGATCGGCTCGCCAGCAACCGACTTCGCTTCGAGCTTTTCGCACTCGACGGACATCAACGCGCAGCGACGCGCAAGTTGGCGCTGGCCTTCGCTCAAGCCTTCCGCGCCGCCAAGATCGGAGATTATCTCGGCCAAGACATCGCGAAACCGGCGCGCTTCCTTTGATCGGCCGTCGACCGCGTCAACAAAGAGCTGCGATCCATTAGTGACGGCGCTTCGTGTGGTCGGCGAGCGTGCCGCTGTTGCTAAATCTTCGTCCATTCGAAACCCTTGCGTTACCCCCGCATAATACTCCGAATATGAACCATTCTACAAGATTGACATTACTAGACATTCTCGGACAGAGCACATGATGGAGTATCAGGAAACACAGATTTTCGGTCATTCGGACAATCGCTGAAGAAGCCAGCCGATCGCTGCCGGTTGTGCGCGATTCGATTTCTCGGCCTGTCCAATCGCTAATCGAAAGCCAACATCAGGCGACGATCTGAGCTACAGCACGGCCGTACAGATTTTTAGGCGGGAGGGTTGTTCGAACATTGGTCAAAAAGGCTTCCGAAAACTCCAAAGTATTGGCGCAGCTAAGGGAACAAGAGGAACAATGTGCCGGCGTGTTCCGCCCACCTGTTCCTTTCACGATGTAGGCCACGCGAACGGCTCCCACACCGCGACATGCCTGTCCGCTACTTGCGGGGAAGGCCGCCGCTTCCACCAGCGGCGGTGCTTCCACCGCCATGGGGGTATATAGGGGGTGGAAGCACACAAATGGTGGAAGCTAGGTGGAAGGCACTTTTGCTGTGGTGGAAGCTAGGTGGAAGAAATGGTGGAAACATCTCTCAAAGCCCTTCACCGTCGACGATGACGAGCCTCGATCGACGTCTCGACGGGGAACCTTCCTCAACGCTGGCGATCTTTCGAGCGCTTAACAGTCGGTCCATCGCCTGCTTGAAGGCATCCTTGCCGACGCTCCGCCCATCCGCATGGTTGGCAAATTCCGAAGGTGCATAGGACGTCCCTTTCTTGGCAGTGACGTTCCGGCCTTCCCTGGTGAACCGTCCGAGTAGTTCAAGGAAGAGCACGTCGATCTCGGCCGCTGAAAGTACGGATCTGCGGTTTCCTTCGGCAGGGACGAACCGCCCGCGATCCCACAAGAGAGAGATCGTCTCGCCGGTCGGCCCGTAGTTCGCCTTCATGACCGAGAGCTGTTTCAGCGCAGGGTTTGGCCTGTCGCCTTCGGCGGCTTTGGGTGGAGCGAGATACAGGCGGCTGCGAACGCTGTTGCTCCATCCGGTTGAGCCGGATGTTCCCGAGCCGCTGGTCATGCCCGAAAGGCTTGGGTGAGCCAGGACGAGGACCGCCAGTTCGAAGCGCATGGCGAGCCGTGTCAACAGGCCGAGGAACTGTCGGGCCTGAGTGCGCACAATTTCGTCACCGCCGAAAGTGTCGGCGAGCGTATCGATGATGACCAGGCTTGGCCGTTGCTCTTCAACAAGACGCTCAATAGCGCCAAACAGCGGAGAGTGCCTGAGAACACCGCCTCGCGCGTCGGGGAAGGCGAGAACGGCCTCGCGCCCTGCGAGATCGACAATCTTCAGATTCGCCAGGGCGTTCCGGTCGATATAGTCGCGCCCCTCGATAATATCGGCGAGACGGCGATGGATTTCCGGGATGTCATCCTCGGCGGAGATCATGAGAACGCCGCCCGGTTCCGGCGTGCGGCCGATCCAATCCGTCGCTGTAGCGACCGCAATGCCGAGCTGCAGAGCGAGTAGGCTCTTGCCGTCGCCTCCGTTCCCATAAAGCAGCGTCGTCTTTTCGAGTGGGATCATACCCGGCACAAGCCAGCGTCGTTCCGGCGCTGGAGCGCGAGCTAGCGAATCGGCGCCAACAATCTTCAGCTCCGGGTGTGGCGCCTCAACCGTAGTCGCGCCGAAGTCCATCAGCGAATCGAGATAACCATCGTCAATCGGCGGAGGAGCGAGCGAATGTTGGCTCAACGCCGGCCGCCTTTCCGCGAGGGGACGCGAGGCTCAAGAAGGCCGCCGCCTTCATCAAGCGTTGCTAATGCCGCCTCAAGCAGCTTGACGAGTTCGGGAAGCCGTGTCGGGCGGATCGCGACACCTTTCGTCGTCGGCGTCGGCCGTCCGCTGATGGCGCGGTCATAGACGCGGATATCGACATAGCGGAAGCCCTCGAAGTCTTTCAGAAAGACGCCGATCAGCTCCGCTTTGCTTTTCTCGACATAACCGATGAGAACACCGTCGCCGGCGCGGGGAGCGCTCATTCGGCGCCCCCGTTCTTCAGCGCCGTCAGATCATTTGCACACTGTGCGGCGGCGCGTACATGCGCGACCATGCACTTCAACGAGTAGGTGAGCCCGGCGTCATCGCTGAGATCCGCGAAAGTGCGAGCCAGTTCAGCACGATGGATCATAAAGCCCAATTGCTCGAAAATGGCGTCGCGCAGAAGTTCGAGTCTGGCCTGCTTAACCCCGTCTGGATTAGATAGTTTTGGATTAGCAACAGCGTTCATGACGCCCTCCTTTCGGGGAAGGCGAGCTCCGCGATCAGGCGAGCATGATCAGGCCGGACGTCGTAGCGCGAGGCCAGAAAGCGTTGTTGCAATTCGAGTGCGGAGAGTTTATTTTCGAAGCTGTTCCAGCCGCCAAGCAAGAACATTTCGGACCCGGCCGCCGCCGCATGGCGCGCCGGGTCTTCTCTGTTTAAGGCCATCGATCAAGCCGTCTCCCCGCAGGAGAGACGAGCGCGACCAAGCTTCCATGCCTCAACCTCCGCGCGCCGGAAATACCACCGCCCATTGATCACGTGCGGCTTTGGAAAATTCAGGTTCGGATATTCAAGCCAGCGCGCCAGCGTGCGCCTGACGACGCCTAACTCAGCCGCGATAACCATCGCGGGGATGAGCTTTTCAGAATTCTCCCTCGCCAAAATTGCGGAGGGTGCACTGCTTAATGATTCCGGTAGAGCGTTCATGGTAATCCTCTGTCTTGCCTTTGGAAGACATTTGGATTGAGCGCCGAGGACGGGCTGCTGTCACGAACGCTTTTGGGAACCTCTTTCAGAGCTTCCCAAAATAATTATCTCTCCGACAATTCCCTCCGCCACTTGCCTAGCGTTTTTTCGCTGACACGCTTCCCGAGGCGGTCGGCCATTGCCGAAGCGATAGCCTTCAAGGGAGTTTTCTTGCCGGGAATCTTGGCGATTTCGTCGCTGAGGATCGATAGTTCGTACTCATGTTGCAACGCGCGCTGTTCCGCAAGGGCTTCCCGTGCGGCCGCCACGCCGCTCGACATGAGAAATATTTTCCCGCTGGCAGATGGAGCATTGCCGTAGTGACCAGCGGAGTAGGCGCCACTCATCAGAATCCATAAGCAATAATGAGCGTGCTCGGCTACGCTGGCTTTTCCCCGTGCATCGATTTCGGTCAGAATAATCCTTGAGAGTTCGCTATATGCGTGATTGATATCTTCGCGACCATTCTCGGCATACTGGCGCTCAGAATACTGGCGGTTAGAGCACTCCCACCCTTCGCACTTCCCCGCGTCCGCAATCAAGTCGGGCACTTTGACTACGACTGCTTCTTCGGCGAGCTTCCCAGACGCAATCGCGGAATCGAGCACTTCGATTAGGTATGTTGCGAAAGCGGCAGCGCCTCCCTGAGATTTCATCGTCAGCTCCACGCCTTTAGCGGCAACACGTTCCCAGCAACCTCGCCGCTCACAAGTGTCGCGACGAACCGCCCCCAAGTCTCCAGCGCCGCGCGCTTCTCATCCGCAAAACTGTGCCGCTGATAGACGCCGACGATGCCCCGGAAGCTGCCGGAGACGTGGTTTAGCACCTTCTCGATCACCGGAAGATTGATCCCGAGCCGCGCTGCGCCGCTCGCGAAGGTCCGCCGCAGGTCGTGGATGACCCAGGCCGGCATGCCGGGCATCGTCCGCGCCAGTTCCTGATCGAGCCTTAGCTTGGCTCTGGCGAAGCCTGAAACAGGCGTCGTTCCGTTCGTCGTAAACACATAGCCCGCCTTCGATGAAACTCGCGGCAAAGCCTTCAAGACGCCGAGGGCGGCATTGGATAGCGGAACCACATGCTCGACGTCGTTCTTCGCCCGCGCCCGTGGAAGGGTCCAGGTCTTGGCGTCAAGATCAATCTCGTTCCAACGCATCTCAGCGACCTCATCGCGCCTTTGGCCGGTCAGAATGAGTAATTGGACCAGAGGCCCGAAAGGCCAGCCGATAGAAACTGCAGCCTTCCAGATAGCGCTAAGTTCTTCGTCGTTCAGGACTCGGTCACGGCTTCGGGCAACAGATGGCGACTTTACTCCTTCGCAAGGCGAGGACTTGACGATATCACGCTCCACGGCCCATGCGCACATGCGCCGCAGGGCGGCAAGAATCCGGTTGGCGGCGATCGGCGAGCCCCTATCGACAATCTTATCGAGGAGTTCATGAACGTCTGCCTTGCCGATCTCGGAAAAATGACGACCCCTCCAAGCTCCGACGACTTCCTTGTTAAGCATCCGCTCGGTTTCGCCCCAGGACCTGGTATTCGCTTTTGCGTAGCGCTCAATGAACGTTTCGACGACCTTCTCGACAAGATCTCGGTCAACCGGCGCCTTGTCGGCCTTTTTGGCCGCCTGCTTTTCGGCGGCCGGGTCGTCGCCGCCAGCGACCTTAACCAAAGCTCGGCTGGCGAGCTCTCGGGCGGACTTCAGATCGATCGCGGGATAAGTGCCGAGCGTAAGCTTCCGAGTTTGGCCTGACGACCGGTAGCGGACAGCCCAACTGGCTTTGCCGGTTGGCTGCAACACGAAGAAGAGGCCTCGGATGAGGCCGTCAGGCACTTCTTTTCTAGCGTCGCCCGGCTTCAGATTTTCGAGCGCCTTAACCGTCAGAGACTTCGCCATTTTTCCGCGTCCTGCAACACGGGAACCGAACCCGCGCCTAACAGAGGAGTCGAATTACCGCCGAATGAGGTAATCGCACGGGGGTAACGCGGGGTAACAAAACAAGGCCGTCTTACCGTGTTACCCAGCGTCTAAGACAATACCAGACATTTTCGCGATTACAAGGTAACATTGACGATAATTTGGCGATACGATGTCCTCATATGTCAAGCGCTGTCTTGTGCAATTATCTCATTCGTAATGAGGGGGTCGGGGGTTCGAATCCCTCTTGCGCACCAAATCACTGTCCGGCGGCGTCCGGAATAGTCATAAAATCAACTAAAATCAATGTGTTAAGGCTGTCTACTCGTCCAATGGCGTCCTTTGCGGCGCGTTGGTATCCGATCAAAAAGTTGGTACATTCGTTGGTACAACGTCGATACCAACAGAATGGATACCAACATGCCCCTTACCGACATTGAAATCCGCAAGGCCAAGCCCAGCGAGCGCTTTGTCAAGCTATCGGACGGAGGCGGCCTGCAATTATGGATCATGCCGGATGGCGCGAAGCGGTGGCGACTCGCTTATCGGTTCGGCGGCGGGCAAAAAACGCTCGCGATCGGCGTCTACCCCGCAACGGGCTTCCGCGAGGCGCGAGACGCGCGGGAGGAGGCGAAACGGCTCTTGGCCGCTGGAACGGACCCCGTCGTTCGCGAAACAGGTCGCAAAGGCCACGAAGGCCACCGCATCCGCCAATACATTCGATGCCATAGCTGCCGAGCTTCTGGAGAAGAAAAGGCGAGAGTCGAAGGTTGATCGGACCTTGGGTAAGCTTGAATGGCTGCTCAGTCTCGCGCGGCCGCAATAGGTTCGCGTCCAATCGCCGAGATCACAGCGCCGGAAGTTTTGGCCGTCCTGCGCGGCGTCGAATCGCGCGGAAGGCATGAAACGGCCCGGCGACTCCGCGCAACCATCGGGGAGGTCTTCCGATTTGCAATCGCGACTGGGCGCGCTGAGGCCAATCCGACCGGCTCCCTAAAAGGAGCCCTGACCCCTCCGACAGTCCAGCATCGAGCAGCCATTATTGAGCCCAAGGCGTTCGGCGGCGTGCTCCGAGCCATTGCAAACCTATGAAGGCGCGCCGGAAACGCGGGCGGGGCTCGAATTGCTCGCGCTGACCTTCGTCCGCCCCGGCGAGCTTAGCGCGGCGGAATGGACGGAAATTGATCCGGATGCGGCCGTCTGGTCGATACCGGGCGACAAAATGAAGATGAAGCGTCCGCATCGGGTCCCGCTTGCGCCCCGCGTCGTCATTGTGCGAAAACTTCAAACGATAACCGGAAACGGGAAATTCCTTTTTCCGTCCGTCCGCTCGGCGGCGCGGTGTATGAGCGAAAACACGATCAGCGCGGCGCTTCGCCGTCTCGGATTCGGGAAAGACGAAATGACCGGCCACGGCTTCCGCTCGGCGGCGTCATCGATGCTGAACGAAAGCGGTCTGTGGAACGCCGACGCCATCGAGCGCCAACTCGCGCATGTCGATAACGACTCGGTCCGCCGCGCCTACCATCGCGCAGACTATTGGGATGAACGCGTCCGCATGATGGCGTGGCGGACGGATCGCTGCGAAGAGTTGCGGCGCGGCGGAATCGTGCTCGCGGTCCCGGAACTTTGTGCGTAACGCCAGCGCATTTGGTCTAAGGCGAGACGTCTTGAAGAGTTTGAAGCGCAGTAGAATTTACGACCTTTCGTTCCTTGCCAAATGACAAAGCGACCGCTTCATCGAGTGTCCAATGCGCTGCCTTGCTCCAGTGGTCGAAGTCCGCATCTGCGTTGGGATGATGAAAGAAGCGCCGATTGAAAAGAGCTTCGAGTTCATCTGAAGGGATCGCCCTGAGAACGGCGCGATGATCCGCCACTTGCATCGGTATCAGCGCCCGTTCCGTCATGCTCAAACGCGAGGAGACCTTCTGGTCGGTCTTTCCAGCTGATGGCAGGACAGCGAGAGTGCGAGGCGGAAACTTCCGGCCGACCAAAAATTCGATAGTATCTATGTCAGATAGCGTGACCATTGCGGTGCGGCTCAACGTTGTCCCGCCGCCATCCGCTGCATCATTCAGATCGCGGAAGCCAATACACGAGCGAACCGCTCCGGCGGCTGATGGCCGATAATGGCGTCGAATGCTCGATGAGCGGTTCAGGAAATGTTTGGGACAAACCCGCAGCAGGTCAGTCTTTGCACGCGGCTACACCGGCCGGACCGCCGATTGCATTGCCGCCGATGGAGATGCCGGGCGCGAACTTAAGCGCGCCCGGTCCGCCCCAACATCAGTTCATCACTGCTTTCCGCCGCCCCTTTTTCCGACGTGTTTATCGATCCAGTCCAGCACCACATCCGCAACCTGAAGGTTGTTTTTGTCCAGCATCATCATGTGGCTGTTGCCGTGGATGCCAATATCGGGCAGGTGGATGAAGGTAATGTCGCCACCCGCCGCCTTTATCCTGGCGACGTAGTTAGTGCAGCTCTGGTTTGCAGTGACCCACTGTGGGAAAAGTTCGATAAAGTCACCGAAGACAATCAATTGCGGTATCTTGGCCAGAGTTTTGATCTGAACGTCTGTGAAGACATTGCAGTTATGCTCAAGTGTGATTAGCCCCTTTATTTTAGTGGTGTCCACCAAGGCCGAGAACTGCGGAAAGAAGCCCGATTCCGAATGACCCATCAAGACTGCGCCGTCGAGGCTTTTCGCCAACGTAGACAGATTGGTGTAGGTGGGGTTATCGGCTGGCAGCAAAGAATTCAGGTCCGGTATCTCCTGCTGGTAGAGCCCTTCTACCTGGGCGATGGGAAACTGAAGGTTTGTAAACGGCTGTCCAAACGTCAGTCCAAAGCGGAAGATGTTCCAGGACGATTGGTGGCTGACCTGCGTAATCGACGGCAGGCTACTAGGCGGCAGCGTGCCGGCCTTGACCTGGTTGAATACGGTGGCGTCGAAGCCCGACCGCGCGCGCGACACCTGATCGACCACATAGGTCGGCCGGTTCCTTTGAACGAAGTACGTATTCCATCCCATGCGGCCGTCCGGCGTCTCCTCCCATGATTTACCGCTCAGGCAGCAGCCATGGATCATGACAACCGGGAAATGCCTTTTAGCGTCCTGCGGTATTTGGTACTGCACATACATTTGGTCGACGGTAATGTCGTTGTCGGGTGATACGGTCTCGGTCCGGCCACCCACAAAAAAACTGCCCTGCTCCTTAAGCTCGATCGCCAGTAGAAGTTGTATCCGACCGCTGCGGCGGCGCTCAAGAGCGTGACACCTGCAGTCAGGACCGCGGCTGTGGTCCTTGTTCGTAACCAAACATTTGGAGTCATCTGTTTCCCCCCGAAACTGCCTTTTGCGGCGTTTATTGACATCACGAGTCCGTGATTTGGCGATCATAGAGGCGGAGCAAGGTTCAATCTTCCACGAAATTCCGCTCTCTATAAAAAATGGATATCTTCGGTGGCCGAGACACGGCGATGAAAGCTCAGGCTGGTCGGCATACCTCCGAAATCGATTTCATGATCCGTCTTCAACCGTAGTTTGGGGGTGTGCTTAAGCGCGGTGACCCCTTGGTGACACGCTCGCCAGGGGAAATGAGCGGCAAGGGGCTTTCGGCCGCAAAAGCTTGCGCCGCGTCAAAAATGCGCCTGGCGTCAGCACAAACCGAGAAAATTATTTTCGATATTTGGCGCGAGGATGGCTCCGGGGCGGCTCGGGACTATCCGTTTACTGAATGGCCCGTGGCGTCAACTGCGCCATCGAGGGCATGGCGGAGCTTCTGGCGGGACTGTCGCGTTGGCCCCCGTCGCATTATGGGCTCCGCAACGGCATAGCCATATTCTGATAGACGTCTGAATTTCGTGGAAGATTGGGCCAAGCGGCGCGACTACTCTCGATGCCGTCACATCGGTGTGGCGGATCAAATAAGAGCAATCGGGGTAGGAAAATGTCTAAGCTTTCAAAGCTGTGGCGGCGCCCGCGCTCACGCGCAGATACGTCACGCGCCTCAGGAGCAGGTTTCGCACTGAGCCTGCTTTTCGCGACCAGCGCCGCCTTGACGCCGCTTCAGGCGGACGCTGCCGGCAAACTTCGCGTCGAAACGAAGGAAGGCCCTGTCAAGGGTTTCCTCAACAACGGCGTCGCTGAATTCCTCGGCATTCCCTACGCGGCTCCGCCGATCGGCAATCTGCGCTGGAGGCCGCCGCAGAAGCATGAGCGCTGGACCAACGTGCTGCAGGCGAAGACCTTCGGCCCGCAGTGTTTGCAAGTCACGACCCTTGGCCCGTTTGCGGGCCCTGCGAACGCCAATGAAGATTGTCTCTACCTAAACGTCTACACCCCGAACATCGATCCGGCTGCGAAGGAAAGCCTTCCGGTCATCGTGTGGATTCACGGCGGCGGTAATCTTGACGGAGCAAGCGACGGTTACGATGGAACCAAAATGGCCGCGGACGGCCACACGGTCGTCGTCACCATCAATTATCGCCTCGGGCTTCTCGGCTTTCTCGCGCATCCCGCATTGGACGCCGAAGGACATCTTTTCGCCAACTACGGCATCCTGGATCAGCAGGCTGTGCTCAGATGGGTGAAGCGCAACATCGGCCAATTCGGCGGCGACAAGAACAATGTGACGCTCGGCGGCCAGTCCGCCGGCTGCGTCGACACGGAATCCAATATGATGTCGCCGCTTTCAGCTGGCCTGTTCCATCGGGCGATCCTGCAAAGCGTCGTTCTGGAGCCGGCGGCATTGCCCACCGCGGAAGCCAAGGGCACAGCCTTTTCCGTCGCCGCAGGCTGCGGTTCGGGCACGGATGCGGCAACCGCCAAATGTCTGCGCAGCCTGACCGCTCAGCAGATCTTTACTCTGTCGGGAACAGCCAGCACCGCGGCCCCTTATACGAGCAATATTATTCAGGACGGACAGATCCTGCCGTCGAGGTTTGTGCCGGCGATCCAGGCAGGCCAGTTCAACCACGTGCCCGTCATGACCGGGACCACCGTGGACGAGCAGAACTTCGGCCTTGGCATTACGGAATACTTTAAAGACCCGCGCGTTCCGGCGTCGGAGGCGGACTACAACAACAGGATCGCGGCGTTCGGCAATCCCAACTTCCCACCTGGAACCGAAGCCAAGGCGAAATCTCTCTATCCGCTCTTTGCCTATTCTTCGCCACAGCTGGCGCTGGACGCGATCGGAACGGACTCGACGGCGTGCACGCAACGGCACACCAACCAGCTGCTTTCCAGCCAGGTGCCGGTCTACATGTATGAATTCGACGACAGGACGGCGCCGACCTACTTCCCCAAGATGCCCGGCTTCCAGGCCCTTGCGATGCACACTGCCGACATCCAGTATCTGTTCCCACTCTGGCACGGCGGAAACTTAGGGATTCAACACGAGCTCAACAAAAAGCAAACGGATCTCTCCGATGAGTTAGTGACAGCCTGGACTAACTTCGCGTGGACCGGCAATCCGAACGGAATCGGCAACAGCCCGTGGCCGCGCTACAAGAATAAGCCCGACGCGCCTGGCATCCTGTCGGAAAACATTCCGGTTCTGTCGACGTTCACAGATGCGCAATACAATGCTGCGCATAAGTGCGACTTCTGGGATTCGATCTCGACCTATTGAGCAATTGAGGCAAGAACGCGTGAGGCTAAACGATACGCTAGAGTGACGGCCCAGTGGCCGTCGCTTTTTTGCGGACTGCATCGTGCCAATAGGCATGTAATGGAGCGCGGTGAGATCCCTTCGCAATGGCCGGAGCCAAAGCCGACCTGTTGATGTCGACGCTCTAATCCGGTCTACTCCCCCATGTGCAGTCTCGACTCGATCACCCGCAGCCAAGACGCCATCCGCCAGCTTTTCCGGGTTAGGCGCGACCTCTCGGGCAACCTGGCTCCGTTGTCCGGCGTCTTCCCGACACGATGGCCCCGGTCGTCCGCCGAGCCCCGATGGCGAGCGTGCGCTGACCATGATGCGCTGGGGGCTTCCCGCCGCCCCCGAACCTCGCGGCGGCAGAGTTCCGCGATGGTGCCCGCCACGCAGGCCGTCCAACACGATGCCGATTTTCTCCTCGGCCGAGTATTGCCGCCGGGGCGCGCGACGGATCTCTTTCGCGACCTGGTCCGCCGGTTCCTTCATCGGCTCGGATTTCTGTCTCATCTTCGCTCCTTGTACGGCTCCGATGAGCCAGAAACCCTCTCTTCCTCAACCCGCCAAATCTGTCTCACAGGCGCTGACGCAGGACACGCGCCGAAACTCAAGCTAATCACGGATTTAGCGAGGCTGTAACCGCATCCCAGAAATCGCATTTGCGAAGCGCAGCGTATTGCGGGTCCGTCACCGTAGACATAGCCGGAATATCCTGGATCAGCCACTGCGGCTTAGTCGGGCTGTTCGTGTAGCGCGGCCAGGGGTAGTTGCCGACGCCGTTTGGGTTACCGGTCCAGGCGAAGTTCGTCCAGGCGGTGACGAGTTGATCGGAGAGAGCCGTCTGTTTCTTGTTCAGCGGATGTATTTTGCTCGGCGGAGCCGGCCCGCCATGCCACAATGGGAACAGATATTGAATGTCGCTCGTGTGGTAGGCGAGCGAGACGAAGTCCGGCATCTTCGGGAAGTAGAGCGGCGCGGTCTGGTCGTCGAACTCATATGTATACAGTGGGACATTGGGAGCGAGAATCTTGTCGAGTGCCCTTTGGGAGCAGATAGTCGTGTCTGTCACCAGCCGATTCCAGGCCAGCAGCGGGCTTGCAAAGGCGCTGAGCGGGTAGTTGGCCAAAACCTTCGCCGCCGTTCCGGCGGGATAGTGCGGCGTAGCATAGGTCGTGTTGACGTAGTTGAGGTATTGCGCAGCAGTCGGCGGCACGCGCGGCGGACCGGAGAAATACTCGGTGATGCCGAGGAAAAAGGTCCACTCGTCCTCGGTGTTTCCGTTCATTACCGGGATGTGCATGTATTGGCCGGTGGCGAAAGCGGTTGCTTGTTGTATCGGTATGACGTTGGGATCCAGCATTACACCGGCTATGTATTGGCTCTGTGCGCTCTCGGTGCCCGCCAAAGCCTCGACCTGCGCCGCCGTCAGGCTGCGGAGGCATTTAGCTGTCGCCGCGTCCGTGCCCGATCCGCAGCCTGCCGCAACAGAGAAGGCGATTCCCTTCGCCTCGGCGGCCGCCGTCGTGGACAGCGTTCGGGGCGAGCACCAGCTTTCGCAAATCGCTCGCTGGAACAAGCCCTTTGCCAGTGGCGACACCATGTTGTACGAGGTGTCCGCCGCGCCCGCGGATTGGCCGCCCAGGGTCACGTTGTTCTTGTCGCCGCCGAATTTTGCAATGTTGCGCCGCACCCATTTCAGCGCGGCCTGCTGGTCGAGGATGCCATAATTGCCGAAGTAATGCCCTTCATTATCCAATGCCGGATGGGCGAACCAGCCCATCAGGTTCAGGCGGTACGCCAAGGTTACGACGACGGTCTTGCCATCCGAGGCCATTTTGCTTCCGTCGTAGCCGGGGGTCCCGCCGTCGACGTTAGCGCCGCCGTGGATCCAGACGATCACCGGCAGCTTGGCCGACGGATCGAGGTTGGGCGTGAACACGTTGAGATAAAGACAATCCTCGTTGTTGTTTGGAGGACCGGCGAACGCGCCGAGGGTTGTAATCTGGGCGCAGATCGGCGCGTAAGCCTTGGCCTGCAGAACGTTGGTCCAATGCCCATGCTTCTTCGGCGGCATCCAGCGCAGATTACCGACTGGCGGTTCGGCGTAGGGAATGCCAAGGTACTCGGTGACGCCATTGACGAGGAAGCCATTGACCGGGCCCTCCTTCGTTTCGACGCGCAGCTTGCCTGCCGCCTGAACTTCTATCGGCGCCGCCAACGCGGCAGCGGCGGCCGCCAAGATAAGCGCCCGTGCGATTTTTGAAGAAAATTTCGCTCGGCTTAAATGCGCGCTCACAGCGCGCCGCAGTTTGGAAAGTGTCGACATATTCCCTCCTGCCACCTTCGCGGTGCTTTCTGCCGCTAGCTATTGCGGCGGAGAGAATCGTAGCGCTACGAACATAGAGGAATCTATCATGAAGTTCCGTTTTTTATTACAAAATAGATATCGTTGAATACTCTATGCTTCGGGTTAAGGCAGAATATCCTCAGAACGAGATAATATTGCTGCAGAGATAGAGTTTCTTTGGAGCGGCGTCGTGGGCATTGCTTGTGCAGTTCGACGGTCATCAGAGCAGGCTGCCCAACCTGGAATAACTGACGGCTTCCCTCCGGCCATTCCCAGGGGATCTCGTCGGCCTCCCATTTGCCCGTGGCCAGGAAAAGCCTGCGCCGGGTCCGACATGAACTCCTTTATCCATCGCCGCAAAACATTCTCATGGAAATCGAGGTCCCGGCGCGCCTGCGCAACGCTGACGCCCCGATCCCGAACGGGCCGCATGGCTTCGATCTTGAACTCCTGGCTGAACTGTCGCCTTTGCATGGATCGCCTCCGGCTTCATGAAACACCTAAACGGGGTGTCCACGAAACCGGCAGCAGGTCAGCCACCCTTGGTGACACGCTCGCCAGGGGAAATGAGCGGCAATGGGCTTTCGGCCGCAAAAGCTTGCGCCGCGTCAAAAATGCGCCTGGCGTCAGCACAAACCGAGAAAATTATTTTCGATATTTGGCGCGAGGATGGCCCCGGGGCGGCTCGGGACTATCCGTTTACTGAATGGCCCATGGCGTCAACCGCGCCATCGAGGGCATGGCGGAGCTTCTGGCGGGACTGTCGCGTTGGCCCCCCTCGCATTATGGGCTCCGCAACGGCATAGCCATATTCTGATAGACGCCTGAATTTCGTGGAAGATTGAGCCAAGCGGCGCGACTACTCTCGATGCCGTCACATCGGTGTGGCGGACCAAATAAGAGCAATCGGGGTAGGAAAATGTCTAAGCTTTCAAAGCTGTGGCGGCGCCTGCGCTCACGCGCAGATACGTCACGCGCCTCAGGAGCAGGTTTCGCACTGAGCCTGCTTTTCGCGACCAGCGCCGCCTTGACGCCGCTTCAGGCGGACGCTGCCGGCAAATTTCGCGTCGAAACGAAGGAAGGCCCTGTCAAGGGTTTCCTCAACAACGGCGTCGCTGAATTCCTTGGCATTCCCTACGCGGCTCCGCCGATCGGCAATCTGCGCTGGAGACCGCCGCAGAAGCATGAGCGCTGGACAAACGTGCTGCATGCGACCGCCTATGGCCCAAGCTGCGCGCAGATCTATGAACTCGGCCTCTTTGCGGGCCCCGCGAACAACAACGAAGACTGTCTCTATATCAATGTATTCACACCCGACGTTGATCCCGCTGGCAAAGAAAGGCTGCCCGTCATGTTCTGGAGTTATGGCGGCGCAGCCGTCGATGGCGAGAGCAATGATTATGATGGGAGCAAGCTCGCCCGTGACGGCCATACGGTCGTCGTTACCTTCAACTATCGCCAGAACCTCTTCGGCTTCCTGGCGCATCCCGCCCTGGATCACGAGGGTCATTTGTTCGCCAATTATGGCATCCTCGACAACCAGTTTGCTCTTAAGTGGGTGAAGCGAAACATCGAAAAGTTTGGCGGCGATCCGAATAATGTCACGGTCTTTGGTCAATCTGCCGGGGCGAGAAACACAGGTTCCGAGGTATTGTCGCCGCTCGCCAAGGGTTTGTTCAACCGCGCGATCTTCGAAAGCGGCGCTATACCCATTGAAACGCCCTTAAGCATTGCTGAAGCGAAGGGGACAGCTTTTGCTGTCGCCGCGGGATGTGGCTCTTTATCGGATGCGGCTACCGCCAAATGTCTGCGCAGTCTGAGCGCGGCGCGGGTCGAGTCCTTTGCGGGAACAACGACAAGCTCCAACGGCGCTTATCTGGCGGGTTTGATCACGGACGGCCAAATCCTGCCGCTCCCGGCGATCGACCAGTACCTGAGCGGCAACTTCAATCATGTTCCCATCATCAACGGGAATGCGGAAAACGAGGGCAATTTCTTCATCGCCCTGACGGAGTATTTCGAGTCGCCGCGCGCGCCGCTCACGGAAGCTCAATTTGTGGCGTATGTGAACAGTGTGTACAGCGGCAACGCTGGGCCTGGCGGGTCGCCGCCGGCATATCCGCCGGGGACTGTCGCGGCGGTTTTGGCCCAGTATCCACTCAGCGCCTATCCGAGTCCGCAATTGCAATGGGGCGCGTTGGAAACGGATGCTAATTACTCTTGCATCTCTCGCCACATGGATCAAATCCTGGCTAACCAAGTGCCTCTCTATACCTACGAATTCCGAGATCAAACTGCGCCCTTCTACTACCCTCCCATGCCCGGGTTCGCATCCTTGGCGTATCACACGAGCGACATCCAATATTATTGGCCGCTCTATCACGGCGGACAAGGAACGCCACGCCCGCTCAACAGCAAGCAGGAGGAGCTCTCGGATCAGCTCGTGACCGCTTGGACGAATTTCGCATGGACAGGCAATCCGAATGGGCAAGGGAATAAACCCTGGCCGCGTTATAAAGCGCCCAATGGTCTTTTCCTGGCTGAAGACATCAAGCCGGCTGGGTTGTCGACATTTACGGCCGATCAATTCAGCGCTGAACATCACTGTGATTTCTGGGACAAACTGCTGGTGTACAAGTCCACCACGCCCTAACATGGAAGCGTCATCCATGCACGAAAGCGGTTGATGGCCGCAAGGCCTTCAACCGCTGGAACCACTGCGGCGAGCAGCGCAACCCGGATTGCTCATCCCAAGTTCCAGTGTCGCTCAATTTTCAAATGTCAGCTTGATCTCGAACCGGAGCGCCTCGTATTTTTCGACGAAACTTGGGCGTCGACAAACATGGCGCGCCTGCGCGGAGGGGCTTTGAAGGGCGAGCGCCTGCGCGCCGCCATCCCGCATGGCCACTGGAAAACCACGACCTTCGTGGCGGGGTTGCGGCTTTCCGGTATGGCTTCGCCGATGGTCCTCGACGAGCCGATCAACCGCGATGCCTTCCAGGCCTATGTCGATCAGATCCTCGTTCCAGAACTCAACCTGGGCGACGTCGTGATCATGGACGATCTTGGCAGCCACAAGGGCCAGCCATACGCGCCGCGATCGGGGCGGCCGGCGCGCGCCTGCTCTTCCTGCCACCCTACAGTCCGGACTTCAATCCAATCGAGAACGCCTTTTCCAAGCTCAAAGCGCATCTGTGAGTGGCGGCCGAGCGAACCGTTGATGGTCTTTGGAGCAGGATCGGAAACGTCCTCGATCTCTTCACGCCGCAAGATTGCGCAAACTTCTTCGCCGCTGCAGGATATGATCCGGATTCTAGTGAGCCGATACAGCTTCATTCCTGGGGATTGCTAAGGAGGCGCGCCTATCGGCGACTGCCAAACAATCTGAGTCCTGATGAAGGACGCTGCGCCCTGCGACAGTCGCGGCAATTTCAGCTTTTTCTCAAGGTGGGTCTATTCTCGCTCTGGGGTATCGGGCTTCGCCGAACCCCCAAGTATTGACGCGGTCCAGCTGAGATCGACCGCCTTTTTAGCAAATATGGCACCGCAAATGGCCGCAATCGCGACGAGACATAGAAAAAATACTATTCCAGAAGCCAGCCCATTGAAAATTATGATAAGGGCGGTCACACCAATAGTCACAGCAAGGACGGCGGACGTAGAAATAACAGCGATATTTCTTGCTGAAGTTTCTTTGCTAATGGCGTGTGTCGTCGCATCCATAATTTTATTTGCTAGCTCTGGATTATGCTGCGCAAGCTTCTCAAGCGCCGCAAGAGCGGATGGATGCACATTCAATGTCTCAGCGTTTACTGACACAGACAAAACGTTAGGTGGGAAATGCGCCTGTACGGGGGATGATATCTCCCCCGTCTTAGGTACCTCGCTATTCGCAGCGCTCATTTTCTTGTTTTCCAGCGTCTACCGTAGCTTTCGCAATACTTTTATTCTGTTCTTCCGCATCCAAGAAAGCTCTTGCAATAGACCCGTTTGAATTGATCGTTCTAGTAAGTGTCCTTTCGAGCATGTCTGACTTGCGATAAGTATCCCGAATAGCTCGCACGAACCCTCTTAACGAAAGGACGTCGACAATCCCTTCACAAATAGGATTTGTCCCGCGGATCTCTACAGTAAACACTTCGCCCATAAGATCAGACCCGCCGATTTCGTATATCTTCTCCGTGCCGGCGGACGAAATACGCTGTTGTTTGAACTTATGCCGCTGCAATCCCGTATATTTCTGTGTTACAGTTTGCCTATAATGGGACATGCTGGTCCCCTTTCATTCTAGCTCGTAGGATAGGCGTCAGAACGATTTGCACTGCGGTCTCGTAATGGTTATGAGTGTGAAACTCACGATCGTCAATCGCCTATACGCATAGAGGTTCGAACTGTCGCGAGCCTTAGTTGATAGCCTATTGTCACACTTTCAAGCATCGAAAACTCAATAGTGATGCGCCGTCACGGCATTGACGGCGCATCACAAGCAGCCCGCGCGTCCTCGCTTCTTCGCAGCGCCCATGAGGCGAAGGCACCGCAACGGCCTCTGCCGGATTACGAATGGCAGATCGCGGCCGAGGGAGATAAAGAGCGATGGACTGGTTTGAGCGGGTCGCGCAGCCTTCGGCGTTTCGGATGGAGTTCATTGGCCATATCGACGGTCAAACCGAGCCCGAGATTCCGCACAAGATCGAGGGTCTTTTCAAAGACCTTAACGCCGATGTCGACGAGGGCAGCCGCCTCTGGTCGTCCATTCACGACGCTCGCGGCGCGGTAGGCTTCCGCGTGGCGCAAGGCGACGGATCTTGGATCGCGCATCGGTTCTGCGGCGATTCGCGGCTTGGACGATGATCGTCGGGGATGAGCTGGAAGGGGTAGTTTCGGCCCGGCGGCATTCTAGGCGTGAACAATCCGAGATCAAACTCCACGGATTCTCCACGAGTGCCGTCGCTATGTTCTGCGGTTGTTCGCTGATTTCTGCCAAGTTGGGCCGACATTATATCGGCTAAGTGCTTGACTTAATGGTGGGCGCGACAGGGATTGAACCTGTGACCCCTCCCGTGTGAAGGGAGATAAACGCCGGTTACAGGAGGCTTATTGCGGCATAAGGAGTATATTTTGTTCTCCCGTTAACCATTGATTTTATGTGTTTTTCCGCATTGCACGGGATATGTTAGGATTTGCGCGTTTAGTTCGATCGTGCTGCCTATGTGCTACCCAAAGCTCCGTTGGGTAGCACCGCTTCCATAAAATTGGCTCCCTTGAGGGGCGCGGAGCCGGATGCTATCTATGCCTAAGAGAAAGATCACCGACATTGTCGCAGCCGCCGCCGAGCCCAGCGAAGGCCAGCAAGAGCAAATCTATTGGGATACGGACGTTGTCGGCTTCGGGCTTCGTGTACGGCCATCCTCGAAAACCTGGATTATGGCTTATCGCCCTGCTGGCGCGGGCCGGAGCGCGAACACTAAAAAGCTCAGGCTCTCGACTTTCCCGAGCGTCAAGACCGTCGAGGCGCGCAGGTTGGCGCGCGAAATCGCTGGACGCATCGCGGCCGGCGAAGACCCGGCGGTCAACCGGACTGAGCTCAAGCGGAAGGAAACATCCAGCGTCGGCGCGCTCCTGGACCGCTACGGCGACGACCTCGCACGCCGAGGCTACGTCAACCGCGTGACAGTCATCAATGGCCTTGAGGCGCGCCTGGCGCCCTTTAAAGCGCGCGATATTAAGACCGTGTCCGGCGCCGATCTGTGGGCAATTATCGAAGCGCTGCAAAAGGTCGGCAAAGAAGGCGCCGCTGAAGACTTCCGATCGCGCGCACGCGCGTTTTTTACGGCGATTATCCCGTACTTGACAAATCTCCCCGGCGACGGCATAGATGGCTGCGACAGGCCACATTTTCCTTTGCTATCCCATTAATCCTCGCCTTCGTAGTCGGGCTCATTCTCGACTGCGGAAAACCTGCCTTTGGCGGGGTCGTACTTTCGAGCAAAATAACGTGTTCGGAGTGTTTTAAGCCGATCACGAAAGTGGATGTAGCCGAGTACATAAAGGTTCTTTCCATCTTGCACGCTGTTTTCGAATTCACACCCGAAAAAGCGCCCAGGAGGCACCTTATCACCGGGGCCGATCGTATCTCCGAATTTATAGATGTCGGTAAGGTCCATATATTTCAATGGCTTAATATCAGGGTTGTCTCTTCTCAATGGCGAATTCATCGGCAGCCATGGTTCTTTCTGCCAATGAGCGAGGCATCCCCCGCTATCAACGACCGCATCCTCGCTACCGTTATTGACGCCCAAAAGAGCCCCAGAAATAATGGTTCCATGGATAAATGGGGGCGGGACATTTGTGAGGGCAAACGCCTTTCCATGTCCCTTTTCCCAAATATGGAAGTGAGATACTTTAAGTTGCGGGGGATGGGCGAGCGTGAGTTGATCACGCGTGGCCTGGACAGCGTTAGTGGCTGCGTCGGCCGAGTCTTTGACAGGCCCATAAACCTTTCTCATTTCGCCCAGTTGGCAATAGAAAATAATGGCAGTTATAAAGGTGAAGAGAGCAGTGAGGAACGATCCAAGAATCGTCAGTCGTTCTCGGCATTCCTTGCGATAATCAGCGCTCTTGCCTTTCTCGAGATAGGCATGGAATTTCTCGGCTATTTTCAGCGCTATGCGGGATGGCCAGGAATTGCGGCATTGATAATAGCGTTCGTCTGCATTTCCGTTGCCGGTATTTGCGCTTTCTTTGTGACGATCACCGTCATCAATTGGCATGAAGAGAAAGCTCCGCTAGCATCCCTTGATCGCCGTCCCAAAAATATCTGCATTGAGGCGATTATTATATCGAAATTGGAACTCAGCAACGTAGAGGGGAAGGTATTTCTTACTGACCTTGT
This sequence comes from Methylocella tundrae, assembly GCF_901905185.1. Classification (GTDB taxonomy): domain Bacteria; phylum Pseudomonadota; class Alphaproteobacteria; order Rhizobiales; family Beijerinckiaceae; genus Methylocapsa; species Methylocapsa tundrae. Next base: position 90,760 of record NZ_CABFMQ020000131.1, read on the forward strand.
GGAAAGTTCCGACCATGCCGCGCTTCAGGATCGACCAGAACCCCTCGATGGTCTGAGTATGCACAGCACCGATAACATATTGGCCGCGAGCATGATCAACTGTAGCGTGGGGATATTTCTTATCGAGGGGCCTGTAGCCTGTGAATTGGTCGGTGCAGAGCAAGCTGACTTTCGTCGATATGGCCTCACGCACAAACTCTGTGAGGGTAGCCGCCTGTACATTAGCGATGACGCGAGCAACCACGTTGCCTTTGCGCTGGACCGCGCCCACGACAGTTTCCTTGCCGCAACCGCCTGTGCCACCGGAACCGTCCCCGCGCTTGTCCTTATGCCGATTTTTGGCTTTGCCGCCGACGAAAGTTTCATCAACTTCGACGATGCCCATCAGCTTTTGGAATTCTGCGTCGGCAAGTCCCGCGCGGATGCGGTGGCACATATACCAAGCCGTCTTATAGGAACCGATCTCCATTGTACGGTAGATCTGGAGTGCGCTGACGCCTTTTTTTGCGGTGAGCATTGCATGGATGACGCGGAACCACGTCTTGAGCGGCTTATTCGTGTTCTCGAAGATGGTATCGACCAAGACGGAGAACCGATAGCCGTCCGGCGCGCAAGCGCGGCATTGCCAGTGGAACTCTTGGTAGGACGAAGCGTCGTAAAGTTCGACATTCCCGCAGCGTGGGCAGGCGACGCCATCAGCCCAGCGGTGCGCAACCAGATAGGCTTTGCAAGCCGTTTCGTCGGGGAACATCTCCTCAAGCTGGGAGACGGTCAATTGCTTGATGATCTTGTCTTGTTTGGCGCGCGCCATGGCTGGTTCCCCTCATGTAGGGACAGGATGGCATGAGCCGAGGTGTTTGTCAAGTACGGGATAATCGCCCTTTGTTTGGATCCTCGCCGACTGCAAAGGAGCAGTCCTCCCGGTCGTTAAACGACTCCTAGCCACTCGTTGGAGGCTTCGCGATCGCCCGCCCCCTCAACTCCCGTCGAGCAAATGGTCCCGGATCAGCGCGCGGGCGCCGCGATCCCAGGAATAATCCGCGCCGATGCGCAGATCGCTTGTGCGCGTCAGGATGATGGCGCCGGTGTGGGCGTCGCGGATCACGAAACTCACCACATAATCGGTGCGGGTGATCCGCGTCACGATGCCGAGAAATGACTGATCGGCGCCGAGCTTTTCCGCGATGGGCGCCTCGCAGCCGTGGCATTCGCGCAAGCTGCGGTCCTTGACGCCCTCGCCCTGCGCGCCCGCGACATCGACCAGAGCATAGCGCCCGGACGCCGCGATGAGCTGGCGCGCCATGCTGGTGACGTCGTCGAGATGCCTCAAGTCGGCGGCGGGATCGCCCGCGATGCCGGCCCCGCCGCTGAAATCCTTGAGCTCGAAATCAAACAGCGCAAGCTTGACCGGAGCCGAATCGGCGCGGGCCGGAAGCGTCGCGAAAAGGGCGATGGCGCAGGCGGCGAACAGGCGGCGCTGGAAAATATTGGTTTTCACTGGAATTCCTGCTGCAATGATCGGGTAAAGCGAAGGCCTCTCCACCGCATGAAGAGGGGTCAGCGCGACGCGGTTTCCCGTTGCTTCGCCTCGTGCTCGATGCCGTCGATGAGCCCGGAGAGGGCGCCGAAAAGGAGAGGGACCAGCTCCTCTTTCGCCTCCGGCGCGACGTCGATTTCGACGCGCCACGAGACTTCGGAACGGCCCTCCGGCGCGGGGCGGATCTCGACCGTCCCGACATAGCTCTTGACCGGAAAGGGCGAGCGCGTGCGCGTGTAGCGCAAGCGCCGGCGCTGATGATCGATCTCGTCGATGCGGTCCTCGATTTCGCCGCCGCCCGCGCTGGCGGCGAGGCGCAGGAAGCGCCGCGCGCCCACGCCCGCGCCTTCGACGCGGCAGCTCTCGATGAGGGGAAGCAAGCGGTCGAGGCCGCCGATGGAGGCGACGACGGCGAAGGCGGCGTCGGGCGGCGCGTCGATCCTTTTGATGGGGTTCACGGATTCAATCATGGCAAGTCTCCCAAGGTGTGCTTTTACGAAGGCGGCAGCGCGGTGATCTCCTCGAAGATGAAGGCTTCGGCCCGACGCCAGGCGTCGTCCGTGTCGCCGCGAAAGGTGAACAGCTTGTCGAACAGGACGCGCCCCGTCTTGGCGTCGATCGCCTCGATCTTCGCCCATTGCACCAGCGTGCTCATCTTGTGGATCCCGCCGATAATGACGACGTCCGCGCCAGCTTCGCGCGCGGCGGCGAGGAGATTGGGAACAGTCGTGCTCGTGAGAGAGCATGGCTCGGGGCGGCACACCGGCGTCACGACCTGGAACTGCGAGCCTTTGGCGAGATCGCTCCTGAGGGCGCCCGCCAAGGCGGTGAGCCGCGCCTCATGCTCTTTGCGCTGATCGCGCACCTCGCCCGACGTGTCGAGATAGTCGAAGTCGATCACCGCGATCGCGCCGCCCTGCACCTTCGCGCCGGCATCCTCGGCCTTGCCGCAGGACGGCGCCAGCCACAGGCCGGCAGCTAGTATCGGAAGAAGTAAATGACGCATGTCGCAAATCCCCGTTGTTTCGCCGTCACCTTGCGCGGACGGCGGGCGGCCGGAAAGCGCGCGCGTCCCGGCTATGGCCGGGCAATTTGCCCGATCGTCCGCGCGCGCCTTCCATGGGGCGGGTTCCGCCTCTAGACTAAGCGCGGCTTTGCGGCTGCGGCCGCCAACCTCGCGAAAGAATTCGCCAATGCGAGCGTCAAGGATCGACCTCAAGCTTCGGCTCGCCCTGCGCGTCGCCGCTCTGGCGGCGTTCTGTTTCGCCGCCGCCGCGGCTTACGTTCTGTTCGAGACGGACCACGCCGCGCAGGCGCGGGCGAACTGGATCGCCGAGGTCCTCGCCAAAGACCTCGCGCTGCAACAGGGCCAGCTCCACTGGATCAAGGGCGCGCCCAGCCAGTTCCCCGATTTGCAGAGAATTGCGCCGGCGCTGATGGCGCCCGGCGTCTGCGTCGCCTATCGCGCGCGGGATGGCGAGATGATTCAGCGCCTGTGCAGCGGCGTCGCGCCCGGCGACGCCGGCGCCCCACAGCTTTTCGCCGACCTCTACCAGCGCCTGTTTGGCGCGGACCGGGAGTCGGCGCGTCGCGTCATCTACCACGGCGAGGCGCAGGGGGAGGCTGTGGCGTCCATTGATCGCCAGAGCCTCATCGGACAGAGCTGGCATGAGACGAGCCGCCTCGTCGGGGTCCTCGCCGTCGCGTTGCTTGCGTTGTGCGTCCTTGTCTACGCTGCGCTCGCCGACGCCTTGCGGCCGACCCGGGCGATCCGCGCCGGGCTTCAGCGCCTCGCCGCCGGCGATCTCTCGGCGCGTCTGCCGCCCTTCGACCTCGCCGAGCTTTCGGCGGTCGGCAACGTCTTCAATCATCTCGCCGGCAGCCTTGAGACGACGCTCGCCGAGCGCAACGCGCTGACGCAGCGGCTGATCGCGGTCCAGGACGAGGAGCGGCGCCATCTTGCGCGCGAGCTGCACGATGAATTCGGGCAGTGCCTCGCCGCCATCGGTGCGGTCGCGGCCTCCGCCGCCCAGACCGCGCGGCGGGAGTATCCGGCGCTGGCGCCCGCGTGCCAGAGCATCGCCCGCACGGCCGCACATATGATGGAGGTGCTGCGCGGCGCGCTTTTGCGCCTGCGTCCGCCCGATGTCGATGAGCTTGGCCTCGCCGCGAGCCTTGAAGGCTTGGTTTCTGGATGGAACGGCCGCTGCGCTGGCGGCACGCGTTTTTCAATCGAGCTTGGCGGCGAATTCGACGCGCTGCCGCGCGATTTCGCGGCGAGCCTTTACAGGATCGCGCAGGAAGCGATCACCAATGCGGCGAAACATGCAGAGGCTTCGCAGGTGACGCTGAGGCTTGACATGCGGGAGCCCGCCGAAGCGGATCAGCGCGCGCGCATCGAGCTTACCGTCGATGACGACGGCAAGGCCGGGGCCGACGTCTCGGTCAAATCCGGCATGGGGCTGCTTGGCATGCGCGAGCGCATCGCCGCGCTCGGCGGCGCATTGAGCATCGAGACCTCGCGCCCGAGCGGGCTTCGCCTTCGCGCGCGAATTCCCGTCCCGCCAGCGGAAACGCCCCCGGACGAGACGAGGGACGCGGCGTGACGGACGTTGCAATAATGCTCGTCGACGATCATGCGATAGTGCGCGAAGGCTATCGCGCGCTGTTGCAGCAACAACCGCGCCTCAAGGTCGTCGCCGAAGCGAGCGATGGCGCCGAGGCCTATCGTCTGTTCAAGCAAGCGAAGCCGGATCTCGTCATCATGGATCTAACCATGCCGGGCTTCGGCGGCGTCGAAGCTATCAGGCGCATCCGGCAATGGGATCCCAATGCCCGCATTCTGGTCTTCACCATGCATCAGAACGCCGCTTACGCCGTGCAGGCGATCCGCGCCGGGGCGAAGGGCTATGTCACCAAAAGCAGTCCGCCCGAAGCGCTGGTGCGCGCCGCCTTCGATGTGCTGCAAGGCAGAATTGCGCTCAGCGCCGACATAGACCATGAGCTCGCGCTGAGCCGCGTCGCAGATGCGCCGGTCGCCACCGATGTGCTGACGCCGCGCGAGTTCGAGATTTTACGCATGTTGCTTGCGGAAAACTCGACCGAGGACATCGCCGGAATTCTTCACGTCAGCCCGAAGACGGTGGCGAATACGCGCTACCTCATCAAGAGCAAGCTTGGCGTTTCCTCCGACATTGAACTCGTTCTCGCGGCGCTGCGGCAGGGAATTTTGGGCGCGGGGGGCGATGTCGAGCGGAATTCGGGCAGCCCTTCGGCCGCGCCAGAGGCGCCAAAGCTCGCCTGAAACCTGTATGATGCGGCTTCGCACGCCCCGGCGCGCTTTGAAATTGACCACAATTCGCGCTTTAGCTGCGCGATGCGCATAGGGCGCGAAAGATCGGGAGCGTGGCGGGGGCCTCGAACAAGCGAACTCTTGCAAGGCTGGCAAAACCAGCAAGGCTTAACCGCCGAGGCTCCAATCGCCGATGAATCAGTTTAATCTGTCCTTTTCGCCGCTTCTGCCCTCATCCATTCTGATCGGCTTCGGCGTTCTGGCGCTGATCGTGGTCGCGCTCGGCATATATGCGCGCCGGCGCGGCGCATGGCTGCGCGCGCTCGGCCTTGGCCTCCTGCTGCTGGCGCTGGCCGATCGCTCCCTCGTTCGCGAAGACCGCGCGGGGCTGAAGGACGTCGTCGCCGTCGTCGTCGATCAGAGCGGCAGCCAGACCATCGGCGAACGGCAGGCGCAGACCGAGAAGCCGGAGTTATGACATCACGTTTGGCCCTCTCGACTGTGCGACTGCGCTTTGTGGAGAGTATAGGCCGACGTCTGAACTGCAGCGCATCGTCGTCGCCCTACGCCGCCACGACAAGGTCTCAACCGAGACCGCGGCGCTCGACTATATCGTCAAGATGGATGCCGAAGAGAGGCGAAAGGCATACGTCGAATTGGCGGAAGCCAACAAGGCTTACGCGAAGTTTCGCCAGCGATTGGATGATTTTGTGGCCTTTTTCGCTCCTGACAATATCGCGCGGATTGGAGCGTGGGCCAGCCATGCTTCCCATCCGCAGCCTTTCGAGGCTGCGTTGCTATCAGAGAGGGGCATTTCGGTGGTATCCATGCGACAAGGGGCTCATCAATTCCGAGCGGTGCTGAATGATCTTTGGATTGCGATCCCGGATTGGCCAGAGCCGTAGCGCAACCGTCCAATTACAAGGTACGCCCGTGCTGCCTGCGTGCTACCTGACACGGCCGTCGCAAAAAGATATTACCAGCTAACTTATTGATTTTAGTGGTGGGCGCGACAGGGATTGAACCTGTGACCCCTCCCGTGTGAAGGGAGTGCTCTCCCGCTGAGCTACGCGCCCGTCCGGCTCGCCGCCCGAAAGGGCTGGGTCGGATCGACCGCCGCGAGACGAAGCGGTTCCTTTATGAAACGCCAAGGGTTGAAGTCAAGCTCGATTCACTGAATTGCCATGCATCTTGCGCGGGCGCCGAGGCTCAAAGAGGCCAAGAACCCTCCGGTTCTGGTGAAAGGCGCGCGGTAGGGCGCATCATCGCTCCGCCCCCTCCATGACAAATGCCCAAAGACGGTCGTACCAGAGGGTCTGATCGGCCGGCGAGGAATGCGCGTTTGCCGGACTGGGGTTCGGCACGACGAAGAGGCGCGCGCCTGCGATGCGCAAAGGTTGCGCTCCGAGGACCGCCTCGCTGTCCACCCCCAGCATTCGATGAAATATCCGGTAGGCCGTCATGCCATGGAAACAGGCGACGCCGGGGCGGTAGCGTTCGAGCTTTTCTATGAGAAGCGGCGCGCCCGCGGCAAACTCCGTCACATTGAGTTCGCTGGCCCGCGCCGTCGGTCGCGCGACCATGTCGGTGAAGCCGAATCCGTGGTCGAGCAAGGCGCGGTCATGCGTCGGGCCGAGCGAGGATGCGCCAATCGCCTCGCGCGCCGCCAGACTCAAGACTGAACGCGAGAAGGCAGGCCAGAATCTGTTCGTTTTGCGCGCGAAATAATGTCCCTGCGAAGCCGAGAAGATCGATGGATTGATGCCGACGAAGACCACTTTAAGGCCTTCGCGCAGAAGATCGGGCAGGCCGGGCGGATTTTCATCGTCCATTGCCAGCCCCTTTGCCGGCCGCCGATCCCGCGTGGTCATTTTGCATAAAAATTCCGGACTTGTTCTTGAGCGTCAAAACAACACAATGCGCAGCGTTTACAATCAAGTCGATTTGCGCCGGTTGGCCCGCCGCAGCTTAGGACAATGATGAACATGCAGTTTGGACGTCTGGCCCTGACGAGCGGCTGTCTGATTTTCGCGCTCGCCGCCGCAGCGAACGCAGGCGATGCGCCGCCCGCTCCCAAGGGGCTCGAAAAAATCGAAACGATCGTTGTGCTCTATGCGGAAAATCGCAGCTTCGATAACCTTTATAGCCGCTTTCCGGGCGCCAATGGCCTTCTCGATTTCAAACCCAGCGAAGCGCCGCAGCTCGATCGCGACGGGGCGCCGCTGCCCGAATTGCCGCCGATCTGGGGCGGCCTGACGCCGAGAGGCGTCGAGCCGGCGGTTGACCAGGAGCGAACGGCCCATCTGCCCAACGCGCCTTTTGCGATCGACGATCCCAAGGGTTTCAACACGCCGCTTAGCGTTCCGACGACCGATCTCGTCCATCGCTTCTATCAAAATCAGATGCAGATCAATGGCGGCAAGAACGACAAATTCGTAGCCTATGGCGATTCCGGCGCTCTCGTCATGGGCCATTACGAAGGCCCGAACCTGCCGCTCTGGCCGATCGCGCAGCGCTATGTGCTGGCCGATAATTTCTTCATGGGCGCGTTCGGCGGCTCTTTTCTCAACCATTTCTTTCTCGCCTGCGCCTGCGCGCCGCGCTATCCGGGCGCGGACAAGAGCCCAGCCAAGGGGTTGATCTCGGTTGTCGATCCGGACGGCGTTTCGCTGACGCTCGACCCTAACGCGCCAAAGTCCGCGCTCGAACGTATTCCGAAATTTGTCCGCGATGGCGCTCTGACGCCGGATTTCTACGCCGTCAACACGATGCAGCCGCCCTATCAGCCGAGCGGCGTCAAGCCCGCCCCTGGCGGCGATCCGGCCTATGCCGATCCCGATAAGCCAAGCACGCTGCCGCCGCAGACCGAATTGACCATCGGCGATCTTTTGAGCGCCAAGGGAGTCAGTTGGGCCTGGTACGCCGGCGCCTGGCAAGTGGCGCTCGACGGCGCCAAAGTCGAGCCCAATCCGAAGTTCCAGTTCCATCACCAGCCGTTCAACTATTTTGCCTCGATCGCTCCCGGGACGGCGGCGCGCGAGGAGCATTTGCGCGATGGCGGCCTTGGCGGTGATAAATTCATCGCGGCGATCGATACGGGAACGCTGCCGCAGGTGACGTTCTACAAACCGCAGGGCGATCTCAACGAACATCCCGGCTATTCCGACGTCATGGCGGGCGATGAGCATCTCGCCAATCTTGTCGCCCATCTCGAAAAGAGCCCGCAGTGGGCGCATATGGTCGTCGTCATCACCTACGACGAGAATGGCGGCTTCTGGGACCACGCCGCGCCGCCAAAGGGCGATCGTTGGGGGCCGGGGACGCGCATTCCGGCTTTTATCGTGTCGCCTTTCGCCAAGAAGGGTTTCATCGATCACACGCTCTACGATACGAGTTCAGTGCTGCGGCTCATTACCGAACGATTCGGTCTGCCGACGCTGCCGGGCCTGCGGCGGCGCGCGGGCGCGATCGCGGCTGGCGGCCATCAGCTTGGGGACCTCACCGGCGCGCTTGATCTGGCGACGCCATGAACTTACCTGCGGCCGCGCCGGCGACGAGGATTGAAGCCATGTTGATGCCGGCCACGCCTGACCTTGAGTCCAAAGTCGATGCGCTGGCTAATGATTTTGCGCGCCGCGCTGCGGAGCATGACGAAGCTGGATCGTTCCCGTTCGAGAATTTTGACGCCCTGCGCAAGGCCGGGCTTCTCGCGCTCACAGTCCCGCCTGCTCTCGGCGGCCTCGGCGGCGGCCTTCGCGCCGCCAATCGCGTCGTCAACGGCATAGGGGCGGGCGAGCCTTCAACCGCGCTGGTGCTGGCGCAGCAATATCTTTTCCACTTCCGGATGCTGCGTAATCCCCATTTTCCGCAGGCCTTGAGCGAGGAGATCGCGCGCTCGGCCGTCGCCGAGGGGGCGCTGTGCAATATGCTGCTGGTCGAGCCCGAGCTTGGCTCGCCGATCCGTGGCGGCTTGCCGGCGACGATCGCCCGCCGCGTCGAGGGCGGCTGGCGCATCACGGGGCGAAAAATCTATTCGACCGGAAGCGTGGCGTTGAGTTGGATTGGCGTGTTTGCGCGCAGCGACGACGCCGATCCGCTGGTCGGCGCCTGGATTATTTCGGGCGGCTCAGAAGGCGTCAGGATCGAGGAGAGCTGGGACCATCTCGGCATGCGCGCCAGCGCCAGCCATGACATGATCTTCGACAATGTTTTTGTCGCGGAAGACCGCGTCGTCGATCTGCGGCCCGCCGCGACCCAGCAGAAGCCGGACGATGTTGTCTCGGCGTGGATCGCCACCCTCTTCACTACGATTTATGACGGGGTCGCCCGCGCGGCGCGCGACTGGCTCGTAGCGTTTTTGCACAGTCGGAGGCCCTCTAACCTCGGCGCGTCTCTTGCCAGTTTGCCGCGAATGCAGGAGGCGGTCGGCGCGATCGACGCTTTACTTTACGCGAACCGCGCTTTGCTCGCCGACATTGCCAGCCGCTGCGACAGCGGCGCGGCGCCTCCCGCGCGCGAGAGCCACTTCATGAAGCTCGCCGTCACGACGAACGCCATCGAGGCCGTCGCCAAGGCGCTGGAGGTCTCGGGCAATCCCGGCCTTTCGCGCCATCATGCCCTGCAACGCCATTATCGCGATGTGCTGTGCGGACGGGTCCATTCACCGCAGAACGACGCCATTCGGCTGGACGCGGGGCGAGAGGCTCTGTCCATTATCCCATGATATTTGAGCCCGGCCGCATCGAACAGCGTCGCTACTTTTCCGTGATCTTCAGTTCGATCCGGCGATTGCGCCGATTGGCCTCGTCGCTGTCGCCGGGGTCGATCGGTTGGAACTCGCCGAAGCCGGCGGCGGCCAATCGCTGCGGCGATACGCCCTTCGAGGCGAGATATTGCACCACCGCGATCGCCCGCGCGGCCGACAGGGCCCAGTTCGATGGATATTGCGCTGATTGAATCGGCTTTTTGTCGGTGTGGCCATCGACGCGAACGATCCAGGGAATGTCCGGCGGGATCTCATGTTCAAGCTCGATCAGCGCGCTCGCCAGCTTGTCGAGTTCCGCGCGGCCTGCGGCGTCGAGGCTCGCCTGACTGGATTCAAACAGAAGTTCCGATTGGAAGATGAATCGGTCGCCAACGACGCTGACGCCCGGCCGGTCGCCGAGAATCTGGCGCAGGCGTCCGAAGAAATCGGAGCGGTAGCGGGCGAGCTCCTGCACCTTCTGGGCGAGAGCTACATTGAGCCGCGATCCGAGGTCGGCGATCTTCGTCTGCGATTCGGCCCCGGCCTTTTCCGAGGTGGCCAAAGCCTCTTCAACAGCGGCGAGCTGGCGCCTCAGGGCCGCGATCTGCTGATTGAGGATCTCGACCTGAGCCAGCGCCTTGGCCGATACGTCTTGCTGTGACTGTAACTGCTGCTGCGCGCTGGCGGCGCGCGCGTCGGCCGCTTCGGCGCTTTGCGCCCCAGCGCCCTTTGAATCGATAATGCCCTGCAATCGGGCCTTGTCGTGTTGCTCGGCTTCGAGATTGGCCGACAGCGTGGCGGCCGTGTTCTCCACTTCCGCCTTGTTGCTGCGCTCAAGCGCGAGAAGCGCGCTGAGTTCCTCGATCTGGCGATTGAGCTTCGTCAGGGCGGTGTCTTTGCCGGTCACCTCCCGCGCCAGAAAGAATTGCGCCAGCATAAAGACCGACAAAAGAAAGATGATGACGAGAAGCATGGTCGAAAGCGCGTCGACGAAACCCGGCCAGTAATCGATGTGGCGCATCCGCTGCCGCGAACGAGTTGAAGCCATCAAAATTGCTCGCTCATGAGGGCGCGGTGATTGAGGGTAGGGCGCCCCTGACTTATCGGGGCCTTGCTTGCCGCCGTTTCGTTAGAGCCGGACGGCCTCGGACCGAATTGCGACGCGATCTTTTTCAATCAGCCGCGCTCCTTCAATTCTTCAGCGAGGCGCTGCAGAACGTCCTTGACCTCGCGTCCCTGCTCCGCCTGCGCTTCGACCCAGTCACGAATGATCTGCTGCTCGGAGCGCATGTGCTGAACCAGCGCCTGAACGCCGTCGGCAAGATTGGCCACTGCGATCGACGTCGCCTTGGCCTGGCTTTGATCCGCGGAGGCCGCGAGCTTTTCGAGCGCGATGCGCAGTTCGGCCGGCAGCCCCTCGTAGCCGGAGGCGATTTCAGCGGGAGTTGCGATCGGAAGCGCCGTCAGACTGTCTTCGAGTTCGCCGAAGAAGCGGTTTTGCGCCTGACCCGCCTGAAGATCGAGGAAGCCGAGCACGAGCGAGCCCGCGAGCCCGAACAAGGATGAGGTGAAGGATATGCTCATGCCCGCGATTGGCGCGGAAAGCCCGTTCTTGAGGTCGTCGAACATGACGCCGGCGTCCGAGCCGGTCTGCATCGATTTGATCACGCCGCTGATCGAGCCGACCGTTTCGAGCAGACCCCAGAACGTGCCGAGCAGGCCGAGAAACACAAGGAGCCCGGTCAGATAGCGCGCCGTGTCGCGCGATTCGTCGAGCCGCGCGCCGATCGTGTCGAGGACCACGCGGAGCGGCAGAGGCGCTGACGGATTGAAAGGTTTGGCGCCGAACAGCTGCGCCACGGGCGCCAGTAAAATCGGCGGCTTGACCCGCCTGGCCTCGCCTCGCAGCAGAGCGTTGGCCCATTTCACTTCGCGGAACAAGCGAATCACCTGTCGCAGTCCGAGAATGATCCCGAATGTCAAAACGCCGATGATCAAGCCGTTGAGGCCCGGATTGGCCATGAAGGCGGTCGCGATCTGGCGATGCAAAATCAGCGCGCAAAAGCCCGCGAGGATGAGGAACGCCAGCATCCGCACGAGATAGATGACGGGAAACGAGAGGCGGCCGCGATCGTTACTGCCCATGTCGATCACCGGCAGCGCGAGAGAGACCGTGCAACGAGGCGTCCGCGAAACTCATTGGCCGATCCTTTGACGAGGACTGTAACAAGATTTGGCGGGATCCGGCCAGAGCTTTGACCAGCCAGCCCGCGCGGCAAACAGACTAAAGGCGGCCTTGACCTTGCGCGCAACATCCAAATGGAGAGAATCCAGCGGCGTCGCGGACGTTCGGAGCGCATGCCGGACTAAGAAAAATCCGATATTTCAATCTCCTGCGCAACGAGAAAAATAGAAGGGCCGGAACTTTGAACAAAGGGAGACGTTGCAAAGCTCTGCGTAGATCATGGGGATGCCGGTGAGCGAATTGTTCGATGTTGTCGCCGCTCGTCCGCGCCGGAAGCGTGATTTTCAACGCACGGTCGACATGCTGGCGACCTTGGTCGCCCTCGTGTTCTCGGTCGGCGTGCTGTACATCGCGCGCGATATTCTCGTCCCCATTGCGATCGCCGTACTGTTGAGCTTCGTGCTGTCGCAGCCGATCCTCGTGCTGCGGCGCCTCGGCCTTCCCCGCGTCCCGGCTGTCATGATCGTCGTTGCCGGCGCCCTCTTCATCGCTTTCGCGGCCAGCGCCGCGTTGACCCGGCAGGTTTCGGAGCTTGCCGTCGACCTGCCGAAATATCAGACGACGATCAACGGCAAGATCAGCCGGTTGCGCGACCTCGTCTCGACGAACGCCGTTTTCGAGAAGGGCGCGACCGCGCTGAAAAGCATCGGCCATCTTGATCCGGCGCGGCCCTCGCCGGACGCCACGCCTTCGCCCTTGCAAAGTGGCGGGGAAAACATCGAGGCTCCGGTTCTGGTCGAGGTGCGCCAGCCGGCGCCGAGCCCCTTCGCTATGGTGCAAACCATTGTCGGGACGGCGTTGTCGCCTCTTGAGACGGCGGCGATCGTCGTCATTTTCGTGATTTTCATCCTGCTGCAGCGCGAAGACCTGCGCAATCGCTTCATTCGTCTCGTCGGATGCGATGACTTGCAGCGCACGACAGTCGCCATGAATGATGCGGCCGGCCGGCTCAGCCGGTTTTTCCTGACCCAGACGCTCGTCAACGCCGCGTTCGGCGTCGTCGTAACCGCGGGTCTCTATATGATCGGCGTTCCGAGCCCTATTCTGTTCGGAATCATCGCGTTCCTGATGCGCTTCGTGCCTTATGTGGGCGCGATCATTTCCGCCAGTTTTCCGTTCGCGCTCGCCGCGGCTGTTGATCCCGGCTGGGCCATGGCGCTGGAAACGCTCGCCCTGTTTCTGGTTCTCGAAATCCTCGTTGGCAACTTTGTCGAGCCTTTGCTGTATGGCCGCAATACCGGCCTCTCGCCGATCGCCGTCGTCGTTTCGGCGACGTTCTGGACCTGGCTGTGGGGACCGATCGGCCTTGTCCTCTCGACGCCTTTGACCGTCTGCCTCGTCGTCCTTGGCAGGCATGTCGATCAGCTCAGTTTCCTTGACGTCATCCTCGGCGACGCCCCGGCTCTGACCCCGGAAGAGCACTTTTACCAGCGCATGCTTGTTGGCGACGCGTCGGAAGTCGCCGATCAGGCCGAGCAATTTCTGAAGACCAGTTCGCTCATCGCCTATTACGACGATGTGGCGCTGAAGGGCCTTTTGATGGCGGAGGTCGATTTGAAGCGCGGCGTTCTGCATGAGGGCCGGCAGGAGCAGATCAAGGAAACCATCATGGAGGTGATCGAGAATTTATCCGATCACGTCGACGAGCCGCCCGCGGCGGTTCCAGAGCCGGCAAAAAGACCCTATGCCGATCTTGAGGATGGGCCCGCCGCGGCGCCTTCGCTCGAAATCCCGCCGGAGGATGCGCCCCGGCCGGCCGGACCGCGCAAGGCGGTGCTGTGCATCGCGGGCCGCAATGCGCTCGACGAGGCCGCGGCCGCTCTCCTGGCGCAAATGCTGGAAAAGCATGGAATGGAAGCCAAGCTCGAACCGCATCAGATGCTGACGATTGGCGGAATTCTGCATCTTACAGGATCGGGCGCGCAGATCATCTGTCTCTCGTATCTCGGAGGGGAGGTGAGCGCCGCGCGCGTGCGCTACGCCATCCGCCGCTTGCGCCGCCGCCTTCCGGAAGCCAGGATCATCGCCGCCTTTTGGCAATGCGATCCGGAGAAGGCGAGTGAACTCTGTGGCCAGACCAAGGCGGACCTCTGCGCGACGCGCCTCGCCGAGGTCGTGGCCTTCTGCGTCGCCGAGGCCAAGGCGCATATTGATTCAGAAGGCCCCATTTCCGCGGATCCGCGCGGAATCGAACTTCGCGAGGAGCCGAATAGCGCGCTTGTCGGTGCGGCGTGATTCCTTTGGAAGTCATTCCGTCTCCAGAGCAGAATGCGTTCAAGGGGAATCGTATTCCGCTCTTTAAGCCTTTGTTTTAATGCATGATGGTTGGCCCGAAAGCCTGCAACTTTTCGGCGTCATGCATCTCGCGCTTTCCGATCGAATTGAATCATTCGATTGATCAGAAATCGCTCCAGATTCAAAAGCTTGAGCACATTCTTGTCGATCAGATCAAACCGATCTGATCGGAATATGCTTTAGCCGATAGGGCCCATCGCCATCACCTCGGGATCGCTTAATCCGTGCAGCCGATGGGCGGCGGCGTGAGCGAAGCGCATCAGCACCGCGCGACGCGTCGCCGCCGCCAGGCGATGCTCCGGCGCCTCGCGCAAAATCTCCGCGCCATACGCGTCCGCGACAATGAGCCCGGCGTCGGGCGGCATGATCTCGACAGGCACGCTTTCAGGAATGGCGAAATAGAGCCGGTCGCAATGGGCGCGATATTCGCGCCATTTCATGTCCGCGCGAAAGTCGGCGATCGAGGATTTGATCTCGACGATATGGACGCCGCCGTCCGCCGCCAGCGCGACGATGTCGGCGCGTCTTCCGGACAATAAAGGAAGCTCGGTGACGGTCGAGAATCTCAGGCGCCGCAACAGACGCCGCGTTCCGCGCGCGACGAACAGCGCGGTCTCGGACTGCCGCCCATCTTGTGGCGTCAGAGTCTGCATCAACCGTGGCATTTTGGACGTCGGCTCCGCGTCAAGCGTCGGGCGCTTTGACGAGGCGCCTTGACGCGCGATAGCATAGAGGCCGAAGCATGCGCCAGACCGGCGCGCCGTTCAAGGCCCGGGTCTCAATCTCGCCGGCGCCGCGCGCCGTTCGACAGAGGCGCACGGCTCTTCGCGACGTCCTATTGCGCCGGCGGGTTCTTCGACGCGTCGACAATGCTGACGCGGTTCAAAGCCTGCGCCTGTTCGCTTGTCGCGGGTCCTTTGGTGAAATGAGCGGAGTCGAGCATGCTCGACGCGGCGCTGAACGCCATCTTGTAGCCGGCCAAAGGCATCGCGGAGAGAGCGTCCGGGATGATGCGGGCGGCCTGGCGCAGGCCCGTTATGGCCTGGCCCAACACCGACTGGGGCGGCGTTTCCGCCGTCGGCGCTTCGCTGGTCAGCTCGTTGTAATTCGATCGGTCGAGCCGCGCCGATATGATTTCAGGCGCTTTGTCGTCCCTCGAGAGCGTCCTGCGCGGCCTTGGCGCGGTGTCGGGGCTGGCGGCGTAGCCAAGCACTGACGAGGGAAGACCCGGCTGGTCTTTTGGTCCGCGTGTGATGACGACGGGCAGGCTCGCCGCCCGCGCGAGCGGGGAGATCGCGTCGGGCTTCGCGGCTGTTTTGGCGGCCGCGGCCGCGCCCGCGTCCTGGCTGGTCTGAGGCGCGAGAGAAGCGACGCGAAGCAGCGCCTCCGGCCGGCTCGGAGGCGTCGGAACGTCGGCATAGGCGACGAGGTCCATCGGGCGAGAGGGCGGCAGCGGCGCCTCTGCGACGATTGTCTTTTCGGCCTTGTCCTTCTTGAGATCCTTCGCCGGCGCGCCGGCGTCCTGATCGGCGGCGGCGTCCTTCTCCCGGGGGACTGGCGTCGGAACCGGCGCTGGCGAAGGCTCCGGAGCGCGGGCGGCTGGCTGTGCGAGAGCCGCGACCTGCGTTGCATTCGCGGGCGCCGCCGGTTTCGCATCGGGCGGATTGCTAGCGGCGATCGCGGCCAACGCGGGAGCATCCTTCGCGGCGGCGCGCGCGGCGCGGCGCTCGGCTGCGGTCATCCGGGCGGGTGGCGAACTGGCGGCGGCGCCAGCTCCGTCGAGCGAAGCGACCTGTGTCGGGCCACGGCCAGGCGCGGCCTCGCGGCGGGCGATGGCCTCTTCTTCGCGATCATGATTGCCGAAGAGCCAGGCGAACAATCCGCCGCCGCCGCCTTGAGGCTGTGGAACATCGCTTGCGACGCCGCCGCGCGCGGTAATCTCGGCGCGGGCTTCTTCATAGCGCGGCAGCGCGCGGCCGTCGGCCGCGAGATCGACCGACTTGCCGTCCGGGAAGATGCGGGCGAGCTGTTCATAGCTCATGCGCGGCCAGTAGCGGACATTGCCGACGTCGAGATGAACGAAATTCTCTCTCGGATAATAGCCGACGCCGCCCCTTTGCAGACGCATGCCGATTTCGCGGATTTGCTCCATCGACATGCCGGGCATGGTGGTGTCCATCGCCTTGCCGAGGATATGCTGCGAATATTCGGCGACTGCGTGAGACCTCGCGCGCAACATCGCATTGGTCTCGGGAGAGCGATAGGCGGAATAGACGACGACCGGCTGTGTTGCGCCGGCGGTCCGATAGACCTCCCAGATCACGTCGAACAGACGCGGATCCATGTGAGTCTCGTCATTGTTGCGCCAGTCGCGCAGGAAATGATTGAGTTGTGCGAGGACGGCCGGATCATAAGATCCGTTGACTCGGAATGTCGCCTGGATGGATTCGCCGGTATGCGAATGATAAAGATTGAGCGTGCGGGTGTCGCCGTTGGCGACCGCCGTCTCGGTCGAGGAGCTTACGAAGAAGCTGCTCAGCAATGTGGCGACGTAAACCGCGGCGGCTCGGCGCGCCTGTTTTCCGAGAGTGATGCGGGGGCGGGCTAGACGCAATTGTGACTCTCGCAATGGCCGGATGGACGGGGCGAACCCGTCTTCAGATGATGTTCGCATTCATTAAACTTGAACCGTTAATGCCGCGTAGCATTGCGTAACATCTTGTGACAGGCGCTCCGCAAAACGACCTTGACGAATCTATGCGGCAAACCAAGGCTGTAGGTTAAGTCTTTGAATGTGGCGAGCGTGTGTCGCCCCCAGGGAATCGTCTTGGCGCTTTCCTTTCCTCAGTGAATTCAAGGAGATAAAAGACTCAGGCGGCAAGGTCTGCGACGACGGCGTCGAGCACTGGAAAACCTTCCGCGCTGACCCTTACGCGACCCTGATGCGTATATTCCACCATGCCCTCGGCGATCAGCGAAGCGAGCCGTCGCGGGTCGAGGCCGTGGCCCGACATCGCCTCGAAGCGCCGGATTTCGATCCCCTCCGCAAGGCGAAGGCCCATCAGCAGGAATTCATCGCCCTGTTCCTCGGGCGATAGAGGCGCGTCCTCGCAAAGCCCATTGCCATTGGCCTCGACGGCGGCGAGCCATTTTTCGGGATCGCGCTCGCAGGCCTGCGCATGGCGCCCAGTCGCGGCGAGGATGCGGCCATGAGCGCCCGGACCAACCCCGGCATATTCGCCGTAGCGCCAGTAGATGAGATTATGCCGGCTCTCCGCGCCAGGGCGCGCATGATTGGAAATCTCATAAGCGGGAAGTCCGGCCTCGTTCATGATGTCCTGCGTCGCGTCCCAGAAATCGCGCCCAAGGTCTGCGTCGGGAACCGCAAGTTTGCCAGCCTCGCGCAGCCGCTCGAACATGGTGCCGGGTTCGATCGTCAACTGGTAGAGCGAAAGATGATCGCGCGCATAGGGCAGGGCGGCCTCAAGTTCGCGGCGCCAGTCCTCAACGCTCTGGCCGGGCCTCGCGTAAATCAGGTCGAAGGAGAAGCGGTCGAAGATCGAAGCGGCGAGCGCGACCGCGGTCATGGCGTCCGCGCTGGTGTGCGTGCGCCCGAGCGCTTTCAGATCCGCGTCGTTCAGCGCCTGAACGCCTAGCGAGACTCGATTGACGCCGGCGGCGCGATAGCCGCGAAAGCGCTCGGCTTCGACGCTTGTCGGATTGGCCTCAAGGGTGATTTCCGCCTTCGTGTCTATCAGCCAATGGCGGGCCACGGCGTCGAGAATCGCGGCGACCGTCGATGGCTTCATCAGCGACGGCGTGCCCCCACCAAAGAAGATCGAGGAGACCGCGCGGCCAGGCGTCAGAGCGGCCCGGTGGGCGAGTTCGGTCTCGAAGGCGGCGACGAAGCGCGCCTCGTCGATCGGCTGCTGCCGGACATGGCTGTTGAAATCGCAATAGGGGCATTTCGACAGGCAGAACGGCCAATGCACATAGACGCCGAAGCCGGGATCCTCGCCCTTCGGGGATAGATCAGTCATGCTCATCCGGGGTCACGCTCTTTCGGCGGCTGGTTGCGCCATGATGTGCGCGAAGCCGCGCCTTAATTACGGCCACACTCGTCGCTAGGTCTTGGGCCATGAAGCCGTCCATTTTGGCGCAGACTTCATGCGTTTGGCTACACATTTCAGATTTCCGCCGGCCGATTAAGAGTGCGTTCACTACGTTTAATTACCTTGGATGCAAAGAGATTTGCGTAAGCGTCGAATTTGCGAAAATGGGTGAACATTGAGTTATCTCGATCCCCCGCCTATGCCGGCGCCGGTCGTCGTCATGAAAGACGTCGGCGGCTACGTAAACCAATATCAGAGCCAGACCGAACTCTATCGGGCGACGGACCGCGAAGTCCGGCTGCATGAGTGCCGCTCGGCCTGCACGCTGGCGCTCAGCCTTCCGAACGTCTGCGTCTATCCTGATAGCACGCTGAAATTTCATCTTGCTTACGATCCGCGCAATCATGAGAGCAATTATGATGTGTCGCAGCAGCTCTTCAATTCCTATCCGCCGGCGGTGCGCGAGAAGCTCGGCCCTCTGACCCGGCAGTACAAGGTTTTGCGCGGCAGCGAACTGATCGCGCTCGGCGTTCGCAATTGTAACGCGCCGCGCCCTGGTGAGCCGCAGATCATGGTCGCCTCGAACGGGCAGCGCAAAGCCGCGCCTGCCGCGCTTGTCGCCGATGCGCGGACGCCAGCGGGCCCGCAGGCGTCGATGTTCGGCGGGCTGATGCGCAATGTCGCATCTGTCTTTGGCGCGTTTGGCGGCAAGTCCGAGCCGCAGCAGGCTCGCATCCAGATGGCGCGGGTCACGCCCGGCAAGCCGCCATCCTTTGAACAGCTCTCAACCGATGCGCCGCTACCGCCGCCGCGTCCTGTCGGGATCGCCACGCCAGCTGAGGACAGAGGCGAGGCCGCTGGCGCGCGCCTCGCGCCAAACGCAGCCGGCGTCGAAGCCGCGGATGAGATCGGATCGGCGGCTCGGCCTGTCGAGAGCGACGCGCCGCCCCCGTCAAGAGCGGGCGCGATGGAGATCACTTACGCTTACGGGATGGCGCGCGTGACTTTGCCGAAGGTTATTGGCGGCGCACAGAAAATACTACCGGCGCGCTTTGTCGCTTACGCGGAACTGGCTCGCTAGAGGATATTCCGATCAGATCGGTTCGATCTGATCGACACGAATATGCTCAAGCTTTTGAGTCTGGAGCGAAGCGCTTGGTTTTCTCGGAAGAAACGTCAGCCGCGCGACCGCCTGAACGCATTCTGCTCTGGCGCCGTTGCGTCGCCGCCAGAGCGTGCGCCGCATCATCTCGCGCGTGGCGCTCTTCGGGCGGCGATTCTCTAAATGGACCGGGAAAGGCGCGGCGCGGCTCCGGCGGGGATGCGCCGGCTGGGCTTGCGCTCGACGACCACGGTGCGCGGCGTGCGGCCGCTCGAGGTTACGATCTGTTCGGCTTTGCGCGGCGGCGCGCTCTTCAGCAATTCGGCGCGCACCTCGGCGACGGGCATGTCCATCAGCGCGGCGGCGATCTCGACCTGCTCCAGCAATTGGTCGGTCAATCCCTGCGCGGCGAGGATGGCCTCCTTCAGCGTCGGCGGGTCGTGGCGGACCCGGCGCGTTCCATATTTGGTATTCCAGACGGCGGACATCGCGCGCTTTCCCTGCAAATGCAACCCATTATATTGCACTGCAATATGATATTGCGCGAGGCGGGGTAAATCAAGTCCTCCGGCCGAGGTTTTCGCGAATTTGGCCGTTTTGACGCATCTTCCAGCCGGTCTCGGAAAGCGCTAAGCGCTAAGCGCCGAAGCAGCCCCGTGCAAAAGCCTGGAAGGCGCGCGCCCGGTGAGACAAGGCCGGCGACCCGTCCGGCGGAATCGCCTGCTTTTCTTCCAGCGTCATCTCGCCGAAGGTCTTGGTCAGATCTTCCGGCAGAAAGATCGGATCATAGCCAAACACCAGCGAGCCGCGCGCCGGAAAGACCAGTTCGCCGTCGACCCGTCCCTCAAAACTCCGGGTTTCGCCGTCTGGAAAGGCGAGTGTGAGCACGCAGATGAAATGCGCCTTGAACGGCGGCGCGGCGCCGGCCGATCGCAGCGCCTCCTCGACCTTCGCCCTTGCGACGCCGAAATCACGCGTCGGACCCGCCCAGCGCGCGGAATAAATCCCCGGCTCGCCCCCCAGCGCCTCGACGCAAAGCCCTGAATCGTCGGCGAGAGAGGGGCAATCGGCGCCCGCGGCGGCGGCGATCGCCTTCAGCTGCGAATTGGCGAGGAATGTCGATCCGGTTTCTTCCGGCTCCGGCAACCCAAGTTCGCCGGCCGAGACGGCCTTGACGCCGTAATGGTCGAGCAACTCGCGCATTTCCGCGAGCTTGCCTTCATTATGGGTCGCGATGACCAGTCTTCCATTGAGGCTGCGCGGCATTCAGGCGACTGCGCACTTTTGCAGCTCGATGAGCTTCGAAACGCCGCCGCGCGCCAGCGTCAGCATGGAGTTCAACTGCGTTTCGGTGAATACGGCTGCTTCGGCCGTCGCCTGCACCTCGACAAGGGAGCCGGCGCCGGTCAAGACGAAATTGGCGTCGGTTTCGGCGGCGGAATCCTCGGCGTAGTCGAGGTCCAGGACAGCCTCGCCGTTAGAGACGCCGCAGGAAATCGCCGCGACATGATCACGCAAGGGAAACTCCTTGATGATCGAGCGTCCATGCATCCATTTCAGGCAATCATGCAGCGCGACCCAGGCGCCCGTGATCGAGGCCGTCCGCGTGCCGCCGTCAGCCTGCAGCACGTCGCAGTCGAGCGTGATCTGGCGTTCGCCGAGGGCCTGCAGATTGGTCACTGCGCGCAGGCTGCGGCCGATGAGGCGCTGGATCTCCTGCGTCCGCCCCGACTGCTTGCCGGTGGTCGATTCCCGGCGCGTGCGCGTATGTGTCGCGCGCGGCAGCATGGCGTATTCGGCGGTGACCCAGCCGCGTCCCTGACCCCGTAGCCACGCCGGCGGCTTATCCTCCAGCGAGGCTGTGCAGAGCACATGCGTCGAGCCGAATTTGATCAGGCAGGAGCCTTCGGCATAGCGCGCGACATTGCGTTCGATCGTGACTGGCCGCAATTCGTCGGCGGCGCGTTGAGACGGACGCATCAAAAACCCTCTTTTGAGTGAGGCGCATCTCTAGTGGGTCGTCCACAAATGCGCAACTGCGGCGGGTGGGACCTCTGTTCAATTTATCCGCGCGGCTGTATTGGAGGCTAAAAAGGGCAGGCAGGGAACCTCAAAGGAGCGAAAATGCGCCGTCTCACGCTTGCAGCCGCGTCGCTGCTGGTCTTCGCTGCGGCGTTCGCAGACGCGCCCGCGCGCGCCGCCGGCAAGCCGACGCGGTTTTGGAACCTTACCTCATCGACCGTGACGGAGTTGCGCCTCGCGCCCGCTGGCACGCAGGAGTTTGGCGAAAACCAGTGTCTGAACGATAAGGACGCCGAGGTCGAGCATGACGAGCGGCTGAAGGTCACGGGTGTCGGGACGGGCCAGTATGACGCCCGGATCGGCTTTCCGGACGGGCGCGTTTGCGCCGCCAAAAACCTGCCGGTCGAGGCGGGGCAGGTGTTTTCTGTCGAGGACAAGGATCTGGTCGACTGCTCGAAGTGAGGGGGGCGGGCGCGTCACCCCTTCCGCGGCGGCAGATTTTGTTGATCGCGCGGCGCCTCGATCACTTTCGTTGGCCGCGCGCGCCCGCCGAAAGCGGAAGCCGCCGCCATAAAGCCCTCCATGCGGCCTTCGAGCGCCGCCAGCCTTTTGTCGATCTCGACGACGCTGAGGGCGAGTTGCTCGACCTTCTTGGCTTGGCCGCTGATGCGCTCCTCGAGCAGCATCGCCGTTTTGAGGGCCTTCAGCGCATCGCCAACGGCGCTCACTTCGCCGCGCGTCCAAAATACGCCAGCGCCGCGTCGAGAGCGGCGTCGGTGCGGTCAAGCTGCGCCAGCGTCGCGGCGTGAATGTCGGCGAAGCCGTCGGCAAGGGCGCGCAGCTCCGCCAGCGCCTCTTCGTCGGCGGGCTCATAGGCCAGCGCCGCGCGGCGGACGAATTCCGCCGTCGAAATCTTGCCGGCCTTTGCGGCCTTGCGTTCGACGAGCTCCTTGTCCCGCGCCGTGATGGGAACGATCAGCCGCTGACTGGCCAGACTCATTGCCGCCTCCAATGTTAGACATGATCATATACATGATCCTGCGCGGAGCGGCAATGGCGTTAGGCGATCGGCTCAATGCCCTTCAAAACTCATCAAGGTCCGCACCGGCACGCCGAGCGCCCTGATCTTGTCGGCTCCGCCAAGGTCCGGCAGATCGATCACGAAACAGGCGGCGACGACGTCGGCGCCGATCTTCTTCAGGAGGCCGACCGCGCCCGTCGCCGTGCCCCCCGTAGCGATGAGGTCGTCAACGAGAATGACGCGCTCCCCGGCGACCACGGCGTCATCATGGATTTCCATCTCGTCCAGCCCATATTCCAGCGAATAGGCGATCGAGACCTTGGTATGCGGCAGCTTTCCCTTCTTGCGGATCGGCACGAAGCCGGCTGAAAGCTGATGTGCGACAGCGCCGCCGAGGATGAAGCCGCGCGCTTCCATCCCTGCGACCTTGTCGATTTTGGCGCCTGACCAGGGCTGCACCAATTCGTCGATGGCGCGACGAAAAGCGCGCGCGTCGCCAAGCAGCGTCGTGATGTCGCGAAACAGAATGCCGGGCTTTGGATAGTCGGGAATGGTGCGGATCGCGGCCTTGAGGTCGTATGTCTTGTCGTTCAAGGTCATGACTGATGGATCCGCCGCATGATCGCCTCTAGTTTCTTCATGAGAACAGGGTCGCGCGCCGATGGCGCAGTCAGAATCGCATTATCGAGGGCGCGGTCCGAGCCGACCGGGCAGGCCTCATGCTCGGCCGGAAAATCATGCAACATGCGAGCCAGAAGGCGCGCGGCATTGCCCGAGTTGGCGTTGACGATTTTGATCACTGAGGCGACGTCGACGTCGTCGTGGTCCGGGTGCCAGCAATCATAATCGGTGACCATCGCGACTGTCGCATAGGATATTTCGGCCTCGCGCGCGAGTTTTGCCTCCGGCATCGCCGTCATGCCGATGACGTCATAGCCCGCCGCCTTATAGCTTCGCGATTCGGCGAGCGAGGAAAACTGCGGCCCCTCCATGCAGACATAGGTTCCGCCGGTGAGGCAGGGGATGGCCTCAGCCTGCGCGGCCAGGGCGATGCGCGCCTGCAGCGCCGGCGCGATGGGATGCGCCATTGAGACATGAGCGACGCAGCCATTGCCGAAGAACGAGCTTTGCCGCGCAAAGGTCCGGTCGACGAACTGGTCGATAAGGACGAACAGGCCGGGATAAAGCTCCTCCTTGAAAGAGCCGCAGGCCGATACGGAAACAATGTCGGTGACGCCGGCGCGTTTCAACGCGTCGATATTGGCGCGGTAATTGATGCCGGAGGGCGACAGGACATGGCCGCGCCCGTGGCGGGGCAAAAAAACCGCCTCCGTCGCGCCGATCCGGCCAAAATGCAGCGCATCCGACGGCTCGCCCCAGGGCGTTGTGACGCGCTCCTCGCGGATGTCTTCGAGGCCCGGCAGGTGATAGACGCCTGATCCGCCGATAATGCCTATGATCGCTTTGGCCATTTGCCCCGCCTTTCAAGCGGCGCAGTTTTAACGCGGCGAGACGTCAGCGCAAGTGGCTGCGATGGTGTTCAGCATTCAGATTGATCGTCTATTTTGGGCCGTCGCCCTCCGGCGCAAAGCCGCTTTACGAGTTAAATCCGCCCTGATATTCCTGCAGCGCGGCGACCAGCGGGCGCAGGAAGCTGCGGCGCAATGTTTCCGCGGAACGGGCGCTGCAGAGCTTTATGCGCTTTACCGGCAGTTGCGCAGAACCGCGTAATGAGGAGTCGCTCCATGATTCCACTCGACACCCATCTTCAGATCGGCTCCCTCCTTTTCGATGGGGTGGACCAGATAGATCTCACCGGCCCATTCGAGGTGTTGTCGCGTATCCCAAACTCGACCTACCGCATCTTCGCCAAGACGAGCGAGCCTATGCGGGACATGCGCGGTTTGTGGCTGACGCCGGATGGCGACCTGACCGAAGCGCCGCGGCTCGACGTCCTTCATATCCCCGGCGGATTCGGCCAGGAAGCGCTGATGGACGACGAGGAAATCCTTGCCTGGATGCGGTGGCAGGCGGCGGGGGCGCGATGTGTGTTTTCCGTGTGCACGGGCGCTCTCATCTGCGGCGCGGCCGGGCTGATCGAGGGGCGGCGGGCGACGACGCACTGGGCGTCGTTTCACCTCCTGCCCTATTTCGGCGCGATCCCTGTGAACGAACGCGTCGTGATCGATGGGAACTGGGTGTTTGCCGCGGGCGTGACGGCGGGCATTGACGGCGCCTTGCGCGTTGCGGCGGAACTGCGCGGCGACGAGGCCGCCCAGAGCATCCAGCTCTACATGGCCTATGCGCCGGAGCCGCCCTTCAACAGCGGAGCGCCCGAAACCGCTCCGGCCGCCGTTTTGGACGAAGCGCGGCGCGCCGTCCGCGCCATAACGGCACAAAGGGAGGAGACGGCTCGCCGGGTGGCAAAACGTCTCGGCGTTACGGCGCCGTCCGCTCCAGCGAGCAGAGAATAATGCGCTCCCTATGTGAAGCGCCGCCCTTTATCTTGAAGCCGGCGTGGCGGTAGGCGCGTCCGCGATGGCGGGCGGTCCGTGACGACAAATTCAAAGCAGAGCAAATCATCGTGACTGGCGTCACGGGCGAGCGCTGTGAGTTGTCCATTCATCCCGGGGTTTCAGCGTTAAATCCCGCATTCCCGCGTAACAAATCCGCCTTGGACGCCGTATCTTGCCTCTGAGGCGCACGCGCAGGGAGAGCCGCATGTTTGTTCATCGCCGCAAAGGTTGGGAAATTCGCGAAAGCGAAGCGACGCCGGAACATTTGTTTTTCGCGCGCCGCTCATTGCTCAAAGGCGGCGCGGCGGCGGCCGCGGCCTCATGGCTCGCCGCTCCCGCTTTCGCCGCAGACGATCCCGCCGACGCGCTTTATCCGGCCAAGCGCAATGAGATATTCAAGCTCGACCGAGCCGTGACGCCGGAAGAGATCAATTCCCATTACAATAATTTTTACGAATTCGGCTCGACGAAGGATATTTTCGACGCCGCCCAGTCTCTCAAGACAAGGCCGTGGACGATCAAGATCGACGGGCTGGTGGAAAAACCCTTCGACATCGGCATCGATGATCTCATCAAGTCGATGCCGCTGGAGGAAAGGCTCTATCGCCACCGCTGCGTCGAGGCCTGGGCGATGGCCGCGCCCTGGACCGGCTTTCCGCTGCGCGCGCTGGTTGAGGCCGCAAAGCCGCTCTCTGCCGCGAAATATGTGCGGATGGAGACCTTTCTCGATCGCGCCATGGCGCCTGGCCAGCGGCAGGCCTGGTATCCTTGGCCCTATGTCGAGGGCCTCACCATGGCGGAAGCCGCCAATGATCTGAGCTTTCTCGTC
Organism: Methylocella tundrae; assembly: GCF_901905185.1. Lineage (GTDB taxonomy): Bacteria > Pseudomonadota > Alphaproteobacteria > Rhizobiales > Beijerinckiaceae > Methylocapsa > Methylocapsa tundrae. The sequence goes on from NZ_CABFMQ020000131.1 coordinate 116,475, forward strand.
ACCGGCGCCTATGGCAAGCCGCTCGGCAAGAGCTTCGGCGCGCCGCTGCGGCTGGCGACGCCCTGGAAATATGGGTTCAAATCGATCAAGTCGATCACGCGCATCTCTTTTGTCGCCGAGCGGCCAAAGACTTTTTGGGAGAGCCTGCAGGCGTCCGAATATGGTTTCTGGGCCAATGTGAACCCCGCCGTTCCGCACCCGCGCTGGAGCCAGGCGAGCGAGGAGGTGCTTGGAACGCAGGAGCGCCGTCCGACGCAGATCTTCAACGGTTATGGCGAATTCGTCGCCGGCCTCTATGTCGGCCTCGAAAAGGAGCGGCTCTTTGTCTGAGCCGCCTCTCGCATCACTGCGCGTAGAATTGATAGACGGCGGAATAGCGGATGCGGGCGATATCGCCAAGATGCGCCGCGTCGCAGCCGTCCGGCGGCTCGACGCCGCCTTTCGTATCGATGCGGCGAATGTAATTGACGCTCGAGAGCGTGCCGAATGTCCCCAGATGCGTCTTGACCTTGAGCAGAAGCCAGGGCACTGAGCCGGCCTCTGGCGCGTCGCTCTTCGCCAAAAGATCGCCGGTGATCGCCGAGCCGTCGGCGAGCGTCCACATAGGCCCTTTGCCATGCGTGCCGATTTCCCGGCCGCTATGATTGAAAAGCGACGCCGCCGGGCCGTCGAAAATCCAGACGAAGCCTTTTTCCTTTGCCGTGCAGACATAGACCTGTACGCCGCTGGCCTCTGCCGCGAGCAACAGGTTTGACCCGGAGGGCGGGCTTAGCGCATCCTGCGCCGACGCTTGCTGCGCGAGATTGATAAAGGCAAAGCTCCAAAGCGCGACAGCGATTCGCTTCATGTTGATTCCCCCCTCGCCGCCAAGTCGCGGCGACAAGGAAGCTAGCCGAGGCGCGCCGGTGACGCCAGCCACAGACAGGGCCCATGATTTCTTCAGACGAACGAGCCGCAAAATGACGCCGCGGGACCCTTTTGGACCGGTCGGCCAGCGCCGGGCGCCGGCATGAGCTGGTCGCCGCAGCAGGATGGCGCGCTTTCCGCCGTCTCCGCCTGGATGAAGCGCGGCGAGCCGCAGGTTTTTCGCCTGTTCGGCTATGCCGGCGCCGGCAAGACGACGCTCGCCAAACAGCTCGCCGAAGACGTCGACGGAGACGTCGCCTTCGCCGCCTTCACCGGCAAGGCGGCGCTGGTGCTGCGCTCCAAAGGCTGCAAAGGCGCGCGCACGATCCACAGCCTGATTTACCGCCCGCGCGAAGCCGACGTCGACGAGCCGACCTTTGTCCTGAATGAAGACAGCGCGGTCGCCAAGGCGAGCCTCGTCATCATTGACGAATGTTCGATGGTCGACGCTGACCTCGGCCGTGATCTTCTATCCTTCGGCAAGCCGGTGCTGGTGCTCGGCGATCCGGCGCAACTGCCGCCGGTGCGCGGCGGCGGCTTTTTCACGGAAGGGGAGCCGGACGTGATGCTCACGGAGGTGCACCGTCAGGCGGCGGATAACCCGATCATCAAAATGTCCATGCTGGTGCGCGAAGGCCGCCGGCTCGACCCCGGCGCCTATGGCGAGAGCCGCGTCATCGGACGCAGAGAAATCGATTCGGCGGCCGTGACGGCGAGTGACCAGCTTCTCGTCGGCTTGAACCGCACCCGGCGCTCCTACAATCGCAGAATGCGCGAATTATTCGGCTATCAATCGGAATTTCCAGAAGCCGGCGACAAGCTCGTCTGCCTTAAGAACGACAACACGAAAGGCCTCCTCAACGGCGGCATATGGATCGTCAAGACGACCGGAACAACCCGCAAGAAGAAGCTGGCGCTGAATGTGGCGCCCGAAGACGATCCGACCCGCAAGACGCTGCGCATAGGCGTACTGCCGGAATTTTTCTCCGGCGCCGAAGACAGCCTTACGCCGAAAGCGCGCCGCGAATCGGATGAATTCGATTATGGCTACGCGCTTACCGTGCACAAGGCGCAGGGCTCGCAATGGAATTCCGTCGTGCTGTTCGATGAAAGCGGCGCCTTCCGGGAACACCGCAACCGATGGCTCTATACCGGCATCACGCGCGCGGCGGAAAGACTGACGGTTGTCATATGAAGATCTCGCCGCAGCTCTCCCGCCGCGGCGTTCTTTTCGGCGCGCTGGCGCTTGGCGTGAGGAAAACTGTGGCGGCCGCGCCGGTCGTCGTGAGCTCGAAACTTGATCTGGAGGGCGCCCTTCTCGGGCAGATGATGCTCCTGGCTCTGGCCCGCGCCGGCGTTCCGACAATAAACGAGCTGCAGATCGGGCCAACGGCGATTTTGCGTCAGGGCTTGATCTCAGGCGCGGTCGATCTTTGCGTCGAATATACCGGCAATGGCGCCTTTTTCTTTCACCAGGAATCTGATCCGGTGTGGCGCGACGCGCGGCAGGGCTTTTTGCGCGTCGCAGAGTTGGACTATGCTCAAAATCGCCTCGTCTGGCTGCAGCCGGCGCCTGCCGATAATAGCTGGATCATCGCCATTCCGAAGGCGCTTGCGGCAGAGAAAAGCCTGCGCACGTTGGACGATTTCGCCGCCTTCGTCCGGGCCGGAAACAGGATCAGATTGGCGGCTTCGGCCGAATTCGTCGAAAGCGAGGCCGGGCTTCCGGCGTTTGAAACGGCCTATGGGTTCAATCTGCAGGCCTCGCAACTTCTGGTGCTGTCCGGCGGCGAGACGACGGCGACGATGAAGGCCGCCTCGGACGGAATTTCGGGCGTCAATGCGGCGATGGCCTATGGTTCCGATGGCGCGCTCAACGCGCTTGATCTTTTGCCGCTTGACGATCCGCGCCATGCGGAGCCTGTCTATGCGCCGGCGCCCGTCATTCGCGCCGCGACATTGGCGGAATATCCGCAGATAAGACAGGCATTGGCGCCAGTCTTCGCTGGCCTTGATCTTACAACCTTGCGGGCGCTCAATGAGCGGGTGGCGGTCGAAGGCGAAGAGACGACCTTCGTTGCGCGCAATTATATGACGGCGCAAAATCTGTTATGAAAATCCTGCGCGCGCTCAAAATTCACGATCGCGTTTTATTGACGCTGTGTTGTATTGGCGCGCTCGCTGCGGCTTCAACCGCGTTCGTCAATTACGCCGGGAATCGCCTGGCTGACGGAGCGCCCTTATCCGTGTGGCAGGCTCCCTCGGCGGATCTTGGCGCCATCATATCAAGCTTTGCCGCGCTCGCCGGCCTGTCGTTTGTCGCGCAAGAAAAGCTCCGCGCATATGCCGCGCTGCTTGCGGCGGCGGCGTTGTTCTTTGCTTGCCTTGCCGGCGCGGGAGCATTCGCCCATGTCCTCGCCGCGACGGCGCCGCCGGCGGCGCGCATATCGCTTGGGGCCGCCTTCTGGATCCTTGGCGCGGTCGCTCTCCTCGCCATGTTGAACGCGATGCAGCGCGGCGCGCTTTCCCTCTGGCTGCGCGTGGCCGCAGGCGCGGCTGTCGCGCTGGGCTTTGCGCTTATGGCGCGCTGCGGCGTTTTCACCAGCCTCGCGCTCACCAGGGAGTTCATGGGGCGCCACGTGGAATTCCTGCAACAGCTCGCCCGCCATGTTGGCCTCGTCGGCGCCGCCGCGGCTTTTGCATTGATCATCAGCGTCCCGCTGACCGCGCTGGCTTTGCGTCACGCAGGCGCGCGCGGATGGCTTTTCGCGACGCTCGGAGTCGTGCAGACGATTCCATCGATTGCGCTTTTTGGCGCGTTGATCGCGCCGCTCTCCGCCCTCAGCGCACGGTTTCCGGCGCTGCGCGAGCTCGGCGTCGCCGGCGTTGGCCCAACGCCTGCGATCATCGCGCTGACACTCTACTCGCTGCCGCCGCTGGTGCGCATATTTGTTACGGGCTTCAATGCAGTCGCCTCGGAGGTGAAAGATGCGGCGATCGGCCTCGGCTTTGATCGGCGCCGTCTGTTCCTTTCGGTTGAATTGCCGCTGGCGCTGCCGGCCTTGATTTCGGGGCTGCGCGTCGTCGTCATTCAAGCCATCGGCCTTGCCGCCGTTGCAGCTTTAATCGGCGCCGGCGGACTTGGCGTCTTCGTTTTTCAGGGCATCGGACAATATGCGCTGGATCTTGTTCTGCTTGGCGCGATCCCGATCATTCTCCTGGCGCTCGCCGCCGATCTCATCTTTCAGATGCTGCTGGCGGCGGCGAGGAGGCGAGCATGAGCCTGTCGCCCATTATTGAACTGCAAAGCGTGTCGAAATCCTTTGGCGCGACATCCGCCATCGAAAATCTCGTGCTGTCCATTGAGGCCGGTGCGTTTTGCGTGCTGGTAGGTCCCTCCGGCTGCGGTAAGTCGACGGTTCTGCGCATGATCAACGCGATGATCGCGCCGGATCTGGGCGTTGTTAGAGTGCGCGGACAAAACATCAGCGAGCTCGATCCCATTGAGCTGAGGCGCAGCATTGGCTACGTCATACAATCGGTCGGGCTCTTTCCGCATTGGACTGTCGCCGCGAACATTGCAACCGTGCCTCGCCTGATGGGCTGGGACAAGGTCAAAATCGCCGAGCGCGTCGAACATATCGCCGCCGCGCTGCAGATCGACCCGGCGTTGCTGCCTCGCTATCCGCGCCAGTTGTCGGGCGGCCAGCAGCAGCGCGTCGGCGTCGCCCGCGCTCTCGCCGCCGACCCGGACATTTTGTTGATGGACGAGCCTTTCGCCGCGCTCGATCCTGTCAGCCGCGCCGCTTTGCAGGGCGAGTTGCGGCGCCTGCACAAAGAGAGCGGAAAAACGATTGTCTTTGTCACGCATGACATGAACGAAGCCTTGCGCCTCGCGACCCATATTATTGTGATGGACAAGGGCCGCGTGATCCAGGCGGGCGCGCCCGCTGACATCCTGCTGAGGCCGCGCGATGCATTCGTCGAGGGCTTTCTCGGACGTGAGGATTTGCCTTTGAGGCTACTTGATCTTGCGACTGTCGGGGAGCGCACGCGGCCTGCCACGACCGCCGCCGGTTCAGCGGACGAGCCGATTGCGATCAGGGACACGGCGAGTCTGCGGCAGGCGCTGACCCTCATGCTCGAGCGTCATCGCGATCGGCTTGCCGTTGAAAATGAGCGCGGCGAACTGATGGGCGAAATCGCCGTCGCCGATGTTCTTGGAGCTGGCGATGCGGGTTAGCATCATGGCGGCGGTTCGTGTGGTCGCGCGTCAGCCGGCGTTCTGGCTCGCGCTGCTGCTCGTCGGCGCGATCGGATCGATGCGATGGAGCGCGCCTTTATTCGCCGCGCTGTTTCCGGGCGATCCGCGCCCCCTCTATTCGCGCGCAAGCTTCTTTGAATTGACGCTGGCGCATTGCGAACTCGCCGCGATATCGAGCCTTCTCGCGGCGGTTGTCGGGATCGGCCTCGCCGTCTTCGCCACGCGCGATTGCGGGCGCGAATTCGCGGCCATGATCAGCGCCATCGCCGCCGTTGGCCAGACGTTTCCGCCGGTCGCCGTTCTCGCCCTGGCCGTTCCGATCCTCGGCTATGGCGCGGCGCCGGCGCTTGCCGCTTTGAGCCTTTACGCCATTTTGCCCATTCTCGACGGCGCCCTGACGGGCTTGCACAATGTGCCCGCCGCCGCGCGGCAGGCGGCCGAAGGCATGGGCTTTGCTCCCCTTGGGCTCCTCTGGTGGATTGAGCTGCCGCTGGCTCTGCCTTTTATCCTTGCGGGTCTGCGCAACGCTGTCATCATCAACATTGGGACGGCGACGATCGGCTCCAGCGTCGGCGCTCTTTCGCTAGGCTCGCCGATCCTCGAAGGGCTGTCGGCGTCAAATCCCGCATATGTCATTCAGGGCGCCCTGATCGTCGCGCTGCTGGCTGTGGCGGTCGATCGCGGATTTCAGTCCTTGGAGATGGCGCTCTGCGCTCCGCGCGGCTGAATCCGCGTTGCTCGCCCGGCGAGTCTGATCATCAAGTTTTAGTTGACGACGGTTTTGCCGGGAAATTCGCAGAGATCGACGATCAGGCAGCGCTCGCACTCCGGCCGGCGCGCCTTGCAGACATAGCGGCCATGCAGAATGAGCCAATGATGCGCGTGCAACTTATGCGTGTCCGGAATAATCCGTTCGAGGCCGCGCTCGACGTCGAGGGGCGTCTTGCCGGGGGCGAGCGGAATGCGGTTAGAGACCCTGAAAATATGGGTGTCGACCGCGATCGTCGGCGCGCCGAAGGCGATGTTCAGCACGACATTGGCGGTCTTGCGGCCAACGCCCGGGAGCCGTTCAAGCGCCTCCCGATCATTCGGAACGATCCCGCCTAAATTGTCGACGAGCTGCTGCGATAGGGCGATGACATGCTTCGCCTTGGTCCGGTAGAGGCCGATCGTCTTGATCATCTCGCGGAGTCTGTCTTCGCCGAGCGCCAACATTTTTTGCGGCGTATCGGCAATCGCGAACAGCGCCTTTGTCGCCTTGTTGACGCCGCTGTCCGTCGCCTGCGCCGACAGCACCACCGCGACCAGCAGGGTGAAAGGGTTCACATAGTCAAGTTCGCCCTTGGGATTTGGCGCTGCGGCGGCGAATCGGCGAAAAATTTCCTCGATGCGCGCTGCATCCGGAGATTCGCGGCGCGCGTTCGCCGGTTTCGGAGCCGTCGTCCCGCCTTGCTTTCGAGCGGCGGGCTTCACGCTTCCGGCGATCGCGCGCGCGGCGCCCTTGGCGACGGTAGCATTTGCAATAATTCTTTTGACCATGGACGCGTTATAGTTTTCGATAGGGCGGGAGAGAAGGGCCTCTCGGATGTCAGCTGCGAAAATCATCATCGGTGAAATGGAAGATCCCGCGCTTTTCGCCGCGCGGCTGAAACCACATCGCTCGCTGGGGCGGCGGAACTTTCAGTTTCTGTTGATGGCATTTCTGGGGGCCAATATCGTCTCGAGCCTGCCGTTTATTTTTCTTGGCGCATGGCCCGTCGCGGGGTTCTTCGGGCTCGACGTCGCGCTTTTCTATTTCGCCTTCAAAGCGAATTACCGCGCCGCCCGCGCCTATGAGGACGTCCATGTGACGCCTTTTGAACTTCTCGTCGCCAAGGTCAGCGCCAAAGGGCGGCGGGACGAATGGCGTTTCAATCCAGCCTTTGTGCGCTTGGAGCGGGAGGAGCACGAGGAGTTCGGAACTTTGCGGCTGGCGCTCGTCTCGCGCGGCAAGAGCCTCGAAGTCGCGGCGTTCCTTGGGCCGGGCGAAAAAGCGGATTTTGCCAGCGCCCTGTCGCGCGCCCTTGCCGAGGCGCGGCGCGGACCTCGCTACTCCTGAGCCTTCTTAGAGGGACAGCGGCAAGGCGAAAGAAAATCCGGCCGTCCCAAAGCGAACGGAACGGCCGGCCAGACAAGGCGCGCCAATGCTCGATCAGAAGCAGGACGCGGACTGTCCGAAGTCCGCGAAGGCATCGAAACCTCGCCTCGCAGGGCTAGCGTTTTTGGCGCTCTTCCGCTTGACCCAAATATGCTAGATCGTGAAAAAATGAATAAATTGGACGTGATTGCGGCGGATTCCGGATAAAGACCGGTCGCCGCTGCTCTGTCCGGTGAGATGGGGCGGTCTGCGAGGGCAGCCGCAAGGCGCGCGCCCAAAGGCGCCGCAGGCAAATGCAGGTTGCCGCGAGGATGCCGCGCCCCTGAGCCCGCGAAATCTGGGCGCCTATCTTTCGCGGCCGTAATTATAGCCGCGATACAGCACGGGCGGCTCCGGAAAGATCACCGAGTCGGCATAAAGGCCGCGCGACTGGCAAACGGCGGTCGCGCGAAATCGCGCGGTGTCGCCGACAAGGTCCAACTGTGGCATGGGAACGACGCTGCAACGGGGGTCAGTTGCGAAGGCGTAAGGGGGCGGCGCTGGCGGCGGAGGCGGAGCATAGCTGCGCGGCCCATATCCAAGGTCGGCCGCCGCGGCGCCCGGCGCGCCGAGGGCCGATAGCAGCACTAAGCCATAGGCCCACTTCTTCGCGGGCCTTAGCGATTGAGCGCCGGACGCGCCGGCGGCCAAGATGCTCATCAATGTTTCTCCAGCGCAAGAACGCGGCATTCAAGATCATGACCGGCGAATCGAGGCCTGATTCGCCTTTTGATCTTAGTTCCATTCTACGCGGAGAAACACCGAAAACACAACCAAAAAGAGAAAATTACAATTATAGGTTATTCTTTTACCTTTAGGCCTTTCAGACTCGCGAAGACCGAATGCACATCGATGTCTTCTTCAACCTCGTGCTGCTTGGCCGGCGCAACGCCGAACACCTCGGCTTCGGTGCGACGCTCTTCATGCGGCGGGCGCGTGGTCGTTTCGGCGGACATCAGGGTCTGGCTGTGATCTTCTTCGACATGCGGCCGATCTTTTGCAGCGCGATTGACTTCGAAATCGAGATCAATCTGCGAACAGAGGCCAAGCGTGACGGGGTCGGCCGGCGTCAACGCGGCTGAATTCCAGTGCGTCCGATTGCGAATGGCCTGCAATGTCGTTTTCGTAGTGCCGGCGAGGCGCATGATCTGCGCATCCTTCAGCTCGGGATGATTGCGCACCAGCCACAAAATGGCGTTCGGGCGATCCTGGCGGCGCGAGAGCGGCGTGTAGCGGGCGCCGCGTTTGCGCGCCGGCTCCGGCAGCCGCACCTTGGAAACCGCCAGTTGCAGCTGGCGATTGGAGTCTTTCTCCGCCGCGGCGATTTCTTCGCGGGTCAATTGTCCCGAAGTGATCGGATCATGGCCCTTGATCCCGGTCGCGACTTCGCCGTCCGCGATGCCTTTCACTTCGAGCGGGTGAAGTTTGCAGAAATTGGCGATCTGATCGAAAGTCAAAGACGTATTTTCGACGAGCCATACAGCCGTGGCCTTAGGCATGAGCGGCGCATTGTTCATGTTTTACTTCTCCTTTGCGCTCGGAAACTTAAGAATTCCAGCAAGCAGCGCCGACGCGCTGTCCGGAGCGCCCGCCGCCGCGCAGGGGCGAGGCCCACGAGACGATGCTCACGAGACAAGGCTTAATCAATCAGCCATGACGGGAATAGTTACATTATAGGGAGCGCGGAGGCCGAAGGCAATGCGTTTGCCTTTTCACGAGGCAAATGTTTGTGTCGCCAGATGGCCCAGCCAAAACCGCGGCTGGGCTGGACTATCGCCCTTGGCTCTGACCATCATGATCAAACCGGGCCAAACAGGCTCCTGTTAAGGGATCCCCGCCTTTCATGATTCGCTTGACCTTGCAATTTATCGGCTTGTTCATTCTGGCCAGCGCCTTCGCGGCCTTGGCCATCGATTCTTCCAGGTCCTTCGCGGCCGGACACGTGATCTTGACGGAATTGGGCGACACGGCCGCCGCGCTAGCGCCGAACAAGGCGGAGGCGTTGAGGGTTGCGATCAACGGGCACTGGCCGGCGCTCCTCGAAAGATCTCTAACGAAAGTTGCGCAACTGCCCACTTTTCTCGGGCTCGGCCTGATCGGGGCGCTCATGTTCTGGCTGGCGCGCAAGCCGCAGCCAAAGATCGGCTACTCCAGCCGGTAAGCCATTCGGACCCCGTATTGGCGCAAAATTAACGAAACTCGGAAACTTTGCCGGCGTCTGAGCCGTTGTCTCGGCGCAGTTGAGACCCCATTTGAGCTACACAGAATCCCGGTGAGGGTTAATCCCCCGATGTCCAGTCTATCGCCGGCTGTTTCTCGCAGAAAGGAGCGGAGATGTTCGCGTTTCGGAAACCGCTGACTTTGCCGACGGCGGCGAACGCCCTGCCTGGTCGTCCGGACCCAATCAAGACCGCTGAAACGCACTTCCTCACCGGAGGTCGTTTGGCGCCCCCGTTTCCTGCCGGCGTCGAGACGGCCTTATTCGGGCTGGGATGCTTCTGGGGCGCGGAGCGCAAATTCTGGCAGCTGGGAGACGGGATCTACGCGACAGCGGTCGGTTATGCCGGCGGCCTGACCCCAAACCCGACATATGAAGAGGTTTGCTCAGGCCTTACCGGCCACAATGAGGTGGTGCTGGTCGCTTTCGATCCGGCCAAAATCTCCTACGAATCCCTCCTGAGAACATTTTGGGAAAGCCACGATCCGACGCAGGGAATGCGCCAGGGCAATGACGTTGGAACACAATATCGCTCCGGTGTTTATGTCGCCAGCGCCGATCAGCGCGCCGCCGCCGAATCGAGCAGGGCGGCCTATGGCAAGGCGTTGGCGGAGAAGGGCTTTGGCCCGATCACAACGGAGATCCTCGATCGGCCGGTTTTTTACTATGCCGAGAGCTATCATCAGCAATACCTCGCCAAAAATCCGAATGGATATTGCGGCTTGGGCGGCACGGGTGTTTCGTGTCCGATCGGGGTCGGCGTCGCGGCCTGATCGCGCGGTCTGCTTTTGCGTACCGCGGAGTGGCAGCCATCGGCTTGGGGCGACCCCCAGTCGGAGCCAAATTTTGAGATTAATGCAAGGCCGAAGCAACGGTTGCGCAAGTTCGGCGTTGTTCTATTCGCGTAATATTTGGGGTCTAGACAGCGGGACGCGCGGATGACCTTTGGAGCGTTCAATGCGTTTTATTAAAGTTCTTGCGATTGGCTCGATGCTCAGCCTTGGCGTTGCGGGGGCGGCGATGGGCAATCCAATTTCTGCGAAACCGGATGTCGCTGATCGCACGGGGGTGGTCACGACGGCGGTCTACGGCGCGGCGAATGAGGCCCCGATCGTTTCGGGGCGCAGCGCCGCCATGCATCGCAAATCCAAGATGCACCACCTGATGGTCAAGCCGGCAGCGCCCCTCGCAGGCGATATCGCGCCGGAAAATAACTGACCGCGCTATTTTGCGTTGAGAACCGTTCTGCATTCGGTCGGAAGCTGCGCCAATGTGATTGGCGGCTTCGGCCGTTGCGGCCTCGGCAAGGGATGCAACACGGCGTCCGAGAACCAGTAGGCGAGCGAGGCGTCGCAGCCGTCGCCCGGGGGGACGGGGTCCTGCTCACGGCAGGCCTGCTCTCCTGACGGACAGACGAGGCGGATGTGGAAATGGTAGTCGTGTCCGTAATAGGGGCGCACTTTATTCAGCCATGAGCGATCGCCAGTCGCCTCCCGGCAAATCGCTTTCTTGATCGCCGCGTTGACGAAAATACGCTGCACTTGCCGGTCTTGCGCGGCCGCCTTGACGACCTCAAGATCATCCTGCGTCCATTTCGAAGGATCGACGTCGAGTCGGTCCGGCCGCACCACATTGATCGCCGTCATCTCCTCCCGCTCAGAACGCGTCAGCTGGCGCGCCGGCATCGGCGTGAGCCAGACGTCGGCGTCGAGGCCGACTTGATGCGAGGCATGTCCCGTGAGCATAGGGCCGCCGCGCGGCTGCGACATGTCGCCGACGAGAATTCCAGGCCAATGGCTGACGGTCGGCACCTTGCGGGCAAATCGCTCCAGAAAGGCGAGCAGGGCCGGATGGCCCCAGTTGCGGTTGCGCGAGAGCCGCATCACCTGCCAGGCGGGTCCATTGACGGGCAGGGGCTGGCCTCCGGCGAGGCAGCCGCGCGAATAAAAACCGATGGTGCGCGCTGCGAGGGGCGCCGGTGTGGTCTCGCGTCCGAATAATTCCTTGGCTGGAGTTGCCGGATCGTTCGGATGGGCGAGGGGAGGAAGAGCGACGGGTTCGAGCGAACCCCTGTCCTGCGCCAGAGCCGCCCGCATCGGCCAGATCGCGCAAAGGGCGGCCAGTAAAAGCAGAGGCGATCGCATTGAAGCTCCCCGATAAACCGGCGCTTTCAACAAGGTTCGTCCGGGTTCGGCCGAATCGACGCGCGATTTTATATTGAAATCGGGGCACGAAGGTTTTTTTGAGGACAGCGGAACGCCAACGGCGTGATCGCTTCAAATTGAAGCGATCACGCGCGTTCGCTGGTGCTAACGTTTGGCCAACGCATCGAGGGCCTGGTCCAGCCCCTTGAACGATAGCTCGATGGGCACAGGCTTGCCGCTTGGATCGGTGAAAGTGATCTGGCCGGGCTTGGTCTGTCCGCGGAACGCCTGCATCTGCTCGGCGGTCAGCTCCAGTTGGGCGAAACAGGCGGCCTGGATGCAGGTCTTGAACGGAATATTGAGATGAGGCTTGGCGGCGTCGGCGACGACCTCGACGCCGGGCGCGATGGTCACATTAACCGGCACGAGAATGATGAGCCGCGTTGTTTTCTCTTCGCTCTTGGCGTCCTTGTCCGGCGTCGCTTTGTCCGCCGGCTTGTCCTTGTCCGCGGTCTTGTCGGGCGCTTGCTGGTCCTTGGCTTGTTTCTCAGCCTGTTTCACCAGGCGTCCGAACGCAACCTGCGCGATCGGCCCGGTCTGTCCCGGCAGGACAATCGCGGAATCGACCTCGCAGGCGCGTTCGCCGCTGCCGGGGTCGACGCCGCATCGCAAAGTCCATTGGCCGAATGTCGTCGCCGTGGTGGCCGGAGGCGCCGCCGGGGCGGGAGGCGCTGTTGTTGCGCGCGGTTCCGCGATTGCGGCGGCGCAGGAGCCAAGCAGCGCGCTTATCGCCAGTATCAGGGTCTTTCGCATGGTCAGCCTCGATGTGAGGATCGGAGTTATAGGGAGGCCAGCGCCCGAGGCAAGCCAATATTTGGCGGTCGCAGACGCCGGAAAGCGAAAAAGGCGCATCCGGCGACATCAGGCTCGAACCCCTTGAAAGGGCGACGGATGAAGATTTTGGACGCCACACGCGGCGCGCCATCCGAAGGGATCCGGGTTCCAGCGCGCTGCGCAATTGCTGTGAGCGATGCGCAAGACCCGCTCCCAACGTTACTCGACTAAGGCGGCGCGATTGATTTTGGCGCGCCGTCTCCGTAAGCAGGGGCTCGTCGATTGGTAAACCAAGGCCCACCGTGACGGCTCCGAAAATCCAACAACTCGCCTTGATCGCCGCCGCTCTCGCAGGCGTGGCCGGCGCCGCCGGCGTGATCCTGTCGGCGGTCTCCGCGCATCTGTCGGCAAGCCCGCTGCTGACGACCGCCGCCAGCTTCCTGCTGATCCATGCCGTCGCCACGCTGGCGCTTGCGGCCCTCGCCTTAGCCGCGCCCCGTCGCGGCGGCTGGTTCCTTTGCGGGGCGGCGCTGTTTCTTTTCGGCAGCATGCTCTTTTGCAGTGATCTCGCCTTTCGCGCGCTTTTGGGCGTCAGGCTTTTCCCCATGGCGGCGCCAATCGGAGGCTCGGCCCTGATCCTCGGCTGGCTATCGTCCGCCGTCGCCGCGCTGGCGGCTCTCGCGTCAAAAGCTGCCTGAATAACCCTCAAGAAATGAACAAATCGTGACCATTTGTCGATTCTCTGGACATTAGGGATCGCTCAAGGCAAAGTCAGCCTCGCAGAAACTAGGTCTCAAGATGACGCTTGCGTGCGCTGGCGATCCGCCATCCAAGAGGATTTTGATCGTCGAGGACGAGCCTTTCGTCGCGCTCTCGCTTGTCGACGCTTTGTCTGAGCTTGGTTTTGACGTCGCGGGCTGTTTCGGCGACGTCACCGCCGCGATGGACTTCATTGGCCGGGAACACATCGACGGAGCGCTTCTCGACATCAATATCGGGTCGCAGCGGATCGACCCTGTGGCCGATTTGCTGGCGCAGCGGTCGTGTCCGTTCATTTTCACCACCGGCTTCGGACTGTCCGACATCCCGGCCGCCTATGCGGACAGAGCGATTTTGCAGAAGCCTTTTGGCACCGCGGATCTTGTCTCGATGCTGGACAAAGTGTTTGGCGCTGTTGGCCACTAGACCTTTGTCCGGCGCTTTCGGAACCCGCGCGCCGTTATTCGAGTTTCGAGCAGGCGCTTTGATCGAAAACGGGTTGCTGAGAGCTGAAGATAGGCCCAGGAGGGCGTATTTTTTGCCTTCTTCGTGACATAGTCGAAGGCCACAAGCTTGTTTTCGCGGGGTGTGCGGGCGAAGCAGCCGGCCGGACGAGAGCTTGAGGGCGCCTGAAAGCCATGGCTGAAGTGGCGACGACTGCTTCCATTTCCCCGCAACCGCCGCGCAGGCAGGTCACGAGATGGATCGCGGCCTTCGGCTTTCTCGCCATTTTCCTCAGCATGACGGTCGCCGCCGTTCCATGGCTGTTTTCGACGAATGTGCTGCGCAATGAGATCATCGCGCAAATCCGGCGCATGACCGGGCTCATTGCGATATCGCAAGGCCACGCCGTTTTCGTCGTTTTGCCGCAGCCCCACATCAGCATCGACAATATCCGTTTCGCCGACCCGTCCGGCGCACTGCGCATCGACGCTGCTTATCTCAAGGGCTATCTGCGCGTCGCGGCGCTTCTGCAGGGGCGGCTCGAGATCGCGTCGGCGACCCTTGGCGAACCTGAGATGGTGATCAATCTCGACGGTCGTCCGATGCCTTCCGACAGCGCGATCGGGCGCGCCGCGAATGCAAAATCATCAAGCCCGCAGGCAACATCCGCCGATGAGGCGCGGCTTGGAGTGGTGTCATTGGTTGATGGCAGCGCCCGGCTGACGACGAGCCTTGGCGATGGCGACCTTTGGATCGACGCGATCAATGTGACCCTCGACTGGCGCAAATTGGGCGCCGCCGCGAATCTCACCGGGACGGTGCGTTTTCGCGGACAAAGCGCCGATATCGCCGCCATCGTCGATCGTCCGACGGATTTGATGCGCGGCGAACAGTCCGCGCTGAGCCTCAAGGTCAACGGGCCGGCGTTGTCGCTCTCAGCCGAAGGCAATCTTGCAAGCGCGCCGAAGGCGCAATTCACCGGGCGCATTTTCGCCTCTGCTCCGTCGCTGCGCCAACTGGTCGAAACGGGGGGATATTTTGTCGAGCTGCCGGCTCCTTTCCAGGATTTCGCCCTGACCTCGGACGCCAGCATCGGCGCGTCAGGCGCCAGTTTTTCAAATCTGCGCCTTCAGCTCGACGGCAATGCCTATGAGGGCGCTCTCGCGGTCATGATGGGGCAGGATAAGCCGATTCTTTCCGGCACGCTGGCGACGAGCGATTTGTCCTTGCGGCCCTTCCTTGCCAATCTGTCTCCGGCGCTCGGACGCGACGGGCAATGGAGCCATGACGCTTTTGATCTCGATGAAGAGAATTTCGCCGACGTGGACCTGCGGGTCTCCGCGGCCCGCCTCGCGCTGCCAGGGATCGAACTGGAGGACGCCGCATTTTCCCTGATGAACCAGAAACAGCGTCTCGACATCGCCTTGATCGAGGCCAGGGCCTATCAGGGGAGCGTCAAGGGACGCGCGTCTTTCGCCAAGACCGGCGCCGGGCTCGCCATGCACGGCAGCGCGGTTTTCTCTGGCGTCGACGCCGCCGGGGTGTGGCCGAACTCCATCGAATCGTGGAAAGTTGAGGGCGCGCTGACCGCCGCGGGCAATGTCGAGAGCACGGGCGCCAATATGAGCGAATTGATGCGCAATCTCAACGGCCATGCGCAGATCGCGCTGGAGCGCGGCCAAATTGGGGGGATCAATCTCGATCAGGCTTTACGCTGGATCGACACGAGGCCGCTGGGCCTTGCCGATGATATACGCTATGGCGGCACTGGCTTCGATGAACTCGGTCTCAGCCTTCGCATCGCCAAGGGCGTCGCTGAAATCGAGGATGGGCGGATGCGCGGCCGGAACCTTGCCCTCGGCTTCGGCGGCTCCATCGACATTGGCGAGCGCGCGCTCAATGTCCATGCGACCGCCACGACCGCCGGCGGCGAGGTTAAGCCTGGCGCCGAACGACCGAAATTTTCCTTCGACCTCGCGGGCTCGTTTGACGATCTCGCTCTCATTCCGGACGCGCGAAGCTTGATCCGGCAGTCTGGCGCGGCGGCGCCCCTGTTTTCCAGCGCTCCCGACGGCGTCAAACCGACATCCTCAGTTGAGGCGCATTGACCCAAGGCTGCACGGGTCAGCCGCCTTCGCGCATCGCTTCGGCTAGACGCGCTTCCAGGACGCCAGGCCGGACGAGAACGAGGGCGCCGCGGGTTTTCTCTATGAGGCCTTCCTGAGCCAGAGCCGAGAGTTCGCGCGTGACCTGCTCGCGCCGGCAACCGATGCGCGCCGCCAGAACGTGATGGAAAGGCGGCGGCGTCACTGCTCGTTCCGTCGGCCTGCCGGGGCGCGGATGCGCCATGCGCAACAGTTCGGAATAGAGACGATGCTTCAGATCGAAGATCGAATGTTCGGCGAGCCTTGCGTTCAGCTCGCGAATGCGGCCGGTCAGCAGCCGCAAGATGCGGTCGCAAGCCGTCTGCGAGGCGAAAATGACCTCGCGGAACACATGGGCCGGCATGATGCAGAGTTCCGACTTCGTCAAGGCCGTCACATTGGCCGAGCGTTTAGCGCCGTCGATCGCCGTCATTTCGCCGAAGAACTGGCCGGCGCGGCTTTCTCCGAGGATAATCTCCTTGCCGGCGACGGTGCGGATCAGGACCCGCACTTCACCGGCGACGATGAAATAAACGTCGGATGATTCGTCTTCGTAATCGACGACGAGTTCGCCATCGTCGAACCGGCGCCACAGACAGAGCCGATCAAAACGCTCGAAGTCGAGGTCGGCGACATCCTTGAAAAATGGTAGGCGCGCGAGGGTCTGCATGGCTTGCTCGAATCAGGAAAGGAGCTTTCGTATCTTTCAATTCAGTTTTGCTGAAACAATCGCCGCTGTCGCCGAATTTCGCAATTCCGCCAAAGCATAACTTGGTCAGAGGGGCTTCGACCGTTAAATAGCTGATTGCAACGGCTGATTGAATGAGCGAAGCGCTTTCTTGCTCCCATTTAAAGAAAAACCTGCCTGATGAACGCAAATCTTCAACTCATCGCCGAATCTCTCAAGCTCGACGGCTTCGCATTCGCGCAAGCCAAACAGATGGACGCTGCGCTGCGCGAGGCTGGCCTCACCGATTGGGACAGCTTTGCGCAAAGCTGGAACGATCTCGGCATCGATGGTTACATGGCCGATGGAGGGCGCTATCGCCGCCGCCGCTACGCCGCTTTCGCCGCCGCGCAGGGCGAAATCACGCGCAAGCCGCACCAGCCCCATTATCAGAGCCGGGATTATAATCCCTTGAATGGAGGCCTTGAGCGCTGGTTTGCGCCGGTGACGAGCGCAATCGGCGCCCATCCGGCCATGCGGGCGATCCTGCGCGCCTGTTTCGATCTCTTCGACGGTTTGACGCCGGCCGACGCGAAGCCCGCGGCATGGCACGTCGAAATCCATCAATTCCGGATCGAAGCGCGCGCCGGCGAGCACGGACTGCCAACGCCCGAGGGATTGCACCGGGATGGCGTCGACTGGGTGCTCGTTTTGCTGGTTGCGCGCGAAAACGTCGCCAGCGGCATGACCTCGATCCACGATCTTCTGAAACAAAATATCGGCAATTTCACTCTGACGCAGCCGATGGACGCGGCCTTCGTCGATGATTCGAGGGTCTATCACGGCGTCACGCCGGTCGAGCCTCTCGATCCTTCGCGTCCGGCTTATCGGGATGTGCTCGTCGTCACCTTCCGCCGCTAGAGCGCTTTCCGATCGAAGGAGTCATTCGATCGATCAGAAATCGCTCCAGATTCAAAAGCTTGAGCATATTCTCGTCGATCAGATCGACCGGTCTGATCGGAATATGCGCTAGTCCGTTTCCGATTTGGGCCGTTGCGGCCTTTCGAGCGTGCGGATTTCGAGACCGCCGATCGCGGCCGTCAAGGCGATCTGGCACGATAGCCGATCGTCTTCATGCGGGTCGTCGATATAGCGCAGCACGCTTCGTTCGCCCCGGCCCGATGGCGTGACGCGATCGCGCCCGCCTTTGTCGATTCTCACTCTGCAGCCGCCGCAACAAGCCCGTCCATTGCAAACGGGCATGACGTCTGCCCGCGCCCGCATCAGGGCGTCGAGCAGGCGTTCGCCCGCAAATCCCTCGATCGGCTGCGCATTTCCGGCGCTATCGCAAAGGATCAGCGAGATTGTCGGCCGCGCGTCGTCGGCCGCGTCAATCGCCTCGGTCGAAGGAGAGAAATTGTCCATAGCGGGGGCACCCGGAGGCGATCATGCCGTTTTGGCGGTCAACCTCATGCATGATCCAGTCCAGCGCCGACGCCGCGGATCGGCCGACGCACAAGCGGCGATGCGTGGCTTGCGGGGAAAGCCGTCGCCTCACCCGCATCCGCCCTGGAAAGTCAGACGCGCTGCCGCTGCGGCGCCCCGGCGACGATATTGCCGAGATTCTCGCTGATGAGACGCGCGGACGCGCTGAACGCCGCCAATTTAGGCGCTATCGTTTCCCCAAGGGCGGCGGCGTTTTGCGCGCCGATCGCCTTCTCAAGGCTCTCTTTATACTCCGGAATCTGTTCCCATTCGCCGACGGCGCTTGCTTCCACCTCAGTGTGAAACTGCAGGCCATAGGCGTGCCGCCCCCAGCGGATGGCCTGCGCCGGGCAGGCCGAATTTCCGGCGAGGATCGTCGCTCCTTCAGGAAGGCGGGATACCTCCGCGCCATGCCACTGAAAGGTCTCAAAGCCCGGGGCGAACCCTTGAAACAGCGGATCGTCCTGGCCGTTTGGCGTCAGGTCTACCTGCGCGAGGCCGACTTCGGGCCGCGCCATGAGGCTGACCTTCCCGCCAAGCGCGGCGGCAAGAAGCTGGTGGCCGAGACAGATGCCGAGGTAGGGGCGCCCCAAAACCCGCACCCAATGACGGATCACAGCCTTTTCGCGGACGAGCCACGGATGGGTTCTCTCCTGCCACACGTCCATCGGTCCGCCCATGACGGCGAGAAGGTCGAAGCCGTCGAGAGCCGGGATCGTCTCTCCGGCGTCGAGTTCGACCGTTTCCCAGTCATGTCCGGCTTCGGTCCACAACGTGCGGAAGATACCGGGATGCTCGACAGCGAGATGTTGAAACACCAAAATACGCATCATAAATCCTCAGAAGCAGCTTAAGATTCTGAAGTCTTGTTCGCAGACTCTAGAGTCTTGTTTGAAGGTCGCGGATCCGCTCTGCTCGAGGTTGAAAGCCGCGCGCGCCAGTGATTTTTTGAATAAAATGGTCGCCCTCCCTCCGTTCGTCGTTATAGGCCGCGAGCCTTGCTGCGCGGCCGCTCATTTGAGCCCGAAGCAAGATATGAGCCGATCACTCTCTCTGTAAGAATTGATTTATATTCCAGAGAAAATTTAGAATTTCTCATAATGTGAGCTGGCGTCAAGCGAGGCCCCCCATTTGGTGGCGCCGCTCATGCAAGTAACTGAGCGCCGGCTGATTGAGGCCCGACGTTTGGCGTCGCGCCGCCGAAGGCTATGGAGCGCATGGGAATGGGAAAGGTTTCGGGTCTTTATCGATATCCGGTCAAGGGCTTTACAGCGCAGCCGCTGACGGAAGTGGCCGTCATGCCGGCGGCCGGATTTCCAAAAGACCGGTTTTACGCCTTCAGCAAGGGCACGCTTCAGCCGAGCGATTATGAGGCCGCGCCCCGTCCGAAAACCGATTTTCTGATGCTGCTGCTGCATGAACAATTGGCGAAGCTTGATGCAAAATTCGATGATGGCGATGATGATCGCCTGTCGCTCTCAATGGGCGGCAAGCCGTTGTTCAGCGGTTCGCTGACCCAGGCCGAGGACGTTGAGCGTCTTGAGCAATTCATCGCGGCTTTTATGAACGGCAAGGTGTCGGGACAGCCGAAACTGCTGCGTATCGAAGGGCGCCAGTTCACTGATGTGGCGGTGACGAGCGAAGCCATGATGCGGGCGGTCTCGCTGATCAATCTGAAGTCTGTGCGCGTTCTTGAAGAGGCTGTCGGCGCGCCGGTCGATCCGTTGCGCTTTCGCGCCAATATCTATTTCGAAGGCGACAACCCCTGGGAGGAATTCGACTGGATCGGCAAGGAGGTTCGCATCGGTCCCGCCGGCGCCGTCGGCGTTTTGCGCACGAAGCGCTGTGGCGCGACCAACGTCAATCCAGCGACGGCGGAGCGTGACCGCAATCTGCCCGCGGCCCTTGTTCGCGCCTTCAATCATCCGGACATGGGCATCTATGTCGAAATGAAAGAGGGCGCCGATATCGCTCTTGGCGACGTCATCGCTCTCGCCTAGAGCATATTCCGATCCGATCGGTTCGATCTGATCGACAAGGATATGCTCTAGTTTTTGAAACTGGAGCGATTTCTGATCGATCGAATGACTCCATTCGATCGGAAAGCGCTCTAGGGTCAAGCGATCGGCCCTTGCGGGAATGGCGGCCCTTGTCATCTGCAGCTTTTGAACGGACGGTCGCGCAGCGGTCGTCGATTGAGGTTTTATGGCGCAGCCTGGAGACGTTTTGGACGCTTCGAACGCATGGCCCGAGCTTGACTACGCGGCCGGCCGGGAGACCTATGAGACGCTGCATCTGTTGACGCAGATCGTCGGCAAGATCCGGCTGTCGCGAACGCCCTGGCTCAATCACTCCTGGCATGTGACGCTTTATGTCTGCGCGCGAGGGTTGACGACTTCGCCAATCCCCTACGGCGAAGGCACGTTCGAGATCTGCTTCGACTTTATCGCGCACCGGCTGATCGTCGAGACGAGCGATGGCCAAAGGTGGCATATGCCGCTCCGGTCTTCGACCATCGCCGATCTTTATGCGACGCTCATGGCGGGGCTCGCCGGCTTGGGCGTCCGATTGGCGATCAATGAAACGCCGAACGAACTCCCGGACCCGATCCGCTTCAGCGAAGACAGGCTGCACGGCCACTATGATCCAGATCAGGCGCATCGCTTCTGGGAAGCGTTGCTGCGCATTGATCGTGTCTTTAAGCTGTTTCGCACCGGTTTTCTCGGCAAATGCAGCCCTGTGCATTTCTTCTGGGGCAGTTTCGATCTCGCCGTGACACGCTTCTCCGGGCGGCGCGCGCCGCTGCATCCGGGCGGCGTTCCCTATCTTCCCGACAGCGTCGTGCGCGAGGCCTATTCGCATGAGGTGAGCAGCGCTGGCTTCTGGCCGGGCGGCGGCGGAATCGATTATCCAGCGTTCTATTCCTATGCCTATCCGGCGCCGCCCGGCTTTTCCTCGGCTGTCCTGCGTCCGCAACGGGCGTTTTTCAGCACAGACTTGCAGGAGTTCATCCTGCCTTACGACTGCGTGCGAACGGCGCCTGCGCCGGACGAGGCTTTGCTGCAATTTCTACAGAGCACTTATGATGCGGCCGCCGTTGGCGCCGCATGGGATCGCGCTTCGCTTGAATGCGGGCCCGGGGAAATCGGGCGTCCCCGCGCGATCTCCGCCCCGCTTTGAGGGCGCCCGCTTTCAGCGGCGCCTGCCTCAAAACATGGCGATTTCCCTGGTTTCCATTATCTATATCCCAAGACCGCGGCGTCCGGCTCAGCGGCGGCGCTGATGGATTGGCGGCATGATCAGCATTTTCGAATTGTTCAAGATAGGCATCGGGCCTTCGTCTTCGCATACCATGGGGCCGATGAAGGCGGCGGGCGCCTTTGTCCAGTCTCTCGCCGAAGCCGGCGATCTCAACGCCGCCGCTCGCGTGCGGGTTGATCTTTATGGATCGCTCGCCTGGACCGGCAGGGGACATGCGACGGACAAGGCCGTCATTCTCGGCCTTGCCGGGGAGAGGCCCGAAACCATCGATCCCGATCGCGGCGACGAACTGGTCGCCACCGTCGCGAAAACCCACGGGCTGCCGCTCGGCGGCGTAAGGTCGGTCGCCTTCGACGCGACACGCGACATTGTTTTCGACCGGATGAGCGAAACGCCGCATCATCCGAATACGCTACGCTTCAGGGCTTTCGACGCGGAAGACAAGCCGCTGGCGGATGAGCGATGGTGTTCGATCGGCGGCGGTTTCGTCGTTCGCGAAGAGGATATGGAGACGCCGCCGATCCAGACGGTCAAAGTCCCCTATCCCTTCGCCGACGCGGCGGAGCTTCTCGATATCGGCGCTGCGACCGGCCTTGCCATCGCAGAGATCGTCGAGGCCAATGAATGCGCCTTGCGGCCGCGGCAAGAGGTCGAACGGAATCTTGCCGCGATCATCGAGGCCATGATGAATTGCATCGATCGCGGCCTCAGATTCGATGGCGAATTGCCTGGCGGTCTTCGCGTGCGGCGTCGCGCCAAGATGCTGCTTGCCCGCTTTGAGGCGGACCGCCTCAACAATCAGCGCCCGCCCCATGAAATCATGGATCGGATCAGCCTCTTTGCGATCGCCGTCAATGAGGAAAACGCCGCGGGCGGCCGGGTCGTCACGGCGCCGACGAATGGCGCGGCAGGGGTCGTGCCCGCGGTGCTGCGCTACTATCGCGACTATTGCCCCGGCGCCTCGGAGGCGGGGATGCGCGCCTTCCTGTTGACGGCCGCGGCGGTGGGCGCGCTCTTCAAGATGAACGCCTCGATCTCCGGCGCCGAAGTCGGTTGCCAGGGAGAGGTCGGCGTCGCCTGCTCGATGGCGGCGGCGGGTCTTGCCGCAGCGCTTGGCGGCAGCAATGAAAAGATCGAGAACGCCGCCGAGATCGGCATGGAGCATCATTTGGGCATGACCTGCGATCCGATTGGGGGCCTCGTCCAGATTCCGTGCATTGAGCGCAACGCCTTCGGCGCGGTGAAGGCGGTCAACGCGGCCTCGCTGGCGCTGAATGGCGATGGCGTCCATCGGGTGTCGCTCGATCAGGTCATCGCAACCATGTATCAGACCGGCGCCGACATGCAGACGAAGTACAAGGAAACCTCGCAAGGGGGCCTTGCGGTCAATTTCACCGAGTGCTGACCCACAGGGCGGCGCCGCTCATGACGCGGCCGCCGTCTCGTCGTAGGGGTTGTCGATCATGGGCTTCATCGGCGTTCCCTGAAGATCATCGCCCTTGCGGAACATGTCGCGGTTCTGGAATCCGCTCGCGCCCTTCGCGTCGCGCAGTTTCTCAATTTCCTGCTCGTGTCCCTCGAGAAACTTGCTCCATTTATTGTGGTCGCTAAGAAATTTGTCGGCGGTCGTTATGAACTTTTCTTCGTGGTTGAGGATCGCTATGGGGCTCAACGGAACGCCGAACATCAAAAGCGCCCACAAAAATGCAGTCATGTTGTGTTGCCCCGGCTTGTAGTGCCCGCTGTCGGTCCGAATTCCGAGGATGCGGCCGCTTCTGATAAGGATCGTGCCGGCCATCATAACCCGCGCGCCGGAGGTATATGATGAATGAAATCTGAACTCGGCCTTGTCCTGTTTCGTCATATAGAGTTCGCGGTCGAGCGTCATGATGAAGCCGGAGTAGCTCGGGGTTTGGCCTCCCATCTCCATTCCTCTCTTCATCTCGACATAGCCGCGATAGGACCAGGCGAGCTCCCTCTTGAGGCTCCTGGAGTTTTCCCACCACGGAACCTGGTAGGCGAGCGTGTCCTTGAACCAGACGCGGTATCTTGCGCGCTCATCATCGCTGAAAGGCTTCATCGGCGCGCTCTGATCGGTGACGTGGCCGCCTGCGCTCATGCCAAGGCCAACGAACTCCTTCAGCGCATTGGAAAGCTCGACGTCGGTCTGAACGACGAAGGCCAGCTTGAGCAGCTTCACGATCGCCGCGAACAGATTCATCATCGCGGGATATCGCCCCTTCTCGCATTTCTTGTTGCCGGAGTGGAGGCTCTTTACCCAAAAGTCGATGGTGAGAAAAAGGTCGCAAAGGATGAGGCTTTGGCGGGGGAGATCCAATCCGGCCGTGTGATAGTCTTCGACCAGCTGATCGATCCGCATGAGGATAATGTCCTGCTTCCTGACCGCGAAAGTCACGTTGGAATCGCGCATCCAAAGGTTGAGGGATGGAACGTCTTTATATTCAACTGGGGTCATGGCGCTGTCTCCTTTCACGGAACATCTCGCCGCTCGCGGCGGTTCTGAAAGGATAGAAGCGCAAATTCGCGGCCCCGCGTGTGGGCGATCCCACATGTCGGCGGCAAGTCAGCCGGCCGTGTTTTCCCACACCTGCCCCGGACGCAGGGCGATGAAGCGCCGCGGCGCGATGGCATAGGCCTCAAGGGCCTCGGCCAGCGCTTTTTCAGGGGCGTCATGGTCTTCGTCACTAAGACAGAAGGTTCCCCAATGCACGCCGAGCGCCTGACGCGCGCCGCAATCGCGCATGATCTTCACGGCCTCCGCCGGATCGACGTGCTGCGGCGCCATCAACCAGCGCGGCTCATAGGCCCCGATGGGGATGAGCGCTACCGCGGGCGAGCCGAATCTCTTGCGCACGCCACGAAAGATGGAGCCATCGCCATAGCCAGTGTCGCCCGCGATATAGACGAGGCCGGCCGGCGCCTCGAGCGCGAAGCCGCCCCAGAGCGCCATGCGGCGATCGCGCAGGCCGCGGGCGGACCAGTGGTCGGCGGGCGTGATCGTCGCCGCCACATGAGGCGACAGAACGAAGCGTTCGCCCCAGTCGCCGGTCGTCACCGCGATCGCGGGATAGGCCGCCCTGATCACGCGATCATTGCCGAGCGGCGCCACGATGAGCGGGCGATGCGCGCGCCAAAGCCGAATCAGGGTCGCGACATCCAGATGGTCATAGTGATTGTGCGTCACCAGCACGACATCGATCGGCGGCAGATCGTCGAAGGCGATGCCTGGAGCGTTAAAGCGCCTCGGCCCGGCGAAGGAGAAGGGGCTCGCGCGCTCCGACCAATGCGGATCGACGAGGATATTGCAGCCGGCGGCCTGGATCAGAAAAGACGCGTGACCGACCAAGGCGATGCGCAATGTTTCGACCCGCTCCGGCGGGCGATCCTTGTAAGGACTCGGCACGCCTTGCGGCCATTTCGCTTTCTGGCCGTTCAGCCGCCACCGCAGCAGCGCGCGCAGAGGCGGCGTCTCGCGGCGCCGGCCCGGATTGAAGAAGCGTTCGCCGTCGAAATGATCTGAAGCCGGACCTTCGTAATAAGGATTGGGCATAGAATGGTCTCCGGGGCGCAGTTGCGGGCGAGCGAGGCTCTCTTCACCCAACCATCATTTCCCAAAACCGGATGCTGGTCTTCGGATAAAATAATGCGATATCAGACAATGCAACTGGCTTGGTCTGGATCCAATTCAAAAACAACAAGTTGCGATCATAGAGGAAGGTCGGGGAAAGCGCGTCATGACGATCGAAGCTCGTGCGGAGGAAGGCCTGCTCGCCCTGCTCGAAAGCCGCCGCTCGGCGGGTGGCGGCCTGATCGGGGAGCCGGGGCCAAACGAGGGCCAGCTTCGCCGCCTGCTGACGATCGCCGCTCGCGCGCCGGATCATGGCGTGCTCGAACCCTGGCGCTTCATCGTCATTGAGGGCGACGCCCGGGCGCAAGCGAGCGAAAAGCTGGCTGAATGCTACCTGGCCGAGAATGCGGCGATGGAGCCTGGCAAGCTGCAGAAATTCGCCGCCATCATGGCGCGCGTCTTCACATCGTCACCGGTCGTGGTGATCGTCGTGAGCCGGACCGACGGGACCGCGAAAATTCCCGTCTTTGAACAGGAATTGTCCGCCGGAGCGGTCTGCATGAATCTTCTCACCGCGGCGCATGCGATGGGGTTCGCGGCCAATTGGGTGACAGGCTTTGCGGCCTCGAGTCCTCGCGCCCGCAAGGTCCTCGGCGCCGCGGAAGACGAAAAAATCGCAGGCGTCATTTTCATAGGAACGGCGAAAGAAAAACCGGCGGATCGCAAACGCCCGGACGTCGATGCGATTACCACAAGGTGGCGCAACCTCTGACGCCGTGTGCGCTCCTAAAGAAATGTCGAGGCGAGCGCAGGGGATTCTTGCAGCGCATGCGCCATGAATTCGAGCGCGTTGCGGACGTCGGCGCGCCGGGTCGGGCCGCCGAGGCAGACCCGCACAGCTTCCGGCGGCGCCCCATCGGCCGTAAAGGCGTCGCTCGCGACAATGCCGATGCGCGTTGATCGCATATGCTCGGCGAAGGCCGATCTCGTCCATGGCTTCGGCAGTGTCAGCCACAGGTTGAAACTCATCGGGTCGGCGCGAAACGCGCCTTTTGGCAGCAGCTCGGTCGCAAGGGCCTGGCGCGCCGCTGTCTCCGTGCGGATGAAGCGCAAGATGGCGTCGGCCGCGCCGTCTTCGATCCAGCGCGTGACCAGCGCGACTGTGAGAGGCGAGGCCATAACGCAGGAGGCGCGCACCGACGCGGCGAAGGGCCATCCAGAGCGCGCGTCGGGGGTCAGGACATAGGCCGCGCGAAGACCGGCGCCAATGCACTTCGACAGGCCGGCGACGTGCCAGGTGAGGTCCGGCGCGATCGCCGCGAAGGGGGCAGGGCCGCGCAACGGAATGAAGCCATAGGCGTCGTCCTCGACAATCGGCACGCCGAACCGCCGGGCGACGGCGGCGATGGCGGTGCGGCGCGCTTCCGGAATCGTCAGCGTCGTCGGGTTTTGCAGCGTCGGATTGAGGTAGAGCGCCTTTGGCTTCAGCCGCGCGCAGGCCTGCGCGAAGGCGTCCGGATCGACGCCGTCCTCATCCATCGCGAGGCCGTGCAGATTGACGCCCAGTTGCGCGGCGATCGAACGCGCGCCCGGATAGGTGATCGCCTCCGAGAGGATTGTTTCGCCGGGCTTGGCGAGGATGCCAAAGATTGCGAGCAGCGCGGGATGGGCGCCGGGCGTCACGAAAAGGCGCTCATGTGACGGCACCAGCGCGCGCCGCCCGAGCCAGTTCGAGGCTGCGTCCTTATCGGCGGGCGAACCGCCAAATCCCTGATAGCGCAGCAGCGGGACAAGATCCTGCGAGACGGCCTCGACGCCTGCGCGCATGCGCTGGATGAGATCGGGGTCGTCGGGTTCGGGAGGCAGATTCATGGAGAGATCGACGAGGTCTTGCCGCGCCGGCCCGGCGGATCGTTGCGGCTTCGCCCTGGCGCTGACGAAGGTGCCTTGGCCGACCCGCGACTCGATCAACCCGCGCTTTTGCGCTTCGACATAGCCGCGGGCCACGGTGGTGAAATCGACGGCGAGGCGGCTCGCCAGCTTACGTTGAGGCGGCAGCCGGTCGCCGACGGCGAGCCGACCGGTTTTGAGATCGTTCGCGATGACGTCCGCGATCGCGAGGTAAAGCGGCTTATCGCTGCCGCTCAGATCAGGCGTCCAGTCAGGCATGCTGCCACATCTTTCTTACTCTTGGGCGAGGAATTGATTCAATCCGCAAGATTGACTGTATATCGCTAAGGATCGTCGCGCATCAGATTTTTATGTGCTTCCGGTCTATCCATTCATTTCAGCCAACCGCCTCGCGGGAAATATTTAGGCGCCACCTCCTAAAACAGAGGCATTGTGCTCAATTCGCATCGCCAGCTGTAAACGCAAAAAAGCAATTGACTGCATAATTGAATGTAAAATGACTATTTTTATGCACTTTTGAGCAAGCCATTCAATTGGCACATCAGTTGCTATCATATTCTCGTAAGCAGCCCGGAGGTTGGCGCTAACAATCCAGTCAATATACCCCGTAGGAGTTCGCAATGCCAGCAGTCACCCTGCCCGCCCATCAAAAAGGCGATGTCTTTGTCGATTATGAAGAGAAGGTTTTTGAAGACGTTCAGGCACAGCCCGGCGAAAAAGCTCTCGTCACTTTTCATACCGTCGCATTCGAAGGATCAATCGGCTTCGTCAATCTGCTGCAGGCGACGCGCCTCAAGCGCAAGGGCTTTGACACATCGATCCTCCTTTATGGTCCGGGAGTGACGCTCGGCGTGCAGCGGGGCTTCCCCAAAATCGGCGACGAAGCTTTTCCCGGCCATCAGAACTTCAACAACCAGATCACGAAATTCATCGCCGAGGGCGGCAAGGTCTACGCCTGCCGCTTCGCCCTGCAGGCCCTTTACGGCCATGGCGAGCCCTCTCTTATCCCCGGCATCAGGCCGATCAATCCGCTTGACGTGCTGGACCTCGTGCTTCTGCACCGTCGCGACAACGCTTTCATTCTCGACACCTGGACGCTGTGACGGGCGAGCGCTTGAGCAGAGGAGAAACAGCGATGGCCGAGAAGAAACTGGTCCGCGTCGCGGCCGTTCAGATCGCGCCGGACCTCGAGACGCCGACCGGGACGCTGGACCGCGTCCTGGCGGCGATCAACGAGGCGGCGGAAAAAGGCGCAAAGCTCGTGGTCTTCCCCGAAACCTTTGTGCCCTGGTATCCTTACTTTTCGTTCGTCTTCCCGCCGATGCTGACTGGAGCCGAACATGTGCGGCTCTATGAGAACGCCGTTGCCGTTCCCGGCCCCGTGACGGAGGCGGTCGCCGCGATGGCGCGGCGCTGCGGCGTCGTCGTCGCGCTCGGAATCAATGAGCGCGACCATGGATCGCTCTATAATGCGCAATTGATTTTCGACGCCGACGGAACGCTGCTGCTCAAGCGGCGCAAGATCACCCCAACTTTCCATGAGCGGATGATTTGGGGTCAGGGCGATGGCGCGGGGCTCAAGGTCGTCGATACGGCGGTCGGCAGGGTTGGCGCTCTCGCCTGCTGGGAACATTACAACCCGCTCGCCCGCTATGCGTTGATGGCGCAGCATGAAGAGATTCACGTCGCGCAGTTTCCGGGCTCACTGGTCGGGCAGGTCTTCGCCGATCAGATCGAAGTCACCATCCGTCATCATGCGCTCGAAAGCGGTTGTTTCGTCGTCAACGCGACGGGTTGGCTGAGCGAGGAGCAGATCGCAAAAATATCGCCTGATGAAAAGATGCGGCGTGGTCTCCGCGGTGGTTGCATGACGGCAATCATCTCTCCTGAAGGCGCGCATGTCGTTCCTCCTCTGACTTCGGGGGAAGGCATTCTCGTCGCCGATCTCGATATGAGCCTCATCGTCAAGCGCAAACGCATGATGGATAGCGTTGGCCATTACGCGCGCCCCGAACTGCTGAGCCTCAAACTCGACAACCGCCCGGCGGCGCCGGTGGAGACCACGACATCGTTCGAAAACCCTTGCGCAACCGGGAGTGAATTCGATGGAGCAGATAATTGCAGCCGCGATCTCGACGGAGCAGTTGATCAACGAGTTGCAGTCCTGCGGGGTGCGTCTCGTTGATCCCAAGGCGGGCGCCGACAGCCGTCGTGGGGGCGCAGGCCCTTCCGATCACAAGGCGCTGACCATCGGCGGCGTAACGGTGATGGCGCCGGTGCATACCGCGCCGGCGTTCGAGAGCCCCTACCTCGTCGAAAAGCCCGACGCCTTCGGCGTCAGCCGCATCCTGCGCGATGGGTTCGCCATCGCTGAAGCGTCATTCCCCTCGCAGCCGCGATTCTACGCGTTGCAGACCGCCGATGGCATACCCTATTCAAAGATCGCCGTACTGCACGGACGCGACGTGCTGGCGACGACGGTTCTGCAAAGCTGCATTCGCTATCAGAGCCGCACGAAAACCTGCCAGTTCTGCGCCATCGGCCAGTCGCTCGCGGCCGGCCGGACGATCGAGCGAAAGAGTCCGGCTCAACTCGCAGAGGTCGCCAAGGCGGCGGTTGAACTCGACGGCGTCAAACATATGGTGATGACGACCGGAACGCCGGCGACTCCCGATCGCGGCGCTGCGATTCTCGCCGAGAGCGCCGCGGCCGTCAAAGCCGCCGTCGCTTTGCCGATTCAGGCGCAATGCGAGCCGCCGGATGACGATGTGTGGTTCGCGCGCATGAAGGAGGCCGGCGTAGATGCGCTCGGCATGCACCTCGAAGCCGTGACGCCCGAAGTCCGGGCGAGGATCATGCCAGGAAAGGCGCAGGTCCCGCTCGATCGCTACTTCTCGGCGTTTCAGGCCGCTGTCCCGGTGTTCGGCCGTGGCCAAGTCTCAACCTACATCCTCGCCGGCCTCGGCGATACAAAGGAGGCGATCCTTGCGATCTGCGAAAGGCTTGTCGCCATCGGCGTCTACCCTTTCGTCGCGCCTTTCGTGCCGATTTCCGGCACGCCGCTCGAGAGCCACCCGACGCCTGACCCTCAGTTCATGCATGAGATTTTACGCCCGCTCGCCGCGATGCTCGTCGCCGCCGGCATGCAATCGGAGAAGGTCAAGGCGGGCTGCTCCAAATGCGGCGCATGCTCTGCTCTTTCAGCCTATGAGCGAGGGATTTCGGCATGATTTTCGAACCCTTCGCTCCCTTTGTCGCCAGCGCCTTTCAAATCAAATTCGCAATCCGGCCTTGGGAGAAGCGGGGCGCGCATGCGTTGCGTCGCGCTGTCTTTTGTGAAGAGCAGGGGATCTTTGAAGGCGACGACCTCGACGCGATCGACGAGACCGCAATCCCGATCGTTGCGATCTCCCTGCTTGGGGTCGCAGCCGACGCGGTGGTTGGAACGGTGCGGATACACGAAAAGCAAGCCGGCCTATGGGTCGGCTCTCGGCTTGCGGTCGCAGTCGATTACCGCCGTGTCGGAATGCTCGGCGGTTCGCTCATCAAGCTTGCCGTCTCATCAGCCCATGCGCGCGGATGCGTGCGCTTTCTTGCAGACGTCCAAAGCCAGAACGTCCTGCTCTTTCGCCGCATGCATTGGCGCACAGTCGAGGAAGTCGTTCTGCACGGAAGGCCGCATCATCGCATGGAGGCCGATCTCTCCTTCTATCCGCCCTTCGTCGACGCCGAAACGGGCTTTCATTCTCTGGCGAGAAAGGCTGCATGATGGAGCGCTTCGATCTCGCCGCGCTCGCCGCGACGCTGCGCGCCGGCGCCGGTCTCAAAGCCAAACAGGACATAGGCATGGTCGCCACAAAGCTTGGCGTCAACGGCGGCTCTATGATTGCGGTCGGCGACGATTGCGCTGCGATCCCAGACGCTGATGGCTTTCTGCTGCTCGCGATCGAAGGCTTCATGAATGAATTTGTCGCGCGCGACCCGTGGTTCGCGGGTTGGTGTGGCGTCATGGTCAACGTGTCCGACGTTATCGCCATGGGCGGCCGCCCGATCGCCGTCGTCGACGCGCTTTGGGCCAATGGCGAGAACGAGGCCGATCCGGTGCTCGCCGGGCTTCGCGCGGCGTCTGAGGCTTATGGCGTGCCGATCGTTGGCGGCCACACCAATATCAACACGGATCGCGGGCAATTATCGGTCGCAATCCTTGGCCGAGCCAAACGCCTTCTGACCAGTTTCGACGCAAGGCCGGGCGATCGTCTCGTCGCTGCGATAGATCTGCGCGGAGCCTATCGTGAGCCTTTTTCCAATTGGCAGGCGGCGCTCGGCGCGCCGCATGAGCGGTTGCGCGGCGACCTCGAAATCCTCCCCGCCATCGCGGAGGGGGGGCTTGCCAAATCCGCAAAGGACATCAGCCAGGGTGGGGTCGTTGGGACGGCGGCCATGCTGGCGGAATGCTCCGGCGTCGGCGCCGTGATCGACGTCTTCTCGGTCCCGAGGCCTTCGGGCGTTCCTCTGGAGCGCTGGCTCACCAGTTTCCCGAGCTTTGGCTATCTCCTCTCTGTTACGCCTTGCAACCTTGAAGTGGTCCTCGCCGCCTTCGCCGCGCGAGGGATCGCCGCCGCCGACATTGGTGTCGTGACGGCGGAGCGGCAGCTGAGAATCGCCGACGGAACGTCGACGCAAACGATCTGGGATTTCACCGAGCGGCCATTGATCGGCTGCGCGATCGAGGAGGCGTTGGCATGAGCCGCGCCTCTTCCCTCCGCATCGCCATATTGGCGCATTCGACCAATCCGCGCGGCGGCGTCGTCCACGCGCTGGAGCTCGCCGATGCGTTGGTCGCTCTCGGACATGAAGCGGTCGTCCATGCGCCAGACTCTAAGGGCAAAGGGTTCTTCAGACGGACAGCGTGCGGGACGGTCTGCGTTCCCGCTTCGCCTGTGGGCGCTGACACCACAGAGATGGTCCAGGCGCGCATTGGAGATTACGTGCGTCATTTTGAAAATAAAGACCATCGGCAATTTGATGTCTTCCATGCCCAGGACGGCATTTCCGGCAATGCGCTTGTTACTTTGAAAGAGCGCGGCCTGATCCAAAGAATCGCGCGCACCGTCCATCATGTCGATCATTTCGAATCCGCCGCCCTGATGGATCTGCAGGCGCGCGCGATCCGCGCCGCGGACATGCATTTCGCCGTCAGCCGGAAATGGCGCGACTGGCTCGCAGAGCGGTTCGGCGTCGATGCGAAAATCATCGGCAATGGCGTCGACATGACCCGGTTTCATCCGAGGCCTGATGATCGCGATCGCGTGCTGCGCAAACGACTCGGCCTTGGGCGCGGTCCCGTGGTTCTTTGTATTGGCGGGATCGAAGCCCGCAAGAACACGATTGCGAGTCTTGAATCTTTCCAAGAGGTTCGTCGCGTTCATCCGGATGCGAAGCTCATCATCGCGGGCGGCGCATCATTGCTCGATCACGGCGCCTATCAACAAGGCTTCGCCGACGCGATGGCGTCGAGCGGCCTGGCGGCCGACGCTGTCATTCACACGGGCCCGTTAGCGCAAGATGACATGCCAGCTCTCTACCGCATCGCGGATGTGCTGGCGTTTCCTTCGCTGAAGGAAGGCTTCGGCCTGGTCGTGATTGAAGCGATGGCGAGCGGCGTTCCTGTCATTGTTTCACAAATTGCGCCCTTCACCGAATATCTTCGTGCTGGTGACGTCGCCTGGTGCGATCCGCACGACACCGCTTCGATCGCACGCGCCATCCTCGCCGCTCTTTGCGAGCCTTTGCGCGGTCGCCTCATCGCCGCGGGCCTCGAAATCGCGCCAAAACATGATTGGCGACATATGGCGCGCGCTCATCTTGCCGCCTATGAAAGACTGACTGAGGAATCCTATGCCTGAGATGTATTTTCGCATCCACTGGCCGGATGGCGCGACAGAACGCTGCTATTCGCCCTCGCTCGTAATCAAGGACCATTTCGAGGTCGGCAGGCGGTATTCTCTCGATGACTTTCTTGACCGGAGCCGCATCGCGCTACGCATCGCGAGCGATCGCGTGCAGGCAAAATATGGCGCGCCCTGCTCGCGCGCGCTTGGTCAGCTCGCCCGTATCGAAAAGCAGGGCGCCCAGTTCGCGACGATTCGGGACGCGCGCGTCGTCATCGAAGCATTCGAAGAGTGAAGATTTCTCAAAGATCGAACGAACTGATCAATCAAGGAGTTACTCCAATGAGTTCCAGACTGCCCTCCCATCGTTCCGTCGTCGTCATCGGCGGCGGCCAGGCCGGCCTGTCGGTCAGCTACTTTTTGAAACAGCATGGCGTCGATCATGTCATTCTCGAAAAGAACCGCATCGCGCATTCATGGCGCACGCAACGGTGGGACAGCTTTTGCCTCGTGACCCCTAATTGGCAGTGTCAGCTTCCGGGGCGCCCTTACGCCGGCGGGGAGCCGCATGGCTTTATGAAGCGCGAAGAGATCGTTGCCTATGTCGAGGATTACGCGAGGAGGATCGAGGCGCCGGTCGAGGAAGGCGTCGCAGTGACGCGGCTTGGGCGCGATGCGCGCGGCGGCTTTGTGGTGGAAACCAGCGAGGGAGGGATGACGGCGGACGCGGTGGTCCTCGCGGTCAGTGGTTATCATACGCCAAGCATTCCGCGCAGCGCCGAGCGCGTTGATCCAGCGATCAGGCAGATCCATTCCTCCGCCTACAAGAACGCCGGCCAATTGCCAGAAGGCGACGTGTTGGTCGTCGGCTCAGGCCAGTCCGGCTGTCAGATCGCGGAAGATCTGCATCTTGCCGGGCGCAAGGTGCATCTTGTCGTCGGAAGCGCTCCGCGTTGTCCGCGCGTCTACCGCGGCCGCGATTGCGTCGATTGGCTGGCTGATCTTGGACAATATGATTTGCCGGTCGACGATCATCCTTTGAAGGAAGGCGTGCGCAAAAAGGCGAACCACTATCTCACTGGGCGCGATGGCGGACGGGACATTGATCTGCGGCGGTTTGCAAAGGAAGGCATGTCGCTCTATGGCCGCCTCAAGGACATCGACTCCGGCCGGTTGTTGTTCGAAGATGATCTTGCCAAGAACCTCGATGGCGCCGACGCTGTCTACAATGGAATCTGCGGCCTCATCGACAAGCACATCGCCGAAAAGGGCATTGATGCTCCCCCCGGCCGTCACTATGAAGCTGTGTGGCGCCCGAGCAAAGCTCTGACTGAATTGGACCCGGTGGCGGAAGGCGTAGCGAGCATCGTCTGGGCGACCGGATTTCGATCGAACTGGTCATGGATAGATCTGCCGATTCTCGATGCAGCAGGCTATCTGGAGCATCGGCGAGGCGTCACGAAGGAGGATGGTCTTTTCATCATCGGGCTGCCGTGGCTCTACACATGGGGCTCTGGCCGATTTGTCGGGGTTGGACGCGACGCTGAATTTTTGTCGCATCGCATTGATGAGCATCTGCTCGCCATTAAGCCCCGGCTGCGGGCGGCGTGTTGAATTCGCTCAAATTAACCCGACGGAGAAGACGCCGGTGAACTACATCCTGTCTGCGCGATCGGCGCCGTTTGACGTTTTTGAAACGGCGGCGATCGAAGCCCCAGCGACGATGCTGCTCGGAATGCCGCATCTGAGCTTAAAGGGCCTATCGGAAACATGGCTGCTGAAAGAATGCGGGCATCGCCATTGGCTGATGATCGCCGCCGCAGCAGGGCGCGCCCTTCCCGATTTTCGTGACGCGGATGGTGAGCCTGTCTATGCCGCCTTTTGCGCCGCGACGATCCGGAACGCAAAATTCGGCGTCATGGGCGAGAATGACGAACTCGCTTTTTCGTCCGATCTCGCGCGGATTTCAGGCGCGCAATTTGTCAGCCTCCACCGGCTGAGCTGTGATGGG
Source organism: Methylocella tundrae (assembly GCF_901905185.1). Lineage (GTDB taxonomy): Bacteria > Pseudomonadota > Alphaproteobacteria > Rhizobiales > Beijerinckiaceae > Methylocapsa > Methylocapsa tundrae. Next base: position 151,179 of record NZ_CABFMQ020000131.1, read on the forward strand.
CGCCTGGTCGGCGAGGTTGAACTCGTCTCTGTTTTCGTCAAACGGCGGGAGCGGGGCAAGAATCGCTCGATCGCGCGGGTTTCGCTCGAAGGCCTTCCTCCTATCAGGAAGAGCGAGAGGTTCGATCGCGCCGCCGGCGTCGCGGCCATGATCAGATCTGATCGCTGGACCGCGTATTTCGGATTTGAAAGAGCGAAAGGACGGTGTGAGGCGCAGCTTCGCATCAGGCCTTGCCCTTCGCAGGATTTCAACGGCGCCGGGTTTCTTTACTTCGCCGCCTTCCAGTCTTTCGTCGACCGCGCCGAATGGGAGCTGTTGGAGGACGCCTCGCTCGTCGATTATATGACGATTGACCGCGACATCATCTATCACGGCAATATCGAGCCGGGCGAGCGCATCGTGTTACGGCTGCTCAGCCAGCGCAAGGAGGACCATGTTCTGGCGCACTGGTTTGAGATCGCGCGGGAAAGTGACGGCGCAAGGCTCGCGGATGTATTTACGCGGCGTGGGCCTCATGGCTGAGAGAAGCTGGCGGCTATGCTGGAGCGCGCATCCAGCCAGCTTCGCTCAAGCCGACGCTGCGGCGCGCGGCGATTGCGCGCCCGTTCAACCCTCGAAAACGCCCTCGAGCGCGTAGTGGCTGACGGTCTTGCGATTCTCGATCAATTGCTCGACAGTCGGCTCTCCATTCATCGCACGGGAAATCGCGAGCTTGGTCGCCTCATAATTGGTGCGGTAGAGGTCGCGCCTGTCGAGGTTCGGATCGGTCGCGCAGCGGCGGTCGAGCCAGACCATGATGATCATGCAGAGATCGTCGACGTGCTTCTTCGGCAAAACGCCTTCCTTGAGGCAGTCGACAATGGCGTCGCCCGTCGCCGCCTGCACAACGCCGCCAAGCAATTCCACATAGGCCGTCGAGTTGACCGTCACCTTGGTCGTCATCATGGTCGGCGGGCGAACCATCTGATTAAGGTCGCGAATGACGAACATGCGCGGATGGCCCGCGACCTGCCCCGCCATGGCGGCGAAGGCATGACCGACAGGTCCTTTGACGTGCCCGATCATGACCTCGGGCATCGCGTCGGTGAATTGCCCCTCTGCCGCCAGAACCGTCGCCTCGCCGGCGCGCAGCCAGATCTCGCTCATGTTTCGCCCTGTTGTCGTTGAAAGAACTGGTCGAATACCACCGGCGGGGCTTGCGCGGAAGGGGGCGCCGGGACCGAACTTGCGGGAGGCTTGAAATTGGCGCCGCGCTCCAGCGGGCAATTGCGAAGATTCTGCTCGTGGGTCTGGGATTCGCGCCCTCTGTCAAAATGACGCAGGCCCCCTTGTCTTCCGGTCAGCATCGCCGTATGTTGAAGCGTGTCGTGTTTTTTACCGACGACTTGGCCTCGCAGTTTTGCGTCCGCTGACGACCTCCTTCTTAAAACGACGATGCGACACCGGCGTCATCGATTGACGCTCGCTTACTTACGATTCTAAGGATGCACTATATGACTACGGGAACTGTGAAGTGGTTTAATCCGGACAAAGGATACGGCTTCATACAGCCAGACGATGGCGGCAAGGACGTTTTCGTCCACATCAGCGCTGTGGAACAATCAGGGCTGCGCCACCTCCAGGAAGGCCAGAAGATCAACTATGAAGTGATCGCCGACAAGCGGACTGGCAAATCTTCGGCCGGCAATCTTCGCGCCGCCTGAGGCACAACCTCCCCTCGAGACGAAGCCCTGGCGGCCAAGCCGGGGCTTTTTTATCGCGAGCGGGCCTTGTTCCGGCGAGTTCCTGACAGCGAAAGCATCAGGAGCCGTTAACGAGAGCAGAAGGCATTTGGGCGGAATGGCATTCCGCGCCTTAAGCCTTTGTTTTACTGCATGAATCGGCCCGAAAAGCCTGCAACTTTTCGGCATTATGCCCTAACGCCGCTCGGTGATGCTCGGGCCAAAAGCGTAGGGAAGCATTTCTGCTGACGAGAATGTCGCCCGCACGCCCTCAGGTCCCGCGACATGAATGCGAGCGCCAGCGCCGGCGAATTCAAAAATGCGTTGGCGGCACGCCCCGCAGGGGGTCAAAAGCGCCTCGCCCTCGCCGATAATCAGAATTTCGGAAATTTGCCTCTCGCCCGCAACGGCCATTGCGGCGATCGCGTTGGCTTCGGCGCAGGAGCCGAGCGGATATGAGGCGTTTTCGACGTTAGCTCCGCTGAAGACGGCTCCGGACGTGGTGCGGATCGCCGCCCCCACCGCGAAGTTGGAATAGGGCGCGTAAGCATTGCGCCGCGCTTCAAAGGCGGCGCTGAACAAATCATCGAGCGCGCTCATGCTTAAGCCGTCGCCCGAAAGAGAATTTGCTTTCCCAAAAGCGACCGCCTCACACTTACAGCGCCTTGTGATCGAATGGCGCCGTTCGACCGATCAGAAATCGCTTCAGCTTGAAAAGCTTGAGCATATTCTTGTGACCGAATCGAACCGACCTGATCGGAATATCCTCTGGCGTCCGCTGTGGATAGGGCGAAAATCAACTAAAGGCGCCGCGCGACGCTGGACCCCAAAAGCGCGAAAATCCCAGCCAAAGCATCACCCTCCAGCGATGAAAGCTGGAGCGCCCGTAATCCTGCACAATCCAACACACAAAAGGCGCGGCCCCAAAACCGCGGCTGCCGCGTCTTTTTGTTGCTATTGCGGACCTTCGATCAGTCTATGATCGCTTTCTTTGGTCCGCCGTGCGAAGCGTGGCCGCCTTTGCGGCCGGCTTCAGACGCAAGAGTATGGTTGCGCGAAAAACTGCGTTTATTGGGATTGACGCTCTGCCCGCCCTTACGGCCCGCCTCGGCTGCAAGCCCCGGGTTCTGCGAGAAGCTGCGCTTCTCATGGGGAACGCTTTCGCCCCCCTTGCGCGCGATTGCTCTCTGCTTTTCCGGATCCATTGAAGCGAAGCCTCGGGTCGACGTCGCCGATTTCTTGGTGGTCTCCACTGCGCTCATTGCTGTGCTCTCTCTGAGTTCGCTTACCTGTTTTATGTAATGTCTGGCAGCGGCAAAGGTTTCGAAAAATTCTTCAAGTTCACGTTACAAATAAAAATTCTGTATGCTGCACCGCGCTAAATTGTTTGCAGTCGCGTTAAATATTTTGCGATTGCGAACGGAGCTAAGCTCTCATTTAATTAAAAACCTACTCCGAGGATTATAAAGCCAGGGCACGCCAAGGCTTCACAGTTTGAACGCGGAGGCTGGGCTGGGAGTTCCGGATTTCCCCACGATTTATGTAAGGGCGGCTTTTTGGGGCGCCTGACCGGTAGGGGGGACGCCGGAGGCTGAAACTCCGCCGGCCAACGGAACACGCTAAACAGCGCTTGGTCGAAATCTGAACTTTCCGCCCCGCCGGCGAACAGACCCGCGGCGAAAAAGGCGCAGGCCGTCAGAAAAGCTTTTGCCGTCTGTCGCATTGATGCTCCAAAAATCCAAGGGCGCCGCGGCGACGGCATGTTCGCTCAGGCTTCGATTAAAATTCGCTATTGTCCGAATGGCCGGCCCCGGCCCGCGCGTATGTTTGCTTGCGCACATCGCGGCGCCGGGGAATTTGGGCCGCGCGGCCGACAGGGTTATGGGGAGAGGGCTGCGCGATCAGCGAAAATGTGGATCAGGCCGCGCGTTGCGAGGCGGGCCGCCGGAAGCGTGCGATCATTGGCCAGCACGCGGGCCAATATGCCTCTCTTCTCGGCACCGGACACGAGGAAAGCGATTTCGGCGCTGGATTCCAGGGCGGGATAGGTTAGCGAAATCCGCGGTTCGGGCGTCGCCCCTATGATGAATGTCGCCCAGGCGTCTCGCTCTTCGAGGGCCGGCGTATCCGGAAACAGCGAAGCTGTGTGGCCGTCGGCGCCAAGACCAAGCAAGGTCACGTCGAACAGAGGACGGTCCGGGTCGAGCGTCTTTGCTCCGTAAAAATTCTGAAGGGCGCGCTGATAGAGCGCCGCCGCTTGCGCTGGCGATCCAGCGTCTGTCGGCACGCGATGAATTTGCGCCGGAGCCAGCGCAACATAGCGAAGCAAAGCTTCGGACGTCATGCGGAAGTTACTGTTTTCGTGGTCAAAAGGGACGAAGCGTTCGTCGCCCCAGAACAGCTCCACCTTGCGCCAGTCAACCTCATCGCGCAACGGCTCGGCGCCGAGCAACTGATACACTTGCTTCGGCGTCGATCCGCCCGAGAGGCTGAGCGCAAATGGTTTAGATGCGCTGGCGATGCGCGAAACGAGCCAGGCGGCGACGCGATTGGCGAGATCCTTGGCGTCTTCCGCGACGTCGATGTTGGGGTCGGGGCTCATGCGGCGGCGATCCTGGATGGTTGACCGGGAGGTAAAGGGCGCCGTCCCGCCGACGCGGCAAGACTATCGGCAAATCGCGCTTCATGCGAGCGGAGCCGATCGCGCCGCCATCAGTGCAGCATATTCAGCCCGTGGTTTTGCAGCCCTTCGATGACGCCGTTAAAGATCAGCCCGACGCCCATCGCGGAGACGAAGAAGCCGACGATGCGGGTGATGGCGTCGATGCCCATGGGACCAAGGCGATCGACCAGTTTGCCGGCATAGGCAAGGCACAGATATGTCACGAACATGGTGGCGAGAACGGCGGCGACGATCGGAGCGAAGGAGCCAAATTCCCATCTTTGCACCTGCGCCGTCATGCCGAGAACGGTTGCGATGGCGCCGGGACCGCACATGATCGGCAGGGCGAGCGGCACGAATGCGATGTTGGCGTCCTTGCCTGCGCCGCCTTCGGGAACGACCGATCCCGAACCCGAAGAGCCGGAGAAGAGTTCAAAGCCGATTTTGGTGAGGATGATGCCGCCGACTATGCGCACCATGCTCAAGGGCACGCCGAAAAGCCGGAGGATCAATGAGCCGAAGAATAGAAAGAAAAGCAGCAGCAAGGTTGCATAGAGGCTGGATTGCGCCGCAACTTTTCGGTGTTCGGCGAGATTCTTGCCTTCAAGAAGCAGCAGGAAGATTGGCAGCGCCTCCAGCGGATTGATGATGGCCAGCAGAGTCGTGAAGGTGCTTATGAAAAGGGTCCATTCCTGCGTCATGGGCCGATCCTTCCCGATCCATCTTGTATTTATTGGCGCCTCAGCTGATCCGCAGGCCAAGCCTCGCGACCGCGATCCCTGACTCCTTGGCGTCCTGAGTAGCATACCGGCGGCTTCGATCAAGCTGGCGCCTCAAAGCTGCGAAACCTGTTGGCCTTGCCGCGCGGGGCGCCCGCACGTAAGACCGTCCTTGAACTTGGCTATGTGGCCGTCACCGCCGCGTATCCGGCTCACGTAGTGCGACATGTGGAGGAGATATGACCGATTGGAAGCGTGCGGCCATTGTGGCGCTTGGCGGCTGCGCGGCCTTTGCCGCGATCCTCGCATCAAGCTCGCCCGCCGCCGCGGCGGAGGTCCTCGACGGCGCGAAGCTGCCCTGGCTACTCGGGCTGCCTTTCGTCGGCATATTGATGTCGATTGCGCTCGGTCCGCTTTTCGTTAAGGAGTGGTGGCATGTTCACTACGCCAAAGCCGCTGCTTTTTGGGCCTTTTTAGCGCTCGCGGGCCTTGTCGCCGTCAAAGGCTTCGACGCGACGGCCGCCGCCTTCGTCCACAATATGGCGCTCGAATATGCGCCCTTCATCCTCATGCTCCTCGCGCTGTTCACGGCGGCGGGCGGCATCGCCATAACCGGTTCGCTGAACGCCACGCCTCTCGTGAATGGCGCGATACTCGCCTTCGGCGCGGGGATCGCCAGCGTCATCGGGACGACCGGCGCCTCGATGATCCTGATCAGGCCGCTCATTCGCGCAAATGCTTCGCGGCGCTTCAACGCGCATGTCGTGGTGTTCTTCATCTTCCTCGTTTCAAACATCGGCGGAGCGTTGTCGCCGCTTGGCGATCCGCCGCTGTTTCTTGGATTTCTCCACGGCGTCGACTTCTTCTGGACGACGCAAAAGCTATGGCCGGAGACATTGTTCGCCGTCGCCGTTCTTCTCGCCCTGTTCCTTCTGATTGACGCCTATTATTTCAAGCGGGAAGGGCGGAGCGGCGCATCCGGCCCGATCATTCCTCTGCGCGTAAAGGGTCTTGTCAACGTCGCGCTGATCGGGGTCGTCGTCGCTTCGATCGCCGCCAGCGGTCTTTGGCGACCGGACGTCAGTTTCGATCTCTACGGGACGAAGATCGAGCTGCAGAATCTGGTTCGGGAGGCCGTGATGATCGGCGTCGCGCTTGCCTCGCTTGCGCTGACGAACAGGGCCTCCCGTGCGGAAAACGGCTTCGACTGGGAGCCGATCCGCGAGGTCGCTTACCTCTTCGCCGGGATTTTCACCTGCATCATTCCGGTCATGGCGATGCTCAAGGCTGGCAAGGACGGCCCGTTTGCTTTCGTCATCGGCCTGCTCGAGCACGCCGACGGATCGCCGAACAATCCGGTCTATTTCTGGACGACGGGCCTGCTTTCCTCATTTCTCGATAATGCGCCGACCTACCTTGTATTTTTCGAACTCGCCGGCGGCGAGGCGGCGAAGCTGATGGGCCCGCTCGCCGATACATTGGCGGCGATCTCACTCGGCGCGGTGTTCATGGGCGCGAACAGCTATATCGGCAACGCGCCAAATTTCATGGTTTACGCCATCGCCCGCGACGCCGGCGTGAAGATGCCAGGATTCTTTCGCTACATGCTGTGGTCGGGAGCAATTCTTCTGCCGCTCTTTGCCGCCATTACCTGGCTATTCATGTAGCAGCATAGTCACATGGCTGTAGACCGCCGCCGAATTAGCTGAAGGCAAAGGACATCCCGGCGTCAGTCGCCGTGTGCAGCGCCTCGACGGCGGCGTTCAGCGCGACAAAGGCGCGATTTAATCACTTTAAAATAATCCTGATCGAATTCCGACAACGCTTAATCAACAATTTGTCATTGTATTAATACGGTGAAGTGCGACGATCGACTATCGGCTCCGCCGGTGGCGCGGGAGGGCGGTCAATGCGGCGGATCCTTGGCGTGTGCGCGTTCCTGTGTAGTCTCGGCTGTGTAGCGGCGGCTCAGGCGAGGGTTCGGATCGACATTGATCTCAGCTCGCAAACCATGCATGTCAGCGCCGACGGCTCGGATTATCTTTGGTCCGTCTCAACGGCGCGCTCAGGCTATGCGACGCCACGGGGTTACTACCGGTCGAGGCATTTGGAGCGAATGCATTATTCGCGCAAATATCATATGTCTCCGATGCCTCATTCGATCTTCTTCAATGGCGGCTACGCCATTCACGGCACCTATTCAACGGCTGACCTTGGCCGGCCGGCCTCGCATGGCTGCATTCGCCTTTCACCGGATAATGCCGCCTTCCTTTACGGCCTGGTCAAGGAGCAGGGGGCGGACATCAGGATTTCCGGCTCCCCGCCGCGCGCCTATGCAATGCACCGATGGCGGCGCGAGAGGGGCGTGGCGCGGCGTCAACGCCCGCGTCTTTTTGAAGATGATTATCAGGGGTGGTCAGAGGAAGCGCCGGATGGGCTGGCCTATGCGCCGCCGCGCAGCGCCGTGCTTTCAAGGCATCGCCGCGTCATCGATCCGGTCACGCAGCAGCCTCAGTCGTGGCAATCGTGGCCGCGGTAAGCGTCTCAATCAAGTTTAGATGTCGCGGCCGTTCACGTCGAGGGACAGCTTCTCGACGCTATCCTTGAGACTGGGCTGCGCTGGATAGATCTCCAGCGCCTTGTTGAACACCTGCAGGGCGCGCTTGTCGAGGCCCGCGCGCTGCAGGATCACTCCCATCCCCATGAGCGCGCCAAAATGGCGCGGCTCCAGCTTCATAACCATGTCGATGTCGGCCATGGCGCCGTCACTGTCCTGCATCAGGAACTTGACCGCCGCGCGCTGATTCCAGGCCTCGGCCCAATCCGGCTCGAGCGCCACCAGCCTGTCGAGCAGGCTCAGGGAGAGAGGATAGTTTTTGGCGGCGGCGGCCTGCGTCGCGCGCTGCATGATGAGGCGGGCGGTATCGGATTGCGACTGCATCCAGATGTGTTTGATCGCCTCGGCATAGCCCTTTGCCTCGTCGGGATCGCTAGCGGCGCTGAGATGCTTGAACAATTCGTCGAGCGCCTGTTGACGCAGGATGGCCGGCTCTGGCTTCGGCGCGAGCGCCTTTTTTAATTGGTCTGCGCGGGCCTTGACCCTGGCGGCTTTGGCCGCTTGATCGTCGGGCGCCGCCTGTTTCGCTGCGCCATTTTGACCATTCTTCGATAGTGGGTTTGCCGATTGGCCACGCGGAGGAAGAAATTGTCCGTCGCGCCCGAAATCGAAAGGAGGCGGCGGCGCGTCGGTTGGCGGCGCCGGACCCTCGTCATCGCCGAGCATGCGCCAGCCGTTGGGCAGGCCGCCTGGCCATCCACGCTTGTCCGCGCCGGGCGTATTTTGCGCCGCGGCGGGAGCCAGAAAGGCCGCGCCGATAACGGCGAGGACCTGAAATGTCGGCAGCCACGCTGAACCAGGAAGTCTTCTGAGCATGGCGTTGAGCCTAATAAGGCTTGCTCAAAAGGTCAAAGCCCTTGTATTGCCGCGCCTGCGCGCCGCCTCAGCCCTGGCGGGCCTTGTAGCGCTTTTGCGTCTTGTTGATGATGTAGACACGGCCCTTGCGGCGCACGAGCTGGTTGTCGCGATGACGCCCGCGCAGCGATTTCAATGAGTTACGGACTTTCATCGGAGTTGTTCCCAGAAAAAAACAACCGGCCGCGATGGCCGGTTCAAATGAATTCCGAATGTGTATGCCTCATCTTCCGTTCGCGATCAACCCCCGGCTCGCGATCTCGGCGTGACGCGGCGGGAAAAGCCTCGCCTCGGTTTAGCCAGACTTCTGCGCTCAATGGATGGCTTGAGACGCCCTGGCGGCGCCGCTTCACGATTTTTTTGGGTGTTTATGCGTAGGCTCTACCGGTTGAGGCTCGGCCTGATGGCGGCTTTCATCATCGGGTTCGCACACATAGCTATGGCGCATCCCCATGTCTGGATCACGGGGCAGGAGCAGGTGATTTTCGGGCCGAACGGCGACATCGTGGCGATCCGGCACGCCTGGATTTTCGACGAAATGTACTCGGCCTTCGTCACCGAGGGCGTCGGCAAGAAAGGTCAGCTTCTGACCAAGGCGGACCTCGCCCCGCTCGCCAAAAGCAATGTCGAGGATCTCGCCGAATTCGACTATTTTACCCACGCCAAGATTCATAGCGTCAAGGTCGAGTTTGGCGAACCGACCGATTATTCGCTCGAGGAGAGGCCGGACAAGCTCGTGGTGCTGCGCTTCACCATGCCGCTGAAAACGCCGGTCTCGGCAAAACTCTTTTCCTTTCAGGTTTACGATCCGACCTATTTCGTCGCCTTCGAACTCGACAAGCAGACGCCTGTCAGCTTCGTCAACGCGCCAAAGGGCTGTTCGACCAATGTGTCGGGAGCAAAGCCGCTGGCGGCGGAAGAATCGAAGAAGCTCACCGAATCCTTCTTCAGCGGGCTATCGCCGGGGTCGGATTTCGGCGTCAAACTCGCCTCGGCTGTCATCGTCGCCTGTCCTTGACGGGCTGTTGGAGGGCAACTTTGAAACCTTCTTTCCGTTTCTCGCCTCTGGCCGTCTGCGCGCTCTTCCTCGCGGCGGCTTTCGCTACGCAAAGCCTTGCGCAAGGCGCGCATCATCCCTTCGCCGTCGGCGTCAATGAGGGCGCGGCGAGCGCCACGGGCTTCAGTGGCTGGCTTCTGGCTCAGGAGAGCGGCTTTTATCGTCTGTTGACGGGCGCGATCCGCGCCGCGCGGGAGAGCGCCTCCGCCGGCTGGACCCTCGCCGGGCTCAGCTTCGGCTACGGCGTTTTTCATGCGGCGGGGCCCGGTCACGGCAAGGCGGTGATCGCCTCCTACATGGTCGCCAACGAACGGGTTTTACGCCGCGGGCTAGTGATTTGCCTCGCTGCGGCGCTGCTGCAAGGTTTCGTGGCCGTGGCGCTGGTCGGCGTCGCCTTTCTCATGCTGGGGACCACGGCCAAACATATGACGGCCGCCGCCAATGTGATCGAGATTGCGAGCTATGCGGGCGTCATCATCCTCGGCGCGATGCTGCTTGCCGCCAAAGGCGCCGCGGTCGTCGCCCTTTGGCGGCAGGCGCCCGCACGGAAGCTCGCGCCTGAGCTCGCGGGCGCCTTTGGTCCGGCGCTCGCGGCCGGAGGCATGAGCGCGCGCTTCTTCGCCGATGATTGCAGCGCGGCGCATATGCATGGGCCGGATTGCGGCCATTTTCATGCGGCCGATCCGGCAACGCTCGACGCGGGATTTTCCTGGAAGAAGGCTTTGCTCACCGTCGCGGCGGCCGGATCACGGCCCTGTTCGGGCGCCATTCTCGTCCTTGTCTTCGCCTCCGCGCAGGATATTTTTCTTGCCGGCTGCGGCGCGGTGCTGGCGATGTCGCTAGGCGTTGCGATCACGACCGGCGCGCTTGCCACATCGGCTGTCTTCGCCAAAAAGGCGGCTGCGCGCTTCGTCGGCGCTGATTCATGGCGGGCGATGATGGCAGGGCGCCTGTTTGAGGCGGCGGCCGCGCTGGCGGTGCTCGTCTTTGGCCTCGCCTTGCTCATGACGACCCTTTCGGGCGGCGTGATGCGCGGCTAGGCCCACGGCTTACAAGAGAGCTCGGCATGACGCGGCGCTTGCGGATTTATCTTGCCGGCCCTGAGGTCTTTCTGCCGGATGCGAAAGCAGCCGGCGAGCGCAAGACGGCGCTTTGCGCGCAATACGGCTTTGAAGGGTTGTTTCCTCTTGAAAGCGAGGCTCTCGACGATGGCGTCGAGAGGAGCCTCTCGATCTATCGCGCAAATCGCGGGATGATTTTGGCCGCCGATGGCGCAATCTTCAATCTGACGCCTTTTCGCGGACCGAGCGCGGACGCGGGAACGGTCTTCGAACTGGGGCTTTGCGCCGGTCTCGGCAAGCCGGTTTTCGCCTATAGCAACGAGGACGGCGCGCTGCTCGACCGCATGAAACGCGACATGGGCGCAACTTTCGACGCCGCAACAGGACGCTGGCGCGACGCTCTCGGCATGACGATCGAAGATTTCGGGCATGCCGATAATCTGATGCTTGGCGGCTGTCTCACCGAGCAGGGGCGGCGCCTGACGCAGCGCCGGACCGCGCCAGATGAGCGTTTCACGGACCTGTCCGGGTTCAGGCTGTGCCTTGAGCACGCGGCGCAGCATTTCCGCGTCGCGCTCGAATAAAAGGCGGGATGGCGCGGCGCGAGTCTCTTTGGCCGAAGATCAGGCGTTCGCTTTTTGCCCGCGCAAAGCCTCGACGCCGGGCAGCAGCTTGCCTTCCAGCCATTCGAGGAAGGCGCCCCCGGCCGTCGACACATAAGTGAAGTCGTTGAATGCATGGGCCATATTGAGGGCCGCGATCGTGTCGCCGCCGCCGGCGATGGTTTGCAGCGAATGGGTCCGCGTCAGTTCCGCGGCGACCTTTGCGATCGCCACGGTCCCCACCTCGAAGGGCGGGGTCTCGAAAGCGCCGAGCGGGCCGTTCCAGACGACGGTCCTGGCGGCTGCGAGGATGCCGACGACCTTTGAAATGGTGCGCGGGCCGATATCGAGAATCATGTCGTTTTCGCCGATCTGGTCGATATCGACGGCGCGAGTTTGCGCATTGGCTTCAAACCTCGTCGAGACGATGGCGTCGACCGGCAGCACGAGCTGACAATTGGCGGCGTCCGCGTCGGCGATGATTTTCCGCGCCGTTTCGGCAAGCTGCGTCTCGCAGATCGACTTGCCGACGTTCTTGCCGCTGGCGGAAAGGAAGGTGTTGGCCATGCCGCCGCCGATGAACAGAAATTCGACCCGGCGCATCAGATTGCCGAGAAGTTCGAGTTTGGTCGAGACCTTGGCGCCGCCGACGATTGCCGCCATCGGACGCTCCGGATGCGCCAGCATTCCGGTCAGCATTTCGAGTTCGCGCTGCATCGTGCGCCCGGCGTAGGCCGGCAATTTATGGGCGATGCCTTCGGTCGAGGCGTGCGCGCGATGCGAGGTCGAGAAGGCGTCGTTGACGTAAAGATCGCCGAGTTCGGCGAGCTGCTCGACAAAGGCCGGATCGTTTTTGGTTTCGCCGGCATGGAAACGGGTGTTCTCGAGCAGCAGAATGTCGCCGTTGCGCAAGGCCGCGACGGCGCTCTTGGCGACGGGGCCAACGCAATCGGAGGCGAAGAACACCATGTGGCGGAGTTCGTGTTCGAGCGCCACCGCGACCGATTTCAGCGACGTTTCCGCCTCCGGCCCATCCTTCGGGCGGCCAAGATGCGAGAGAATGATGACCTTGCCGCCCTTTTCCGAAATTTCGCGGATGTTCGACAGGACGCGGTCGATGCGGGTCAGATCGGTGATCCGGCCGTTTTCCATCGGCACGTTGAGATCGACGCGCACGAGTACCCTCTTACTCGCCAGAACAGCGTCGTCGAGAGTTGGAAAGGGCGAAGAAGAGCCTGATCTCGTCATAGGAGTTTCCCCATTGCGACCGCGGTGTCGATCATCCTGTTCGAGAAACCCCACTCATTGTCGTACCAGGACAGCACGCGAACGAAGGTTCCGTCGATGACGCGGGTCTGGTCGACATGGAAGATCGACGAATGTGAATCATGGTTGAAATCGGCCGATACATTGGGGCTTTCGGTATAGCCGAGGATGCCCTTCAGCTCCGCACCCGCCGCTCGTTTCACCGCCTCGGTGATTTCCGCCGCGCTGGTCGGCCGGCTGGCGTTGAATTTGAAATCGACCACGGAGACGTTCGGCGTCGGCACGCGGATCGACGACCCGTCGAGCTTGCCGTTGAGTTCGGGCAGAACGAGGCCGACCGCCTTGGCGGCGCCGGTCGATGTCGGGATCATGGAGAGCGCCGCGGCCCTCGCGCGATAAAGATCCTTATGCAGCGTGTCGAGCGTCGGCTGGTCGCCGGTATAGGAATGGATCGTCGTCATGAAGCCCCTCTCGATGCCGATGGCGTCGTTCAGCACTTTGGCGATCGGGGCGAGGCAGTTCGTCGTGCAGGACGCATTGGAGACGACGAGATGTTCAGGGGTCAGCTTCAAATGATTGACGCCGAAGACGACGGTAAGGTCGGCCTTGTCGCCGGGCGCCGAGATCAGCACGCGCTTCGCCCCGGCCTTGAGATGGGCGGCGGCCTTATCACGCGAGGTGAAAATGCCCGTGCATTCGAGCGCAATATCGACGCCGAGGTCTTTATGCGGCAGTTCGGCCGGATCTCTGACCGCCGTGACCTTGATCGGGCCGCCGCCGAGATCGATCGTGTCGCCGCTGACCTTGACCTCGCCTGGGAACCTGCCATGAACCGAGTCGAAGCGAAGGAGATGGGCGTTCGTCTCGACCGGACCCAGATCGTTGATTGCGACGACCTTTATGTCCGTGCGTCCGGACTCGGCGATCGCCCGCAGTACGTTGCGTCCGATTCGACCAAATCCATTGATCGCGACTTTGACCGCCATCCGATGTGCTCCTTACTTGGCCCCGGCCCTCTCTCGCGAGGACCTCCGAGTTTGCGCTTCATTCACGCAAATTGTGATATGTCGCGCAATTTCCAAGCCGTCAACTTGGCAAATGGCCGGCGGTTGCAAGAGACGCGAGAGTGGCTCGCGCGGTCATCAGGCCTCCCGCAGCCCTCCGGAGGGGCGAAGGCGAGGATTGCTCGGCGCGCAGCCGCGACGCCCCCAAAAGTCATTCTGCCCTTGCGCTCAAGATAATCCGGCCGTTCACGAGTGGAACCCGGGCGACGAGAACCAGTTGCCATACTAATGGTTTTACTTTGACGACATCGGCTATGCTGGAGTCAACGTCCGGTCTATGTTTCCTTAGGTCGCACCCTCGTTCGGCTTGGCCGGCTCGCGGCAATTCCATCGCGACTATGACAGAGCGCCCGGCCATTGTATCAACGCATGCGTGCATCGACGTCTGAGCGGGCCGGCCCCCGCTCCTTGGGCGCTGGGGATGGAATCATGGCTTTATCGCAAAGCGGGACGGGAATGCAGTATGGACACTCCTGAACGTCTTGACGCCGCCTTGAAGCGGCTCGCGTCCGCGTTGGAGAAGCTCGAGGCCGCGAGCGAGCGGCGGGCGGGAGCGGACGCGCTGCGCTCAAATCTCGAAGAAGAGCTGGCCGTGATGCAGGATGACCGCTCCCGTCTCGCCGTCGAGCTCGACGGGGCGCTGGCGCGTTCGATCTCTCTCGAAACGGCGAATGAGGAAGTTGCGCGCAGACTGAAAGGAGCCAATGCTGCGATCAAAGCCGTCGTGGCCACGGTCGAGGACGAAAGCTAAAATAGCGCGCACCGGCGGCGGTGACCCCCGAGATCGTCGAAACCGACCGATTATGCTTTATGCGAGGAGCTTCAGCGATGGCGCAAGTTGCCATGACGATCGCCGGAAGGGTCTACCGGGTCGCTTGTGACGAGGGCGAGGAAGCCCATCTCGACGAGCTTGCGAAAAAGGTCGATGGCCAGATTTCGGTCATGCGGGAAAAATTCGGTGAAATGGGCGATCAGCGACTAACCGTCATGGCGGCGGTGACGATCGCCGATGAACTTTTCGAATCAAACCGCCGCGCCGGCCAACTCGAAGCCGAGCTTTCGCAGCTGAAGGATCATGTCGCAGGCGCGCTCAACGGGCGCGAGGCCTGGATCGACGCCGTCGCGCTCTCGCTCGACGAAACGGCCTCGCGGATCGAGGCGCTGGCGCAGGAACTCAATGGCGCCGTTCGCGGCGAAGACTGATTTGCTGCGCGAACCCTCTGGCGTTTTGCCTCGGCGCCCCCTAGATTGCAGGGGCGGAGCTGCGGGGTGCGTGCTGGATCAGTAACCCGGGGCCTTATCGATCTCAAAGGGAGCTGTCCCTGGCCTTGCCCGTGGGCTTGGCCACATGGCGCCCACCTACGTTGTAGGTTCCCGGGATCGATATCCCACGGCCATCGCGGCCCCGCACTTTTTGTTGGATTTCTCGAAAAAGAGACCTCGGCCCTCGCCATAATGCAGCCCCCTCATCCGAAAGCCGTTCTGCGCTCCGAGGCTCTGGCGCGCCGGCGCGCGTCCCGCAGCGTCGATCCCGTCGCATTCGCCGAGCATCTCGCCTCCGCGGGCTCGTCGCTTGTCGCCGAACTGCGCCCTGGCATCGTCTCGGCCTATTTCTCCCTGCGTGATGAGGCCTCCACCATGCCTCTTTTGGAAACGCTCGCGGCGTCCGGGGTTTTGACGGCCCTGCCGATTACGGGGCCGCGCGGCACGCCGCTCGTTTTCCGGCTGTGGCGTCCGGGCGATGCGCTGGTGGAAGGCAAAATGGGCATTTCCGAGCCGTCTCCCGCGGCGGCCGAAGTCGCGCCCGATCTCCTGTTCGTGCCTCTCGCGGCCTTTGACCGGACAGGGCACAGGATCGGCTATGGCGCCGGATACTACGACCGCACGCTGGCCGCTCTGCGCGCGCGAAAAAAGATCTTCGCGGTCGGGGTCGCCTACGCCAGCCAGGAAACGCAAAAAATCCCGCATGAAGATCATGACCAGCGGCTCGACTTTGTGCTAACCGAAGAGGGATTGATCGACTGCCGCAGCGTTTTGCCGTTCCCCTGAGATCCCCGAACGTCAGTCGCGTGGCTGCTTTTTCGCATTTTTCTGTCGCAAAGCCTTGCCCGCGGCGGCGGAAGGGGCTTCTTTGATGGATAGAAACATGCGTCTTCTCTTCATTGGCGACGTCGTTGGCCGCGCCGGACGCATCGCTGTTGTCGATCAATTGCCGAAACTGCGGCTCGCGTGGGGCCTCGATTTCGTTGTCGTCAATGGCGAGAACGCCGCCGGCGGCTTTGGCGTCACAGAGTCGATCTGCGACCAGTTTTTGAGCGCCGGGGCCGATTGCGTGACGCTTGGCAATCATTCCTTCGACCAGCGCGAGGCGCTCGTCTTTATCGCCCGTCAGCCTCGCCTGATCCGGCCGGTCAATTATCCGCGCGGAACGCCGGGCAAGGGCGCCAATCTGTTTGAAACGGCCACGGGCGCGCGCGTGCTTGTCGTCAATATTTTAGGCCGCGTTTTCATGGACCCGCTCGATGATCCCTTCGCGGCCATCGAGCGCGAACTTGAAGCCTGTCCCCTTGGCGTTGGCTGCGACGCCGCGATCGTCGATTTTCATGGCGAGGCCTCGAGCGAGAAACAGGCCTTCGGCCATTTCGTGGACGGTCGCGTCTCGCTGGTCGTCGGCACGCACACGCATGTGCCGACCGCCGATTACCAGATCCTGCGCCAGCGCACGGCCTATATGACCGACGCCGGAATGACGGGCGATTATGATTCCGTCATCGGCATGGACAAGGAGGAGCCGCTGCGCCGCTTCACGACCAAGATCCCGGCCTCGCGCTTCGAGCCCGCCTCCGGCCCCGCGACCCTCTGCGGCGTCGCGGTCGAACTCGACGCGCGTGGTCTCGCGGCGAAGATCGCGCCGGTCCGCATCGGCGGCCGGCTGACGGAGGCGCGGCCGGATTTTTGGTAGGCGGGGCGAAGGCTCTCAGGATAGCTACGCAGCGCCTCGGCTGAAGACAGCAGTCTGCCGGAAACAGAGACTGATCCGATTGCTGATCTCCCGTCTTCGGCTCGCCGGGCGGCATGGGCCTCAAGCAAAGAACAAAACTCTCTGGAACCTTTGAGGGGCTTAGCTCTTTAGGTGAGCAGAAAATAATCTGTCGTCTTTGGGGGGCCGATCAGTTCAATATCTGATAGGCCGCCAATACTCATTGGGGGAAGAGAAGAATGGATAAAAAAATCATTGGCCTTGTCGGAGCGATGTCTGCTCTCGGCGCCCTTGCGCAGGCGGCAAACGCCACCCCATTGAGCGCGACCGAAGTACTAAAAGTCGATTCGTTTGGAGACTTACTTGAGCCGATCCCAAACGCCATCGCTCTTCTTCGCGTTGTCGACGCAGCGCAAGCAACTGCATCCGATGAGCAAAGCGCGTCTAAACCAGCGGAGGCGCAACTCGCACAATATTATAACCATCACCACCACCATCATCATCATCATCGCGCCTGGCGCCACGCTATTCCTCCCGTCGGCCCCGGCTATCGCCACCACCACCACCACCACCACCACTACTACCGTCAGGAATATTAGCTGTTGGGTACGCGGCTGAGGCCGATGTTTGACCCCTCGTGACCTTGGCGGATGAGCGTCCCGTGTCGCTGATGTTGGCGAAGCATTTGAGCGGGTGAGTCTAACGGGTCTCAACTTGCTGTCTGGCCCCAGCTTGTGTTCTCGCGTCGACCCGGGAACATGCTTGCCAACAAATTTCCCGAGATTAAAGTAGCAGCGGCGCACGTCTGTCCGGAGTTCAATATGCTGGCGCTTACGCGCAGTATTATTGATCTTCAATAATTATCAGAATTTCGCGCGAAGGGACCGGCAGATCACGAAAGTATTTTCGCGAAATGAAACCATGCACGCCATAAAACTCAGGCGACGGCGATTTCGCGCGCACGGTTTTGCAGCCCTTTGGGCCATGCTGATGCTGGGCCCGGCAGCGATGGCCGGGACGGGGCGGTCTCTGGCCTATGTCACCAATGTGAACTCAAACACAGTTTCGGTCATCGATATCGGCAACAACAACACGTTGGTGGACACGATCCCGGTTGGCAACGGGCCGCAAGATATCGCCGTGGCGCCCGATGGGAAACATGTCTATGTCACGATTTTCGTCGACGATGGCGTATCGGTGATCGATACGGCCACAGATAGGGTGGTGAGCACGGTTCCCGTTGGAACACGCCCCGAGGGGATAGCCGTGACGCCGGACGGAAAACACCTCTATGTCGCAAATCGGGATTCCAACACCGTCTCGGTGATTGAAACGGCCGGCAACACGGTGGTGAACACTGTCCGCGTCGGAGCCGGCCCGCAGGCGATCGCGCTTTCCCCGGATGGAAAACACGCCTATGTCGCCAATCTCCGCTCCGACAATGTTTCGGTGATCGACACGGACGCAAACAGGGTGCTGAAAACGATCGCCGTGGGGACGGCTCCGGTTGCGATAGCCGTTACTCCAGATGGAAAACAGGCCTATGTCGCCAATGCGGGCCGCGCCAACCAGCCCTCCAACCTTGTTTCGGTGATAGAAACGGATGACGGCGCGGTGGCGGGCACGGTCATGGTGGGAGCGTATCCGAATGGCGTCGCCGTGACGCCAGATGGGAAATATGCCTATGTCGCGAATTTTTTCTCGGGTGACGTCTCGGTGATTGAAACGGCTGGCAAACGTGTGATGGCCCGCGTCGCCGTGGGCAATTCTCCTTCCGGCATAGCCGTGACGCCGGATGGGCGCCAAGTCTATGTCGCCGGCGCGCCCTCCGACAGCGTTTCGGTCATCGAGACGGGCGGCAACACGGTCGCATCCACCTTTCCGGCGGGGGTGGCGGCCTTTCATCTGGGCATCACGCCGCCCCCGCCCAAGCCTCCCGCATCGCCTCTTTAAAGAAAGCTCGACGAGCGGACCACCCGTGAGCCCAACGGCCCGCGCAGGCTTCGTCCGCCGGTCCAGGGCAGCGCCGCACCCCGACAGTTCGGCCCCTCACGCGGCCGCGATTTGAAAATGACCACAATTCGCGCTTTAACTAAGAGCGGCGAATGGATCGACGAGGCGTGATGAAGCGATTTGGAGCGTGGCGGGGCCCTCAAACGGGATCATCTCTCAGGCCGATGAAGCGCGCAAAGCTTAAACTCCAGGGCTCCAAAGCTTGATGAACCAGTTCAATCTGTCGTTTGCGCCGTTCCTGCCGTGGCCGGTCCTTGCCGGCTTTGGCGCTCTTGCCCTTTTCGTCGTCGCCTTGGGGTTTTATGCGCGCCGGCGCGGCACATTGTTACGCGCGCTCGGACTGGCGCTGCTTCTGCTGGCGCTCACGGACCCCTCGCTGGTGCGGGAAGATCGCGCCGGACTGAAAGACGTCGTCGCGGTGGTCGTCGATCAGAGCGGCAGCCAGACCATAGGCGAACGGGCGGAGCAGACGAAAAAGGCGGCCGAGGCGCTGGAAGAACAGCTGAAAGGCCTCGGCAATGTCGAGGTCCGCACCATCGAGAGCGACCGCACGGATGCGCAGGACGACGGCACGCGCCTCTTTTCGGCGCTGAACGCCGGCCTTGCCGATGTGCCGTCCGAGCGCGTCGGCGGCGTGTTCATGATTACCGACGGCCTCGTCGACGACATTCCGGCCAATGCGGACGCGCTCGGCTTCAAGGCGCCGCTGCATGCGCTGATCACGGGGCGCGAAGGCGAGCGCGACCGCCGCATCGAGCTTCTCGAAGCGCCGCGCTTTGGCATCGTCGGCAAGGATCAGACGATCGAGCTGCGCGTGCTCGACACCGCCGGCAAGAACGATCCCGTCGTCTTGAAGGTGCGCCGTGACGGCAATCCCATCGCAACGATCCTGGCGCGGCCGTCCGAACGCGTGCGCGTCCCTGTGCGCATCGAACACGGCGGCCAGAATGTCGTCGAGCTCGAGGTCGAGGCTTTGCCGGACGAGCTGACCGCGATCAACAACAAAGCGGTGGTGACGATCGAGGGCGTGCGCGACAAGCTGAAGGTGCTGCTCGTCTCGGGCGAACCGCACAATGGCGAGCGCATGTGGCGCAATCTTTTGAAATCCGACGCCAATGTCGATCTGGTGCATTTCACCATTCTGCGTCCGCCGGAAAAGCAGGACGGCACGCCGATCAATGAATTGTCGCTGATTGCTTTCCCGACCGCCGATCTGTTTGGCCGCAAGATCAAGGAATTCGATCTCATCGTCTTCGACCGCTACTCCAATCAGAGCGTCCTTCCGCTCGTCTATTTCGAGAATATCGTTCGCTATGTCCGCGAGGGCGGCGCCTTGATGCTCGCGGCGGGCCCGGATTTTTCAGGCCCGGACGGGCTCTATTATTCGCCGCTCGGGCGGATCGCGCCGGCCCGCCCGGACGGCACGCTGACCGAACAGGCCTTTCGCGCGGCGATCTCGAAAGATGGCGCCAAGCACCCGGTGACGCGCGGGCTGCCGGGCTCCGATCAGACGCCGCCGGCCTGGAGCCAGTGGTTCCGTCAGGTCAATGCGCAGGTGACGCGCGGCGCCAGCGTTCTCGACGGCGCGGATCAAAAGCCCCTCCTTGTGCTGTCCCGCGAAGGCAAAGGGCGAGTCGCCTTGCTGCTCAGCGATCAGATGTGGCTGTGGGCGCGCGGGTTTGAGGGCGGCGGACCGCATCTCGATCTGTTGCGCCGCCTTGCGCATTGGCTGATGAAAGAGCCGGAGCTTGAGGAAGAAGCGCTGCGCGCGAATGTCCGCGGTCGCAAGATCGAGATCGAGCGCCAGAGCCTGCTCGCCGAAATTCCGCCGGTGAAAATCACCGCGCCCTCGGGGCAGGAATCGACGGTGACCCTCGCGGCCGCGGAGCCGGGGCTTTCCCGCGCCAGCGTCGACGCCTCCGAGCTTGGCCTCTATCGCCTGACGGACGGAACCTTGTCCGTTCTTGCCAATGTCGGGCCGGAAAATCCGCGCGAATTCCAGGAGGTGGTCTCGACCCCGGAGCGGCTGCGGCCGCTCGCCGAGGCGACGGGCGGGACAGTGCGGCGCATTGCAAGCGGCGCGACTGGCGACATTGCCCTGCCGCGGCTCGTCTCGATGCGCGAAAGCCCCGTTTATGGCGGCTCGGACTATGCCGCAATCAAGCGCAACGGCGCGAGCGAAGTCAAAGGCGTCGGCGTCACGCCGCTGGCGATCGGGTTCTTAGGGCTCATCGCCCTGCTCGCAAGCGTGGTTTCAGCTTGGCTTTTCGAGGGCCGCCGAGGCCGCAAGGACGCGTGATTTCCGGTTTACGGGTCTCAGGCCGAATGCTGACGCATGTAACGCGCCCGGAGCCGTGGCGCGATGAACCAGGCGAGTGGAGCTGAGACGATGAAGCTTGCGATCACGAGTGCCGGGATGAGCTGAAAGGCATGGTTGGCGAGGCCGGGCGCCAGCAGAACCGTGACAATCCCAATGCCGAAGACGACCGCGTTGACCATCATATAAATAATAGAGGCGATCTGGAACCGCGTCGACATGGCTGGCTCCCTTTCGGGTTGCTGTTGCTATTCGATGAAATCCTTTTCTCCTTTGAAAGTTCCCGATGCGCGGGGCGCGCGGTCTTCTCCGCGGCGCGGGGCGCGTGGTTTCGTCTCAGCGCGCCCGCACCCGCCGCACTCTGCCGCCGACGGCGGCCAACGCGCCCTCGACGAGTTCGCAGTAGAGCAGACGGTCAGGGTCGACCGGACCGATGAAAGTGATCTGTCCGGGCGGGACGGGCTGAAATCCCATGCGTTCATAATAGGGAAGGTCGCCAACCAGAAGCACCAGCGTGTGCCCCGCCTCGCGCGCGGCTTCGAGTGACTTTTGCACCAGCGCTTCGCCGATGCCGCCGGATCGAAACGCCGGGTCCACGGTGAGCGGCCCAAGCAGTAACGCCAGCGCTTGCCCGCAGCGGATCGTCGTCATCCTGTTCGCGCCGACGAGCAGGGTCCCAACCCGCGCCACGAAGGAGAGGGCGTAATCCGGCTCGACTCCCTCGCGCAGGCGATAGGCTGAACGCGCGAAGCGGCCCGGCCCGAAGGCGCGTTCGTCGAGCCGTTCGATCGCCGCCGAGTCGCCCGGCGTTTGCTGCGTAAGACTGAGGGAAAGATCTGCCATGCGATTGCAGTTTGAGCGGTGCGAAGATAACGGGCGGAGGCGGCGCCCGGCGACAAGTTAGATCAAGCCATAAGCGAAGGAAAGCAGAGGCGTCCTCCCGCGCGGCGCGCCTAGACGAGAGCTGGCGCGCGCTCATGTCGCGGCCATACGCCGCCTTTCAGTATGGATTTGGGCAAAAAAGCCGCTCGCGCCGTCTGGCACTGAGGAGCCTTGTAAA
The DNA here is from genome assembly GCF_901905185.1 of Methylocella tundrae. Lineage (GTDB taxonomy): Bacteria > Pseudomonadota > Alphaproteobacteria > Rhizobiales > Beijerinckiaceae > Methylocapsa > Methylocapsa tundrae. Next base: position 173,173 of record NZ_CABFMQ020000131.1, read on the forward strand.
TTAGAGTAATTCTAAACAATCCGGAGCAAAAAGCTTGAAGAAATTTGCAGATCTCACCGAACGCGAGATTCTCGCCATGGCGATCGCGTCGGAAGAAGAGGACAATCGCGTCTACATGATGTTCGCCGACGATCTGCGCGAGCGTTATCCCGCCACCGCGCAGACCTTTGAACGGATGGCGGAGGTCGAGGCAGGCCATCGCGACAAGCTGACGGCCCTCTATAAGGACCGCTTCGGTCCTAACCTCGTGCCGATCCGCAAATCGGACGTGCGCTCTTTCGTGCGGCGACCGCCCGTCTGGCTGACGCGTAATCTGTCGCTGAACACCATTCGCAACGAGACGGAGGCGCGGGAGATCGAGGCGGAGAAATTCTACGCCAAGGCCGCAACCCAGTCGCGTGATCCCGCCATTCGGAAGCTCCTCCTCGACCTCGCGCGCGACGAACAGGCGCATGAGCAGATCGCGATCAATCTCGAACGCAAGCTTGAAACCGGGGCGGCCGGCAAGGAAGAGGTCGAGACGCGGCGGCGGATGTTCATCCTCGAATATATCCAGCCCGGCCTCGTCGGTTTGATGGACGGCTCGGTTTCGACCCTGGCGCCACTTTTTGCCGCGGCCTTCGCAACCCACAATAATTGGCAGACGTTTCTGGTCGGGCTCGCCGCCTCGCTCGGGGCCGGCATCAGCATGGGCTTCGCGGAGGCTCTCGCCGATGATGGCGAACTCAGCGGCCGCGGTTCGCCGCTGGTGCGGGGGATCGTATGCGGATTGATGACGACCGCCGGCGGGCTCGGCCATTCGCTGCCCTATCTCGTGCCGGACGCCCTGCCGAACGCGTTTCTGATCGCGACGGGAATCGCGGGCGTGATCGTCTTTTTCGAGCTCTGGATCATCGCCTATATACGCGCCCGCTATATGCAGACGCCTTTCTTCAAGGCCGCGCTGCAAATCGTCCTCGGCGGCGCGATCGTTCTGGCCACGGGCATCCTCATAGGCGCGTCGTGATGGGGCCGTCCCGGCGGATGCGAGCCTTGACGGATGAGAGGCGGCGCGGTTAGTGGCGACCGTGCAGTTCCGCCTCGCCCATCTCACCGACCCCCACCTTGGCCCGCTGCCGCGCCCGCGCCGGCGCGAGCTTCTGGGCAAGCGCGTCACCGGCTATCTGAACTGGACGCGAGGCCGCTCCCTCGTTCACGATATGGCGACGCTGAGCCATATCGTGGCGGACATCCGGGCGCAAAATCCCGACCATGTCGCAATGACGGGCGATATCGCCAATATCGGCCTTCCCGCCGAATTTCAGCTTGCGCGCAAATGGCTCGAGACATTGGGGCCGGCCGAGGACGTCAGCTTCGTGCCGGGCAACCATGACGCCTATGTGCGCGGGTCGCTGCCCGATCTTGCGCGCGTCTTTGCGCCCTGGACGAAGGGCGAGAACGAACCTGGCGGCCGCTTTCCCTATCTCCGCGTGCGCGGCAAAGTCGCTCTTATCGGCCTTTCATCCGCCGTTCCGACGCCTTTTTTCATTGCGTCAGGGCGCCTCGGGCGCCGGCAGATCGAGCTTGCCGAAAAGCTCCTCGCTGAAGCCGCCGGGCGCGACCTCGTCCGGGTCGTCATGCTGCATCATTCGCCGCGCACGGACGCAGCGAGTCTCGCCCGCGGCCTGACCGACGCGCGCGATTTCGAAGAGATGATCGGGCGCACGGGCGCGGAGCTGATCCTGCACGGTCATAACCACAGGCTGAGCGTCAGCCATATCGAGGGCCCCAAGCGGCGCGCGCCCGTTGTCGGGGCGCCGTCCGCGTCGATCGCGCGGCCAGCCTCTCGCCATCGCGCCGGTTATAACCTGTTCGAGATCGCGGGAAGCTTGCGCGATTATGAGATCAAGGGCTTCGCGCGAGGCTTGCTGCCAGGCACGACGACGATTGGAGATCTGGGTCCGATCCCGCTCGGACTCTCCAGCCCACGCGGCGTACGCTCTAGGTTCCGCAGAGTTCAAGGATAGCGGCGAGGTTTTTTTCGACCAGCGGCGCGGCGGCCTCCTTGAGGCTGCGGTGATGCGTGAACAAAAGCACCTGCGTCGTTTTCCCAAGTTCAGCCAGAAGGCCGAGCGCGGCGGCGCTTCGCTCGTCGTCGAAATGGACGAGCAGATCGTCGGCGATGAAAGGCAGCGGCTCGGCCGCCTGCGCGTAATGCTCGATGCTCGCGATGCGGAAAGAAAGATAAAGTTGATCGCGGACGCCGTCGCTCATCAGCGCCACAGGCGCGTCCTCGCCGGTTTTGCGTCTGCCGACGACGACGGGCAGGCCGTCCGCATTGACGTCCGTATTGACGCCGGCAAAGGCGCCCGCCGTCGAAACCGCGAACAGATCCCCGGCGCGGCGAATAAGGGGATCTTTCTGCTGGTCCCGCAGCTGATCCATCGCCGCGCGCAGCAGCTCCTCGGCGAGCGCGATCTCAATATAGCGCTCGAGCGCATCATGCATTTCGGCGGCGGCGCTTTCGCGCTCGGCGACGGCGGCGTTGACGCCCTCGGCGGAGGCGAATGCGTCGAGATCGCGTTCGCGGTCACGCCGCACCGCGAAAGCCTCGTTGATCTCGGCGTCAAGTCCATCAGCCTCGCTTTTGAAGGTCGCCGCCGCGGCGGCGATCTCGTCGAGATTGCGCCCGCCCCATTGCTCCCTCAAGGCTTCGAGGGGCTGAGCGTCGCCGTACTCCTGAATCGCTTTCGCAAGATCGCGAAGCTGCTGCTCGAGTTCGACTTTTTGGGCAAATCTTACCGAGAAGTCAGCCAGCGCCTCCGGCGCGCATCCCGCCTCCTCGCAATGTGAGCGGACGACGGCCGCCGCAGCGCCCGCGAGCTCGCGTTTTCCGTCCCGGTCCTCGATCTCCGCGGCCAACTGCCGCGCTGCGCTTTCGCGCTCAATTCTGATCTTACGAGCCTCCTCGAGCCGGTCGGCGAGCAGCCGCGCGGCGGCGACGGCGTCCAGCGGCAGCTCGAAATCGAGGCCGCCCCTAATCTCCTCAACGAGATTGCGCAGGGCTGCTTCGTCCTCGTCCATGCGCGTCAGACGATGGCGCGTCTGGCGACGTCCCTTGAAGACGCCGTCGGCTTTGGCCCATTGCGTGGCGATGTCGTTTGCGGACTCGAAAGCAGCTCCGTCGGGGAGCGCCAGCGCCTGCAGAGCCGGCCGCCAGGCCGCGCGCCAATTCGCCTCAGCGTCGAGAAGCGCCTTTTGCGCCTCATCGATGTCGGCCAGTCTGGCGCGAACGCCGGCGATGATGTTTTCATCGGTCCGATAATCGGCAAATGCCGCCTCATGGATCTCGATCGCCGCGGCGATCGCGCTGACGCGTGCGCTCATGGCGCCATCCGCCTGCAAGCCGAGCCGCGCCTCGGCCAGGGCCAAAGCCTCGAGCCGGGCCGAAAATTCCGCCTCCAGCGCCGCCGCCGATTCGGCCTTTTCCCGCCAGTCGGCATGGCGCGCGAGGACCATGGGCCGCTGCGCCGACAGGGCCTTGAGACGGCCCGGATTTTTTTCCTTCGTCGCAGCTTCTGGCCAGATCGCGCTCCATGCTTCGTCCGCCGCTGCACGTTCGTTGGCGAGACGTTCTTGCTGTTGCGCGAGGCTTGCCAGAAGACGCCGGGCCTCCGCTTCCTGGCGCTGCGCCAGTTCGAGCGCCGCCACGCGGTCGGCTTCCAGGGCCCTGCGGTCGGCTAACGCGTCTGCCGAACCGGCGTGCTTTTGATGCGCCTCAATGTCGGCCTCGCGCTCGGCCTGCGAGCGCCCCGCGGCCTCGCTTGCGTTAATGCTGAGATAGCGGGCCTTGATCCCGTCGAAGACGAGGTTTCGCTGCGCGCGAAGGCTTTCGATCGCCTCTCGAGAAGGCATGGGAGCGCCGGCCTTCAGCCGTTCTGCCTCGCTGTGCGCCTGATCGCGCTTTTCCGCCGCGGCCGCGATTTTCTCCTTCGCGGTTAGAAGCTCCGCTTCGATCGCGCCGCGCCGGTCGATTTCCGCCTGAATCGCGGCCTCGTCGGGGCAGAGCCATGACTGCAACGCCTCTATTGTGGCAAATCCCAAACGCGTCAGCGCGGTCTCGAAATCCTGTTTCGCGGCCTCCGCCTGTTTCGCTTTCGCCATATGTGCGGCGGCGAGCTGGGTGATCGTGGAGAACTCCGCCGCCCTGAGGCCGATGGGCCTGTCCGCGCCGGTAGCGCGCCGGTCGATCTGGCGCTTTTGCGCGGCCTCCAGCGTTTTCGTTTCCCTCGCGCGCTCTTCGGCAAGACCGGCGAGTTTGCCGCGCCGCTCCAGCCCCTCCGCGGCGAGCCTTTGCGTCCTCTCGACCGCCTCCGCGGACGGCGCGGCGGTTTCGAGATCGGCGTCGTCCGGAAGCCCGATCCGTTGCCGGAGAGTCTTCAGCGCCTCGGCGTATTCGGCGAGTTCGATTTCACGGTTCGGCCGGTCGTCGCGGGCTTTCGAGACGTGAATGGCTTTTTCGCCGGCGTCTCGGATTTTGGCTTCCGCCTCGATGACCGCGATGGAAACCGCGAGATTTTCCAACCGGCGTTGGGCGCCAAGACAGCGTTCCTCGGCCTCCCGCAGCGCCTCGCCGGCGCGCAACTCTGCGTCGAGCGCCTTTGTGCATGAGGCGGTGAAATCAGCGCGCAACGGCGGCAGATCGGCGAACGCTACGGCCTCTTGCGAAAGACGATCGAATGCGAGAATCGAGGGAACGACGCGGGCGAGGCGCTCAAAACGCAGATGCTCTGTCATTTTCTCGCTTCTGCGTCGGCGCAGGGACGCCTCGGTCTCACGCGCCGCATTCAGCTGCTGCTGCGCCTTCACATAATGCTCACGCGTCATCTGGCCGAGTTTGACAGCCTTTTCCGCTTCCTCGAAAGCGCTGAGGCCCATGTAGAACAGGCGATCTTTGCCCTTGCGCATGTCGAACAGTTTAGCCGCGTCCTCGCGCAGCCCGTCGACGATCTTGACGAGCGATCCGAGGCCGCCGCCGGCCGAAAGGATCAGGCGGCCGACATCGCCGTCCGCTTTGAGCAATTGGTCGCCGCCTTTGCGCAGCGCCTCATGGCTGAGCCCAAATAGCGAGTTGAATCGGTCACGTCCTGTCGCGCCGAGCGTTCGGACGAGGACCGCCTCCTCGACAGGCTGGCCGGATTGATCCGTCAGCGTGCGGGCGCGGCCCTTGCGGCGGCGGAGCGAGAGGCGCGTCCCGTCGGCGAGGGTGAGTTGCGCACTGAGGGCGATATTGCCCGCGCCGAACATCTGACCGCGCTCTGTCCTTTCGGGCACGCCAAAAAGAAAATCCGAAATCGCTTCGAGGGCGGTGCTCTTGCCGGCTTCATTCGGTCCGAAAATGAGCGTGAAGCCGGGGGTGGCCGGAAATACGAGCCTCGCCTCCTTGCAGCGGCCGTAATTTTCAATGGTCAGCGTTTCAAAGCGCATCAGCGCTGGCCCTTCTCGATGAGGGCGAGAGCAAGCGCCCTGGCGCGTTCGCAGCCTTCAGCCTTCAATTCCGCAAGGAGTTCGTCCTGATGGGCGCTTGCCGGCAATTTGGTCTTGATGTCCGCGAGCCGCGCGGAGAGGCGTTCGCGCAGCCAGCCGCTTTCGGCGAGTTCCTCGATGGCGAGGCGAAGGCCGCCCGCGATGGTTGGATCGACGCCAGCGCGTAACGGCGGGGGTGCGGTTTCGATCGCGAGCTTCTCCAGCCAGATGTCGCTGGCGATGCTGGCGAGCAGGGTTTCCACTTCTTCCCGCAGGTTTCTCGCATCCGTCATCAGATCGGCGTGGAGGGCGCTGGCGCCGGTCAGTTTGACGCGCAGCGCAAGCGCGCGGTCTTCCGCCGTGGCGAAAGCCGCCTCGGCCTGGCGGCGGATCGCGGCGAAGAGTTCTTCGCGATCCGCGAGCCCCGAGACGTCGATCGTCTCGGCGGCGAAGCGCACGACATCGAGCGGGCGATGCTCCAGCGAGGCGACGGCGCCGTCCTCGACAGTGACGAGCGTGACGCCTTTTGCTCCCGTTTCCTTGATGCTGCGGGCTTGCAGATTGCCGGGAAAAATGATCGGCGGCGAATCCCAGAGCTGCTCACGCGCGTGAATGTGGCCGAGCGCCCAATAATGATAGCCGTGGTTCGCCAGTTGCTCGAGGCTGCAAGGGGCGTAACTGGCGTGGCCCTCGCGGCCGCTGCCGGCCGTATGCAGAAGACCAATGTTGAAGCGCCCGGCAATGGGTCTTGGATAGGCGAGGGCGATATTATCCAGCACCTCGCGCTGGGCGAAACTCTGGCCGTGCACGGCGGTCTCGATCTCGTCGATGAGCACGGTGCCCGACTGTTTCGAAGGTAGCACGGAGACATTGTCTGAGAGGTCAAGTCTGCTGGCGAAACGGTTCTCCGCATCATGGTTGCCGAAGATCATGACGACGCGCACGCCTTTTTCGCGCAGGCGCCGCATGCGGTCGGCGAAGAATTGCCCGGTGCGATAATCGCGCCACTGACCGTCGAAGACGTCGCCCGCGATGACGACGAGGCGGCACTCCTCCTCGATCGCCAAAGCGACGAGATTGTCGAAAGCGCGGCGCGAGGCGTCGTCGACGCGGGCGGCGAAATCCTGCGATTTTTTCGAGAGCCCCAGCAGCGGACTATCGAGATGGAGATCGGCGGCGTGAATGAAGCGGAAGCGCAATCCATGTCCTTTGGCGGTTTCAGCATCACTACGAAGCGAAATTAATGGTCAAATCAATGGAGATCGGTCTTTCGTCGATTCTGTCCCCGCCATTTTTTCAGGCCTGCCTTCGCGGGGGCGGAACGGGAGGCGGCGAATCGCGTTTTGTCGCGATCTTACGCGGGTTTAGGCGTCAAAGGAGGACTCGACATGCCGCGCGGCGACAAATCCAAATACACCGACAAGCAGGAGCGCAAGGCCGATCACATTGCCGAGAGCTATGAGGAGAAAGGCGTTTCGACCAAGGAAGCCGAACGAAGAGCCTGGGCGACGGTCAACAAGGATGATGGCGGCGGCAAAAAGCCTGGCGGCTCGGGACGCGGCAAGGAAACGGGCCATCCGGCGGCTCACAAGGGCGGCCGGGCAGGGGGCGCTGCGGCCTCCTCACGCTCTGCGGCGGCGCGGTCAGCTTCCGCCAAGAAGGCCGCTGCGACGCGCAAGGCGAGGGCGGAACATACCGCCCGCGGCTGAGGCGCGCGCGGCTTGCATTCGCCGTCACTTGCGACAATGAGTTCGCTCAAATTGTCGCAAGAGTGGTGTTTCGAATGCAAAAGACCTGGGCAAGCGCCCTGCGCATCATTCTCATCTGTCTCGGCGCCTTAGCCGTCAATAGCGCTCAGGCGGGTGAAACGCAGCCCGATCTCGCGAACCTCCGCTATTCGCCGCTAAAAGAGATCACGACCGAAAATGTGTCGCGGCTGACGCCGGTCTGGACCTTTTCAACGGGCGTTCTGCGCGGCCATGAAGGCGCCCCCTTGGTTGTCGGCGGCGTGATCTATGTGCATACGCCGTTTCCAAACATCGTCTACGCGCTCGACCTCGATCACGACGGAAAAATCCTCTGGAAATATGAGCCGCGGCAGGATGCCGGCGTCGTGCCGCTAATGTGCTGCGATACGGTCAGCCGCGGCCTCGCCTATGGCGACGGCAAGATCTTTCTGTATCAGGCGGATACAACCCTCGTCGCCCTCGACGCGAAAACCGGCGCGCCGGTCTGGTCTGTCAAGAACGGCGATCCGGGGAAGGGCGCGACGGGAACTTCCGCGCCAGCGCTGATCAAGGACAAGGTTCTCGTTGGCGTCTCCGGCGGGGAATTTGGCCTTCGCGGCTATCTTACCGCCTATGACGTCAAAACGGGCGCAAAGCTCTGGCGCGCCTATTCGGTCGGCCCGGACGCCGATACGCTCATCGATCCGGAGAAAACGACAGAGCTTGGCAAGCCCGTTGGCAAGGAGTCGAGCCTTGCGAGCTGGCAGGGCGATCAATGGAAGATTGGCGGCGGCGCGCCCTGGGGCCGGATCTCGTATGACGCTGCGGAAAACCTCATCTATTACGGGACGGGCAATCCCTCGACCTGGAACCCCGCGCAGCGGCCCGGCGACAACAAATGGTCCATGGCCATTTTTGCGCGCGACGTCGATACGGGCGTCGCGAGGTGGGTCTATCAGATGACCCCGCATGACGAATGGGACTATGACGGCGTCAATGAGATGATTCTCACTGACGCTCCCGGCGGGCGCAAAGTGCTGACGCATTTCGACCGCAACGGATTCGCCTATGTGCTGGATCGCGCCGACGGCGCGCTCATCAGCGCGGATAAATATGATCCGGCGGTGAATTGGGCGAGCCGGATCGATATGGATAAAAGCTCGAAGAGCTATGGCCGCCCTATCGTCGACGGCGCCTATTCGACCCAGCAGAATGGCGAGGAGACCGTGACCCACGGCGTCTGCCCGAGCACGGTCGGCGCGAAAAACGCCAATCCGGCGGCCTATTCCGCGCTGACAGGCCTTTTTTACGCGCCGATGATCCGTCTTTGCATGGACTATGAACCGTTCCAGATCACTTACGCCGCGGGTCAGCCTTATACGGGCGCCGACACGTCAGTCTATCCGGAGAAGGGCGAAACGAACATGGGCGCCCTCATTGCCTGGGATGCGGCGTCAAAGCGGGTCGTCTGGTCTGATCCAGAGCCATTCGCCGTCGCCTCCGGCGTCCTCGCGACGGCCGGCGGACTCGTTTTCTACGGCACGCTCGAAGGCTATCTGAAGGCGGTCGATGCGCGCTCCGGCAAGGAGCTGTACCGGTTCAAGACGCCGTCCGGGATCATCGGCGACGTCACGAGCTTCGAGCGCAATGGCAGGCAATATATCGCCGTCCTGTCCGGGGCGGGCGGATGGTCGGGCGTTGGCCTGACCGCCGGGCTGACGCATTCGGACGAGGGCGCAAATTCCCCTGGGGTGTATGCGGCGCTGGCCAATTATACGGCGTTGGGCGGGCAGCTGACGGTGTTCGCCTTGAAATGATGTTTCCCGCCTCGCCGAGGGGCGAGGGTTCGCTTTGAGAGAGGCTGGCGCGGGTGTAGAATTGAAAATCCTTTAATCGGGATTGGGACAGACGCACATGGACGTCGATGACGAAAGGATTTTTGGCGCGCCGCCCCGCAGGAGCGCGGCGCATGAGGTCGGGCAGAACCTGGACGATCTCTCCCTGCATCAGATCGAGGAGCGCATCGCTCTTCTCAAGGCGGAGATCATCCGCTTGGAAGAGGCCCGGGACGCCAAACGAGCCTCGCGCGGCGCCGCCGCCGCTTTTTTCAAGATCTGACGCCTTTTTTCACCGCGCCGCGGCGATTGCCGGGTCGGCCAGCCCGGCCTTTTGCGGCATATGTCGGCATATGTCATTGATTCATCTCGACCGCGTATTGTTTTTGTCAAAAAAGTGCAATCGCGTGTTGACATGGTGGGATGGTGGGTCCTATAAGGGCGTCATTGGAAGCGGCGCTGCTGTTTGCGGCGGGCGCGGATTTCGTTTCTCGGGACTTTCTCGGGTAGTCATGGATCCTGGTTTGTTTGGC
>NZ_CABFMQ020000132.1 GCF_901905185.1 Methylocella tundrae
GGTTGTGGTGCAAACTTTCGGAAATCAACTGCGCAACAGCCAGGAGCACGAACCGGCTCAAGCGGCAAGAACCGCATTCCACATTTCCGGCGCGGTTTTGTTTTTGATCCGGAGCTTGCCAAGTTTAAATTGACCCTTTCTGATTCTATGCATCAATTCGATCCCTGCGATGGTGATTGAGGCGTTTCGAAAGCGCTTCAAACCAAGCATGGGACCCAAACGGAGCTTGATCGATCGGTGGTCCTGCTCGATCAAATTGTTCAAATATTTCGACGACCGGATTTTGGTTCGTTTGCCGCTCCGGTGTTCGCCAAGGACTTCAAGTGCCGCCCGGTGGGATGCCTGATAGCCGTCAAGCGTGATCTTTTGTGGCAACCGGCCCTGGTTCTTGAACGCCCGCCGGAAAAACGCCTTGGCGGCCGCGACATCCCGCTTGACGCGGAGCAGGAAATCGACGGTCTTTCCCTCTTTGTCGACCGCGCGATAAAGGTAGGTCCAGCGACCTTTGATCTTCACATAGGTCTCGTCGACCCGCCAGGAACCGCCAGCCCGGCAGGCGAAGCAGTTCCAGCGCTTCTCGAATTCTGGGACATAGCGTTGGATCCAGCGCATGATCGTCGTATGGGTGAGCGAAACGCCTCGCTCGGCCATCATCTCCACGAGATCCCGAAAGCTCAGTTTGAACCGGAGATACCAGCGGACGCAGAGGATGATGATCTCCCGATCGAAATGACGGCCCTTGAAAAGATCTTCAATGTTCAGCATCCGGGTTCGGGTCCTCTCCAAAGGCGTGTTCACGCCAAATATGCCGCGCTTTCGCCGTTTGCACCAGAACC
>NZ_CABFMQ020000133.1 GCF_901905185.1 Methylocella tundrae
ACAACGGCTCAATCACCGACCATTCGAAATCCGTCAAATCAAACCGCGCCATCTCAGCCTCCATGATCCGAAGGTTGAATCACGCCACAGCCGATTCGGGAATCCCGATAATGGGTCTATGACCTAAACTACGAATCTAGGGGTCAGGAGTTCGAATCTCTTCGGGCGCGCCATCGCGATCTTACCATGACTCGCTGCTTTGATCTTGGTCATGGATTGGTCATCGCGCGCCACGTCCTGACGAGGGAGAACGCGGCTCAACGAGGAAACTGCCGAAGGCCGAATGGCCGGATGAGGACGGGCAGCGTATATATGCCCTGCTTTGAGCACCGAGACCGCCCGACGCGGAGTCCATCGAAAGCGCTATGAACAAGATGCGAAGTGACTGGGCTCATTTGCTGGTTGCCTGGCTCGGGCCGCCTGTTAACGAACGTACCTCCAATATCTGGGAGCCTCTGGAGGATCGGGCACAGGACGGATTTGAACCAAACGGGGAGGGGGCAGGTTTAGCCTTATCAAAGCGGAAATATCCTCCATGACGTCCCGCGATGCCGCAAACACACCATGGTTTAACCCAAAGATATTATCGCCCATTGCGGTCACATCAATAGTTTCGACGCTTGGCAAGACGACCGGCCCCCCGATCGGAACGTCACCGGCCCTCGGAATGCCACCAGCTAGAGCGGGATGCGATTTTATGGAATCGGAGGATTCCCAAATCAGCAACGGTCTGATTCAATCCACGTGCTGGCGTTGGGAGGGCAGCACGGATGGCGAGACCTTACTCGAATGATCT
>NZ_CABFMQ020000134.1 GCF_901905185.1 Methylocella tundrae
TAGGTCATCGACTCATTATGGCGCAACCAGATGCGTATTGAGGCGAGCTTGACTCCGGCGAGGAAATTGTCGGCTCGTTTGTCGTAGCGCGTGGCGACGCCGCGGTAGTGCTTGATCTTGTTGAAGAAACGCTCGACGAGGTTCCTGTAGCGATAAAGGTAAGAGCTGAACGCCGGAACGTTCTTGCGGTTTGGCATGGGCTTGATGTTGGCCCATGCGCCGCGAGCGTCGAGGCTCTGGCGCAGCGCGTCGCTGTCATAGGCGCGGTCGGCCAGAAGAATTTGCCCGTCGGCCAAAGCCTCCAGCATGTCGGCTGCGCTGCGCCCGTCATGCGCCTGACCTTCGGTCAGCTTCAGGTCGATTGGCAGACCTTCCGCGTCGACAAGCGCGTGAATTTTCGTTGTCAGGCCGCCCCGCGAGCGACCCATGCAATGGGATCCGTCGACTTTTTTTGGGTATTGGCGGCGTGCTGATGGACGCGGATCGAGGATGAGTCGATCATTTGGATGTCGCCGTCATAAGCCTTTGACACGCCTTTGAGAATGCGGTCCCAGACACCAGCCTTGCGCCACCGGTTGAAGCGGTTGACGCAGGTTGTGTGCGGACCGTAGCGCCGCGGAATGTCCGCCCACGGCGCGCCAGTCCGCAAGCGCCAGAAGATACCGTTCAAGACGCGACGATCATCGACGCGCGGAACACCCCGCGGCTTGTTCGGCAACAACGGCTCAATCACCGACCATTCGAAATCCGTCAAATCAAACCGCGCCATCTCAGCCTCC
>NZ_CABFMQ020000135.1 GCF_901905185.1 Methylocella tundrae
ATTCGCCGAAGGTTTTGACCCTGGCTACCCGCGAGCTTGAGGGCGTCTCGCCGCGGTCGGCTTGGACCTCCGCTTCCAGAGCCCAGCGCCGGGCGTCCTCACGCCGCAGAAACGTCTCGCTTGCATAGCGTCCGTTGCGACGAATTTGGACTCGCCAGGACCTAACGATCTGATAGTACTGAAAAAATGAAGCAATATCAAGCACATAGATTTGCCGTGGCGCCTATGATGGATTGGGTAGATACGTCATAAATATCAATGTATTAGTATGGCTCGTGTGCAAGAATTGCACACGAATGTTCGCGTTCTCTTCTCTTTCCGCTGGTGCGATTAGCTGCTCGTGATCGCGCCGAAGGCGCCTGGAACTGCCCGGACTGACCCGTGTTTCGACAGGCTGCGGAGCGTCGCGTCCGCTTGACCCGGAGTTCCTGTCATCTGGCCTGCAATGGGTCACGGAGGAGTACGAAGCGAGCTTTTCCGCGCGTCGTTCGGTCGGGGTCGTCGGCGTAGGCTGCGCCGATGATATGACGGCAAAACGTCCGAGCCGCGCTGGACTCCACCTTGGTCCGGTACGCGAGAGCTAGCACTACTTTGGCACTTTTGGTTCGACGGCGTCGGCGATGAGTTTCTCACAGTGGGGGCATCGTCTGGGTGGAGGCCGTGCGAAGAGGTCGAGAATGGCTTGTCTGATGGCCGGCAGGCTCGGT
>NZ_CABFMQ020000136.1 GCF_901905185.1 Methylocella tundrae
GTGAGGAACACCGCGGTGCCCGGCACGCGCACCGGCGGGGCCAGCATCAGGCCCGGCAGGAAGGTATCCAGGCGGATGCCGTCCTTGCGGATCTCGTCGCGCAGCAGCTCGCGGCCACGGCGCCAGGTGCGCATCATGGTGAACAGGAAGATGCCCAGCACCACCGGGAACCAGGCGCCCTGCAGCAGCTTGGCGCCGTTGGCGATGACGAAGCCGAGGTCGATGATGAAGAACACCACGCACAGCGGCAGCAGCCAGCCACGCGACTTCGGCCACAACGTCCGCGCCACCACGGCCAGCAGCGCGGCGAGCAGCAGGTTGGCCCAGCCCACGCGGAAGGCGTAGTCCCCGAAGCCGAGCGCGTAGCCGAGCGGGATCACCGCCACGAGCCAGGGCAGCCATCGGCGCCCGGGCCGCGGCCCCAGCCATTCCTGCAGTGCCGTGAAAAGGGCCCACTGGGCGGCCGCGGCACTGCCGATGGAGAGGGTGGACAGTGCCCGGTCCCAGAGATGCGAGGAGGCGATGATCGCCGCCCAGGACAGCGCCTGCAGCGCGACGCTGGCCTGCGCGCAGCGCGCGGCCCGGCTCACCCCGCGCCCCATGATGAGGGGCAGGGCGACCGAGAGCATGGCCAGGTTGGTGGCCGTGACGGCCAGCAGCGTGACGAAATCCAGCGC
>NZ_CABFMQ020000137.1 GCF_901905185.1 Methylocella tundrae
GAGCATAGTGAATGCCTATGACAATGCAGTGCTCTACACCGACCATGTTCTGGGGCAGGCTGTAGCCTTTCTCAAGCGCCAGGAGAGCCGCTTCGATACGGCGATGCTCTACGTGTCCGACCACGGCGAGTCGCTGGGCGAGAAAGGGCTGTTTCTTCACGGCTTGCCCAGGGCGATTGCACCTGACGAACAGACCAAGGTACCCATGGTTTGGTGGTTGTCGGACGGCTTCAAGGAGAGTCGCATGATCAACAGCGATTGCTTGAAAGAAAAATCCCCGGCCGCCCTGTCGCATGACAACCTCTTTCACTCTGTACTTGGGCTACTGGGTGTGTCGACTCAGGTCTATGAGCAGGGCCTGGACATTTCAGCGGCCTGTCGGCCGATTGGTTGAGAAATATAAGTCCTCAGCACCTAGGGGCCCTTGCTTCAATGCCGCGCCTGTCGATCAGCGTCCTTCGGCTCCGGGATCGCATTTTTGTCAGCATTCCGTGACTCTCTTCGCGCCGGACGATGGAGCGTCAATCGAGTACAGCATGAGCGTTCACTCCATACCGCGCAGTCTGGCACCGCCCGAGCGATTCCGCTCGTAGATGGCGGTCTGGGCTTTAGATCCATTCCTGGCGGACCCCAGCAACCGCAGGCGTTTCGAGCAGTTGCGGCTGCTCCAGCAG
>NZ_CABFMQ020000138.1 GCF_901905185.1 Methylocella tundrae
GCCCGTGCCCGGCTCGCGCTTGTTGCACGGCACGGCCACGTCGTAGAAGTAGTGGCAGCGCGTGCGCTGCATCAGGTTCCCGCCGTTGGTGGCCATGTTGCGGATCTGCGGCGAGGCCCCGGCGAGGATCGCGGCCGCGAGCAGCGGATAGCGCTCGCGCACCAGCGGATGGTGCGCGGTGGCGGCGTTGCGGGCCAGCGCCCCCAGGCGCACGCCGCCGCCCTCGGCCTCTTCGATGCCCGCGAACGGCAGTCGCCCCACGTCCACGAGGCGGCGCGGCCGCATCACGCTTTCCTTCATCAGGTCGATGAGGTTGGTGCCGCCGGCGATGAATTTCGCGGGCAGCGCGCGCTCGCTCGCGTGGTGCATGCCCTGCGGCATGGTGGCGAGCGCCATCCCGGTGTCGGTCGCCGGCACGTAGTCGAAGCCTCTCATGCTGCGTCCTCCCCGGCAGGCGCCATCGGGGTCTGGTGCGGGTGCTGCGACGGCTGCGAGAAAGACCGCATGGGGCCACGCAGCGGCACGCCCGCCACTTCGGCGACGGCCTGCACGATCTGCGGATAGGCAC
>NZ_CABFMQ020000139.1 GCF_901905185.1 Methylocella tundrae
CCGCGAGACGTGTGCGAGCGCCTGCCGACCATCAACGGCGGCCGCATCCAGGTCTGCCTGCACAACGACGCCGTGGTGCAGGGGCTCTCCGAACTGCCCTTCACGCAGGACGTGGAGCGCTGGGCCGTGCTCACCGTGGGAACCGGCCTGGGCAACGCGAGCTACACCAACCGCGCCCCGCAAAAGCGCTCCCGGCGGTGAGCGGCCCCGCGCGGGGCAGGGCCGGCCCCGCGGCGCGGCGAACGGCGGGCCCGGCTCGATAGAATCGGGGGTTACGCTTCACAAACCATCCCCGCGGCTGCTTTCATCGCAGCGCGCCCCACGCACTCGAGGCTCGCAGCCCTTTCGCCCATGACGAAACCGACCCCGCCGTCGTCCGTTGCCGACATCCGCAAGAGTTTTCTGGACTTCTTCGCCTCCAAGGGCCACACCGTGGTGCCGTCCAGCCCGCTGGTGCCGGGCAACGACCCCACGCTGATGTTCACCAACTCCGGCATGGTGCAGTTCAAGGACGTGTTCCTGGGCACCGACAAGCGCCCCTACGTGCGCGCCACGTCCGTGCAGGC
>NZ_CABFMQ020000140.1 GCF_901905185.1 Methylocella tundrae
ATCATTGACCGTCGTCCGTTAGACGATGACACAGAAGTTTTACATGTAATTTACATTATATGTGACCGAAGTCAGAGCAAGGTCGTTATGGATGAATTAAACCTAACCTTAAAGCATCATAATTATCCTGCTAAAGATATTGATGTCACGCCTTTTGGAGAAAAAGAGGTTGAGATAGAAGTAACGCTAATTGCAACTTCAATTGAAGCAGAAGAAGCACAACACATCATTAATCACTTAAATGCAATGCCGCAAATACGGCAAGCATTTTGGGATAAAAACACAATTAATTAATTTAACGAGAGTTTGCGCTTAATTTTTTATGAATTTCTCTAAATGATGAAGCGTAAACTCTTTCGTTTAAGCCTTATTTTTTAGCTTTAAATTTAAGGACTATAAATACAACAATACCGACAACCAGTCCCCAGAAAGCTGAACCAACACCGAAAAATTGGATACCTGACGCACTACATAAAAAGGTAAATAATGCCGCTTCGCGGTCTTCAACTGGACCAAACGCTAGTGCAATGTTATGGCTAATGGTACCAAGTAAGGC
>NZ_CABFMQ020000141.1 GCF_901905185.1 Methylocella tundrae
TAGTAGAAGAGACAAAGACAAAGTACAGTATCTGCGACAAAGACGTCTATAACTTTAACGAGGCTGGCTTTATAATAGGCAAGATTACAACGCAGCTAGTCGTTACAGGATCAGAGAGGAGAGGCAGGCCAAAGTCTATTCAGCCTGGGGACCAGGAGTGGGTAACGGTGATAGCAGCTATCAACGCTGCTGGCTGGTCAGTCCTACTGTTCCTGATCTTTGCCGGCAAGTACTACCTCTCTGCCTAGTATGAGGAGGCAGAGATCCTACGCAACTGGGCATTTAGAGTCAGCAACAACGGCTGGACAAACAACGAGCTAGGAGTAGACTGGCTAAAGCACTTTAATGCTTATATAAAGGCTTGTACAGTAGGAGCGCGTCGCCTACTTATCCTTAACAGTCACAAGAGCTACTACTCTCTTGAGTTTGAAGAGCTCTGTAAGGAGAACAATATCTATATGCTCTGTATGCTACCTTACTT
>NZ_CABFMQ020000142.1 GCF_901905185.1 Methylocella tundrae
CGGTTGCAATCAATGTGGGTCCAGTTGCAATGATTGTGGTCCCAAGCGCCGGGCCTAGTTGCAATGATTGTGGGCCGGAACTTGCGATGATTGCGATCCCGGCCGCGGATGATTGCGGTCCGTTATACATACCGGTCAACCAATATGCGCCGCTCGGGCAGAAGCGTTTTCTGATAGGCTGCGAAAACAGAAGGAGCGTCGATCTTTTGGTCGTGCGCGGCGTCCGAGTCGAAATGATAGATCAGCGGCGGGCGATCCTCGATATGGGCCGCTCCGCCCTTCGTCGACGCGAGATGCGGAAAATTGTCGTCGGCTGCCAGGTCTTTTTTCGATTTGATCAAAAGCGACAGGAGTTGATTGCGCAATCTCTCATCGTCGATCCTGCGGACTTCGCGGTCGACGTCGATACGTGAATGCCAGACTTCAAGCGGCGGCTCTTTGGCGAGTTCGCCGAGGAAATCGCGATAGGCCTTGGCGGCGCCGCGCGCCAGGATTTTGGCCTTCTTATCGGAAATTCCGGCGTCTCGGGCGGCGACCGCGACGCTCGTGACGAGCCGCTTCAGATCGACGGTGAAGTCGACGCCGGGGAGCGTTTCATCGAAATCATTGATGTCGAAAAGCACGCGTCCTTCGGGCGTGCTGAAGGCGCCGAAATTCATCAAATGGCAATCGCCGCAAGCCTGCACGTGAACGCCAAGCTGCGGCAGCTCCGCGAGGTCATGCGCCATCACAGCGGCGGCGCCGCGAAGAAAGGTAAACGGTGACTGCGCCATGCGCTTATAGCGGATCGGCAGCAGATTAGGCAGGCGCTGAGCATCTGTTTCGCCGAGGATTGCGACAGGATCGCGCTCCGACCCCGGCGGGCAATCCGCATGGCTGTCACGCGAAACGATATCGCGCAACGTTTTGCCGGCGCTGTAGCGTTCAGCGCGCGGCGCAGAGATTGCTGTTCCGCCTTGGGGATGCAGGTTGGACATGCGCGACCCGCTTCAAATCAGCCTTGCCGTCTCCAGAAACAAGCCAGCCTAGCCGGAACCCGATTTGAGATAAAGCGGAGCAATTGAATTGCGGTTGCGCCGGCGATCTCAACAGACCGCCGGCGGCATTAAACATCAGGGAACAGCGGCGGCCGGGACGTCGGTCGCGGCGGCGGCCGGAGCAGGGGCCGGCTCGCCTTTGGCTGAGCCGAAGAACCGGAAGAAATCCGATTTTGGGCTGAGCACCATCCTTGTATCGCTCGATTTCAGCCCGGTTTCATAGGCTTGCATCGAACGGTAAAAGGCGAAGAAACCGGGATCCTTGCCATAGGCTTCGGCAAAGATGCGGTTGCGCTCGGCGTCGCCGTCGCCGCGTGTTTGATCGGCCTGACGCTGTGCGTTGCCTCGCAGCACGACGACGTCGCGATCGGCCGCGGCGACGATCTTTTGCGCCTGTTCCGAGCCTTGCGCGCGATATTCGGCGGCCTCGCGCGCGCGTTCCGTTTGCATCCGGCTAAACACCTTTTCCGAGATCTGCTTCGGTAGATCGGCGCGCCGGATGCGTACGTCTACGGCGTCGACGCCAAGGCGTCCGCTCTCCAAATTCACCTGATCGCGGATCTTCGCCATCAGACTTGCGCGGTCATCGCGAACGATCTGGGTGAGGTTGGCTTCGCCCAACACGCGACGAACGGCGGAGTTCAGGACAAAGCCGAGCTGGCTGTTCGCGCGATCGATCGTGCCGACGGTCTGATAGAATTTCAGCGGATCAACGATTTTATAGCGCAGGAAAGAATCCACCTCGATCCGCGTGTTGTCGGAGGCCAGGACCTCCTGCTTCGGCGCTTCGAGATCAAGGATGCGGTTGTCGAGATAGACGACATTCTCGATGAACGGCAGTTTGAAATGAAGCCCCGGCTTAGTGATCAGCCCGCGGCCCTGGACGGGCTCGCCGAAGCGCAGCACGAGGGCCTGCTCCGTCTGCGACACGGTGAACGTCGAGGCCATCGCCACGATCAGGAAAACGATCGCGCCGGCAAGGATGGCGAATGTCGAGGCCGCCTTCATTTGCGTGATCCGTCTGAAGGCTTCGACGATAGGGCGCCAAGCGGCAGATAGGGAACGACGCCCGTTCCCTGTGCGCCCTGATCGACGATCACCTTGTCCATGCCGCCATAAACCCGCTCCATTGTTTCGAGATACATACGTTCGCGAGTCACGTCAGGCGCTTTCTTGTATTGTTCGTAGATCTTGTTGAATCGCGCGGCCTGTCCAGTCGCCTCGGCGACGGTCTGAAGCCGATAGCCTTCAGCTTCCTGGATCGTGGCGGCCGCCTTGCCCCGCGCTTCCGGCACAACGCGGTTGGCGTAGGCTTCGGCCTCGTTGCGCATCCTGTTTTGGTCCTGCTGCGCGGCGGTGACGTCGCGGAAAGCCGCGATCACTTGCTCGGGCGGATCGACAGATTGCAATTGCACCTGCAGGATCAGCACGCCGGCCTTGTACTGGTTCAGGATCTTCTGCATCAGCTCCTGCACGGCGGGCTCGATGACTTTGCGCTCGGCGGTGAGAATGCGCTGGATCTGGCTGCGGCCGATGACTTCGCGCATCGCGCTTTCGGCCACCGCCTTCACCGTTTCGCGCTGATTGGCGATATTGAAAGCGTAATCTTCCGGATGCACCGGATCGATCTGCCAGATGACGACGAATTTGACGTCGGCGATATTTTCATCGCCGGTCAGCATCAGGCTTTCTTCCGGCAAATCGATCGACGTTTGCGCGTTGGGCGCGCGCATGTCCGGCCGCTGGGCGAATCCGACGTTGATTGTGTTGCGGTTCGTCACCTGCAGCTTCTGCACTTCGCCTATCGGATAGGGCAGGTTGTAATTCAGGCCGGGGCCTGTTTTGCCGGTGTACCGCCCGAATATCTTGTTCAGCCCGACTTCATTGGGCTCGACCGTGTAAAACCCGGACAGCAGCCAGAAGATCACGCCGACAAGAGCCAGGGCGATAACGCCGCGCGCGCCGCCAAATCCGCCGCCGGAGCCTGGGATCCACTGCTTCAGCTTCTCTTGCCCGCGCCGGACAAAATCCTCGAAATCAGGCTGCGGCGAGCTCGGCTTTTGGCCCCAGGGCCCCCCATTGCTGGGCTTCCATGAGCCGCCATTTCCGCCTTCATTGATCCACGGCATGAAACCTCGTTTCGAAAATAGAGCCGTCCCGCTCCAACCCTTATAGGAGAGCGCCCGCCTCAGCACAAATGGGAGGCGGGCGCGCGCGCCGCAACGCCGCGGCCGCCGAATTGCCCGGAAAGCGAGCGGCTTACTGGCAAAATTTCGATTCGCCGTTCCTGCCGCGACTTTCGAGGTCGAGGTGCCAGTGGCTTGCGTGAAAGGCGTCAGCGCCAGGACCAAGAGCCGTATGGAAATAGCCGCAGGCGGCGGCGCGGACGGCGTGGTCGAAGCCCCGCTCCGCTTCATCGGCCAATTTGCCGACGTGGTAAACGCGTCCGCCAGCGAAGGTGATGCTGGCTATGTCGATCGCCAGACCATTGGCGTGTTCGCTGAGTTTCGCTCCGGCGATATGATCGCGCGTTCTGCATTCAAACCCGGGCCCCGTTTCTAGCGCGACCATCGAAGCGTTGAACGTTCCTTTGACGAGAGGCTCCAGCGCCTCGTCCACGAAATGGGCGAGGGTCTGCGCGACTGCACAATCGACAGTCGGACGATCCGGCAAATCGACCCGCTGGCCGCCTCGCAAGGCCAATGATTCGATCCTGACAGGATCCGCGATGGCGCAGCGGGAATCGCTTTGGGCCCCGATCGTTACTTTATTCAGCGTCGCGCCTTCAGCGAGGAGTGACGCGGGGCAGTCGTTTACCGTCGCGCCGGACTCCGGCGCAGGCGGCGGAAGGCTGACGGGAGCCGGGGCGAGCTCGGCGGGCCGAGGCGGCGGCAGGGGCTGCCCTGCGTCGCGCGGCGCTTCCGGCGGGGTGGCCTTCGCGGGCGCCATGGCAAGAATCCCGAGCGGCAGAATCAGCAAACAACGCCGCAAAAGAATTTGCGCATAAGGCTTTGCGCCTGCGCCGGAAACGCGTTGCGCGCCGGATTTTCCATGAATTTCAGTTATTATGACGTTTCTCCTGATGCGGTCTGAAATGCCGCCCGGGAGAAATGGTTCGTTTTCTTGAGGGCAGAAAAAAACGCCCCTCAGCGATCACGGGCCAATTGAAGCCTTTGAAATTCGACGAAGGCAAAGCTCGCCTCATCGGCGGGATGGGGCGGCGGGCGAATGCGCGCGCGCTCCACCCATTCCGACCAATCGATGTGCGGAAAACGCACATCGCCCGGCGGCGCGAGGTCAACCAGCGTCAGATACATTCGATCGACGTGGGCGAGCAGCGCGCCATAGAGATCACCGCCGCCCGCCAGAATGACTTCATCGGCGCCCATGGCTTCCGCGCGTCGTTGCGCGAGGGCCAGAGCCTCGTCGAGATCATAGGCGACGTGAACGCCGCTTGCGGCCACGCTGAACTCCAGGCCGCGCGTAACGATGATGGTCTCTCGCCCAGGCAGCGGGCGCCCGATTGATTCGAAGGTTTTGCGGCCCATCAGCAGGGGCTTCCCCCAGGTCAGCGCGCGGAAGCGCTTGAGATCGCTCGGCAGGCGGAAAGGCAGGCGATCGTCCGCGCCGATGACGCCGTTTTGACCAATCGCAGCGACGAGGGCGAGAGGGACGCTCATGCCGGGGGCTCAACGCCGCCAAGCTTACGAAGCGCTTCGTCTTCGACGCGGCAGATGCGCCATTGCTCCATCAGCCGCGCGCCCATCCCCTTGTAAAATCGGATGGACGGTTCGTTCCAGTCGAGCACGGACCATTCGAAGCGGCCAAGGTTCTCGTCGACGCAACGCCGCGCGACATGCCGAAGCAGGACCTTGCCAAATCCCCTGCCGCGAAAGGCGGGGCGCACATAAAGATCCTCAAGCCAGATGCCGTGACGGCCGCGAAAGCTCGAAAATGTGTAGAACCACAGAGCGAATCCGCTGGGTTCGCCGCTAACCTCGGCTATGTCGCAGAATGCGCGAGGCGCCGGACCGAAGAGGGCCGCGGCGATGTTTTGTTCCGTCGCGAGGAGTTCGGCGGAAAGATGCTCATAATCGGCGAGTTCCGCGACGAGCTTGAAAATCAATGCGGCGTCGGCTGGCTTTGCGGCGCGGATTCGCACGTTGGTCAGGGCGGTCATTCTTTATGTGCTCCGTCGCGATCGCGGGCCTAAGAAGATCGACAGACCCGCCGCAACGATCAGGCCCGTTCCGATCATCGTCCGCACCCCCGGAATTTCTGCGAAAATGACAACGCTGAACAAGGTCGCCCACAATAGCGCGGTATAGCCGAAAGGCGCGACGACATTGGCGGGTGCCGCGGCAAACGCCCGGATCATGCAGAAATGGCTGGCGACGCCAAGGCTTCCAAGAAAGGCCATCAGCGCGAGATCCGCGGGCCTTGGCGCGACGCCCACGAAAGGCAGAAAAGCGGCGCAGAAAATGGCGCCCACGAGCGCCGTATAGAATAGCGTCGTCAGCGGCGCGTCGCTCGTATGCAACACGCGCGTCGCGATCTGGTAGAGCGCGTTGCAAAGGGCGGCGAGCAGCGGAAACAGCATCAGGGCGGAGATATGGATGCCGCCCTCCGCGACAATGACCCAAACGCCGGCAAGACCGATGAAGACGCTGAGCCACCCGCGCCAGCTGACCTTTTCTCCGAGGATGACGACCGAGAGAGCGGTGACAAGCACCGGCGCGACCCAGACGACGGCGGAAAAGTCGAGGAAGGGCATGATCTTCAATGCCAAAAGGCCAAAAAGCGTCGTACCGAGCAGCAGGGTCGACCGCAACATCTGCAAGATCGGCCGGCGCGAGACCATAAGCCGGGGCGCGCGCCAGGCGAGAAAACTCGCGACCAGAAGAATGTGCACGAAATAGCGCGCGAAGGCGACCTCCGTCGGCGGATAGGAGGCAAGCAAAATCCGCGACGTCGAATCCTGACACACGAACAGGAGAGTCGTGGCGAGCATCCATAAAACGCCCGCCGTAATCGAGGCTTGTCCGCCGGGAAGGAGCAGAACCTCTGGCCGATCCTCCTTGGCCGATGCTGGGTGGGTCATGACTTGCTGGGAGCCGCGAAAATTCCAAAGTGGCGCGGCGACCTATACCGTATCGGGCGCGGCGAAGCGAATGGGTCTTGCGACGATCGAGGCCCGCGTCTCACACGGCGACGGGCGCCTTGATCGCCGGGTGCGGATCGTAATTTTCGAGCACGATGTCTTCGTAGCGGAAATCAAAGATTGATTTCACCTCCGGGTTCAGCCTGACCGTCGGCGGATTTCGCGGCGTTCGCGTCAGCTGCAAACGGGCCTGCTCGAGATGATTGAGATAGAGATGGGCGTCGCCGAAGGTGTGGACGAAATCGCCTGGCTTGAGGCCGCACGCCGCCGCCAGCATTTCGGTCAGGAGAGCATAGCTGGCGATATTGAAAGGCGCCCCGAGAAAAGCGTCGCCGGAGCGCTGATAGAGCTGGAGATCGAGGCGTCGCGCTCCCTCGGCGTCGTCGCGGACGTTGAACTGAAAAAGGCAGTGGCAGGGCGCGAGCGCCATCTCGGCCAGATCGGCTGGATTCCAGGCCGAGACGATAAGGCGGCGCGAAAATGGATTGTGGGCGATCTCATCAATCATATTTGAGATCTGATCAATCGTGCGTCCGTCCGGCGCCTGCCAGGAACGCCATTGCCGGCCGTAGACGGGCCCCAGATCGCCTTTGGAATCAGCCCACTCGTCCCAGATGCCGACGTCATTTTCTTTCAGGTAAGCGATGTTGGTTTCGCCGCGCAAGAACCAAAGAAGTTCGTGCACGATCGATTTCCAGTGCAGTTTCTTGGTCGTCACCAGCGGAAATCCGGCGCTGAGGTCGAAGCGCATTTGATGCCCGAAAATCGAGCGCGTGCCCGTACCCGTGCGGTCAGGCTTCTGAACGCCCTCCGCCAGGATTTTGGCGAGCAGATCGAGATAGGCTTGCATAAGAGATCCTCGATTTCGGCGCATTTGGCCCGCGCGAGGATCGACAAGCGGTCCCCGCCGGTCAAGTCCTCGCGAAATCAGGCTGGGGATAAACGGCGGGCGGAGAAATTGTTCCTCTCCGTTTCGCGAACGGCGTTTGTAAATCCGCGTTTGACGCTTATATTGTTTTTGCCGCGTTCGCGCGGCTATGGCGATAAACGGCGTCGAAATAAGCTCTTCGGACCCGGGGGCGGTACCCGGCGCCTCCACCAAAATCCGTATCGAATTAAGCGGATTTTGGCGGGGGCGAAATAGGTTCGACGGGGAGTGTAAAGGATTGTCTTTCGCTCGGCATGGTACCGCCGTTATCGGGCTAAACCTTATAGTTGCCAATGACAACTATGCTCCGGTGGCCGTTGCTGCGTAATGCGGCAATAGTACCGAAATTAAAGCCCTTGGGGGTAGCACTCTAAGGCGGGGTTCGGAGGCACCTGGCAACAGAAGCCTCCACTTTTCAATCGCCAGCTTTTTGTTTAATCCGTATCGGCACGCTTTTCTAAGTCGCACAGAATCATACCGGGGTTTTTATGGCTGTGGATTTGATCCGGTATGATGTTCTCGTCCAGGACGCCTTGCGCGGCGTCGTCCGGAAGGTGCTGGGCGACATGGCCCGCGACGGTCTCGTTGGCGAACATCATTTCTACATTACATTCCGCACGCGTGGGCGCGGCGTCAGATTGTCGACCCGCATGCGGGAGCAATATCCGGACGAAATGACCATCATCCTTCAGCATCAGTTCTGGGATTTGAGCGTCACGGAGCACGCCTTTGAAGTTGGGCTCTCCTTCAAGAACGTTCCCGAAATGCTGCTCATCCCGTTCGACGCCATCACGCGTTTCTCCGATCCCGCCGCCGGCTTCGATCTTGAATTCAAGCTCGATGACGAGGCCGCCGAAACAAGCGCCAATGACGCCGGCTCCCCTGCCGATCTCGCGGGGGCGGCTCCTGAAGGCTCGCCGTCCTTGACCACGATCGAGCCGGCGAGACCAAAGGATGGAGAGCCATCACGCAGCGGCCTCCGGCCAGGTCCGATCGAGGAAGCCGCGCGGGGCGATGCGCAGGACAAGATCGTTTCGATCGACGCCTTTCGCAAGAAGACCTGATGGGCGACATCGTCAACCTGCGCCGCGCCCGCAAGAAACGCGCAAGGGATGCTTCCGAGCTCGAAGCGGCTGCGAACCGGGTTGCGTTCGGCCTCGGTCGCGCCGAGCGTGCGGCGGCGAACAAGCTGCGCGGCCTCGAGCAGGACCGCCTCGACGGCCACGAGCGCGTCCATCGGGATTTAGCACCCGATGATCAATCCGAATGACGCGAGCTGCGCGGCCGGGAAAATCGTTAAGCACTCACTGACCATCGCGGGGCACCGCACCAGCATCTCGCTGGAGCGCGCGTTCTGGGACAGGCTGAGAAGGCTCGCCGCGGAACGCGGAACATCGCTTGCGATCGTAGTCGCGGAGATCGACGCGCGGCGAGGCGCAGCCAATCTGTCCTCCGCCATTCGCGTTTTCGTGCTCGAATCGGCGCCTTGGCCGGCTCCCCCACAAGGATAGCGCTCAATCCGCCGGCCGCGGCGGTGTTTGCGCTGCGCCCGCGTCTTCGGCGGCCTGGTTGCGCTCCCTTTCCCGGCGCCGCT
Organism: Methylocella tundrae; assembly: GCF_901905185.1. Lineage (GTDB taxonomy): Bacteria > Pseudomonadota > Alphaproteobacteria > Rhizobiales > Beijerinckiaceae > Methylocapsa > Methylocapsa tundrae. The sequence continues at coordinate 8,721 of NZ_CABFMQ020000142.1, forward strand.
CGGACCGGAGGCGTTGATAGAAGAAGGCCCGCTCGTGCGCGTCGAATTCATAGGATTCAATGCGCGCGCTCTCGCGCAGGATCGCCCGGCTTGATAGCGCGTTCGCCAGCGCCGCCGCATCGATCTGCACGCCAGGAGCCGATAGAGGTCCCTTGATGACCACGGAAACGTCCGGCGCGGGTCCGCTCCAGTCTTTAGGCAGCGCACTCAGGACGAAGTTCAGGCGCTCGGTCAGGATCGCCTGACGAAGATCGAAGGAGCCGGCGACCGTCGCGCCAATGTTGCCGTCCGCCGGCGGCGCCAGATGGAGCATGCCTGAGGCGATGGCGACGTCGAAGGCGCGGCTCCCGGCCTTGAACTCGGCGCGCTTCAATTCATTCGCGAGGGCGGCGGCGATCTCTTTTGCCTCGAGCGAGTGTCCTTCCTGATCGAAAGTCGCGAACACCCTGGCGAGCGCCGCGGGATCAGCGTTCGGAATCGTCAGGTCAAAGAGAATAATGCGACCCGAGCCCGCAAGGCCAGCGGCCAGCGCGTCGGGGCTTTTTCCCGTTCCTACCGCGTCGATCGCCCCGCTGACGCGTGCGCGGACAGCCGGAAGGTCAAGAGAGATGTCGGCGAGATCGAGGTGACTTTCGAGCGATGCTTCCTCTCCCGCGCGACGCAGCTTTATCTCGCCAGCCAAACGTCCGCCGCCGATGTCCATGCGCAGGTCCTGCAGATCCAGAAAGCCCGCCGAGGTCGAAAGGCTCATCCGCACGTCTTTCGCAGCCACGCCGGATGCGAAAATCGGCGCGGGAAGCGCCATGTCGTGGATCGTCAGAGCGAGGCGGGCGGCGGGCAAGTCGAAGGCCGCGGGGGCGAAGGAAAGCCCCGACCAGAGCGAGCCGGACTTCGCCGGCTCGGGAGCCCCAAGCACAAGTTCGAAAAGCGAGGCGGCGGGTAGCGTGTCCGCCACGATTGATCCCGTCAGGAGGTTTCGGTCCCCTTTTTCAAAGGCGAGGGAGCCGCTGACAGGGGAGCCGGCGACATTCGCCTTCAGATTGTCCAGAGTGAAACCTGCTTTTGACAGGCCAATGTCGCTGGAAAGAGTGGCCGGAACTTTCGCCGCAAAATCAGGGAAGACAACGCCTGTCGCGCGCATCAGAGGCGCTGCGTCGGCGCTCGAAAAGCGTAGCCGCCCTTTTATCGAAGGCTGCGTCAGATCAGCTCGGAGTTCTCCGTCAAACGCAAGGCTCGCGGCGCCAAGCGAAGCCTTTATGGACGCTTGCGTTTCTTGACCCATGAGGCCGGCCGCTTGCATCTCGACATGGGCCGGCCCAAGTCCGCCCGAATCCACAAGGGGAACCCCCGCCAGGCGCAGCAGCGGCATGGCTTCCTTTGCGTCGGCCCTGGCCGACATAGTGAGGTGTCCCTCCCGTTTCGGATCGCTCTCGATAAGCGCCTCGATCTTTGCGCCGCCGATGCTGCCTTTCGCGGCGAGGGAACTGAGGGCGAGGGCGGAGTTCCTTTCCACGGCATCGGCGCTGAGGCTTAGATCGATCGCGGAAAGCGCGCCGACGCGGGAAAGCATGTGGTCGCCGGCGGATAGGGTAGCGCTTCTGGCAACAAGGGCGGCAAGACGTTCCGCGCGCGGCGCGGTGATCTTGGCGTCGAGATGAGCCTTCGCCGATGAAAAAAGGCCGCTCGCGGTGACGACGGCTCCATCCGATCCTTCGAACGTCAATTCATTGAGCGCGATTTGATCGCCTGACTTTGCAAAGTCCAGGGTCAAGGCGCCGATTGATTCTTTTTCTCCGAGCGTCAGCGCGTCGGCGTCGAGCCGGAGCGATCCATCGCTCGAACCGAAACTGCGGGTCCAAAATGCGCGGAGGTCGAAGCCGGGCAGGGCGCCGAGGTCGAAGGATGGCGTGGCGAGATCGGCGTCGAACCGCGAAGGGTGCGTCGCGGACGGTGGCCGATAGGCGAGCGCGCCTGAAAAACGCGAGCCGCTGAGCCGGAGGTCCAGATCGCGGAGCTCAATGGCTTTTTGCGACAGATGCGCCTTGGCGGAAAGGTCGACGGCGCCAAGGACGATATCTGGCGTCCATTGCGGCGCCAAAGGCCGCAGCCACGGTCTGATCCAGCTGGCGTCCTCCGCGCTGGCCTGAGCCGTGCCGTTGAAGCTTTCCTCCGCTCCGGCGCGCCATTGCCCGTCAAGGAACAGGCGCGACTTTCCAGGTCCTTCCGCCTCAAAGCGAAGCCACGTCGGAGCCTCCTCTCCAGATCGCCGATCGCCGAAGACCAGATTGGCGGCGATGTCCGAGAAGATCACGCCGCCAAGGGTCAGAGTTTGAGCGCTATAGCTTAAAGCGAGAGGGGCCGGCGGCCGGAGGTTCAGGTTCTCCAGAAATAGATGCGGGTCGCCGCCCGAACTTTGCCAAAGGTCGAGATCAAGCGCGTCCGAGTGCAGCGTGACGCTGGCTTTTGGCGCGCTGGAGAAATCGAACTCGGCCTCTCCCTTGGCGCTTATGGCGCGCTCTTCGCCGCCGATACGCAGCTCGGCCGCAGCGAGCGCGGCTCGTTCGGCGTCGAGCGTAAGTTGGCCCGCGGCGCGCCAGGTCGGCTCCGCGCCCTCGAAAGTTGCGGCTCCGGTAAAGCTTTGTCCGCCCGGCCGCAGGCTGAGCTGACCGTCCAAAGAGACGCTCGGATGCGAGCCCCGCGCGTCGGCGAAAAGCTTCAGCTTCATATCTCCCTTCTGGGCGGCGCCGGTTGTGAACCGGAAGGGTGTGCGCTCGCCCTCGATGTCGAGCGCGCCGTGAGCTTTGAAGGGACCGTAAAGCGAATCCGCCTCCGCCTCGAAATCGAGGCCTTTCAAGGTAAGAGAGCGGTTTTTTGCCGGATCGTTGACGAGGATGGCGCCATTGGCCACCCGGATTTTTTCGAACCGCAGGCGCCTCGCGATTCCATACTCTCGCGGCGGCAGCGGCAAGGATGCCCCGGGCCCCAGCGTCAGTTCAAGGCGCGGCGCCTCTAACCGCGCCTCGACGAAATCGACGTCGCCATGCAGGAGCGGTGCAATGGCGATCTCGAGGCGCAGCTTTCGCGCCGTGAGGCGCCAGGCGGACGCCGGGTCGCCCAACTCGATATCTTCGACGACAAAGTAGGGCGTCGGCAGGAGTTTAAGATCGATTGAGCCAAGAATCCTTGCCGGCGCGCCGAGGGTTGGCGTCAGCTGCGCTTCGATCCAACCGCGCTGCGCGCTCCAATCGACAAAATACGGGCCGACCAGCGCCGCGGTCAGAACAAGAATGAGGGCTATCGCGAGGACGGTCAGGCTATCGCGCAAGGTCGTCTATCTGTCTCTGGGGGATCGCCGCCGCCCAATCGTATAATGCAATCTTGACCTCCTTCGCGCTCCGCCCGGCGCGCTCGCGCCGGACTCCTCGCATTCAGAGAGCGGCTCCGACTTTCGCCATATGTTGAAGATGCGCAAGCCCCGGTGCAAAATAATGGATCAGGCCGTCGACGGCCTTGGACTCGCCAAAGCTCGACAGACGGCGGTGGCGGCCCCACATTGGAGTGGGCCGCTCCCGACCGATTCAGAGGGCCGCTTGAACGGGCGCATAATGAAGCGGCGCACATGATTCGGCGGTCAGCGCGGGAAGCCGCGGGGCCGGTTCGCCAAGCCGGCGACACGGCCAGTAAATGAGGAGCCGCAGCGATTTGATCGATCCATTTTCCCTCGCCGACATGGAAGCGCCAGCGCCGCAGCCGGGCGGCATCGCGGCGCGCGCCCGGGCGGCGGCGTCCGGCGGCCAGCGCTATCTCGACGGGCTGAACGGCGAGCAGCGGGCGGCTGTCGAGGCGGTCGACGGTCCCGTTCTCGTTTTGGCAGGCGCGGGGACCGGAAAAACGCGCGTCCTCACCACGAGAATTGCCCATATTATCGCTCAAGGCCGCGCGAAAGCGCATGATATTCTCGCTGTCACCTTCACCAACAAGGCGGCGCGGGAGATGAGGGACCGCGTCGCCATGCTGGCGGGTCCCGTCGCCGAGAGCATGCCGTGGCTTGGCACCTTCCACGCGATCTCGACCAAAATCCTGCGTCGTCACGCCGAACTCGTCGGGCTGAAATCCAGCTTCACAATTCTCGACTCGGATGATCAGATCCGCCTCCTGAAACAAGTGTTGCAGGCCGAAAATATCGATGACAAACGCTGGCCGGCGCGCGCGCTCGCCTATCAGATCGACGCCTGGAAAAACCGCGGCCTTGATCCCGCGCATGTGCCGCCGGGCGAGGCGGCAGTTTTCGCCAATGGCAAGGGCGCGCAGCTTTATGCGCTGTATCAGGAGCGCCTGAAAATCCTCAACGCCGCCGATTTCGGCGATCTACTGCTCGAATGCCTGCGCCTTTTGCGCGAAAATCCGGACGTCCTGAAGCAATATCAGGACCGGTTCAGATATATGCTCGTCGACGAATATCAGGACACAAACACAATACAATATCTTTGGCTGTGTCTGCTGGCGCAGGGGCGTCACAATATTTGCTGCGTTGGCGATGACGATCAATCCATCTACGGCTGGCGCGGGGCGGAAGTCGACAATATTTTGCGGTTTGAAAAGGATTTTCCGGGGGCCAAGGTTATTCGCCTTGAGCGCAATTATCGTTCAACCGGGCATATCCTCGCTGTCGCGGCCGGCCTCATCGCCCATAATGAAGGACGTCTCGGCAAGACCCTTTTCACCGACGATGAAGCTGGCGAAAAGCCGAGCGTTTGCGGCGTCTGGGACTCGGAGGAAGAAGCGCGCGGCGTCGGCGAAGAGATCGAGCAGCTGGCGCGCAAAGGCCATGCTTACGACGAATTCGCGATCCTTGTCCGCGCCTCGTTCCAGATGCGCGAGTTCGAGGAGCGCTTCATCACTTTGGGCTTGCCTTACCGGGTCATCGGCGGACCGCGCTTTTATGAGCGCGCCGAAATCCGCGACGCGCTCGCCTATCTGCGCTGCGTCGCCCAGCCGGCCGACGATCTCGCCTTTGAGCGCATCTTCAATGTGCCGCGACGCGGTCTTGGCGACGCCACCTTGCAGCTCCTGCACGAATATGCCCGCGGCCAACGCCTGCCGCTGATGCAGGCGGCGCAATATATGGTCGAGACAGATGAAATAAAGCCGAAGCAGCGGCAGGTTCTGCGCGACTTGCTGACGAGCTTTTCCCGTTGGGCGACCCTCATCGATCAAAAGCCGCAAGGCGAGCTGATCGAGATGATATTGGAGGAGTCCGGCTACACGGATATGTGGCGCAAGGACCGCACAGCGGAGGCTGCCGGGCGCCTCGAAAACCTGAAAGAGCTCGTACGCGCCATGGAGGAGTTTCCGGACCTTGGCGCCTTTCTCGAGCATATCTCGCTGGTCATGGAGGCCGAGACGAAGGACGCTGGTCCGCGCGTTTCGATCATGACGCTTCACGCGGCGAAGGGCCTCGAATTCGAGACGGTCTTTCTGCCCGGCTGGGAGGAGGGGCTTTTTCCTCATCAGCGTTCGCTCGATGAATCGGGGCGCGCGGGCCTCGAGGAAGAGCGCCGCCTCGCCTATGTCGGCGTTACCCGCGCGCGGCGGCGGGCGAAAATATATTTCGCCACCAACCGCCGCATCCACGGGCTTTGGCAGACGACGCTTCCCTCTCGCTTTCTCGATGAGCTTCCAGCCGATCATGTCGAGGTCGTCGAAGCGGCGACCGGCTCCGCCTATGGCGGCTACGCGCAATCGCGCTTCGCGAATATGGACAGCTACGGCTCCTCTTATGAAACGCCGGGCTGGCGGCGCGCGCAGCGTCGCAACGAAGAGACGAGGCAAGGACAGGGCGCGGCGAAATCGAGCGGATTTGGGCGGGGGGCCGCCCAGCGCGGACCGCTCCAGATCGAGGGCGAACTCGTCGCGAAATCCAGCGCCCAATCAGGCTATTCCAAAGGTGCCCGGGTATTTCACCAAAAATTCGGCTATGGCGCGGTGGCGGCGGTCGACGGCAACAAGCTGACGGTCGATTTCGACAAGGCTGGCCGCAAAATGGTTTTGGAGAGTTTTGTGCAGGCCGGGTAAGCGCATTGAACTCCGTGGAACTTATCCACAATTAAAAATAATTGTTACTTTTCAATATATTACGCTGCTAATGTAGACTACAAGAGCACTCCCTAACGTCTGGCAACTATTGCTACATGCGAGATATCTTACTCACTAATCAGGCGCAGCCGAACAATCCGGAGTGTGCCGCATGCTTGCGAATAGCCGCGAAGTCAAACGTCGCCTTGAACGCGACGGTTGGGTGCTTGATCGGATCAAAGGCTCGCATCATATTTTTCGCCATCCACAAACTGGTGTGGTAATTTCTCTTCCTCATCCAAAGAAGGATTTGGGTGAGGGTCTGATGCGCCAAATCTACAAATTGGCGAAGTGGCCGAAAGACTGAAGCCTATGACCCACTACGTCGCCATCGTGGAAGAAGAGCAGGGCAAAGCCGTCGGGGTGTGGTTCCCCGATCTGCCGGGCTGTTTCTCCGCTGGCGACACTGTTGACGAGGCCATGCTGAACGCGAAAGAGGCGCTTGAGCTTTGGTGCCACGCGATGCTCGAGAGCGGCCAGAAGATCCCGCCACCGAGAAGCCTGTTCGAATTAAGGGCTGACGCCGATATTGCTCAGGACTTGCATCAGTTTATGGCCGCACTGATTCCGCTTCCCGACAGTTTGCGCACGCAGGCCGCGGAATAGGGTTCGACAATCCCGCGGATTCGCTTGGATAGGCTGCGCGCTCCGCTGTCGCAGCCAGCTAACTTGACGGAGGTGTCTCTATGACGCGCGGAGTAACAGCGAGCCCATCCAAAGCCATCCCCGCAGCTAGCCTGCTTGCGCTTGCACTAGGAGCGGCGGCGTTCGGGGCTATCGCTATCGGCGCCGTGGCGATTGGCCGTCTGGCGATCAGGAGGGCGCGCTTTGGCGCGTTGGAGGTCGACGAATTGACGATTCGCAAACTGTGCATCGTAGAGCATGAAGGGCCACGCTCGTGACAGCGCAGACGGCGATCGTTACTGCCGACGCAACACCTACTGTACCGGCGACAAATCCCCATAGGGCGGCTTTCTCGGGTCGCGCCGCGGCTTCATAGCGGCAAGATCCGCCCGATGCGCGAAGACGACGGCGACGCCGGCCTCGCAGGTCGCCGCATAGGAGAGCGACACGGTTCCGTCCTGATGCCTGAAGCGGCGCGTGCAGCTTTCTCGCGCGGCTTCATAGACCTTCAAAGCTGGAGGTTCGAGAGTCGACGCGAAAACCTGTTCGCATTTCTGCACGACGATATTGGCCAGGGCGACGTCGCCGCTCGAATTGGAGCGGCAGACATTCATCACCTCATAGGATTGCGCGCAGCTCGGCGCCGCCGTCACAGCCTCGGCGACATCGGCCTGATTGGCCTTGTCGACCGGGCACTTTTGCAGCCGCTCGGCGTGCGCCGCGCTCGCCATGACGATCAAGAACACGAAAAGAAGCGATCGCAGCATCGGCTTTCCTGTTGCGGCGAGACGCGGCGCAACGGCGCCTCGCAAATAGCATAAATCACCGGAGGTTAGCGCTTTCGCATCATTGGCTGATGGAAAGGGAGATTTCCTAAGTCACCGCCCGCGCCGCGGGCGTGACCCAAGCCGCCGCCTTAACGCAGGCGCGCCAGGAATGAGCGCCGCAAGCAAAGGATTAAGTGTTCATGAGGTCATTTCGCTGGACGAACAAGCGGATCAGAGAACCTTGCCGGGATTGAGAATGCCCTGCGGATCGAGCGTTCGTTTCAAGGCGCGCATCAAATCCATCGCGACCTTATCCTTCACTTGTGGCAAAAGATCGCGCTTCAGCTGGCCTATGCCATGTTCGGCCGAGATCGAGCCGCCATAACGGATCACAATCGCATGCACAGCCTCGTTGATTGCGTCCCAGCGCGCCAGAAACGCTGCTCTGTCGGCGCCGACCGGCTGCGACACGTTGCAGTGGATATTGCCGTCGCCAAGATGCCCGAAGGCCACAAGCCGGGCGCCCGGCGCCGCCTCTTTGAGGACGTTCTGCACGTCTTCGAGAAAGGCGGGGGCGTCAGTGATGGCGACGCTGACGTCGTGCTTGATCGAGCCGCCCTCGAATCGCTGCGCCTCTGAGAGATGCTCGCGCAATCGCCAGAAGGCGGCGCGTTGGGCCTCTGAGGCGGCGATCGCCGCATCCTCGACGAGACCGCTCTCGGCCGCGGCGTTCAGCATGTCGAGCAGACGAGGGCCAAGACCTTCCGCGTTTTGCGAGCTGAGCTCCAAAAGGACATGCCATTCATGCCTTGCCGCGAGCGGATTGCGCGCGCCCTTGACGTGAGCCAGCACGAAATCGAGCCCGATGCGGGGAATCAGTTCGAATGCGGTGATCTCGCCGCCGGCCTTTTCCCGCGCGAGATCGAGCAAAGCGACGGCGGCGGCGGGAGAGGGAAGGCCGATAAAAGCTGTCTCGACGGCGCGCGGCTTTGGAAAGAGTTTCAGCGTCGCCGCCGTGATGACGCCGAGCGTTCCTTCTGAGCCGATGAAGAGATCCTTCAGATCATAGCCGGTGTTATCCTTTTTGAGTTTCGACAGGCCGCAGAAGATGCGCCCGTCGGCAAGGACCGCCTCAATCCCGAGCGCGAGATCGCGGGCGTTGCCGTAAGCGATCACGCCCGTGCCGCCCGCGTTGGTTGCGAGGTTGCCGCCTATGGTGCAGGAGCCTTCCGAGGCGAGGGAGAGAGGAAAAAGACGTCCGGCGCGGCCGGCCTCGGCCTGCGCGTGAGCGAGGATCATGCCGGCTTCGACCGTCATCGTGTTCGACGCAAGGTCGATTTCGCGAAGAGCCCGCATGCGTTGCAGCGAAAGAACGATCGCCCCGCCGCTCCGATCGGGAATCTGACCGCCGACGAGGCCAGTATTGCCGCCTTGCGGCACGATCGGCGTCCGTGATTCGTTGCAAAGCCTGACGACGGCCGCGACCTCCTGCGTCGAGGCGGGACGAACAATGCCGAGCGCCTCGCCCCTATAAAGATCACGCGGCTCGCTGAGATAGCCCGCCATATCGGAGGGCGCCGTCAGCACGTGCCCGGCCCCGACGATCGCCCCGAACGCTGCGACAAGGCCGGATTGGCGCGCCATTCGAGCGCCTGAGCTTCCCACCGCCAAAACTCCTTCCGACGCCAAGCGCGCTTACGCCATGAGCCACGCAACCCGTGAAACCAAAGCCAAAGCTTTCGGCATTGGAACGCTTGATTTCATTCATGGCTTCAAGCTACAGATGCGTCTGCGTAGGAGTGTAGCTCAATTTGGTTAGAGCACCGGTCTCCAAAACCGGGGGTTGGGGGTTCGAGTCCCTCCTCTCCTGCCACGCAACGCCGGGTCAGCAGGCGGCCAGGCCGCTCTGCGCCGCGCGACCTTCGCTCTTTATGAGCAAACCACTTTGCCGCATTTTCTGACGTTGGCGATCTTTGCCTGAAGATCATTGTAGCCAACCGCCCCGACGACGACTTCATCGCCGATCACGTAGCTTGGCGTTCCGTTGATGCTCAGGTCTTTTGCGAGCTCCATCGACTGGTCGATGGCGGCGCTGACTTCGGGCGTCTCGGCGCCTTTGTTCAATTTATCGACGTCGGCGCCGAGATCCTTGGCGACAGTGATCGCTTCCGCTTTGCCGACGGGCCCGTGTGAGCCGAGAAGTTTCTGGTGGAACTCCCAAAATTTCGCGCCTTTGAATTGATTTGTGGCGGAGTTCGCGATTTTCGCCGCCTCCACCGACCCAGGGGAGAGAATCGGCAGATCACGCAGAACCACGCGCAGATCGGGATTATCCTTCATCAATCGCGCGAGATCGCCGAGCGCGCGTTTGCAATAGCCGCAGTTGTAGTCGAAAAACTCAACCAAGGTAATGGCGCCGCCCGGATTGCCGATCACCGCCTGATTGGCGACGTCGAAGAGAGGGCTAGCGGGATCGCCGACAATCTGCTGACGCGCTTTGGTCGCGGCGAGCTTTTCGCGCGCATCGAGTTCAGCGGCGGCGTCGCGGAGAATCTCAGGATTGTTGACGAGATAGGATTTGACGATCGATTCGATTTCGGCTTTCTGCGCCGGCGAAAACTCGTCCGCGCGGACAGGCGAGAAAGCGAAAATGCCAAGCGCGGCGAAAATCAAGGCTGCGCGGCGGGCGAAAAGCGCTAGGCTTCGCTGAAACATAAATCTGAACTCCTCGATCATATCCTCGAAATCCTAGACCAGAACGCGTTCGGGCGAAATCGCATTCTGCCCTTTAAGCCTTTGTTTTACCGCATAATGCAAGCCCCAAAGGTCTGCAATTTTTCCGCGCCATGCTCTAGGCTATCGCAGTTCTTTCTGAAAATCGAAAGGCCGACTCGTCGCGCGGCCTTTCGATTCTAATGAGGGCGTTTGAGCTCAGCGGCGGGCGCCGCAAGGCGTCTTCGCCAATGATTCTATCGGCTAAGGCTCGCTTTCGCGCGCTGCCACCAGCCAGAGCGCTTCGGCCGATTCGGATCCTGTTCCTGCGTCGGCTGTGTCTCGGGATCGGCAGGTTCATGGGCGGGGACGGACGCCGGCGCTTCGGCCGCCGGAGCGCCTTGGCTAGATTGAAGGTCGAGAACCGGCTCCGCGACCGATTCGGAGGCGTGGTGCTCCGTCAGAGCCTCGGGAGCATGGCTGACGGCGGGCGCCGCCTCGCCTTCGGCGGAGATTGGATGCCCTTCCGCGGCGGACATATCGGCAGCCTCGGTCGGAGCTGTTGCCGTCTCGATCCCTGCCGCTGCGCGGCGCGGCGCGCGGGCGCGGGGCGCGCGGCGGCTGCGGCGAGCGGGCGGCGGCGCTTCAGTCTCTGCGTCAGCATTCGCCGCCGAGGCGTCTCGGGCCTGGCCCTCTAGCGCCAGCTCCGGGGCCACTCCTGCCAGCGTCTCGGCCGCCGCCTCGGCTGCTGCGTCGCGCGCTTTGACGCCTCTGCGCGACCGGCGGCGCTCGCCTGTTTTGGCGGGTGCGGCCTCCGCGTCGGGGAGAGGAGGGGCCGTCTCGCCAACCGCTACCGTCTCGACGGGCGCTTCCGCCACGCCTTCTTCGGCGCCAAATCCTGGTTCGGCGTCGGAGGTTGCTTCGCCTTCAAACGCGTTCCCGGAAGTTGCACCCAAAGGTTGCAAGCCGCCGATCTCGGCCATCACCTGGAGCGCCTCATCGGACGGCTGGGGCGCATTGGCTGCAATGCCTGATCCTTCCCGATCGCTGCCCCGGCCGCGTCTGCGCCTGCGCCTGCGCCGCCGGCGGCTATCAGCCTCGCTTTCGCTCTCGCCATCCCGCCGCTGACCGTTCTCGTCTTGCGTCTCGTCCTCGTCCTGAGCCTCGATCGCGGTGAGATGCGAGCCGGACGCGTTCTCTTGCGGCTCTTCGAACTCCACGAGAATCTCCTCGCCGAATTCCTCGGGTGTGAAATGCGCGGGCTCGCCCGCCGTAAGGGCAAGCGGCTCATGGCCGCCCGACGCGGGTTCGCCGCGCTCGATCGCGTGATAAACGGCGCCGATCAGGCTGTCGTCGGAGTCGATCGTGACTGCGACGCCGAAGCGGCGCTCAAGATCGCGTAACGTGGCGCGCTTTTCATTGAGGATATAGAGCGCGACGGGGGTTCTGGTCTTGACGATGAGGTCGTGGCTCGCGCTCTTGATCAGCGCGTCTTCGACGACGCGCAAAACATGCAGCGCGATGGAAGCAGTAGAGCGCAGCATTCCAGATCCCGAGCAATGCGGGCAAATCTCGGTCGAGCCCTCAAGAACGCCCGTGCGAATGCGCTGCCGCGACATTTCAAGGAGGCCAAAATGGGAAATCCGGCCGACCTGAATGCGGGCCCGATCGTTTTTCAGTGCGTCCTTCAGCCGCCGCTCGACCGCGCGATTGTTGCGGCCCTCCTCCATGTCGATGAAATCGACCACGATCAAACCAGCCAGATCGCGCAGACGCAATTGCCGAGCGATTTCGTCGGCCGCTTCGAGATTGGTTCTGAGCGCCGTGTCCTCGATATTGTGCTCGCGGGTGGAGCGTCCGGAATTGACGTCGATCGCAACCAGAGCTTCGGTCTGGTTGATGACGATATAGCCGCCCGATTTCAGCGTGACCTGATTGAGGAACATCGCGTCGAGCTGCGCCTCGACGCCGGATTTCGAGAAAATCGGCTGCGGATCGCGATAGGGCTGAACGCTGCGCGCGTGGCTCGGCATCAGCAGGCGCATGAAGTCCCGCGCCTCGCGAAAACCTTTTTCGCCCGCGACGACGATATCGTCGATGTCCTTATTGTAGAGATCGCGGATGGCGCGCTTGATCAGCGATCCTTCCTCGTAGACGAGCATGGGCGCTGTGGATTTCAGCGTCGTCTCGCGAACGGTCTCCCACATCCGCAGCAAATATTCGAAGTCGCGCTTGACCTCTGGCTTGGTGCGGCTCGCGCCCGCCGTGCGTAAAATGACGCCCATGCCTTCCGGAACTTCGAGCTCCTGGGCGATTGACTTCAGCCTCTGCCGATCTGTCGAATCCGTGATCTTGCGCGAAATTCCGCCGCCGCGCGCCGTGTTCGGCATCAGCACGGAATAGCGGCCGGCGAGGGAGAGATAGGTGGTCAGCGCGGCGCCCTTGTTGCCGCGTTCTTCCTTGACGACCTGCACCAGAAGCACCTGACGGCGCTTGATGACTTCCTGGATCTTGTACTGCTTGCGATAGCGCTGCGGACGGAAAGGGACTTCCTCCATGGCGTCTCCGCCAAGCTGCTCCACATGCTCTTCTTCATCTTCGCCGTCTTCATCGGCGTCGGCGGAGCGGCGGTCCCTCGTGCGCGTATCGGAGCTTGCCTCGGCCTCGCCCGGCCGAAGATCGCCGCTCAAAGCCTCATCGGTCGGCTCGCTGAAGGAGGCTTCGCGTTCGGGCGCGCTTTCGTCAAAAGCCGCGCCGGCGCGCTCGGCCTCTTCATCAAGACCGCTTTCGGAAGACGCATCGCCGAAAGCCGCGCTGGCGTCGTCCGCGGCGAATGACTCTTCCGTCCTGACTGCGTTGTGCGATCCCTCGTCGGCGGCGAAAAGCATCTCTGGGGCGCCAGCGGTTTCGAGAGCGCGGCTTTCACCGCTCTCCTGTAGTGAAGAAGCGCCTTCCTGCGGTTCGAAAGCCGGTTCGGCGCCTGCGTTTGTGTCGGCCTCGACGTCCTGCGAGTCCGCGAAAGGCTCTGACAGCGTCTCACCATCGGCGGCGCGCTTTTCGGCGCGCCGTCCGCCCCGATCGCCACGCCGGAACCGGCGGCTGCGCCGCTGACCGCCCGTTTCTTCGTCTTCTTCGTCGCGCTGGGCTTTCGCCTCTTCGTCGATCAGCGCCTGCCGATCGACAACGGGGATCTGGTAATAGTCCGGGTGAATTTCTGAAAAGGCCAAAAATCCGTGGCGGTTGCCGCCGTAATCCACGAAGGCGGCCTGCAGCGAGGGTTCAACGCGCGTGACTTTGGCGAGGTAGATATTGCCGCGGAGCTGCTTTTTGCTGGCGGATTCGAAATCAAATTCCTCGACGCGATTACCGCGGAGGACGACCACCCGGGTTTCTTCCGGGTGGGACGCATCGATAAGCATTTTGTTGGCCATGGGAGACTCGTTCAGGCGAAACGCGCGCGGGGCCGCGGCCGCCGGTCGAAGTCTTCAATCGAGACAACGGGGCTGATTGCGGCCGACACGGGTGCGCGTCAGGCATTGGATGGGAGGGGAAAGGCGAAATCGGCGGCGGGGTCTTGTCCGCCGGGGTGAAAGCGCGACGGCTCGACCAATCCAGACAGGGGCTGCCAAGAGGGCCGCGAAGACGACGCATTGATTTTGGCGCCGAGGAATTGAGCGCCGGGGATCTCGCGCCGACAAGACAGTGCGTCCGAACGAACGCGTCGCATATTTCGGCGGTGTGACTGACGGTCGTAGAGTGACGCGTCGCGGCGAAATTCATTTTCCTCTTTACCTATTCGAAACGGCTTGCTTGAAAACCGTCCAGAAACACTCTCTCGGCTGGTTGGGGGATAGCCCGATGCAGCCCATTCCAGAGCCGTCGCATCTCTTTGAAAGGTTTCAAGATGCCGACGACCAAAATGGCGAAATCTGAACCGACTATAGCTCTGACGTCCATTTTATCTTCATAGACGCTGAGAAAAGTCGAACGCCGAGGCCAAGATTTGCGGAAAACCAAACAAAATCCGAAGGTCTCAAAACCCGCGAATCTCCAGGCCGAGAAAGAATATGCTTTCATATCGGGTTCGGAGGCCGTTTGGCAAGTTTTTAGTCGTCTGTGTCTGAGCGGCTACAGCCTGCGGCCGGCATTCCAGTGACGGTTATAAGGTGTTAACCTCGTTCATCCTATGACTTTGAGCGAGGGATCCGCGCAGGCCGCGACGGCCGGAAGGGATGCTCGCCGCGGCGACAGCTTGGCGCAAGTTTTCGATCCAATCCTGTCGAAGGGCAACATATGGCGCTTGAGATGGCTGACATCGCCGCGAAAATCGCCGGTTGGAGACGCTTCGCCGCCGCCGTGTTGATGCTCGGCGCGTTGTCGGCGCCCGTCGCACCGGCGCCGCGAGCCGAAGACAGCGCCTCTTCCACCGCCCCCGCCCCGAGCGCGGCCGGCGCCATCGAAGCCTCCGCCGCGGATCTGGACGACGGCGGGGATCACGCCAGCCTCGTTTTCGAACTATCGGCTCCGGTGGAGGCTGCCGGCTTTGTCCTTGCCGACCCCGATCGCATTATCATCGACGCATCGGAGATCCGGTTCATGATAGATTCGGAGATCGGCAAAGCGGTGGCGCCCCCCCGGCGGCATGGCGATCGTGACGGCGGGGCGTCAGTCAGGACTCTCGTCAACCCGAGGGGCCTCGTCACGTCCTTCCGTTTCGGCCAGATCGAAAAGGGACGCTCGCGCATCGTCATCGATCTTTCCGGACCGGCCCGCATTGTTCGCGCGGGGTGCGAAAAGAGCGGCGGCGGCGGTAAAACGCGCCTGGTCATCGAACTTGCAAAGACCGATCGCGCGCATTTCGCGGCGGCGGCGCAGACCGCCCGCGCGGCGCTGGCGCAGCCGGCTCGAGACCGGATTGCCGAGAAAATACAGTCCGCCGCCGGCAAGCCGATCGTCATGATCGATCCCGGCCACGGCGGCATTGATCGCGGCGCGAGCGTCAATGGGTTGATCGAAAAAGACCTGGTGCTCGACTTCGCCAAGGCGCTTGCGGCAAGGCTCGATGCGGACGGGCTCTACCAGCCGGTTCTAACGCGTGAGGACGACAGCTTCATCTCCCTCAGCGAGCGGGTCAGGATGGCGCGTGACCGTAAAGTTGCATTATTCGTCTCGATCCATGCGGACACGCTGGCCGAGGCGACGGATGTCTCCGGCGCGACGGTTTACACCGTCTCCGATCGGGCTTCCGATGCGGAAGCGGCGCGCGTCGCCGAGAAGGAGAATCAGGCCGACTCCGCCGCAGGGCTCGACCGTACGGAGGACGCCTCCGAGGTCTCCGATATTCTGTTTGATCTGACGCGGCGGGAGACCCGCGCCTATAGCCACGTCTTCGCCCACACCCTTTTGAATTATTGGAAGGTCGCCGGCAGGCTCAATAAGAATCCGCAGCGTTCGGCTGGTTTCCGCGTGCTGAAGGCGCCAGACGTCCCATCAGTGCTGCTGGAGCTCGGCTATCTGTCGAACGAAAAGGACGATATCGCTTTGTCATCGCCGCAATGGCGCGACCAGGCCGTGAGTCGCATGGCTGAAGCGATCAAGGCCTTTTTTTCTGAGCGCGGCACGTCAAATTTCTCTGAGGCCGTCAAGGATCCGGCGCCTGTGGGAGCTATTTCATCGCCATCGGTCGCGACGCCGGAGCGTCCGGACGCGCCCGAGGGCGACTCCGTGATCGGCAAGGCAGCCATTCAGGCGCCCCTTGGGGACTCCGCCAGCGATGCCCGCTGAGCCGGGAGCAGGGGGGGCGGCAATTCGCTCTGGCGTGCGATCGCTTGACAAACTATTAACACAAAAGCGCCGCAGGGATGGGCCATCACGCTCTGCGCAGGCTCAAAGCGGCGTGTCATATTGGAGCGTAATCGTTTTATAAACCGAATCGATAACGCCGCTTGTTTGTTTGATCGCGAGGCCGAGCTGAAAAGTCCGCTACTTTTGGCGGCCCTCGCGCAAAATTTATGAAAAGGCCTCCGTATGCGGCTTATTGCCCGTTTTCTCGGTTTCATCTTCGCGACCGCGGCGATTTTCTTCGTCGTGGCGGCTTGCGCCGCTGGACTGGTCATTTGGAATTTTGAGAAAGATCTTCCTGATTACACGCAGTTGAAGAACTACGAGCCAAAGGTCATGACGCGGGTTCACGCCGGCGACGGATCTCTGCTTGCCGAATATGCGCGCGAGCGGCGCCTTTACCTTCCGAGCGCGGCTATTCCGCCGCTCGTGAAGGACGCCTTCATATCCGCGGAAGACAAGAATTTTTATCATCACGCCGGCGTCGATCCGGAAGGTATTTTGCGCGCCACTCTGGTTCTCGTGCAGGGTGAAAAGCACGTGCAGGGCGCCTCGACGATCACGCAGCAGGTCGCCAAGAATTTCCTCCTGACCAACGAGCGGTCTTTCGAGCGCAAGATCAAGGAAGCGCTTCTGGCGTTCCGCATCGAAGGCGCCTATTCGAAGGAAAAAATTCTCGAGCTTTACCTGAATGAGATTTATCTTGGACTGGGCAATTACGGAGTCGCCGCCGCGGCTCTGAATTACTTTGGCAAGTCGGTCAACGAGCTGACCGTCGCGCAGGCCGCCTATCTCGCCGCTCTGCCCAAGGCCCCGAATAATTATCACCCCTTCCTCAAGCGTGAGCGGGCGATCGAACGGCGCAACTGGGTCATCGATCGGATGGTCGAAAACGGCTATGTATCGCGCGCCGACGGAGAGAAGGCCAAGACCGAGCCTTTGGGCGTCAATCCGCGCGTGCTCTCGCCGAACGCTCTGTCCGCCGGCTTCTTTGCCGAGGAAGTGCGCCGCGAATTGAATGACCGCTACGGCGAAAAGAAGCTTTACGAGGGCGGTCTTTCGGTCCGCACGACGCTTGATCCGAAGATGCAGCTGATGGCGCGCCGCGCGCTGGTCGACGGCCTCGTTCGTTATGATGAGGCGCATGGCTTCCGCGGCCCGATGCGTCATATCGACATCAGTCAGGATTGGGGCGTCGCCCTTGCCGACGTGCCGGCCCTCGGCGACGTCGGATCATGGCGGCTGGCCGTTGTCATCGACGCCAATGAGAATGGCGCGCGCATCGGCCTGCAGCCACGGCGGGAAAAATCGGGTGAAATCGAACGCGAACGCGAGCTTGCAACGCTCGCCAGCAACGTGGGCTTGCATTGGACGCGGGGCGTCGGCTCGCGATCCTCGCTGACCCCTGGCGACGTCATCTATGTCGATCCGGTCGACGGCAGGCCCGGACAGTATCGCCTGCGTCAGATTCCAGAAGTCAGCGGCGCCATCATCGCGATGGATCCCTACACCGGCCGCGTGTTCGCCATGGTCGGAGGATTCTCCTTCGATCAGTCCGAGTTCAACCGAGCGACGCAGGCGCTGCGGCAGCCCGGTTCATCGTTCAAACCCTTCGTCTACGCGACCGCGCTCGACAATGGCTACACCCCGTCCTCGATCGTTCTCGACGCTCCGATCGAAATCGATCAGGGGGCGGGCCTTGGCGTTTGGCGGCCGGAAAACTTCGAAGGCAAGTCGAGCGGCCCGCATACCTTGCGCTATGGCGTCGAACACTCGATCAATCAGATGACCGTGCGCCTCGCCCGCGACGTCGGCATGCCATTGATTGCGGAATACGCCAAGCGGTTTGGCATCTATGATGATTTGCCGCCCTATCTGTCGATGTCGCTCGGCTCCGGCGAAACGACGCTTTTGCGCATGACCACCGCCTATTCGATGCTGGCCAATGGCGGCAAGCGGATCAAGCCGACGCTGATCGACCGCATCCAGGACCGCTGGGGCCACACGATCTATCGCCACGACGAGCGCATCTGCGAGGGCTGCGACGCGGATAAATGGGAAAATCAGCCTGAGCCGAAACTGATCGATAAGCGTGAGCAGGTGCTGGACCCCCTGACAGCCTATCAGATCACCTCGATCATGGAGGGCGTCATCCAGCGCGGGACGGGGCAGTCGATCAAGGCCGTCGGCAAGCACCTCGCCGGCAAAACCGGCACGACCAATGAGGCGAAGGATCTCTGGTTTGTCGGCTATTCGCCCGACCTTACGGTTGGCGTCTTCATGGGCTACGACCAGCCGCGCTCGCTTGGCGATTCCGCCCAAGCCGCGCAATATACGGCGCCAATCTTCCGCGACTTCATGACGATGGCGCTGAAAGACAAGCCCGATGTGCCATTCCGCGTGCCGCCGGGCATCAAACTGATCTCGGTCGACGCCAGAACAGGCATGCGCTCAAGCGGCTCCGGCACAATCCTTGAGGCGTTCAAGCCAGGCACGGCGCCGCCTGACTCCTATGCAACGAGCGACGCCTCGCCGCGCGCGCAGTCCGTCAATCCGGACGCCGATCGCGTCGTCGGAACAGGGACGGGCGGGCTGTATTAAGACTTGGCAACTCCTGGACCACTAGGACTACATCTTAGTATGAATTCCTCCCAAGGCGGTGGATATGTTCATAGATCGAGAATCCAACGTTAGCGGCGGTGATGGAGGAGAATGGCCGGCGTTGATTCTGGAGAACACCCGCGAGCGACTTGGTTATTCGCCGCGTGAAGATCGAGTTGACGGCTGGTTTAATGCCGCGCATTCGAGTGGGAATTCAACGCGCCGGTATGATTTTTCCGTTTCCTGGGCGAACGGGAAACCAAAGCCGGATGATGTTGTGCTTTCAATTCGCGCCAGGAGTGATGATCCATACCAGCGAATTAAAGGGACCGCGCCAGAAAACCTCTTCGACTTAAAAGTTGTGGCGCTCAAAAAAGCCCGCGCTTGGCGCGACGAGAAGAGAATAGAGCAAGCCGAGCTTCATCGCCTAATAAATGTAAAGTCTATCGTGATCAAGGCGGAGCCCCGCTGGTACCGTCCAAAATACGACCCGATATACGAAGCGTATCTAATGAACGGCTGGTTGTTTTACCAGCCGAGTCAGTTTGGCGACGCCGTTCCAAAAGAATGGCTGCAGGGGTTGTTAATCGGAACAAATAATGAATCGACCGCGAAGCTTCTGTTACGCGAATTAGGTTCCTTCGGCGAGCATGCGGAGTCAATCGCAGAAAAAGCGCGGGAAGGTGCTACCTACGACGAAATCGAAGCGCAGTTTCGGGCGCTCGACGATGAGGATCAAGCCTAGACGAATAAGTGGCCACCCGAGCCAAGATTTTTGACCCAAAGACCCATCAGTATCACAAAGGCGCGAGATACCTCGTCAGAGAGGCTACTAAGGAGGCATCTTTGGCGTAAATCCCTCGCGCATGCCGTGCCGAAATGTGTCTTAGTGAGCACGCGTGGATCGCGTGCCCCGTGCTGCCTCATCAATGATGTGACGCAGGCAGCGGACCGGAGTTTGGCGCATCAGAAAATCCGGATGGCCTCACTCTCGATCGCGGAACGGTAGAATTTGACGGGGCCCTTGCGGGTTCCGTAATTGACGCGATGGCCACAGGCCCGTTCCGGAGCCTCGTGGGCGCCGACGAAATGGTTGAGGTTGTAAAAATCCTCGAAGGCCGGGTCGACGAACACGTCAACATCGGAACCCTCCCGCGCCTCGTCGCGGGCATGGGAGCCGAAGAGGTAGAGCGCTCCGACGCCATGGGCCCAGAGCTGAGGCTCGACCGCTTTGAGTTTCGCGATGACTTCGGCGCGTTTCATAGCGTATCTTAACCTAAATTTGTCCTTCGAACCATGGGACGCAGCCGCCCATTTACATCGCGGGTCCGCCACCCTATGTTCCCGCCATCTCGGGGCGCAAGCGTCGCTCCCTCACCAGAAAGTTCTCAAAGACATGCGCGCCGAAGCTGAAGGGTTGGTTCAAGCCATCAAGCAATCCATGGGATTGCTGAGGAGGCATCTTTGACGTCGATGTCGCTCATCGCCGCCTTGCTGAACTGAACGCCAAGGTCGAAGATCCAAATCTTTGGAACGACGCTGAGGCCGCGCAGAAAATCATGCGCGAGCGGACCGAACTTGAAGACCGGCTCGGCTCGATCAAGCGCTTCGACAACGAACTCGAAGACGCCGTCACGCTTGTCGAACTCGCCGAGGCGGAAGAAGATTCCGCTACCGAAAAGGAGGCGATCGACCAGCTGAAAAGCCTCAAAGTCGAGGCCGAGCGGCGCCAGATCGAGGCGCTTTTATCGGGCGAGGTCGATTCGAACGACACCTATGTCGAAGTTCACGCGGGAGCCGGGGGCACCGAGAGCTGCGACTGGGCGCGCATGCTGTTTCGCATGTATGCGCGCTGGGCCGAGCGCCACAAGTTCAAGGTCGAGATCATCGAAGAAACGGCGGGCGATGAAGCGGGCCTCAAGTCTGGCACGCTTCTGGTCAAGGGCCATAACGCTCATGGCTGGGCCAAGACCGAATCGGGCGTGCATCGGCTCGTGCGCATCTCGCCGTTCGATTCCAACGCTCGGCGGCATACGAGCTTCGCCTCCGTGTGGGTCTATCCCGTTATCGACGACAAGATCGACATCGATGTCAAGGAAAGCGATTGCCGCATCGACACCTATCGCTCATCTGGAGCCGGCGGCCAGCACATCAACACGACCGATTCCGCTGTGCGCATCACCCATATTCCGTCCGGTATCGTCGTCGCCTGTCAGGGCGAACGCTCGCAACACAAGAACAAGGCGACCGCCTGGAACATGTTGCGCGCGAGACTTTATGAGCAGGAATTGGAGCGTCGCGAGGCGGCCGCCAACGCCACTGAAGCATCAAAGACCGAAATCGGCTGGGGACATCAGATCCGCTCCTATGTGCTGCAGCCCTACCAGTTGGTGAAAGACCTCCGCACGGGCGCAACGTCCGGAACGCCAGATGATGTGCTGGACGGCGACCTAGATCCCTTCATGGAGGCGGCGCTGGCGCAGAAGCTCTCCGGAGGAGCCCCAATCGCGGTGGAAGACGTCGATTAGATCCGGTCACAAAAATCTGCGCGCATTCATGTATTTTGATGCATGAATCCCAAGATCAAGGCTGCAAACATGCCCGCCGCGAGAGAACGAATTTTCAACGTGCCGGGAGTGGTCCTCGGGCTCGTCGCGATCCTCGTGATCATCCAGGCGATCTGCGATCTGGTTTCGCCGCTGGCGCACTTCAAAACTCTCGCGCTCTTCGCCTTTGTGCCGGGGCGCTTCACTTTCGCCTTCAATCCCGACCTCGTCACAGCCGCCTTGAACGCGACGGCAGGGACCGACGAAGACGCTTCGCAATTGGCGGTGTTTTTCCTCGGAGACGGCCGGCCGCTCTGGTGGACCCCGCTCACTTACGCCTTCCTGCATGGCGGCTGGGCCCATGTCGGCATGAACAGCCTCTGGCTCGTTGCTTTCGGCTCCGCCGTGGCGCGTCGGTTCGGGAATGGCCGGTTTCTGATGTTTTGCGCCGTCTGCGCCGTCGCGGGAGCGTTGACGCAGTTCCTCACGCATATGGCGGATTTGCAGCCAGTCGTCGGCGCCTCCGCCGTAGTGTCCGGCGCTATGGCGGCGGTGGTGCGCTTTGCGTTCCAACCAGGCGCGCCGCTCGGGTCCGCCTTCAGCTTCGTGGAACGCGGCGACCACACCTATCGGCTGCCGGCGCTTCCGCTGAGAGAGATCTTCTCCAACCGCAACGCGGTCATTTTTCTCATACTCTGGTTTTTCGCGAACTTCCTGTCAGGGGTCTTTCCGCAGACAATGGGCATGCCTGGCGCATCGATCGCCTGGGAAGCTCACATCGGCGGTTTTCTCGCCGGATTATTGGGGTTTCGGTGGTTCGATCCGCCGCCGCCTATCGCCCGGGACAAGCTGCCGCCCGTCAGCCCGCTCTAGTCAATGTACGCGCTCGAGAGAGCCGCCTCTTTCGCCAGATTCGGAAAAGATGTTCGGAGCTGATCTCAGCCCAATAGGCGCCGCGCTCGGGGTTTTACGCTTCGCCGGAATGTCGCGACGATTTCAAGATGCGGCGAGTAGCGAAACTGATCGACCGGCAGAACACGCTCGAGCGCATAGCCGCCTGAGCAAAGGATAGCGGCGTCGCGCGCGAAAGTTTGCGTATTGCAGGACACCGCCACGATGACAGGAACGCGGGACTTGGCGATTGCGCGCGCCTGAAGTTCGGCCCCTGCGCGCGGAGGATCGAAGATGACGGCGTCGAAAGGCGCTAATTCCTCGGCGCTCAGAGGGCGTCGAAACAGATTGCGCGTCTCGATCGTGACCGGCCGCAAGGCTGCGCTGCGCGCGGCCTTGGCGAGGGCGTCGAGCGCCGGCCCATCGGCGTCGATCGCGTGGACTGGCGCGAACGCCGCGAGCCGCAGCGAAAACGTGCCGACGCCGGCAAAAAGATCAGCGATCCGGCTCGCTCCTGTCAGCGCGGCGCAGACCTCCTCTGCGAGCGCCGCTTCGCCTGCTTCCGTCGCCTGCAAAAACGCACCGGGCGGAACGGCGACCATCGCTTTGCCCATGAGGACGACAGGCGGACGCTGCACGGTGACGATCGCGCCATGATTTGAAAGGCGCGCGAGATCGTGGCGCAAGGCAAATCTGACGAGCCGTTGCGTCTCGTCTTCGTTCAGCGGCCCGTGGCCCTTGAGATCGACGTCGAGGCCTGATGCTGTCGCCGTCATCAAAATGTCGAGCGGCCTGCCGGAGGCGGCGAGGATTTGCGCCAACGCCCGCGCAATCTGTGGCGCCTCCTGCAGTGACGGGGCGAGTACAGGGCAGCCTTCGATCTCGACGATTTTGTGCGCTCGCGCCTCCATGAAGCCCGTTATTGCGCGGCCGGACGCGTCAGTGCGGGCGTGAAATGTTGCGCGGCGTCGGCCCGCTCCATGCGCATCCCTAAGCGGTTCAGCTTTGGCTTTGATCCCAGCCTGCCGCATTGCGTCCGCCAGCAGGCCTTGCTTCCATTGCGCATAGGGCTGCTCGGCCAGCGTTTGCACGGCGCAGCCGCCGCAGGCCGAAAAGTAGCGACAGATGGGTCGAATGCGGTCGGGGCTCGCAGTCCTGATTTCGACGAGCTTGCCGCGCGAGCCATCCACTTCGGCGATGATGGTTTCGCCAGGCAGGGCGTAGGGCACGAAGACCGTTCCGTCCGGGCCGCGCGAGAGGCCTTCGCCACGCTGCCCAAGCCCCTCGATTTGAAGCCGCGCATTGAAACTGATCATCGCCGACTGGCGCCGATGAGAAATTCGCGATTGCCGTCGCCGCCTTCGATCGGGGATGGAATGAGTCCTTCGACGCGCCAGCCGAGCGATTGGACCAGATCTTTGATCCGGGCGCAGACCTCCTCATGCATGGCTCTGTCCTTGACGAGGCCTTTGACGAGATGCGCGCGACCGGCTTCGAATTGCGGTTTGATCAAAGCGATGAGCTTGGCGTCTGCCGCCGCCAGCCGGGCGACCGCCGGAAGCACGAGCGCCAGCGAAATGAAGCTCACATCGATCGTGACGAGCCGTGGCGGGCGGGGCAGGGCGTTTGCTTCGAGGCTTCTTACATCGGTCGCCTCGCGCGACTCGACGCGTGGATCGCGTGCGATTTCGGCGCGCAACTGGCCACGCCCGACATCGACGGCGAAAACATGCGCTGCGCCACGGGTCAGAAGGACATGGGTGAAGCCCCCGGTCGAGGCGCCGACGTCGAGACACACGAGGCCAGAGGGATCGAAGCCGAAGGCGTCAAGCGCCGCGGCGAGTTTGACGCCGCCGCGCGATACCCAGGGGTATGGCGCCGAAGCTTCGACATGAGCGCCCGCGTCGACCGGCTCGGAGGCTTTGCGCAGTGTTTTGCCATCGACGCTGACCCGGCCAGCTGCAATCGCCTCCTGCGCTTTGGCGCGGCTGTCGAACAGTTTTCGCTCGACAAGGGCGACGTCCGCGCGCGGACGGGCGCCGGCCGTCGCTCCGCTTTTGGGCTTTTGTTTCATCGGACGGAGTTCAAGGGATCTTCATCCGCTTTGCTCGGAAGCTTTGGTTCAGGACGCATGTGGCGATTCTGCCTCCGCATCCTCGCGAGAGTCTTGCTGGCGCACCAGCCAATAAACACAACCAAGCGACAAGGCCGCAAAAGCAAGAGCGGCGATGGTCATGGGAGCGGTCTCCGTCAGGTCGATAATGATGAATTTTCGAGCCAGGGCGAGGAGAGCGATCAAGATCACGGTCCGCAGTTGAACGATGCTCCTTTTGCGGTGAAGGATGCTGAGGATCGTGTGGTTGAACTCCATGGCGATCAGCACTGTCATGATCATGCCGAAAATGCTCTGGAAGACGGTGTGATCAACCGGCTCCAAACCCTTGAGGTAAAGGTCCCTCGCTACGGCCCAGACGAGATCGATGACGGCGATGATGATGACAGCGCCGGTGAGGGCGGTGAGGATCAGGGCGATCGCCTGCTCGAACCAGCCGTAAAGACCAAGGCTATGCCAATTTTCCGCGGTTTCCTTAAACAACCGGAAACGCCGCACCCGTGGCCCGCGTTCATTCGGAGCGATATGTTCGATCATGGCCTACAGGACCTGATGGCTGCGGCGGCGGCAACCAGCATCCGCTCGCGGCGAGCATAGGACCCGATTCAGCAGGCCGCCAAGCGCGAAAAGGTCGCCAGCCTCACGCAATCCGGCTCTTTAATGCGTCGCTTTCGCGGCCAAGGGTCGAAAGCACTTTGGCGACCACCGCCTTGGCGTCAAGACCTGCCTGCGCATAAAGTTTTTCCGGCTTGTCATGATCCTGGAAAACGTCGGGCAGCACCATCGAGCGAAATTTGAGCGCGCGCGGACCAGCGCCGTCGAGAACGCCCTCGTCGGTGAGCTTCTGGGCCACAAATGAGCCGAACCCGCCGACGGAGCCTTCCTCGATCGTGATCAGCACCTCATGATTGGCCGCGAGCCGCATCAGGAGATCGACATCCAGCGGCTTGGCGAAACGCGCATCGGCGACGGTCGTCGACACGCCATAGCCGGCAAGATCTTCGGCGGCTTTCAGAACCTCGGCGAGGCGCGCGCCGAAGGAAAGAATGGCGACCTTATTGCCTTCGCGCACAATGCGGCCGCGGCCGATCTCCAGCGGCTTTCCCTCAACCGGCATCTCGACGCCGACGCCTTCGCCGCGCGGATAGCGTAGCGCGATGGGCCCGGCGTCATAGGCCGCGGCGGTCGCGACCATGTGGACGAGTTCGGCTTCGTCGGCCGCCGCCATAACGACGATATTCGGCACGATGCCGAGGAACGCGACGTCGAACGAACCCGCATGCGTCGCGCCGTCCGCGCCAACGAGGCCAGCGCGGTCGATCGCGAAACGCACGGGGAGATTTTGGATCGCGACGTCATGCACGACCTGATCATAGCCGCGCTGGAGAAAGGTAGAGTAAAGCGCGCAGAAGGGCTTGTAGCCTTCGCTCGCGAGGCCGGCCGCGAAAGTCACCGCATGCTGCTCCGCGATGCCGACATCGAAGGTGCGATCGGGAAAGGACTTTTGGAAAATATCGAGTCCTGTGCCGCTCGGCATGGCGGCCGTGATCGCCACGATCTTGTCGTCCTTTGCCGCCTCCTTGACCAGGGCCTCCGCAAAGACGTTCGTGTAGACGGGCGCGTTGGGTTTCGGCTTGACCTGTTTGCCGGTCACCACGTCGAACATATTGACGGCGTGATATTTGTCCTTCGTCGCTTCGGCTGGAGCGTAGCCCTTGCCCTTTTGCGTCACGACATGCACGAGGATCGGTCCGGTCTCTTTGAAATCGCGGACGTTTTTCAAGACGGGCAGCATCTGGTCGAGGTTATGGCCGTCGATAGGCCCGACGTAATAAATCCCAAGCTCCTCGAACATGGTGCCGCCGGCCCAGAAATTGCGCGCGAATTCCTCGGTCTTGCGCGCCCTGTCGTAGACAAAGCGCGGCAGCAGCCTTCCCAGCTGTTTCACTGCCTCGCGGACGGAACGATAGGCGCCGCCCGACACGAGGCGGGCCAAATAGGCGGAGAGCGCTCCCGCTGGCGGAGCGATCGACATTTCATTGTCGTTCAGAATGATGATGAGGCGCGAATGCATCGCGCCGGCATTGTTCATGGCCTCATAGGCCATTCCCGCCGACATTGCGCCGTCGCCGATCACCGCTATGACGTTGCCGTTCTTGCCGGATAGGGTGTTGGCCACGGCCATGCCGAGCCCGGCCGAGATCGATGTCGAGGAATGGGCCGCCCCAAAAGGATCATATTCGCTTTCAGAGCGTCTGGTGAAACCGGAGAGTCCGCCGCCGCGACGCAGCGTCCTGATGCGCTCGCGCCGGCCGGTGAGGATTTTGTGCGGATAGGCTTGATGACCGACGTCCCAGATCAACCGATCCTGCGGCGTATCGAACACATAATGCAGCGCGACCGTCAGTTCGACGACGCCAAGACCTGCTCCAAGATGGCCGCCGGTCACCGAAACGGCGCTAATCGTCTCCTCACGCAGTTCCTTAGCGACCTGCGCGAGCTCCGACTCGGGAAGCCGCCGCAGATCGGCAGGCGAATGGATCGTATCGAGCAGGGGAGTTGTCGAAGAAGTCGTCACGCACGCCTCATAATTTATGCGAACTCTTTAAATTGCCGCGGGTTTCCGGCTAAAACCGAAGCCGAAAGCCGCACCCTTAAAGAAAAGCGAAAATCCATTCAATGCGGCAAAAACCGCCCTTTTGATCTTGCCAACCCCTCCAAAAGATGAATAACCAACAATTTTTGGCGTCGCAACGCGAACTCGCCTCCGGGGAACATTTCATCAACAGGCGCGGCCTTTGGGTCACAGTTCTCCCGCGGCGCGACTTACCTCTTTTCCAAGCGCGGCGCCGATGCGCACGGTTGAACGGCCGGGTGAGGCGTCGAACCGCTCAAACAGAGCGGCGATGTCGCGCCTCCCTTCATTTTGCAGCATCAGCTGAACCGGCCTTAGGACAAGGTTTTTCGCGGCGCCGTCGTAAAACCGCTAAGGTCCGCTTTGTCCCCCGGCGTAGGCGCGCGGCGCACGCGTCGGACAATCGGACGGCGTGCCGCGCGCGGCTTTTACAGAGGAGCCCAGATGGCCAAATGGGTGTATACGTTCGGCGATGGTCGCGCTGAAGGGTCAAGCGCCATGCGCGATCTTTTAGGCGGGAAGGGCGCTGATCTAGCGGAGATGGCGAATCTTGGCCTGCCGGTTCCGCCTGGCTTCACGATCACGACCGACGTTTGCACCTATTTCTACGAAAACCAGAAGCGCTTTCCGTCTGAGCTCGCGGCCGACGTCGAGGCCTCGCTCGCGCATATCGGCAAGCTGACCGGCAAGACGTTCGGCGATGAAGAGGCGCCGCTGCTTGTCTCGGTCCGGTCCGGCGCGAGAGCGTCGATGCCCGGCATGATGGATACGGTCTTGAATCTCGGCCTCAATGACGTCACCGTCAGGGCACTCGCGAAAAGCGCGGGGGATGAGCGTTTCGCCTTCGATTCCTATCGCCGGTTCATCCAGATGTATTCCAATGTCGTGCTCGGCATTGGCCATCACCATTTTGAAGACGCGCTGGAATCCTACAAAGAGGCCAAGGGCGTCTCGCTCGACACGGAGCTCCGCGCGGAGGATTGGCAAAAGCTCGTCGTCGCATTCAAGGCGACGGTCGAGGAAGAGAGCGGAAAGCCTTTTCCGCAAAGCCCGCAAGAGCAGCTCTGGGGCGCAATCGCCGCAGTGTTCGGGTCATGGCTGACCCCGCGCGCCATCATCTACCGGCGCATCCATGGCATTCCGTCCGATTGGGGCACCGCCGTCAATGTGCAGGCGATGGTGTTCGGCAATATGGGACCAACGTCCGCGACAGGCGTCGCCTTCACCCGCAATCCGTCGACAGGCGCGAAGGAGCTTTATGGCGAATTCCTGATCAATGCGCAGGGCGAAGACGTCGTCTCTGGCATTAGAACGCCGCAGAATATCACCGAGACCGCCCGCCTCGCCGCCGGTTCCGGCAAGCCTTCGATGGAAACGGCGATGCCCATTGTCTTCGCCGAATTCGTGCGGACGACGGAACTGCTCGAACGTCACTACCGGGATATGCAGGATATGGAGTTCACCGTTGAAAACGGCAAACTCTGGATGCTGCAGACCCGCAGCGGGAAGCGCACGAGTCTCGCGGCGCTGCGCATCGCCGTAGATATGACGTGCGAGGGTCTGATCAGCAAGGAGGAAGCGATCAATCGGATCGATCCCGCTTCGCTCGATCAGCTGCTGCATCCGGCGATCAGCCCGCACGCCCTGCGCAATGTCATCGCTGCCGGACTGCCGGCGTCGCCCGGAGCCGCGAGCGGCGAGATCGTGTTTTCAGCCGATGAGGCCGAGCAGCTGAGGAACATGGGCCGCAAGGTCGTCCTCGTGCGCATAGAGACATGCCCCGACGACATTCATGGCATGCACGCCGCGGAAGGCATTCTGACGACGCGGGGCGGCATGACCTCCCACGCGGCGGTGGTCGCGCGCGGCATGGGAAAACCTTGCGTCACGGGCGCCGCGACGATCCGGGTCGATTATGCCAAAGCCACAATGTCCGCGGCGGGGGTGGTCTTGAGGAAGGGCGACATGCTGACCATCGACGGCGCCACGGGCCAGGTGATTCAAGGCTCTATCCGCATGAGCCGGCCTGAATTGACGGGCGAGTTCGCGATCCTGATGAAGTGGGCGGACGAAGCGCGGCGGATGGAGGTGCGCGCCAATGCGGAGACGCCGCAAGACGCTCGCGCCGCCCGGAAATTTGGCGCAGAAGGCATTGGCCTCTGCCGGACGGAGCATATGTTTTTCGAGGGCGACAGGCTGACCGCCGTGCGCGAGATGATCCTCGCCGACGATCCGCGCGGAAGGCGCGCCGCGCTCGACAAGCTGCTGCCGATGCAGCGCAGCGATTTCATCGAGCTGTTCGGGATCATGGCCGGACTGCCGGTGACGATCCGGCTGCTTGACCCGCCGCTGCATGAATTCCTGCCGCATGCGCCGCAGGAAATCGAGCAGCTCGCCGTCGCGCTCGGACTCTCGTCGGAGAAAATTCTACGGCGCCTCAGCGAGCTCAAAGAAGTCAACCCGATGCTTGGCTTTCGGGGCTCCCGGCTGACGATCGCCTATCCGGAAATCACTGAGATGCAGGCGCGCGCCATTTTCGAGGCCGCGGTCGAGGTCAAACACCGAACGGGCGCCCTGGTGCGGCCCGAGATCATGGCGCCGCTGATCATCGCCAAGCATGAATTCGATCTCGTCAAGGCGAGGGTGGACGCAATCGCCAAAGCCGTCGAGACTGAATCGGGACAGACCATTCCCTATACGGTCGGCACGATGATCGAAACGCCGCGCGCCTGCCTGCGCGCCGGCGAGATCGCTGCGACCGCCGAATTTTTTTCGTTCGGAACCAATGATCTGACCCAGACTTGCCTGGCCTTGTCGCGCGACGACGCCGGCTCGTTTCTCGGGCCTTATGTCAGCTCCGGCATTCTGGCGGCCGACCCCTTCGTCACAATCGACAGGGAAGGCGTCGGCGAACTCGTCGCCATCGCCGCTCAACGAAGCCGCGCGACGCGACCGGAGATCAAGCTCGGCATTTGCGGTGAACATGGGGGCGATCCGGCCTCCATCGAATTCTGTGAAAAGCTGGCGCTGGATTACGTGTCCTGCTCGCCTTTCCGCGTGCCGATCGCAAGGCTGGCGGCGGCGCAAGCGGCGATTGCGCTGAAGAAATCGCCGGCGGTTCGAGACGCAAGCCACGCTGCGCCGCCGCAGGACAAGGCCGAGCCGTTCTCAGTTTAGCTCAGCGTTTCGAACCATTGATCCAGAAAATCCCGATGCAAGTAGAACCAGTCCAGCGGGAAACCCTCGCGGATCAGGAAATATTTGTTGGCGACAAGCAGCTGGTCAAGCTCGGCGGAAGGTCTCTCGACGCCGATGCAGTTGAATTTCCATTTATCGAAGGGAAACGCCTGTAGAATTTCAAATTCGGCCCCTTCGACGTCGAAACTGAAGTAGTCGATCGTGCTTGGAGCGTTCCATTTCGTCAGCAAATCATCGAGCGTGATTGTCTCGACAAGATAACTTTTTTGGATCGTACCGAAGGAGGGAGGCTGGAAGCCCGATCCGGCGTCATCAATATCCTCCATGACAGACAAAAGCGTATTCCCAGTGGCCGCGTCAGGATTGATCGCCACCTGGCCATTGTCCTGTACTTCCAACATACGCACCGTTTTGCGGCTGCCGGCGATGGTCGCCCGTTCACACTTCGCTTTCGGGCGATTTTTTACCATGGAATCAAAAGCGTCGGTCGGCTCGACGAGAATGCCCGACCAATCAAAAAAAGTCTCAAGAATCAGCGTGTTGGAAAGATATCGACCGTCGCCGCCGCCAATTTCAAGAAAAAATCCTTGTCTCTTTCGGCGAAAAATCTTCTCTACTACAAACCGATCCTGACCACATTGGCTAACCCAATGAATTGGAGGGCGACGCCGTTTGATGAAAGCCAGCAACTTTTCCGCCGCGAGATCTAAAACCTGTCTATATTTCAAAGCCATCATACCATCGGTCACGCTTGCGGGCACCGGAGGGGTGGGAAGCGCCTGGAACGTCGATGGCCCGGCTTGATCCGAATTCAACGGACTCGCGGAGGTATTTTTGAGTCGATCTGATTCCATGAGGGCGAAAGGCCTACTTCTGATAAAGCGATTTTCAACGCCAAATATTGACGCGATCGGATATCCGCATGCAATTTAATATTGTGACGCCTGTGCTTAACGGAGAGCAATTCATCAATGAAACTATCTTGAGCGTGGTGACTCAAGCGGGTCCATTCTCGGTGCGGTATCATCTGCAAGACGGCGGATCAACGGATTCAACGATCAAATTATTGGCCGCGTGGCAAGCCCGCCTTGCAAATGACTTTCCAATCAATTGCAAAGGCATCGAATTTTCTTTTGTCAGCGAAGGTGATCGTGGTCTCTATGACGCTGTGAACCGCGGCTTCGCCGCCTGCGGCAATGCGGATGCGATGAGCTGGATCAATGCCGACGACCGCCTGGAGCCGGGAGCTTTGGCTACCGTCGCGCGGGTATTCGAGACTAATCCGGACGTCGATTGGGTGACGGGGCGCCCGACGGTCATCGCCGAAGGGGGCGAGGTGTTGCACATGTCTCCGATCATAGCCTTCCCGCGAAAAGCCGTGGCTGCCGGAATCTTCGACGGCCGTTTCGCTCGACCTTTCATCCAGCAGGAAGGCACGTTCTGGCGCCCGAAGCTATGGGACGAGGCCGGCGGCCTTAACGCTGAATTCCGTTTGGCCGGCGATTTCGACCTGTGGCGGCGCTTCGCAAAGCGCGCCGATCTCGTGATCATAGACGCAATTTTAGGGTGCTTTCGGATGCGATCCGGGCAGCTCTCGGAAAACCGGGTCTCTTATCACGCCGAAATCGACGCTTCGATGCAACCGGCCGAGAAGGAGTTGCGCAGCAGAGCTTCCGGTCTGTACCGGGCGCGCCGATTTTCATATCCGGTCATATTTTGGCGTGACGGCAGATGGATGCGGGAATGCTGGCCCATGGCCGTCATGCCCTGTTTTGGCGGCAAGGGCTTTGGAATGGAGCATTGGCGTCTGCGAATCTCGGGACTGTTATTCGGCGGCGGTTTACCCGACTGAGGATAGAGCCTCAGGCATGGAACGGCTTCGCGGCAGACCCAATAGGCGCTCCAGCAGCCTGCGGTCTTGGAGAAGCGCCATGCGCTCTTTCGGTTTCAGCCAGGACAGAGCTTCATCAAATGTCTCCGCCTGGTTGACCTTTGCTTCGGCGAGCGCCCATTCCGGCGATATGTCGCCGGTTCTGCGGCTTTGTCCGCCCGGGAGCCAGGCGACGTGAAGCGCCCAGAATTTCGCATCGTCTGAAAGCGCGGCCAGCCGAGACCCGTCTTCGGCGGGGTCGCCCTCGATCTGTTGCGCCAGATCATTGGCGCGGGCGACCAGCGGCGGCTTCGATTGCTCCTCCGGAGTCAAAAGCAGGCCGGCCCGGCGGAACGCAAGGCCAACGTTCAAAAGCCCCGTCGACCACGACAAGAAAATCGCCAATATGAGGCCGAAAATCGTCGGCGACATCCAGGCGACGAGAGACGGAGAGATCAGGAACCCGGCGATCAGGGTGATGACGCCCATGGCGACGTGGGAGCGGTGGCGCCTGACGATCGCCTTGAAGGGAATGGAGCCGTCATCGCGCCGTTGCGGATCCCAGCCCGTGTCGAAGCCAAACACGAAATGCATGACGTGACCCGCCTGAATCAGCATCATGCTGGGCGCCAGCAGGGCTGACATGACGATCTCAAAGAGCGTCGAGAGCACGAGCCTCACGGCGCCGCCGCTGCCGCGCCGGGTGCGGCCCTGGATAAGGGCGAGCAGCAGGCCGAAAAACTTCGGCAGCAGCAGGATCGTCATGGTCAGCGCAAAGAGGCTGAGAGACCGCGCGGCGTCGAATCGCGGCCACGCGGGAAACAGAGTGAATTCGCTGGTGAAATACTCAGGACGGATGTAGCTCGCCTGAAGCACCAGCATGATGCCGACGAAGAGTTGCAGCATCCACAGCGGCGACGACACATAGGCCATGATGCCGGTGACGAAATGCTGTCGCGACGCGAGACGAAATCCTTTCGCTGGCAGCACGCGCAGATGCTGAAGATTGCCCTGGCACCAGCGCCGGTCGCGCGCGGAGAGATCAATGAGAGAAGGAGGGCTCTCCTCGAAACTGCCGCCCAGCGTCGGCAGCATGTACACAGCGTATCCTGCGCGCAGGATCAAGGCCGCTTCGACGAAATCATGACTGAGGATATGGCCGCCGAAGGGAGGCCGCCCGCGGAGCGTCGGCAAGCCGCAATGGGCGGCGAAAGCCCTGGTGCGGATGATGGCGTTGTGGCCCCAATAATTGCCTTCGCGCCCCATCCAGACGGATACGCCGGCGGCGATCACGGGGCCATAGATCCTGGCCGCGAATTGCTGAACGCGGGCGAAAAGGGTGTTGCGATTGATGATGAGCGGCAGCGTTTGAATGATCCCCGAGTCGGGATCATCCTCCATCGCCGCGGCGAGCGCGACAATAGACCGGCCGGTCATCAGGCTGTCGGCGTCGAGAACGACCATATGCTCATAGCGGCCGCCCCAGCGGGTGACGAAATCCTCGATGTTGCCGGCTTTCCGGTTGGTGTTTTTCGGCCGGTGCCGGTAATAGATCTGCCCCGTCAGGCCGAGCCTTTGCCGGAGGGAGATAAACGCCTGCTCCTCGGCGAGGAATACGTCGGGATCGGTGGTGTCCGACAGGAAGAACCAGTCGAAAGAGGCTCCGACCCCTGAGGTTTCGACATCCTCGTACATCGCCTGCAGGGCGCTGAATATGCGCGCCGGCGCCTCATTGTAGATCGGCATGACGATCGCCGTGCGCTCACGCAAGGAGGCCGGAAGAGCGGGCGGCTTGGGGGCGAGAAACAATAGCCAGAAGAAGCCGGCGATCGCATTGGTGAAAGCGAGCGCGATCCAGGAAAAGGTGGCGACGAAGAGGATCACCAGCGCCCACTCGAGCAGCGTCACGCCGCCGACGGCGACGACTTCGTACATTTCGTAGGCGCCATAGGCCGTCAGCGCGAAACCGCCGCCGAAGATGAACAGTCGCGCCAGCAGCACGCCCGCCCACGGGGAGCGCCTGGTCTGTTTGCGCCGGCTCCCGGGATCGAATTCCGACAGGCTCTGCGTCGGCATCTCCAGTGGCGCTTCCGGCGGCATGCAGGGAAATAGAGAGCCGACGGACAATTCCGTCACGCGCGGCTGTCGCAACGCCGCTTCGGCCTTGGTCAGGGCGTCCATCGGTAAATCCATGTCTCGCTGATTGGCTTTTGATGCGACTCGAGGACGAGGCGCAGCTCGGAAAAGGTTTCGCCGCCGGGATCGAGTTCAAACAAAACCCTGTAGGTCATCTTGTCCGCAGACATGAACGTTCGAACCGAAACGATGGATCCGGGCGAGGCGCTCAAATTCGGCCAGATGTCTTCCGGGCTTTTGATCTGGCTCAAAGCTTCGCCGGAAAATTCGACCAGAAAGCGGCGCCGTTTCGCGCTTGAGCCTCGCCCTGAGCGCGACAGCGAGACGGTTGCAAGCGGCGGACGTTCCGGCGGAACCTTGCACCAGAACTGCCTGTAGGCGAAGGAGATGTCGCTGCCGGCGTTTAGCGGCTGCTTCGGCCGCCAATAAGCGATGATATTGTCGTTCACATCGGATTCAGACGGAATCTCTATGAGTTGCACCCCTCCGAAAGACCAGTCGCCAATCGGCTCGATCCACAAGGACGGGCGGTTCTCCCAGTGCTGATCGTCATCTTGATAGTGATCGAAGTCGCGATCGCGTTGCAGGAAACCGAATCCGCGCGGGTTTTCATCAATGAAGGTCGAGATTTGCAGCGTGGCCGGATTCGAAACCGGCCGCCAAAGCCATTCGCCCTTCCCGGTGAGCATTTGCAGGCCATCTATTTCGCCGACCTCCGGACGAAGATCGTCGAGCCTTGTCTTATCGATCGAGCCCGACAGATGGGTCGCGCTCATCGTGGCGATGCCGTAATGGTCGAGGGCGGCGCGCGCGAATAAAGTACATTCGGTGTCAATGATCGTCGCCTCGCCCGGATGCACGGTGAAGCGATAGGCGCCGCTCACGCTTTCCGAATCGATGATGGCGTGGATGACGAGCGTATTGCCGGCCAGTGTCGGGCGCTCGATCCAGACGCTCCTGATCGCCGGAAATTCCTCGCCGCGCGGATCCGCCGTCTTGATCGAGAGGGCGCGCGCCATCGTGCCGGGCTCCTGGCCACGAGCCACCGCGCGAAAAAAACTCGCGCCCTGGAAGGTCGCCAGCTCGAAGAAGCCGCCGTGCTCCAGCGGCGCCAGCACGCGAAAGCCGGAAAATCCGATGTCCCCGAGGTTGGCGGGCGGCGTCACCTTGCCAAAATCGAACAGACCGGCGTCATACGCCAGACGGCGGGCCTGGCCGTCGGCGACGAGATTGATCTGCATCGGCGTCGAAAAGGCAAAGCCGCGATGCAAGGGCTCAAGGGCGAAGCCGATATTGTCATTGGCCCAGATCGTCGCGCTCGGGCGCAGATGGATCGAGACATACTGATCATAGGTCAGGGTCTTGAACGCGTCGGGGAGATCTTGCGGCAGGGCTTTATAAGGCTGTTTCGCGAGGGCTCTTGCGGTGTCCGTCACCATCGCCGGATCGAACGGCGTCGGCGCTCCCAAAGGGAAGCCCGTGGAAGGAGGCGAAGCGGCATCAGCGTAGGCGCCCGTCTCGACCGCTCCCGCCAAGGCGCCGAGCGCAAGTCTCAAAACGTCCCGCCGATGGACCATGAACCTGTCTGTCAGGCGCTGAGCGCGCCGATGCTTGAAGGAGTAAGGAAAGCAGCTTTATACCGCATATTGGGGCGGCGATAAGATGCTGTCCGATCTTTTGTCTGGGTTTTTTGTGCGCCGCATCTTTATAGTTAAAACACGAGGAATGCATTGGATGGGTCGCACCGAAGGGTCGCGGTCGTATCCCAGGGGACGTTCGCCTCATGGCTCTTGCTTCTAACCGAAACTCCGCCGCAAGCTTTCCAGGCCGGACTTGCCTCGCCGTCATTCTTGCCGCCGGCGATGGAACGCGCATGCGCTCCACGCGGCCCAAAGCTCTGCATAAGGTCGCGGGACGGTCCATGGTGGGCCATGTCCTTTCGGCTGTCGTTGAAGCCGAAGCCGACCGTATCGTCGTGGTCGTCGCGCCAACTCACGGCGCAATCGAAGTCGAGGCTAAGACGATCGCACGCGACGCCGAGGCCGTCATCCAGACCGAGCGGCGCGGCACCGCCCACGCCGTGCTCGCCGCGCGCGAGGCGATCGCCTTCGGCTACGACGACATACTCGTCGCCTTCGCGGACACACCCCTTGTGCGGCCAGAGACGTTCGCGCTGATGCGCAAGGCGCTGGCTGACGGCGAAAGCGCGATCGTCGCTTTAGGGTTCGAGGCGAAGGATCCGACAGGCTATGGCCGGCTGATCTTGAAGGACGGCGGCCTGGAGGCGATCCGCGAGGAGCGCGACGCGAGCGCTGAAGAGCGCAAGCTGACGACCTGCAACGCCGGGCTGATGGGCGTTTCCGGCCGCCACGCTCTCGACCTCATCGAGGCCATTGGCTGCGAAAACAGCCAAAACGAATATTATCTGACGGATATCGTCGCGATAGCGCGGGAAAGAAAGCTTGCCGCCTGCGCGCTGATCGTCTCCGAGGAGGAGGTGCTCGGTGTCAACGATCGCACGCAGCTCGCGGCGGCCGAAGCGTTATTTCAAGCGCGGCTGCGCGAGAGCGCGCTGGGTGCGGGAGTCACGCTCGTTGATCCTTCGAGCGTCACTCTCGCTTTCGATACGGCGCTCGCGCAGGACGTCACCATCGAGCCCAATGTCGTGTTCGGTCCGGGAGTCGTGGTCGGCGCCGGCGCCGTTATCCGTTCTTTCTCGCATGTCGAGGGGGCGACGATCGGAGAAAATGCGACCATCGGGCCTTTTGCGCGTCTGAGGCCCGGCGCCACGCTGATGCGGGACGTTCACATCGGAAATTTCGTGGAAATCAAGGCGTCCGAGGTCGGCGCTGGCGCAAAAATCAATCATTTGAGCTATATCGGCGACGCGAGCATAGGCGCTAAAACGAATATTGGCGCCGGAACGATCACCTGTAATTACGATGGATTCGGCAAGTTCCGGACCGAGATTGGCGAGGGCGCATTCATCGGTTCGCACGCGTCGTTGGTCGCGCCCGTCAAAATCGGCGACGGCGCTTACATCGGCACGGGCTCTGTCATCACGAAGGATGTTTCCGCTGATTCCCTGGTGATTGCGCGGGAGCGCCAGATCGAAAAGCCGGGCTGGGCCATAGGCTTTCGTGAAAAAAACAGGAAGTAACGAGGGCGCCTTTGAAAGCGCTTAAAGTTGGCTAGCTAGGCCAAAGCTGCGGCGCTCGGATGTTCCGCGGTTGGGTCAGGAGAGATTCATGTGCGGCATCGTTGGCATATTGGGGCGTGGGGCTGTCGCGGGCTCGCTTGTTGACGCGCTAAGGCGGCTCGAATACCGCGGCTATGATTCCGCCGGAATCGCCACTCTCGAAGCCGGCCATCTGACGAGGCGACGCGCCAGCGGCAAACTCAGGAATCTGGAGCTGCGTCTGGCGCAGGAGCCTCTCGGCGGGGCCGTCGGGATAGGCCACACGCGCTGGGCGACGCACGGGAAGGCGACGGAAAACAACGCCCATCCGCACGCCAGCGCGAAGGTCGCGGTCGTGCATAACGGCATTATCGAGAACTTCCGCCAATTGCGTGACGAATTGCGCGCCAAGGGCCACATATTCTCGTCCGACACAGATTCGGAAGTCATCGCTCACCTCGTGACACAGGGCCTAAACGAGGGATTCGCGCCGGTCGACGCGGTCGCCGCCAGCCTGCCGCGCCTCAAAGGCGCCTTCGCTTTCGCCATGATTTTCGAAGGGGAGGAAAACCTTTTGGTCGGCGCCAGCAAGGGCGCTCCCCTCGCAGTCGGCTTTGGCGAAGGAGAGCGCAGCG
This sequence comes from Methylocella tundrae, assembly GCF_901905185.1. Classification (GTDB taxonomy): domain Bacteria; phylum Pseudomonadota; class Alphaproteobacteria; order Rhizobiales; family Beijerinckiaceae; genus Methylocapsa; species Methylocapsa tundrae. Next base: position 46,603 of record NZ_CABFMQ020000142.1, read on the forward strand.
GCGAGATGTTCCTCGGCTCGGACGCGCTGGCGCTGGCGCCTTTCACCGACACGATCGCCTATCTCGAGGATGGCGATTTCGTCGCGCTGACGCATGAAGCCGCTTCCTTCAAGGACGCGGCGGGGCTGCCCGTCGAACGGCGCAGGATCAAGACGCCGGCCTCGGCTTTCCTGATCGACAAAGGCAACCACCGCCATTTCATGGCGAAGGAAATTTACGAGCAGCCCGAGGTCGTCGGACGCACGCTCGCGCACTATCTCGACATGTCCGCGGGGCGCGTCGCGCTGCCTTTCGATCTGCCTGTCGACGCGGCGCGCCTGTCGCGCCTGACGATCTGCGGTTGCGGCACCGCTTATATCGCGGGACTGATGGCGAAATATTGGTTCGAGCGTTTCGCCCTGCTGCCGGTCGACGTCGAGATCGCCTCGGAATTTCGCTATCGCGATCCGCCGCTCGACGCCGGCGGCCTGACGATACTCGTCTCGCAATCAGGCGAAACCGCCGACACGCTCGCCGCATTGCGCTGCGCCAAGGCGAAAGGGCAAAAGGTCCTCTCGATCGTCAATGTCGCGAGCTCCACCATGGCGCGCGAAAGCGACGTCGTGGCGCCAACGCTCGCAGGCCCAGAAATAGGCGTCGCATCGACGAAAGCCTTCACCTGCCAGTTGGCCGTTTTCGCGGCGCTGGCGCTCGCCATCGGACGCGCCCGAGGAGCCATCGACGGCGAGACCGAAGCGCGGCTTGTCAGCGATCTCATGGCGATCCCGGGGCTGATGGCGCAGGCGCTGAAATGCGAGAGCGCGGTCGAGGCCTTGGCGCGCGACATAGCCAAAGTGCGCGACGTGCTCTACCTCGGCCGCGGCACGTCCTATCCGCTCGCCCTCGAGGGAGCGCTAAAGCTCAAGGAGATCTCCTATATTCATGCGGAAGGCTATGCCGCCGGCGAACTCAAACATGGGCCCATCGCGCTGGTCGACGGCGACATGCCAGTGATTGTCATCGCACCCACGGACGCGGTGATCGAAAAAACGGTTTCCAACATGCAGGAGGTGGCAGCGAGGGGAGGGCGCCTCATCCTTATCGGCGACGAGGCTCTGTCACATGATTTCGCCGGCGAAGCCGCGGCGTCGATCGTCATGCCGAACGTCGCGCCCGACTTCGCAGCCTTGATCTACGCCGTGCCGATCCAACTGATCGCCTACCATACGGCGGTGGTCATGGGTAAGGACGCGGACCAGCCGCGCAACCTCGCCAAAAGCGTGACGGTGGAGTGAGCGCCGACGCCCGCTTCCCTCGCCCCAAAATTCACCGGAATGGCGCCGGTCGTCGGCGCTCTTTCAAGAACGCAAGGCGGCCGACCACATGGGCGCCCGAAAGGCCGGGGTCCGGCTCAAATGTAATACATGAGATGAGCTTCGTCGCTCTCGCCCAACGCCCGCATCTCGGCCAGGGTGCGATTGTCGAGGACCGTCGAGATGGCGTTGCGCGCTTCGAGCATGATCAGCCGCACGGCGCAATGGCGCTCGTCGCTGCAGTCGTCGCAGCGGCGATAGGAAGCCTTGCTGGCGCACTGGATCGGGGCGAGCGGGCCATCGAGCACGCGAACGATATGGCCAACCCGGATCTCGCAGGCGGGCCGAGCCAGCGTGTAGCCGCCGCCCTTGCCTTTCTTTGAGTTGACAAAACCCGCGTTGCGCAGCTCTCCCAGGATCGTGTCGAGAAATTTTTTCGGAATCTGATTCGAAATTGCGATGTCGGTGACGAGCGTCGCTTCGCCGGGGAGCCGGCCCGCCAGATGAACCATCGCCTTAAGGCCATACTTGCCTTTCTTCGTGAGCATTTGAACTCCGCTGGGGTTTTTCCGAAGCGCGGTCGATGAGGTCCGCGTTTTTTCCCCCCTGAAGGAAATATGAAGCCTCTGATCCATCGTCCATTGTTTTTGTAGGCTTTCAAGCTCAATCGGCCAATTTTCGGGGCGATGAGGCGGAAATCCTTTGATTCAGGGGGCGTCAGCGCCCCTCGTTGAGGGCGGCTCCCCGCGCGCTTGGGTCTGGGGCTTGTTTTGGCGTGTCGGAAATGACAAAAGGGTGCGAATTGAAAGGCGGCGGGCGGAACGATGAGGGCGAGCCGGCGAATCACACGGCCAGATGGCCGGAGCCCGCCATTGTCGCAACGCGAATGCGTCTAGCCGCCTTAGCCAAGCGGCTGGAAACCGGCGGGAGGAGCTCGTCCGCTCTCCCGGCCGAATGATGCAAACGACTGGACCCTAGATGCAGACACATGAAAACGTATCGAGCTTCCGCAAGGTCGTTCTTGGCTCAAACCAGAAATTCGGGCTGACTTTTGGGTTTGTTCTGGCGCTGCTCGGCGTTTGGCCAATGATTCACCATCATTCGCCGCGTTGGATTTTGCTTGCCATCGGCGCCATCTTCGCGGCCTTCGCGCTGTTCATGCCGGACCGTTTATCGCCCCTCAATCGCGCCTGGTTCAAATTCGGGATGCTTTTGAACCGCGTCGTCAATCCGCTCATCATGGGTCTGATGTTTTTCGCAGCCGTGACGCCGCTCGGCTGGGTGATGCGCAAAACGGGCAGCGATCTGCTCAATCTGAAAATACGGCCGGACGCCAAGTCCTACTGGATCGAGCGCGAGCCATCGCCCGAGGCCGAAAACGCCATGACGAAACAGTTTTGAGGAGAAGACATGTCCATCATAGCTGAGCTTTTTGAATTTCTCGGCGCCAGAAAGAAATTCTGGCTGCTCCCCTTGCTTGCCCTGTTCCTGATTTTCGGCGGCTTGTTCGTGCTCAGCCAAGGCTCGGTCGTCGCGCCTTTCATCTATACTCTGTTCTGACCGGTTCCAATGCTTGTTCTTGGCATTTCGGCCTTCTATCACGATAGCGCCGCCGCACTCATTCGCGACGGCGAGATCATCGCCGCAGCTCAGGAAGAGCGGTTCACGCGCAAGAAGCACGATCCGGATTTCCCAGCCAATGCGATCGCCTATTGCCTCAGACAAGGCAAGGTCGACGCGGCCGGCATCGATCGCGTCGTCTTTTATGAAAAGCCGTTCTTAAAATTCGAGCGGCTCATCGAGACCTACCTTGCTTTCGCGCCAAAAGGCTTCGCGTCTTTCCGTAAGTCCATGCCGCTCTGGATCGGCGAGAAACTATTTCAGCGCGACCTTCTGTTGCGCGAACTCAAGGAGATAGATCCGGCGCTCGGCGACAAAGCCAAGCTTCGTTTCAGCGAACATCACTTTTCGCACGCGGCTTCGGCCTATTATCCCTCGCCCTTCCAATCGGCGCTGGTTCTCACCATGGACGGCGTCGGCGAATGGGCGACGACTTCCGCGGCGATCGGCGAAGGCTCCTCGCTGAAGATCACGAAGGAAATTCATTTTCCTCATTCGCTTGGGCTGCTCTATTCGGCGTTCACCTATTACACGGGATTCAAGGTCAATTCCGGCGAATACAAGGTGATGGGCCTCGCCCCTTATGGCGAACCGAAATACGTCAACGCGATCTTCGATCATTTGATCGACGTCAAGGACGACGGCTCCTTCCGGCTGAACCAGGACTATTTCGGCTATTGCACCGGCCTCACCATGACGAACGAGCGTTTCGACGCGCTGTTCGGCGGTCCGCCGCGGCGCGCCAGCGATCCGCTCGAACAACGCCACATGGATCTCGCGGCCTCGGTGCAGGCGGCGACGGAAGAGATCGTGCTGCGTCTGACGCGATCGCTCGCTAACGAGACAGGACAACGCAATCTTTGTCTTGCCGGCGGCGTCGCCCTGAATTGTGTGGCGAACGGCAAAATTTTGCGTGACGGCCGCTTCGACCAGATTTTTATCCAGCCGGCGGCGGGAGATGCGGGCGGGGCGCTCGGCGCCGCGCTGGCTGTCTATTTCAAGGAGAATGGCGAAGCCGCGATCAAGAACGCCAAACGGCCCGATGCAATGCACGGCTCTTATCTCGGTCCGAGTTACGAGCAAAGCGATATCGAGCAGAGACTCAAGGCGGCCGGGGCGGTCTTTACGGTCGTTGACGACGAACAGCTGCTTGAGAAGACAGCCGCGGCGCTCGCAGCGGGGCAGGCGGTCGGCTGGCATCAGGGACGAATGGAGTTCGGACCGCGCGCGCTCGGCAATCGCTCCATCCTCGGCGATCCGCGTTCGCCCTCCATGCAGAAGGCGCTTAATCTCAAAGTCAAATACCGCGAGAGCTTTCGCCCCTTTGCGCCGTCGGTGCTGCGCGAGCATGTCGCTGATTGGTTCGAACTCGACGCGGATTCGCCTTATATGCTCCTCGTCGCGCCGGTAAAGTCAGAGCGCTGCCGCAAGATGTCGGCACAGGAGCTCGCCCTGTTTGGCATCGACAGGCTGAATGTGCAGCGCTCCGAAATTCCGGCGGTGACGCACGTCGATTATTCAGCGCGCGTGCAGACGGTGCATAAGGAAACCAACCCGCGCTATTACGATCTGATTTCGCGTTTCGAGGCGATGACCGGCTGCCCGGTGCTGATCAACACGAGCTTCAATGTTCGTGGCGAGCCGATCGTCAACACGCCGGAAGATGCGTTCCGCTGTTTTATGGGGAGCGAGATCGAGTTCCTCGCGGTCGGTAATTGCATCCTTCTCAAGGATCAGCAAAATCAGGCCCTTAAGCTCGATTACAAGAACGCGTTCGAACTCGACTGAAAGCGCGACGCCGCGGTTCGGCGTCGCGCTCCTTCGATGTCGCGGAGGGCGCTTTGGATCGTGGCTGGGCGCCGTCAGTTCAGCTGGGAATACAGCACGCCCGCCATGTTCTGTTCGATGTAACTCTTGAGCATGGCCGCCCGCATGCGGTTGGCGAGCGGCGTCGGGTGTCCGTCGCCCGGAATGCTGATCTCGGCCCCAGCGGCTTCCTCTTTTAGAAGGGAAACATCAATCACGCTGGCGCCGCCTTGCTTCAACCGCTCCATGATCGCTTCATTGGTGAAGCCTGTTCCTCGCAGGTAAGCGTCCGGGCTCCGCAGGAACGGGATCAACGTCGGCACGCCGTATTTCTCCTTGGCGAGGTCCACCGCCGCTAGCAGGATGCGGATGTACGTTTCAATGTCATCGTGACTGGCTTTGCGGCGATACGGGTCGAAGACGACGCGATAGGCGGCGGTGTTCCACAGGAACTCCCGCAACCGCAGGGACGCCCCTTCGTAGCAGGCTCCCCTGAACGCGACCTTTCCGTTGTCGAGCTCGTAACGTGGCGCGTTGACGACCCACGACGCCTTGCAGGACGTTCGCTCCGCGTGCCAGGGAGAGGTCACAAAAACGAAAAGGCGAGGGTGCGGGCCGATCTCAGCGTCGAAGATGCCTGTCTCCATTTCGCGCAGGAAGTGCTGCGGTCCATAGCCGGTAAAGGCGAGATTGATGACTCGTTCCTTGGAGTCGAGGACGTCGGCGAAGCGTTGCGGCAGCGTATCGGGATCGTTGACGCCGACTCCGAAGGTCACGGAATCACCAAAGAACGCGATCGTCGACCCTGCGTCAGTCGAGCGGGTTTGACGAAGAAGGTTCGAATCGATCGTGTATTCGGCGCTGTAGATGATCGCGCCTGTCTTTGGGTCTGTCTTTTCAGAGTGGAACCGGCCAGCATGCTGGGGACCCCAGCCGATGACCGGCCGACGGACGTTCCATCCGTTCGTTGATACGATCACCTGCCTGTCTTCGAGCGTTGCGGCGGTCGCTTCTATGACGCAGAGGCCAAAGAGGAGGGAGGCGACGATCAGAAGAGCGTCGCGCAGGGCTCCTCGCGCCAGCGACGCCAGGTCGGCGGCGATGAGGAAGACCAGAACGAAACTGATGAGCCGGAAAAAGTCTGGCGAGTGACGAATTTCCACCGCTGCGATGATCGCCGCGAGGAGCGGGATCGCTGCGAGGCGCAAGACCCTGGAGAGCGCGCCGGGCCTAAGCGAATTTGGCCATCGCGCGAGCGATCGAAGAAGAACGTTCAGGATGCTTACTCCAGTTGCGACAGCACAACGCCGGACATGTGTTGCGTGATGTAGGTCTTGATGATTTCGGCGCGCCTGCGATTAGCGAGAGCGGTTGGATGCTCATCGCCCGGAATGCTGATCTCATCGCCCTCGGCTCGCTCCTTTGCCAAAGCGACATCGACGATGATGGCGCCTCCGTCCCGCAAACGCTGCATGATCTGCTCTTCTGTGAAGCCGGCGCCGGCAAGGGTTCCTGGCGGCGAGTCGAGATAAGGAATCAGCGTCGCGACGTGGTACTTTTCTTTTGCAATCTTTACCGCGGCGACCAGCTCGCGGATATAGAGTTCGACGTCGTCATGCGTCACTTTCTGAAGATATGGCGCGACAAAAACGCGCCAAGCCGCCGTTTCCGTCAGAAACCGCTGCGCCTGCAGACGCCATCCTTCATAACAGCGCCCCTTGAAGGTGACTTCGCCGTTTTCGAGCGCATAGCGCGGCGCGTTGAAAGCCCATGATGGTTTGCAGGCGGTTCGCTCTGCGTGCCAGGCCGCAGTCATGAAGACGAACAGCTTTGGATCCGGGCCGATGACGTCGTCCTGAAATCCCGTTTGGAGATCACGCAGAAACTGCTGCGGACTGAATCCGCCAACCGCGAGGTTGAGCACGCGTTGCTTACGCTGCAACAAATCCGCGAACGCCTGCGGCATGGTGTCGGCGTCGTTGACGCCAAAGCCGAATGTAAAAGAATCGCCGAAAAAGACGATCGGCCGCCCGCTCTGCGTCGAAATCGTGCGCCGCAGCAATTTCGAATCGAAGGTGTAGTCGGCAGCATAGATTTTTGCGCCTGTCTTCGGATCGATCCGCTCTGCGTGGTAGACCCCAGGATGTTCCACACCCCAGCCAAGCACGGGTTCATAGACCGACCAGCCGGGAGTCACGATCAGCAGCTGCTTCGGCTCGATGAACCTTGCTGTGGCCTCCACCACGCAAAGGCCGAAGAGACACGAGGCGAATATTACCAGCGCGTCACGCAAACCGCCTCGCGCGAGCGAGGCGAGATCCGCGATGCAGAAGAAGATGAAAACGAAGCTCAGCAGCCGAAAAATTGGAAAGGGCTGCTTCATCTCCATCCAGGCGATGAGAGCGATCAGAATGGGGACCGCCCCGATGCGGAGCCAAGTGGAGATCGTGCCTGGCATCAACTATAACTTTCCCGGTTCGAGCATTGATAGATGAGCCGCCCCAAACGTCACTTCAGCCCGCTGAGGAGGACGCCCGACATATTCTGCTTGATGTAATTCGTGATCATCTCGGCTCGCAGGCGATTGGCGAGAGGCGTCGGATGTCCGTCTCCTTGAATGCTGATCACCGCGCCGGCATTTTTTTGCGCATCGAGCGAGGCGTCGATGACGATCGCTCCCGCGTCCCTCAGGCGCGCCATGATCGCATCATCGGTGAAGCCGGTCTTGCGCAGATATTCCGGCGGCACCCGCAGATATGGAATCAGCGTCGGGACGCCATATTTGTCTTTCGCCAGCTTTACCGCGGCCTCCAATGTGCTGACATAGACATCGACATCGTCATGATTGAGCTGATGGCGATAGGGCTCGATCAACCAGCGATAGGCTGCCGAATTCTCGAGCCATTCGCGCAGCAGCAGGTTGGCTCCCTCATTGCAGTCGCCCTTATAAACGATTTTGCCGTCTTCCAACGCGTAGTGCGGAGCATGCGGAGTCCAATAGGCCTTGCATGCGGTTCTTTCAGCATGCCAGGGCGCGGTCAGGAAAACGAACAGTTTGGGATCAGGCCCGATAACGGCGTCGAAACGGCTCGTTTCCATTTCGCGCAGAAACTGCTGCGGACTATAACCGGTGAATCCGAGATTGAGGACGCGCTGCTTCCGATCCAGCGAATCCGCAAATACCTGCGGCAGAGTTTCGTTGTCTTGGATGCCGTCGCCAAACGTATAGGAATCGCCAAAAAAGACGATTGCCGGCCCATGGTCGATCGAATGCGTTTCTCGCAAGAGATTAGAATCGATCGTATAGTCGGCCTTATAGATGAGCGCGTTGGTTTTGGGATCGCGCTTTTCGGCGTGGGCGGTTCCGGCATGGTCGGGACCCCAGCCCATGATGGGTTGGCGGACAGACCAGCCGTGCGTTATCGTCAGGCCGCCGCCCTTTGGCTCGGCCACATTGGCGGCGCCCTCCGCGATGGCAAGGCCGAAAGCGGTCGAGGCGAGAACGATCAGGAAATCGCGCGCCTTGCCCTTCGCCGCGAAGGCGAGGCGCACGAGCAAAACGAAGACCAAGATGAAGGTGGCCAGGCGAAACATCGGAAAGGGGTGCGCCAGCTCCAGCCAGACAATGAGCCCAACTAGAATAGGTATTGCGGCAAGCTGAAGCGCAGAGGAGATCATTCTCGCCATTGACAGAACCGACCTTGATTGAGCATGAGCGGAGAAATGCGCTGATAGCCGTTTGTTGGTCTACTGTCCAGCGAAGCTCAACTTCAAACCTTGTCAATTTTATCCCTAGTACGCAACAAAAGCGTGAGAGGCGCAGTAGAGCCGTTAAGCTGCCTGAAGGAGACGACTGAAGTGGTTGTGACCGGCGTGGAAGAAGCGCGAGCCGCCTTGGGCGAAGTGATCGGCCTCTGCGGTCGCATCGTGGCGTTTACCGGCGCTGGCATTTCGACCGAGTGCGGCGTGCCTGATTTCCGGTCCAAGGACTCGCCCTGGCGGCGCTACAAGCCGATCGACTTCGCGCTCTTCGTATCGGACGTTTTGATGCGCGAGGAGGCATGGCGGCGGAAGTTCGCTCTCGACGACATCTGCGCCAGCGCCCAGCCAGGGCGCGGCCATTACGCCCTCGCAAACCTCGTCGCAAACGGCAAGGTCAGCGCCATTATCACGCAAAACATCGACAATTTGCATCAAGCCTCCGGCGTGCCGGAGGAGCGCATCATCGAATTGCACGGCAATGGCGCATACGCCCGCTGCCTCTCTTGCGGCGCGCGGTACGAACTTCAGCCGCTGCGCCGGGACTTCGAGGCGAGCGGCGCCGCCCCCGCCTGCTTTGAATGCGGCGGCGCCGTCAAATCCGCGACGATCTCCTTTGGCCAGCCAATGCCGCAAGCCGCGCTCGAGCGCGCGTATCAGGAAACAGTGCGTTGCGATCTGTTTCTCGCCATCGGCTCGTCGCTCGTTGTTTATCCTGCGGCATCCTTTCCCTCGCTGGCGCGTCAACGCGATGCGAAGCTTGTCATTGTGAACGGCGAAGAGACGCCGCTCGACAGCGAGGCCAATCTCGTTTTGCGGGGCGATATCGGCGACATTCTGCAACCCTTTGCGAATTGAGGGGGACTGGCGCCAAGCCCCGCGATGGCGTTTTCCGAAATCATCCACATCTTCCTGCGGAAGGCGGCTTTTGCCGCGCCCGCTCGATGCTATCTTGTCGCCAACCTACTCCGGGGCGGCTGATTCTGCCTGACGCCGGAGTTCAGACCGCGCCTTTCAAAGGTGGCTCCTTGGACGCAAAATCTTCCGCTAATGATCCGAACTCGCCACGACGGGACGAGGACCCTGACCGTCAGCGGTTTGCGTCCGAGCGGATTGTTGAAATATCGGGCGAAGTCAAATGGTTCGACGTCGTCAAGGGCTATGGCTTCATTACGCCGGATGAGGGCGGTCCGGATGTGCTGTTGCATGTGACGACCTTGCGCAAGGATGGTTTTACCGCGGCGCGCGAGGGCGATCGAATCGTTTGCGAGGCGGCGTGCCGCGCCAAGGGTCTGCAGGTGTTGAAAATCACCTCGATGGAAGCAGTTGCGACCCATCCTTCTGAGACCCAGCCTCGCACCCACGTCCATGTGACGCCAGCCGGCGGCTTCGAGATCGTCGTCGTCAAATGGTTCAACCGCGCGCGGGGGTTCGGCTTTGTGACGCGCGGCGACGGTACGGAAGATATTTTTATTCACATGGAGACGTTGCGGCATTATGGGATTGGCGAGGTGCGTCCTGGCGAAAGCCTTTTGGTTCGGTTCGGCGACGGCCCAAAGGGTCTGATGGCGGCGGAAGTGCGCCTGCTCAACGTGGCTGCGCCGCGGGCGCACTGAGGGACCCCGAAACGACGTAAAGCGCCACGGCGCCCTTTGGCGAGGATGATGATTTGGCCCGAACATTTTCGAGCGAAGCAAATACCTGTTCGCGCCTAGGACATGCGATAAAACAAAAACATAGAGCGATTTTGCCATGCCGCGGAATTGCACGATCGCCACGCCTCTCGCGCGCTGGGCGGATTGCCCGTGGGTGGCCCGATTTTCGCTGGAGCGGCCTTGGGCGGCGCGCGGGGAGGGTCCTCGCCTCGGCGCTCATCCTGACGTTTTTGCTCGTCTTCGCAACTCCTCAGGCGGAAGTCTTGGCGGGAGAAGCGGGCGCAAAGATCGAACGTCTCGATATCGTCACGGCTAGCGGCGCGCATCCTTTTCTCGTCGAAGTGATGCGCACCGAATCGGAGCGCGAGCGCGGGCTGATGTTTCGCCGGACGCTGGCGGCCGATCGCGGCATGTTGTTTGATTTCGAGACCGAGAGGCCGGTGCAGATGTGGATGAAGAATACCTATCTGCCGCTCGACATGATTTTCATTTCGAGGACCGGCAGGGTCGTCGGCTTGGCCGAAAACACAGAGCCTCTCTCCGAGGCGATTATTTCGTCCGGGGCTCCGGCCTATGGCGTTCTTGAAGTGAACGCGGGCTCTGCGGCCAGAATCGGCCTCAAGATCGGCGACAGCGTCAGGCATCCATTGTTTGGGAAATGACGCTCGGCGTCCTGCGCCGGTGCACGCGCATCGTCGAACTTGTTCGCATCGGCGCCGCGTGATAGCGAGATGCGCAATGGGAAATGAGGACCGGTTTCCTATGCGGGGTATAGCGCAGTCTGGTAGCGCGGAAGTTTTGGGTACTTCAGGTCGCAGGTTCGAATCCTGCTGCCCCGACCACACCCGTTTGGCCCATGCGTGGGCGCCGGCGTCGCGGCGTCTAAGCTTTAGCGACTTGAAAAAGGCGCTGATTTTTCCGAAAAGATGCGCATGATCGGAAATTCGCGGCGCGTGCCGCGCGTCATGACGATCGCCAAAAGATTGCAACCGGAACCATTTCACATGACCGCACGCATTTACCGGCCAGCCAAAACCGCCACGCAATCAGGCAGTGCGCGCACGAAGCAGTGGGTTCTCGAATTCGAGCCCGAATCGCCGCGTGAAATCGATCCTTTGATGGGCTGGACGAGTTCGAGCGATATGAAGAGCCAGGTCCGGTTGCGATTCGGCGATAAGGACGAAGCAGTCGCCTATGCGCAAAAACATGGGCTCGTCTTTCGGGTGGAAGAGCCAAAGCCGGACCAGCGCAAAATCCTGTCCTATTCGGATAATTTCAAGTCGACCCGCCTCGGCCAATGGACCCACTGAATTCATGCGCCATAGCGAGGCGCAGCCCCAATCGACCCCGTAGCTCAGCTGGATAGAGCAGCCGCCTTCTAAGCGGCAGGTCGCAGGTTCGAACCCTGCCGGGGTCGCCATCGCCGCTCCGCGCCGCCGTGAGTTCGTCGAAACATGCGGCGCATGCCTTGAGGGCGCCGCAGGGCCGGGAGCACAGGGACCAAAAGGACAAAAGTGCCGGGTTTCTATGAATTCTTCGCCGGTGGCGGCATGGCGCGCGAGGGCCTCGGCCCGCACTGGCGATGTCTTTTCGCCAATGACGTCGACGCCGGCAAAAGCGCCGCCTACCGCGCGAACTGGGGCGATGGCGAACTCAAAACCGCCGATGTCGCGGCCTTGCGGTCGACGGACCTCCCGGACGTGCGCGCAAATCTCGCCTGGGCGTCCTTTCCGTGCCAGGATTTGTCCCTCGCGGGCGTCGGCGCTGGCCTCAAAGGCGCGCGAAGCGGGACTTTCTTTTCCTTCTGGTCGCTGATCGAACAGCTGATCGAAGAGGATCGCGCGCCAGATCTCATTGTGCTCGAGAATGTGAGAGGCGCGCTGACATCGCGCGGCGGCGCGGATTTCGCCGCGCTTTGCGCTCGTCTCGATGCAGGCGGTTACGCATTCGGAGCGCTCATCATGGACGCCGCGCTTTTTCTGCCGCAATCGCGCCCGCGCGTTTTTGTCGTCGGGGTCCGCAGGGGGCTCGACATAGCGCCACAGCTCGCGGCGCCCGGCGCTACCCTGTGGCACCCGCCCGCGGTGCGCAACGCTTATGCGGCGCTTCCCCTGGCGCTCCGGCGCGCCTGGATCTGGTGGACCATGCCGTCTCCGGCGACTCACGCGGCGACGCTCTCGGATTTGATCGAAGATGACGCGGCCGTCGCGTGGCAGGCCGAGTCGGAAACCTTAGGGCTGCTCGCTCTGATGAACGAGAAAAATCGGCGCAAGATCGAGGCGGCCAAAACGGCTGGACGGCGCGTCGTCGGCTGTGTTTACCGCCGCACCCGGAGCGATCCGGCCGGCGGCCGGAGGCAGCGCGCGGAAGCAAGATTCGACGGCCTCGCAGGATGCCTGCGCACGCCCGCCGGCGGTTCGAGCCGACAGGTGATTCTCGTCATTGAGGGCGAGCGGGTGAGATCGCGCCTGATTTCCGCCCGCGAAACGGCCCGGCTCATGGGGCTGCCAGACGCCTATCACCTGCCGTCGAATTACAACGCGGCCTATCATCTCACTGGCGACGGCGTTGTGGTTCCGGTGGTTCGCCATCTGGCGCGCCATCTGCTCGAGCCGATTTTGGCGCGCCAGGCCGCGGCGGCGGCGTGAGGGCCGCGGGCCCCAATCGGCTGGGCGTGGCTCCGGACGCGGCGCGCAGCGCCGTCATGCGCGCGGTCAAATCGACGGACACGAAGCCCGAAATGATCGTCCGTTCCATTGCCCATCGGCTCGGGTTTCGGTTCCGCCTCCACCGCAAAAGCCTGCCTGGATGTCCAGACCTCGTCTTCGTCACGCGCCGCAAGGCGATTTTCGTCAATGGCTGCTTCTGGCACGGTCATGACTGCAAGCGTGGGGCGCGCATGCCGAAAGCCAATGCCGACTACTGGCGATCCAAGATCACCCGCAACCAGGCGCGCGACCTCAGGGTCCGAGAGGATCTGGCGGCGGCCGGATGGGACGTTTTCACCATTTGGGAATGCGAAACGAAGGACCAGGGCCTTCTTCGCCAACGGATCGTCGCCTTTTTACAGGCGTGAAACCGTGTGTTTCGAGGCTCTCCGGCCTTATGCGAATCCCGCCTGTTTACCATAGCAATGCATTTGATGGCGAGCTTAATTCGCGCTTCGCGCCTGCAGCAGAGCGAATCCTCGCGACTGTTGCATGATTTCGTAAGTAACTGACTCATAATTATAAAGTGGCCGTTCTTAACGCCTCGCATAACGTCCCGGTGAAGGATTTGAGCGAGAAACCAGTCGGCTTTCCCAAACCGTCGTGCATATTGTCAAGCATCCCGCCTGCCGTTAAGCCTTCGGCAACAGGTGGGTGCGAAACTCGTTTTCGGATCTCTGACCAATTTCAGCGATGGTCCGCCTCCGGACCGGCTTGGAAGCAGACAGGAAATGCGCATGGCGAGCAAACGGCTTACAGGTTTCTCATCGCACGCCTTAGCCGTAGGCTCACTGTTATCGTTCAATTCACGCGCCCCACGCGCACGCGGCGTCATGATCGCGGCCCTCGCAGGCGGAGCGGCCGCGAGCCTTGGAGGATGCGCGCAACAACCGCCGCTGCAACGCGTCGCCATGCATTCCAAGGAATATTTCCCGTCCTCGAAATATGGCCCGGCCAGTCCCCGCGTCATCGCCGACGGTGAGCCGGTGCCGCATGGCGGCGGGTCCTACATGGTTGGCAAACCCTATTCGGTTGCCGGCCGCACTTACTACCCAAGCGAAAAGCGTTATGTCGCCGTGGGATTGGCCTCCTGGTACGGCGACGCGTTCCACGGACGGCGCACAGCGAACGGTGAAATATACGACCGCGACTCGATTTCCGCGGCGCATCCGACCATGCCTTTGCCGAGCTATGCGCGCGTGACCAATCTGCGCAACCATTACTCCATCATCGTCCGCGTCAATGATCGCGGTCCCTTCGCGGCCAACCGCATCATGGACGTGTCGCGCAAGACGGCCCAGGCGCTCGATTTCAGCGGCAGCGGAACAGCGCGGGTCAAGGTCGAATATATCGGGACCGCGAGCCTTGCCGGCTCGGATGATCAAAAGCTGCTGGCGACCCTACGTCTCGATGGGCCGGCGACGCTCGACGGACAGGCCCCGACCATGGTCGCGGACGCCGGATCGGAGCCCCGCCGCATGGCTTCTCTTGCGCAGCCTCGCAATGACGATCTCGGCGCCCAGGATCTTCCGAGCCGGGCAGAAGCCACGAGCCGCCAGCCACCACGCACCGCCGAGGCGGCGGAAACGGAAGAAAGCGATGCGGCCGTTCCGACGCCTCCGCGCATTTCGCGCCCATTCGCCAGCAACGTTCCCCTGCCGCCATCCCGCCCATTTGATCTCGGTCCGCGCTCGACAGGGCGCGTTCATGTTGCAATGCGGTCAAAGCAAGCCGACTAAAGGTTGTCTCTGGCGCGGCGGACCGGCCAGATATATGAATGCGACGAAGTTCGCGCCGCGGACATTGATCCCGAACCATCAGCAAATGCCTCTTCGCTTTCGGTCTTCGCGGCATGCGGCGCCTGACCAATGGCTGCCCACAGGCCAAAGTACGCCTTGATTGCCGGAGAAGTCGAAGCCACATTGAGGCATGTGGCGACGTTGACGCGCATTTGACGAAGGCTGTTGGAATCAATCGGCGTCGGCCGGTTTGGATGCGCGGGAAGGATCAGAGTGACCGGTCAATTTCCAGCGCTCCCCCGGTGGTCTATCGCCGCCCTTATCGCGCTCGCTTTTGCTTGCGCTTCGGGTACGGCGTCGGCGCAAACCATCCAGACCAGCGTCCCTCACGCCATTCTGGTCGACGCCGATACGCACAGCGTTCTCTTCGAAAAAGATGCGGACGCGCCCGCGGTGCCGGCTTCGACCGTGAAAATCATGACCGCGGAGGTGGTTTTCAACGAACTCGCCGAGGGACGCATCAAGCTCGACGATCAATTCCTGATTACCGAGAATGCATGGCGCACCGGCGGCGCTCCAGCGCGCTCATCCAGCATGTTCGCGGCGGTCAACAGCCGCGTCCGGGTTGAGGATTTGATTCGCGGCCTCGTCATCGATTCGGGCAATGACGCGGCGATTGCCCTTGCTGAAGGCATTGCGGGGTCCGAAGGAGCATTCGCGACATTGATGATGAAGCGTGGGCGAGACCTCGGCCTGACGCAATCCGTCTTCACCAATTCCTGGGGCAAGGATGATCCGGAGCAAAGAGTCAGCCCCCGCGAAATGACGATTCTGGCAGCGCATGTGATCGCGACCTATCCTGAGTACTATAAATATTTCGCGGAGAAAGAATTCACCTGGAACAAGATCAAGCAGACAAACCGCAATCCGCTGCTGACGATGGACATTGGGGCGGATGGGCTGAAGACAGGCAATATTGACGCGAGCGGCTACGGCCTCGTTGGATCCGCGGTGCAGAACGGCCAGCGTCTGATCCTCGCGCTTTATGGCGCGGCCAGCGCCAAGGAGCGGGCGGAGGAGGCTCGAAAGCTTCTGCAGTGGGGATTTCGATCCTTCGACTCAAAAACGATCTTCGCCGCCGGCGAAACGGTCGGCTACGCCAAGGTCTATGGTGGCGTCAGTTTTGAGGCGCCGCTCGTCGCCGAACACGAGGTCAAGATCCTCGTCCCGAGGGTCGGCGGCGAGAAATTCACCGGCCGCATCGTCTACGATGGTCCGCTGATGGCTCCTGTCGCGGCGGGTAAGGAGGTCGCGCGGCTTAAGATTTTCCGGGGCTCCACAGAGGTGCTCGACCTGCCGCTGAAGACGGCCGCGGCGGTCGAAGTCGGATCGCTCCCACGGCGCGCGATGGATGCGGGGCTCGAATATATCGGCGATCTCTTCCGCAAATATGTCGGCAGCAAACTCGACAAAAAATATGTCGCCAATCAATGAAACTGGCGGCGATCGCGAACGCCCGACGCGTGGCAGACTGATTACGCTCGAGGGCGGAGAGGGCGCGGGTAAATCGACGCAGATAAGCCTATTATTGCGGCGTTTGCGAGAAGCTGGAGTCGACGCCATCGCCACCCGGGAGCCGGGGGGATCCGAAGGCGCGGAGATCTTGCGCAAGGTTCTTCTGTCGGGCGTCGTGAAGCCTCTTGGCCCGACGGCGGAGGCAATCCTTTTCGCCGCCGCGCGGATCGATCACATTGATAACACGATCGAACCGGCGCTCGCGGCTGGTACATGGGTGTTGTCCGACCGTTTCTCCGATTCCACGCGAGCCTATCAGGGCGGGGCAGGCGGCCTCGATTCGCGCCTTCTTAGCGCGCTCGAACGCGTGACGCTTGGCGGCCTGTGTCCCGACCTCACCCTGATCCTCGACCTTCCGGCCGAAGAGGGGCTTTTACGGGCGTCCCGCCGCCTTGCGCCGGGCGAGACCCAAGATCGTTTCGAAGACGAAAGCCTGCAATTCCACGAGAGGCTGCGCGCCGCCTTTCTGGCCATTGCGGCGCAAGAACCGAATCGTTGCGCCGTCATCGACGCCAGCGCCTCCGTGACAGACGTTGCGGAGGCGATCTGGAGTGCCGTCTCGAGCCGGCTCCTTGGATCGGCAAATCTGGACATCGTTCATGGCGCCTAGACTTTCAACTGATGCAGAAGCGCCGCCGGAAGCCGATCGCTTCGAGGACGCCCCGCATCCGCGCGAAGCCTCGGCTTTCATCGGCCATGCCGAAGCGGAGGCCGAACTCTTGCGGGCCTGCGCCTCGGGACAATTGCCGCAGGCCTTTCTGATCGGCGGACCCTCTGGCGTCGGCAAAGCGACCCTCGCCTGGCGGCTGGCGCGTTTTCTTCTCGCCAATCCAGACGCTCGCGCCGCCGCGGAAGGCGCCCGAAATCTTCACGTGCCGCCTGAGCATCCGGCCGCGCGGCAAATCCATGCCTTGTCGCATCCAGATCTCTTTCTTTTACGCCGCGAATGGAACGAGAAAGGCAAAAAACACTACACTGAAATCCGCGTCGAGGACGTGCGCCGCGCCATTCATACCTTCCAGCAGTCGGCCGGGCGCGGCGGCTATCGCATTTGCATCGTCGACAGCGCCGAAGACCTCAATGCGTCCGGCGCCAATGCTCTGTTGAAGCTGATAGAGGAGCCGCCTCCGCGCTCGGTTTTCATGATTGTCTCGCATAGGCCCGGCCGCGTGCTTGCGACCATTCGTTCGCGCTGCCGCAAGATCGGATTGAAAGAACTCGGCTCGGCCGACATCGCTGACGTCGTCAAGACGCTGGGAGCGCCGTGGTCGGGAGCCAAGCCGGCGGAGGTTGCCGCGGCGATCGAGCGATCACGGGAATCCCTGCATGGCGTCCTTCGCCTTCTGAATGGGCGAGGGCTGGAGCTCGACTCTTCGCTACGGCGGATTCTGGACGATTTGCCGAGGATCGATTGGCGGGCGGCGCATGCGCTTGCCGATCAGGTCGCGCCGCGGGACGGCGGCGACGATTATGAAACGCTGCTCGCCACGGTTTTTGACTGGCTCGAGGCCAAGGTGCGCGGCGGCGCGTTGGACGGGGAGGGCGCTCCACGCCAGCTTGCGCCCTACGCCGAGGTGTGGGAAAAAGTGACCGAAGCGGCGCAGCAGACTGAAGCGCTCAATCTCGATAAACGCCCGTTCGTCCTCGCCCTCTTTGCTGATTTAGCGGCCGCCGCGCGGGCGTCTTCGCTATAATCCGGGGCCGCCGCCGAGCGCCCAGGACGCTCCGTCAAACTCTTAAGATTGCTGTTCCATGTCCGGCCGCCCGACCTTCTATATTACGACCGCTATCCCTTACGCCAATGGCGCGCCACATATCGGGCACGCCTATGAGCGAATTGCGACGGACGCTATCGCCCGCTTCAAGCGGCTCGACGGGTTCGAGGTGCTGTTCGTCACTGGAATGGACGAACATGGCCAGAAGATGCAGCAGACCGCCGCGCGCGAGGGCCTGACGCCGCAACAGCTCGCCGATCGCACGGCGGCGCAGTTCGCCGCCATGGGTGAGGCGCTGAACGCGAAAGCGGACGATATCGTGCGCACGACGCAGCCGCGCCATCATGCGGCGACGCAGGAAATCTGGAAGCGGATGGAGGCGGCGGGCGACATTTATATGTCGAAATATCCAGGCTGGTATTCCGTCCGCGACGAAGCGTTTTTCGATGAATCCGAGCTCACCGAAGGGCCAAACGGAACGCGCCTCGCGCCAAGCGGCGCGCCTGTCGAGTGGGTCGAGGAAGAGAGCTACTATTTCAGGCTTTCCGCCTATCAGGACCGCTTGCTGCGGCATTATCGAGATCATCCCGAATTCATCACGCCGGAAAAATATCGGAATGAGATCGTCAGCTTTGTCGAGCGGGGCCTGACCGATCTCTCAATCAGCCGTTCAACCTTCGACTGGGGCGTTCCAGTCCCCGGCGACCCCAGGCATGTGATGTATGTTTGGGTCGACGCCTTAACAAATTATATCACGGGGACGGGCTTTCCAGACGCCAACGCGCCGCGCGCGAAGTTCTGGCCGGCGAACGCCCATGTGATCGGCAAGGATATTACGCGGTTTCATGCGATTTACTGGCCGGCCTTTCTCTTGTCGGCCGGGGTTGCTTTGCCGAAGCAGATCGTCGTGCATGGCTTCCTGTTCAACCGCGGCGAGAAGATGTCGAAGTCGGTCGGCAATGTGATCGACCCCTTTGCGCTGAGCGCGCATTATGGCGTCGATCCCTTTCGTTATTTTCTGCTGCGCGAAGTGCCGTTCGGCCAGGACGGCAATTATTCGCATGAGGCGATCGTCAACCGCATCAACGCCGATCTCGCCAATGATCTTGGCAATCTCGCGCAGCGCTCGCTCTCGATGCTCGCGAAAAATTGCGGCGGCGCGCTGCCGTCTCCGGCCGCGTTGAATAAAGCCGACGAGGCGATCCTGGCGCAGGCGGTGGCTCTGGCGCCGAAAGCCCGCGCTTTCATGCAAGATTACGCCTTGCATCTGATTCTGGCTGAGATCTGGCGCGTGGTCGCGGACGCCAACCGCTATTTCGCGGCGGAAGAGCCCTGGATTAAGCGCAAGACCGATCCGGCTCGGATGGAGGCGATCCTTTATGTGACGGCCGAGGTCCTGCGCATCGTCGCTATCCTCGCGCAGCCCTTTATGCCGGCCGCGATGACGAAACTTCTCGATTTGTTGGCCGTTCCGGGCAGCGCTCGCGGATTTTCGGACGCTGAGCGCGCTCTTGGCCTCGCGCCGGGCGCCGCGCTGCCCGCGCCTGCGCCCATTTTCCCGCGTTATGTGGAGCCGGAGGTTGGCGCGCCAGCGTAGGGAGCGTTCCGCGCTTTATTCGCTGGGAAACGCCCGCTTCCATCTGACGCTCTTTTCTTGACAGGGACGAGCATCCACCTCAGGCAAAGATCGCCGATTTCGTCATCGAGCCCATTCATGCTGATCGACAGCCATTGCCACCTCGATTTTCCTGATTTCGCTCCTGAACGCGACGCCGTGGTTCAGAGAGCGCGCGCCGCCGGCGTTGCGCGTATGGTCACGATTTCGACGCGGCTCGACCGCTTCGCAGAAATCAGCGCCCTCGCAGAAGCTTATGAGGACGTCTTCTGCACCGTCGGCGAACATCCGGAAAATGTGCGAGAAGGGCTCGATATAGACTTCGATCGCATCGTCGGGCTGGCGAACCATCCTAAATGCGTCGGCATTGGCGAGACGGGTCTCGATTATCATTATGACGGCGCGCCTCGAGACGTGGCCGAGCGGACCTTTCGGACGCATATCGCCGCCGCGCGCCAGACCGGACTGCCGCTCGTCATTCATAGCCGCGAGGCGGATCAGGATATGGCGTCGATCCTCGAGGACGAGATGGGGAAGGGGCGTTTCAAGGCCGTTCTGCACTGTTTCACCTCCTCCCTGAGGCTGGCGGAAACGGGTCTTGCGCTTGGCCTGTCGATTTCTTTTTCTGGCATCGTGACTTTCAAAAAATCTCAGGAGTTGCGCGAGATCGCGCGCGTCGTGCCGATGGACCGGCTGCTGATTGAAACAGATGCGCCGTTTCTTGCGCCGGTTCCTCACCGCGGCAAGCGCAACGAACCCGCCTTCGTCGCCGCAACCGCCATGGTTCTCGCGGAGGTCAAGGGCGTTTCTCTCGTGAGCCTTGCGCAACAGACGAGTTTGAACGCGCTTCGGCTTTTCTCCAAGATGACGCCGCCCGCGGCGGGGGAAGTCGCGGCGGAATGAGTCTCGCTATCACAATTTTAGGATGTGGATCGTCGGGCGGCGTTCCTCGCGTTGGCCAAGGCTGGGGAGCTTGCGATCCGGCCAATCCCAAGAATCGGCGTCGGCGCTGTTCGATCTTCGTGGAGCAAACGGGACCGGACGGGGGCAAGACCGATGTGCTGGTCGACACCTCGCCCGACCTTCGCGAACAATTGCTGGCCCTTGGCGTCACAAAACTCGACGGAATCCTTCTGACCCATGCGCACGCCGATCATACGCATGGAATCGACGATGTCCGGCCTCTCGTCATTATGGCGAGGCGGAAGATCGACCTTCACATGGACGAGGCGACCTCCGATGTCGTGCGTTCCAATTTCGGCTATATTTTTGCAACGCCGCCCGGCAGCCAATATCCGCCCTTGCTGACCGAACGTCGCCTGAGCCCGGGCGTTGCGGCGTCGATCCTTGGCCCCGGCGGCGAACTCGATGCGATCCCATTCCGGCTCGAACATGGCGAAATGGACGCCCTCGGCTTCCGTTTTGGCAATATCGTCTATTCGCCTGATCTTAACGGCATTCCTGAGGAAAGCATTGGCTATCTCGAGGACCTTGACCTCTGGATCGTCGACGCTTTGCGCTACATGCCGCATCCGAGCCACTTTTGCCTGCGCGAAACCCTGGACTGGATTGCGAAGCTAAAGCCTAAGCGTGCGATCCTGACGAATCTTCACACGGATCTCGATTTCGAGAAATTAAAAGCTGAGCTTCCGGCAAACGTCGAACCCGCTTATGACGGTATGCGCGTTACGGCGTCAGGGCGGTTCCAGACAATCTCCTAACGCTCTAGCCTTTCGTTGTTTTCATCTATGTTCCATAATATCGATTATGCGAATTGTCGGCTGATCATCCGCAATGAAGGACCGGTTGGCCGTAGGAGCCATTTGTCTCTGCCCCGACTATTCCATTCTGTTAGGCAATTAGGGTAGCCAAGCAAGCTATCTGTTGCTATGTTTTTGAGAGACACGGGGCATTAGGCATTCTTAATGAATTGCATCGGCGACAGTTGAGGCTGGCACCTGTAGGTGTCCAGCCTTTTTGCGTCGGTTAAAATCCAAGGCTTCGGAATGCGCGATCGGGCGGCGGTTACAGGCGGAGACAAGTAGGCATACCATGAGCAAAGGCAGAGATTTCCGGGGACCAAAGAAACGCGGCTTCGACGATGACGGGCCCTCACCCTATGATGCGCCGCGGCAGAGCCGTACGCCGCGCACAAGCTTCGGCGGGGGCGCGCCGGAGATGCCCATTCCGACCTCCGGGCCGAGCATCGACGCAGTCGTCAAATGGTTCAAGGGCGACAAAGGCTTCGGCTTCGTCGAATTGAGCAACGGAACGGGCGACGCGTTTTTGCACATCGGCGCGCTCCAGGCCGCTGGATATGAAACGGTGCCTCCGGGCGCAAAGCTGAAGGTCAACGTCAGCAATGGCATGAAGGGCGCTCAGGTCACGCGCGTGCTTGAAGTCGACACCGCAGGCGCTATCGAACGAGCGCCGCAGCCGCGCGCCTTTGGCGATTCGCCGCGCCCTGCCCGCCGCGCCCCGGATCCGTCGACCGCCGTGTCAGTCACCGGAACCGTGAAGTGGTTCGACGACAATAAGGGGTTCGGCTTCGTGCAGTCGAACGACGGAGGAAAAGATGTGTTCGTGCACATCTCGATCCTCGGACCGTCGGGCGTTCAAAATCTCGCCGAAGGCCAGCCCGTCAGCATGCGCGTGGTTGATACGCCGAAGGGGCGCGAAGCCTTGTCGATCTCGATCGAGTGATAGGTCCTCTCTCAGTCCAGGATTGAGACGGCCGCAAGCAGACGGACGACATGATTGGCCATGCGCCGATCATGTCTGCCTCGCCTTGTAACGCCCCCGGGAAGCTTAATCGAAGGCGAACAGGGCTTCCAATGAGATTGACGCCGCTTCGCGTCAAAGCGTTGATAGCAGCTGCGCCAGTCGACCGCCCATAACTGCTTAGGTGCGCGCAGCGCCCCGTTGGATTTTGCCTCTCTCCCTCAGCTTTCCTGTGCGCTCATGCAGCCGTCGTCCGACATCAAGCGCTTGCTCGACATTATGGCCGCCTTACGCACGCCGGAGAGTGGTTGCGGCTGGGACATAGCGCAGACGTTCGAGACCATCGTTCCTTACACCATTGAAGAAGCCTATGAGATCGCGGATGCGGTGGCGCGCGGCGATATGGCGGATCTTCGGGACGAATTGGGTGATCTGCTGCTTCAGGTCGTGTTTCAAGCAAGAATCGCTGAGGAAAAAGGAGCCTTCGACTTTGGCGGAGTCGTCGAGGCGATTACGCAAAAGATGATTCGCCGCCATCCGCATGTCTTCGGTGATGCGCGGGATCTCGCCCCTGGCGAGGTTGAGGCGCTCTGGGCTAGAATCAAAGCGGAGGAGAAGTCGGCAAAGGCCAGCGCGTCTGACTCCGCTCGCCATGAAGCGACAAGCGCCGGTTTGCTTCACGATGTAATCCTCGCCCTGCCCGGTCTGAGCCGCGCGGTGAAATTGCAAAACAAGGCCTCAAGCGTCGGTTTCGATTGGAACGATATCCGCGCGGTTCTTGACAAGATTCGCGAAGAAACCGATGAAATCGAAGACGTTTTGGAGGGTGGCGACCAAAACGCTTTGGAAGATGAGATCGGCGATCTCCTCTTCGCAGTCGCCAATCTCGCCCGGCATGCGAAGATAGACCCGGAATCGGCGGTCCGCCGCGCCAACGCAAAGTTTGAACGCCGCTTCGGCTTCATTGAGCGGGAACTCGCCAGCCAGGGCGTTGCGCTTGGCAACGCCACCTTGGCGGAAATGGACTCGCTTTGGAACGCCGCCAAAGCGCGTGAAAGCGTGGACCCCGAATTCGCAGGCAAATCGCCTGCTGGCGGTTAGGCGGAGGCCGCG
Organism: Methylocella tundrae; assembly: GCF_901905185.1. GTDB lineage: Bacteria > Pseudomonadota > Alphaproteobacteria > Rhizobiales > Beijerinckiaceae > Methylocapsa > Methylocapsa tundrae. The sequence continues at coordinate 69,921 of NZ_CABFMQ020000142.1, forward strand.
GCAGGCTCCAGGAATTTTCGACGCAGCGCCGCGGCGCGTTCGGGGGCAACGCGAACGCGCACATGCACCGCTCCGTCCGCGGCGACGCTCTTGCGCATCACTTCCGCATTTTCATAGAGCCAATGCAGCCCTTCGCCGTTGTCGGGCTTCAGCACAATCTCAAGGACGGGCCGGCCGACAGCCAGCCGCGATTCAATCTCTTCGCGCAGCTCATCTAGCCCTTGCCCTGTTAGCGCCGAAACGATGACCGGCCGGCCGTTGTCGCCACTCTGCGCCCGCCGCCGCTTCGCGCTGCCTCGCGCGGCGGCCAGGCTGTCTTCGTCAAGCAGATCGGCCTTGTTCCAGACCTCAAGCAGGCGGCGATGGTCATTGGGGTCCACGCCAAGATCACCAAGGATCGCCTCGACGTCGCCAAGCTGAGCCTCTGCGTCTTCGTGGGCGATGTCGCGAACATGCAAGATAAGATCGGCCTCCAGCACCTCCTCGAGAGTTGCGCGAAAGGCGGAGACCAGCATTGTTGGCAGATCAGATATAAATCCCACAGTGTCAGACAGGATGATCTCGCCGCCATGCTCAAGGACAACAGCGCGCAGGGTTGGGTCCAGAGTGGCGAAAAGCATGTCTTCGGCCAGCACCTCGGCTTTGGTCAACCGATTGAAAAGCGTCGACTTTCCCGCATTGGTGTAGCCAACCAGCGCGACGATTGGATAAGGCACCGCTGTGCGGCTCTTGCGGTGCAGGCCCCGCGTTCGTTTCACGCCTTCGAGTTCGCGCTCGATCTTGGTCATGCGCTCCTGAATGAGCCGTCGATCGGTCTCGATCTGCGTCTCGCCAGGACCGCCAAGGAAGCCGAAACCGCCTCGCTGACGTTCGAGGTGGGTCCAGGATCGGACGAGACGTGATTTCTGATAGGCAAGATGCGCCAGTTCGACTTGCAGCGCGCCTTCTCTCGTTCGCGCGCGGCGGCCGAAGATTTCGAGAATCAGCCCGGTCCTGTCGATGACCTTGGCGGAGAACGCTTTTTCGAGGTTACGCTGCTGTACGGGCGACAGCGCGCAGTCCATGATTACGAGGTCGATCTCCTCGGCGCGAATGAGATCTGCGATCTCCTCCACCTTGCCTTTGCCGAGGAAGGTCGCCGGCCGGATGTTTGCGAGCGTGACGAGCTTCGATGCGATGATGTCAAGGTCTATGGCCCCGGCAAGGCCATGGGCTTCCTCTAGTCTAGCCTCGGGAGAGCGTCTGCGCCCGTCTGGCGACAAGGACTTCACGCCGGGTCGCACCGCTTTTTCGTTAAGATAAGGACCGATAACCAATGCGCGCGTTTTCGCGCCCGGGCCGCGCCCCGCCGTCCGAGGCTCCTTTGCTAATGCTTCGATTTTCGTCTCCCGCACCAATTCGGCTCTGTCTTTCCACAGATTAACGCCATCGAACCTTCATATGGGAGCTCTGAGCTTCATTGTCGATTATTTTCAGGAAGGCGAAGAGCCTCCCTCGTCGCCTGCCTCGAACATCTGAATAGGTTGCCCCGGCATGATGGTGGAAATCGCATGCTTATAGACCAGTTGCGAATGGCCATCTCGACGAAGAAGCACGCAAAAATTGTCGAACCATGTCACGACGCCCTGCAATTTCACTCCGTTGACCAAGAAAATTGTCAGGGGGACCTTATTTTTGCGGACAAAATTGAGAAAAGTGTCCTGTAAATTTTGTGGCCTTTCCGCTGCCATCTTTAAATTCCTGTTTTGTTTTTGGCGCCGCGTTGGCGCAGTCTCTTGGATAACGCATAAAATCGCTGCTGCGTTGCGACCTGCAAGCATTAAGCCGCGGCTTCTGCGCGTGCTCGTCTGACCTGACGGTTGACATTAGACCTTTTGCTCACTGCGTTTGCAATGAGTGTTTCGCGTTATGTCGAACGAGCGGCCTCGTCGTGGAATATCGAGCGCAGCTTGAGCGCCATTGGGCCCGGCGCGCCCTCTCCGATCGTGTGGCCGTCGATGGCGACGACTGGCATCACGAGCGTCGTAGCGCCGGTGATGAAAGCCTCGCGCGCGCCCAGCGCCTCCTCAAGACTGAACTTGCGCTCCTCCAGCCGCAAACCATGCGCGGAGATAATATCGATCAGCGTCGTGCGGGTGATGCCCCGCAGGATCGAGTGATCGACCTGGCGCGTGATGATCGTGCCGGATTGATTGATGATCCAGGCATTCGATGCGGCGCCTTCGCTGACCATGCCTTCGGCGTCGATCAGCCAGGCTTCATAGGCGCCCGTTTCTTTGGCGGTCTGCCGCGCCAGCACGTTCGGGAGCAGAGCGATGGATTTGATGTCGACTCGCTTCCAACGCAGATCCGGCGTTGTCGCCACGGCGACGCCCTTCTGCGCGGCTGCATCCCCTTTGCGAGGATCAACGCTCCGCGCCGTCACGATCAGGCTCGGGCGCACGGAAGCCGGCGGGAAGACATGATCGCGCGGCGCGACTCCTCGCGTAACCTGAATATAAACATAGCCATTTAAGATCTTGTTTTTATGCAGAACTTCTCGCGAGATAATTTTCAGCGCGACGGCGCTGACAGGTTCTGCGATGCGTAGTTCCGCGAGCGAGCGGGCAAGCCGCGCCAGATGACGGTCCTCATCGATCAGCGCGCCACGAAAAACCTCGCACACTTCATAAACACCGTCGGCGAACTGGTAGCCGCGATCCTCGATGGAAACGACGGCGTCCCGGGTCGCGACATAGGCGCCGTTGACATAGGCAATTCTGCTCACCTGCGCTCCGAGAGGTTCAGAAAGAAAGGCCAAGACGCTGGGTCGCCAGCCCAAGGATGGCGCCGGCAGCGATGCCGTACAAAGGATTGATCCGCGTCAACCCGCTGAGCAAGGTCATGCCGCCTGTGAGCGCAATCGTCAAGCCGCCGCTATCGGCGGCGCGCGCGAGAATGAGGCCGCTGGCGCACATCAAGCCAACGGCGATCGGAGCAAGGGCCCTCTTCAAGATCAAAATGGCGCGGCTCGCTGAAAAGCGGCGAAGAGACCGTTCGGCGCCGAATGCGATCAGCGAGGAGGGTGCGATCATCGCAACTGTCGCGACGCAGAGGCCGGCCGCGCCGGCGACATGCCAGCCCATCAAGCTCATAACGATGACGTTGGGGCCCGGCGCGGTCTGCGCGAGCGCGACGAGGCGAGCAAATGTCGCGTCGTCCATCAGATGCAGGGCGCCGACCATCTGACGGTGCAATTCCGGCAGGGTCGCATTCGCGCCCCCGACGGCCCCGAGCGAGAGCACGCAAAAAGTGATCGCGAGCTGCGACAGCGCCGATCGCATCAGCTGCGGCGCCCGTAGAGGACAAAGAGAAGAACACTGCCCGGAATCGTGATCGCCAAGATGACCAGCAAGGACAAATGAAAAAATCCGGCCGACGCGAAGGTGAAGGCGGCGATCGCAAGCGCGAGGACGTCGCCCCGAAGCGCCTTGATCAATTTATAGGCATTGCCGAGGACGAGTCCCGCCGTCGCCGCCGCGGCCCCGGCGAGCGCGCTTCTGACCTCTGGCTGCATTGCGAAATGATCATAAAGCGAAGCGATGCCGATCAGGATCGCAAGCGGAGCAAGCAACAGGGCGACAAGCGCAGTCGCGGCGCCCGACGCGCCCTGAAAGCGATCCCCGAGCATGACCGCGAGATTGACCGTGTTGGCGCCCGGCAGAACGCTCGAGGCCCCCAGCAGCTCGGCGAATTCGCGGTCATTCAGCCAACCCCGCTCGTCGACGATGATAGGGCGCACCCAGCCAGCGACGCCGCCAAAGCCGCATATGCCGATCTTGAAAAACGCGGCGAAGAGCTCTCGGTGCGAAACGCCGCGTGGCTGTTCGGCGGCGAGATCTTCCATAATGACGATGCTCCGAGCGGGGTTAGCCTAAAGGCTAGTCGACCCGCAGCGACTTCAGCTTCCGATGCAGGGCCGAGCGCTCCATGCCGATGAATTCGGCGGTTCTCGAAATATTGCCGCCGAACCGATTGATCTGGGCGACGAGATATTCCCGCTCAAAGACTTCGCGCGCGTCGCGGAGGGGAAGGCTCATCAGCTTTTCGCCGCCCGCGCCATTCGGCGTTGAAGGGACCAGAGCGCCGATCTCAGAGGGCAGCATATCGGCGGTGATCGCGGCGTCCGGATCGCCGGCCGCGAGAATCATCAAACGCTCCACATTGTTGCGAAGCTGCCGGATATTGCCCGGCCAATCATGCGATTGCAGCACCGCCATGGCGTCGTCCGCGATGACGCGCTTGGGCATTCCCGTCGTCGTCGAAACCTGCTCCATGAAGAAAGCGATGAGCTCCGAAATGTCTTCACGCCGTTCGGACAGAGCCGGCACGCGCACCGGGACGACCGCCAGACGATGGAACAGATCTTCTCGAAACGATCCATCGGCGATGAGAAGGGCGAGATCGCGCGAACTCGACGAGATGATGCGGACATCGACGTGCACTCGCGTGACGCCGCCGACCCGCTGAAAATTCTGCTCCACCAGCACGCGAAGAATTTTGCCCTGCGTCTCTCTCGGCATATCGGCGATTTCATCGAGATAGAGCGTGCCGCCGTGAGCTTCTTCGAGGGCGCCGATCTTGCGGCCTGCCCCATCTTTGCCTTCGACGCCGAAAAGCTCGATCTCCATGGTCTCGGGCGCGATGGTCGCCGAATTGATCACGACGAAGGGACCGCTCGCTCTCGCAGAGACGTCATGGATCGAGCGCGCCGCGAGCTCCTTTCCTGAGCCGGGCGCGCCGGTGATGAGGACGCGCGAGTTGGCCGGGCCAACCCGGTCGATGGTTTGCCGCAATTGATTGATGGCGGTCGAGTGGCCGATGATCTTGTTGACCGCCCCTGCCCTTGTGCGCAATTCGCTGACTTCCCGCTTCAGCCGCGAGGCCTCGAGCGCGCGTTCGGCGACGAGGACCAGCCGATCGGCCTTGAACGGCTTCTCGATGAAATCATAAGCGCCGAGTTTGATCGCCGAGACCGCCGTCTCGATATTCCCGTGCCCGGAAATCATCACCACCGGAAGCAGAGGATGCTGTTCCTTGATGATGCGCAGGATCTGAAGGCCGTCGAGCTTTGAGCCCTGCAGCCAGATATCGAGAAAGACGAGACTGGGCCGGCGCGCTTCGATCGCGGCGAGCGCCTCGTCCGAGTTCTTCGCCGTTCGAGCGCCGTGCCCTTCGTCGGACAGGATCCCCGACACGATGTCGCGAATGTCGGCTTCATCATCTACGATCAGGATGTCGCTCGCCATGAGTGTCCTTCACGATCCTTGTGTTGCGGCCGCGTTCGCGGCGTGAGCCGAAGGGCCCGGCTGATCTTCACCGGCTGCGGCTTGATCGGAGCCGCCGCGATCGGCGCCCGTTTCTCCGTTTATCGGGAAATACAAACGCACCCAGGCGCCGCGCCCTTTCGGGGCGTCGCGCAACTCGAGTCCGCCGCCATGATCGGCAAGGATCTTGGCGACGATCGGAAGCCCAAGTCCCGTGCCCTCCGCCCGCGTCGTCATGTAAGGCTCAAGCAGCCGTTGCCGGTTGTCTTTTGGGAAGCCTTTGCCATTGTCGACAACATCGATGAACACGATCTCCGCGGCGACGGAGAGGAAGACGGAAATATGTCCTTCGAAGCTGGCGTCGCCCGCATAAGCTTCGATCCCTTCAGTCGCGTTCTTTACGATGTTGGTCAAGGCTTGGGACAAAAGCCGTCGATCGAAATGGCCGAGCACCGGCTGGTCGGGCAAATGGTCCTCAATGACGATGCTTGGATGCGCGACGCGCATCAGGAAAAGGACCCGGCGAATGCATTCGCCAAGATCATTGTTTTCCACGCGGGGCTTCGGCATGCGGGCGAACGACGAGAATTCATCCACCATACGCTTAATGTCGTCCACCTGCCGCACGATCGTATCGGTGCATTGATCGAAAATATCGCGGTCCTGCGTGATGAGGCGCCCGTATTTGCGTTTCAGGCGTTCGGCCGAAAGCTGAATGGGCGTCAGCGGGTTTCTGATTTCATGCGCGATGCGGCGCGCGACGTCGGCCCAGGCGGCGGTCCGTTGCGCGCTCACAAGGTCGGTGATGTCGTCGAGCGTGACGATATAGCTCTTGTCGGCGCGGCCTGTCGGGGCGCTGGTGATGCTGACGCTGAACAGCCTGTCGAGACCGCCGCGCGACAGCGAGATCTCGGTCGGCGCCAAGCGCGACAGGCCGGCGCGCGCTTCTGCGAAAGCTTCCCTGATCTCCGGCAGGACGGCATCGACCGCCTGACCGACGATCGCGGTCGCGCCCTCCCCCGCCGGAGGGATCAGCCGTTCGGCGGACGGGTTGAGCACTGTGATTTCGCCTTTGGCGCCGACGCCGACGACGGCGACGGGAACGCCGGACAGAACCGCCTCGGTGAAGAGACGTCTCTCGTCGATGAGGTTACTGGCCGCGATGAGCCTGCTCTGCTGCAGCCGCAGCTCGGAGGTCATTTTATTGAACGTCTCGCCGAGATGGGCGAGATCCCCTTCCGATTTTCGCACAGCGACCTGAACATTGAGATTGCCGGATGAGACCTGATCCGTCGCGGCGATCAGGCGCCTGATTGGCGCGACAAGGCGATTGGCGAAGGACAGGCCGAGCCAGGTCGCCGACAAAAGCATGATCAGGGCGATCAGAATGAACATCGTCGCGAAAGCGATCTGAATGCTGCGCCGATGCATGTCGAAGCCGTCGTAGAGCGCGACGAGCTTGGTGGCTTGGCGGGGAAATTCCACCGTGAATGGATCGACTGGCCGCGCCACGTAGAGGAAAGTGTCCTGGAAGGAAATCAGCGCGCGCAGGGCGACGAATGTTCTCCCCTCGTCGAGCACAAGGCATAAAGGTTCGTTCTTTCGCGCGTCTTCAAAATCATTGGCCTCCGGCCGGGCGACGCTATTGCCGATCAGCGCGCCCGTGTCGATTTTCTCGACGATGGAGCCGTCGGATTTCAAAAGCGCCGCCGCGGTGAAGCCGAGAAAGCGGGCGCGCGAGGTGAAGAAGTCGCGAAACAGCGGTCGATCGACCTCGAACATGAGCTTGGCGCGGTCGAGATCGGACGCCGTCAGCCGCGCTTCCTGCAACAGCGACTTGCATTGCGCCTCCCGAAACAGCCGCGCGGCGTCGATCGTCGTCTGCACGAAGGCTTTGCCGTCGCGCATGAAGGCGGGATTGAGGCTACGCTCCAGGGTCACCGATCCGACCCAGGCCATCAGCAACGCGGGCGCGGCGGCGACGATCGAAAACAGCGCGACGATCTGGATATGCAGCTGCGCGCCGGCGACGCCCGCGCGCCGCGCTTTGAAAAGCGAATAGGCCTCGACGACGATGAAGCAGAAGACGAGAAAGATGCCAAGGACATTGGCGACCAACAGCCAGAACAGCACCCCGCCTGTCGGAGCAATCGGGGTAAAGCCGGCAAAGATCAGGAAGCTGCCGAGCGCGACGAGCAGCACAGCAATGACGGCCGCGGGACCGAACCGCACGGTAAAGCGACGATCGCTGTGAGAGGCGCCGGATAGGGCTCGTGCTTTTGTTTTGTCGCTCATCGAGGGTCAGATCAGGACTAGGGCTGCAAATGAGCGAATCCCAGTTGCCTTTATGCCACGGTGTTGCATGATTACGACATTTCGACGGCCAGAGCCAAGGCCGTAGCGAGCCAGCGCCGGCCCATTTTTAGGGGACGGCCGCAAGCCTTTGAGAACGCAGGCGCATTTTCTCACGCTTCGAGCAGGCTCCGGGAGCTCAGATTGCGAAGCGACTCTCGTTCCAAATTATCGTGGCGAGCGCATAAGCCGAATGTCGAGATCGCGCACCTTTTTGCGCAGCGTGTTCCGGTTTAGCCCGAGGAGTTCCGCCGCTTTGATCTGATTGCCGCGTGTAGCCGCCAGCGCTGCGGAAATCAGCGGGTATTCCAGCTCACGCAGGATGCGATGGTAGAGGCCAGGGGGCGGCAGGCTGTCTCCGTGTCCGCGAAACAGTTCGGAAAGGTGCCGCTCCATGGCGCTTGCCAGCGTCGCGGCGCGCTCCGGCTCCTGCGGGCGCGCGGCCCCTGCCGGCGCGAAGCCTTGCGTCAAAGCCGGCGCATTGATGGCGAGCTCCATGTCAATCAGCTGAGCCGTCACCGCTTCCTGCGGATAAAGAGCGGCGAGCCGCCGCGTCAGATTTTCAAGTTCGCGTATATTGCCCGGCCAACGATAGCGCTTCAGCCGTTCGAGAGCGTCGGGCTCGATATGTTTCAGCGGCAAACCCTCGCTCGCGGCGAGCGTGAAGAAATGCTGCGCTAGATCGCCGATATCCTCGATGCGTTCGCGCAGAGACGGCAGACGCAAGGGCACGACATTGAGGCGGAAGAACAGATCCTCGCGGAAGAGTCCCTGCTGGATCAACACCAGAAGGTCTTTGTTCGTCGCGGCGATGATGCGCACATTGGTCTTGATCGGCATGCGGCCGCCAACGGTCGTATATTCGCTTTGCTGAAGCACGCGCAGCAGCCGGGTCTGCGCCTCCATAGGCATGTCGCCGATTTCATCGAGAAATAAAGTGCCGCCCTCGGCCTGCTCGAAACGCCCCGCCGAGCGCTGGTTCGCGCCCGTGAAAGCGCCCTTCTCATGTCCGAACAGCTCGCTCTCGATCAGATCGCGCGGAATCGCCGCCATGTTGATCGCGACGAACGGACCCTTCTTGCGTTTGCCATAATCATGAAGCGCGCGCGCCACGAGCTCCTTGCCGGTGCCGGATTCGCCGCTGATCATGACGGTCAGATCGGTCTGCATCAGGCGCGCGAGAGACCGATAGATTTCCTGCATGGCCGGCGAACGTCCGACGAGCGGCATGCCTTCCAGCTCTTCGTTGCGCTCGACTTTGACCCGGTTCTTGGGTTCGCTCATCGCGCGCCCGACGATCGAGACAAGTTCGCGCAGATCGAAAGGTTTTGGCAGATAATCATAAGCGCCCCGTTCGGACGCCTTGATCGCGGTCATGAAGGTGTTTTGCGCGCTCATGACGATGATCGGCAGATCTGGCCGCAACTTTTTCATTTTGGGAAGCAGTTCGAAGGCGTTTTCGTCCGGCATCACGACGTCGGTGATGACGAGGTCTCCGTCGCCGGACTGAACCCAGCGCCACAGAGTCGCCGCCGTGCCGGTCGCCCGCACGTCATAGCCGGCCCGTGAGAGAGCCTGGCTCAGCACTGTGCGGATCGCCGTGTCGTCGTCAGCAATGAGGATGTTTCCGGTCGCCATTACCCAAGCCTCTCCTTCAGGGCGAGCGTCGATCGCGAATGCGCGATCACGCCATGCATACGCGTGGTTTCATCGGGCGTTGACCCGGGTGGGATACGCCGGCGCAAACTGACCTCAGCTGCGTGGCGCGCCCCGACCATCGCGTGGCGAATACATCGGCATGAGAACACGGAATGTGGTGCGCCTCGTCGCGGACTCACATTCAATAGTGCCGCCATGATCGCCAATAATCTTGGCTACCAATGCAAGTCCAAGGCCACTTCCGCTGGCTTTGGTGGTGATGAATGGATCGAACAAATAGGGCATTACTTCGGGAGGGATGCCTGGACCATTGTCGCGTACACAACATTCAAGTGGCAGGCTGACAGGCTTTTTGGAGCCGGGAATCTGCATTCGCACGCCCGGCCTGAACGCCGTCGATAATTCGATGTCGCCATCGCCTCCTTCGCCGATCGCTTCGGCGGCGTTTTTCACGAGATTGAGGAACATCTGCACGAGCTGATCCCTGTTGCCGAGCACGGGCGGCAGCGAGGGATCGTAGATCTCGTGGAAGCGGATGTTGCGGGCGAATCCGGCCTGCGCCACCTTCTTCACGTGATCGAGAATGGCGTGAATATTGACGCTCTCCCGCTCGATTGGCCGCCCATCCGAAAAGGCGCTCATCCGGTCGACGAGCTTTACGATCCGGTCGGTTTCCTCGCAAATCAGGCGCGTCAGAGCACGGTCTGAATCATTTGCATCAATTTCAAGCAGTTGCGCCGCGCCTCTGATGCCAGACAGCGGGTTCTTGATTTCATGCGCGAGCATCGAGGCCATCGCGGCGACCGAACGCGCGCCGCCGCGGTGATTGAGCTGCCGCTCCATCTTGTCCGTCAGCGAACGTTCCTGCAGCATCACGACGACGCCGTTTTGCGGCTCCGCCAGCGGCGTCACGAAAATATCGACCAGAAGATCGACCGGTCCGCCTTTGGCGAGGCCGAGTTCGACGCGATAGCCATTGAAGGCGGCGCCGGTGGCCTTTACCTGCTCGACGAATTCGAGGAGCGGAGAGCCGCGGACGACGAACTGACTCAAGTTAAGCTGGCGCATCGATTCCCGGCTCATGCCGAAGAAAGTTTCCGAAGCGACATTGGCGTCGGCGATCGCGCCGTCCGGCCGAACGGCGAGCACCGGATGAGGCAATGCGTCCAAAAGTCGAGTAGCGTCGAACCCCGCCGGAGCGATCGGCGTGGGTTCATCGTTGCGGGCAGCCCAAAGCGTCGCCATTATGCCGCCTCCGCCTGGGCTGGCGCCTCGAAAGCCTCGCGCAAAAGAGATCTGACGATCGCCGGATCCTCGGCCGTGACAAGGCGCTGGCGCAAGGTCCCTGCCCCGGACCATTGCGCATAAGCCGCCAGATGCTTCCTTGCGTGGCGGAGCCCTTGCTCCGCGCCGAACAGTTCGAGGATTCCCTCGTAATGCTCCAACGCCGCGTCGCGTCGCGCCTCGCGCGAGGGCTCGGGACGCATTGATCGATGCGCGAGAAAATGCGCGGCGTCGCCAACGAACCACGGACGCCCCACGGCCGATCGCCCGATCATGACCGCATCCGCGCCAGAGGCGGCAAGCATCGCGGCCGCGTCGGCCAGGCTGGCGCAATCGCCATTTGCGACAACCGGAATCCTCACCGCCGCCTTAACGTCACGGATCGCTCGCCAATTGGCCTTGCCGGCATAAAACTGACAGCGGGTGCGGCCGTGAACCGTCAACATGGCGACGCCCTCCGATTCAGCGAGGCGGCCAAGCTCAGGCGCATTGATCGAGCCCTCGTCCCAGCCCAGCCGCATTTTGAGCGTTACGGGGATGCGAACGGCGCCAACAGTGGCTCTGATCAAGTCAAGCGCAAGAGGGAGGTCGCGCATCAAATGCGACCCGGCGTAGCCGGTCGTCACTTTTTTCGCCGGGCACCCCATGTTGATGTCGACCATCGCGGCTCCGCAATCCTCAGCAATCCGCGCCGCTTCCGCCATGGCCGCGGGCGCGCAACCGGCGATTTGCACGACATGCGGATCGACGCCGCGCCCTTCCGCCTTCAGGCGATTGGCCGCGTCGCCCCTTACATAGGCGTCGGCGGCGACCATTTCGGAGACTACAAAAGAGGCTCCAAAGCGCCGCGCCAGTCGGCGCATTGCGAGATCTGTGACCCCTGACATGGGAGCCAGCATGGCTCGGCCCTCGACGCAAAGGGCGCCGATCCGAAGGTGGGCAGCCTGATCGGGATTGCCTAAATTCTTAGCACTATCGCTCATGCCTATATCATAATCAATTTGTGCATCGCGACAATGGAATAAAATGGTTCAGGATGGCTGGACGGAGAAATTGACGCAGGGCTGGAAAAGCGACAGGAACAGCGCAGTTAATTTCCATGCTCCTACAACGCTGATGCAATCCAGCTCTTCTCAAGGTTCATGAACGCTCGATCTCCCTTATATGGCGCGGAATTGGCCATTCTCGTCGTCGCCGCCGGCCGAGGCTCACGCGTCGGCGCGGGCCGTCCTAAGCAATACCGGCCGCTCGCCGGCCGAACCATGCTCGCCCATAATTTATCGGCGCTGCTTCGCGCCGCGCCTCACGCGCTCATCGCGCCAGTCATTCACGCGGATGATATCGAGCTTTATAGAGAGAGCGTCGCGAGCCTCGGCGCGCAGGCGCAGAATTTGAGAGCTCCGATTTTCGGTGGGGCGACGCGGCAGGAAAGCGTTCGGGCGGGGCTTGAAGCGCTCGACCTAGACCGGAATAAAAGACCAAAAATCGTTCTTATTCATGATGCTGCACGTATTTTTGCGAGCGATAAATTAATTTGCCGCGCAATTCTGGCGGCGAAAGCTCATGGGGCCGCAATTCCGGGTGTTGTCGTTACGGACACCATCAAGGAGATCGCCGACGACGATTTCATCGCCCGGACGCCGCCGCGTGCGCGGCTGCGGGCGGTGCAGACGCCACAGGCGTTTGATTTCGATCTAATTCTCGCGGCGCACCGGAAGGCCGCGGCGGCGGGCGCGAACGAACTGACTGATGACGCCGCCATCGCCGAATGGGTCGGCCACCGTGTCCATGTTTTCGAAGGAGACGCAGGAAATATGAAAATAACCAGCGCCGAGGACGTCGTAGCCGCGGAGGCGAGGCTGATCCGGGACCTGCAGGACATCAGGACGGGTCAGGGTTATGACGTGCATGCATTCGGGCCGGGCGATCACATCTGGCTGGGCGGTTTGAAAGTACCGCACGATCATGGGCTTGTCGGCCATTCCGACGCCGACGTATTAAGTCACGCGATCACCGATGCGCTGCTCGGCGCCCTCGCGGACGGCGATATCGGCAGTCATTTTCCGCCTTCCGATCCGCAATGGCGCGGCGCCGCCTCAAAAATTTTCCTCGCAGCCGCGGCGGCCAAGGTGCGTGAGCGCGGCGGCATGATCGCGCATATCGACGCGACGCTTGTCTGTGAACGGCCGAAAGTCGGCCCTCATCGCGAGGCGATCCGCGCCAGCATCGCGGCGATCATTGACGTTCCCCTGGACCGGGTGGCGGTCAAGGCGACAACCAGCGAACGCCTCGGTTTTACCGGGCGCGGAGAAGGCATCGCCTCGATCGCCATTGCGACCATTCGCTTGCCGCTTTAAGGCGTTCTCAATGTTCGACGACAAGCTGATCCGCCGGGCCGAAGCGCTGATCGCGCTCTATCGCGAACAGCGACTTCTTTTGGGAAGCGCGGAATCCTGCACCGGCGGCCTCGTCGCGGGCCTTCTCACCTCCATAGCCGGCTCCTCCGAGGTATTCGAGCGCGGCTTCGTCACCTATTCGAATGCCGCCAAGACGGCCTGTCTTGGCGTTGACAGCGCGCTTCTTGAGCGCTTCGGCGCCGTCAGCGCCGATGTCGCGGCGGCGATGGCGGTCGGGGTGCTGGGGAATTCGCCTGTGGACGTCGCCGTTTCCGTGACTGGGATCGCCGGTCCGGGCGGTGGTTCGCCTGCAAAGCCCGTCGGACTCGTTTATTTCGGCGTTGCGCGCCGTGGCGGCGAGACGCGGACGCTCGAAAAGCGATTTGGCGACCTCGGACGATCCAATGTGCGGGCCGCGTCTGTCGCCGTGGCGCTCGATCTTTTGTTCAGGGCCGTGGAAACAGGCTGACCTCGGCGCGTCACGGCGCGCCGTACACAACATCAGCGCGGCGCTCGAAGGCCTCCGAGAATTTGCGAAACGCCGTGTCGAACATGCCGCCCATCAAAAGGCTCAAAGCACGGCTTTTGAATTCATAAGCGATCTCAAATTCGACGACGCAGACGCCGGAGGCCTGTTCGCGAAAACTCCATCGGTTTTCAAGATGCCTGAAAGGCCCGTCGATATATTCGACAAAGATTTCACGTTTTGCGGGGTCGCAGGCGACGCGGCTCGTAAAAGTTTCGCGGATCGCTCTGTAGCCGACCGACATATCCGCGACCTTTGTCACGACGCCGTCGTTCTCCGTGCGTCTGCGAATCTCGAGCCCGAGGCACAAAGGCACGAATTGCGGATAAGCTTCAATGTCCGCGACAAGGTCGAACATTTCTGTCGCGCTATGGCGAACCCTGCGGGTCGTTCGGAAGGAAGGCATGCCTCGTCACAAATGCCCCTTAAAGCAACATGCGGCCATTTTGCGCGGGCAACGCGCAAAGAGCATGCTTTGCTTTGGAAAATCGGAACTGATCTAGCGGCTCAGGCGCCACGCTGCAAGGCCGGGCGCCGCGCCTGCCGTTGCGACTTCAGCTTGGCGAAATCCTCTCCCGCATGATGCGAGGAACGCGTCAGGGGAGACGAGGAAACCAGGAGAAAGCCTTTCGCGTGTCCGATGGCGGCATAAGAGCTGAACTCCTCCGGCGTCACGAAACGCTCGACGGCGTGATGCTTTTTGCTCGGCTGCAGATATTGGCCGATGGTCATGAAGTCCACATCGGCGCTGCGCAGATCGTCCATCAGTTGGAGCACTTCATGGCGCTCCTCGCCGAGGCCGACCATGATGCCAGATTTGGTAAAAATCGTCGGATCGAGCTCTTTTGCCCTCTGCAGCAGCCGGATCGAGTGGAAATAGCGCGCGCCCGGACGAACCGTCAGATATTTTGAGGGGACAGTCTCAAGATTATGGTTGAACACGTCGGGTCTCGCCGCGACGACAGCCTCGAGGGCGCCGGGCTTGCGCAGGAAATCGGGCGTCAGCACCTCGATCGTCGTCCTCGGGCTGGCGGTCCTGATCGCCTCGATCACCTGCGCAAAATGGCGCGCGCCGCCATCCGCAAGGTCATCGCGATCGACTGACGTGATGACGACATGTGAGAGGCCGAGTTTCGCCACGGCGTCCGCCACTCTCCCTGGTTCATTGGCATCAAGAGCGCGCGGCATTCCGGTTTTGACGTTGCAGAAGGCGCAAGCCCGCGTGCAGGTGTCGCCCATGATCATGAAAGTCGCGTGCTTTTTCGCCCAGCACTCGCCGATATTCGGGCAGCCGGCCTCCTCGCACACGGTGACGAGCTTGTGATCCTTGACGATTTTTTGCGTCGCGGCCCATTCGGGCGAACCCGGCGCTCTGACCCTTATCCATTCCGGCTTGCGCAACACCGGCTGATCGGGGCGATGCGCCTTTTCAGGATGGCGCAGCGGTTGGCTCGCGTGGGCTTCCTGCGCCTTCGCGTCTTCCACGAGTTCGGAGAGGTCGGATGCTTCCGTCATATCTGCGTTTCCCTGCCGCCTACCCGCGACCGCAACTACATATGTATCACGCGCCCATAAGCGTCGAGCACGCTTTCATGCATCATCTCTGAAAGCGTCGGATGTGGAAAGACCGAGTTGATCAGCTCTTCCTCGGTCGTCTCGCAATTCATGGCGACAACGAAGCCCTGGACCAATTCGGTCACTTCCGCGCCGACCATGTGAGCGCCGAGGAGCTTGCCGGATTTGGCGTCGAAGATCGTTTTGACCAGCCCATCGGGTTCGCCGAGCGCGATGGCCTTGCCGTTGCCAACAAACGGGAAGCGACCGACTTTCACGTCATATCCCGCCTCTTTGGCCTTGGCCTCGGTCAGCCCGACGGAAGCGACCTGCGGATTGCAATAAGTGCAGCCCGGGATCATGAGCTTATCCATCGGGTGGGGATGGAGTCCCTTGATCGCTTCGACGCAGATAACCCCCTCATGCTCGGCCTTATGCGCAAGCATCGGCGGCCCAGCGACATCACCGATCGCATAGACGCCAGCGACATTGGTGCGGCCGACGCCATCGGCTTTGATGATTCCGCGATCGACGACGACGCCAAGCGCTTCGAGCCCAAGATTTTCAATATTGCCCACGACGCCGACCGCCGAGATCATGCGCTCGGCGGCAAGTGTCTGGGTCGCGCCCTTGGCGTCCTCGATCGTGGCGACGAGGCTGTCCGCCTTCTTCTCGACCTTCGTCACTTTGGTCGCGGTGAATATCTTGATCCCCTGCTTTTCGAACCGTTTGCGCGCGAGCCCCGCGATTTCAGCATCCTCGACCGGCAAAATTTGCGGCAGTACTTCGACGACGGTCACTTCCGCGCCCATGGTTCGATAGAATGAGGCGAATTCAATGCCGATCGCGCCTGAGCCCATGACGATCAGGCTTTTCGGAAACGCCTCCGGCTTCATCGCCTCGAAATAGGTCCAGATCAGCTTGCCGTCCGGCTCAATGCCAGGGAGCACGCGGGGCCGCGCGCCGGTTGCAATTATGATGTCCTTCGCCCGATACGCCCCCTCGCCGAGGACGCCTTTGGGAACGGGGTTTTGCGGTTGCACAGCAGGCTTTTTCGAGGCGCTCACAACAACTTCGCCGGCCTTGGTGATCGTCGCCTCGCCCCAGATGACGTCGATCTTGTTCTTCTTCATCAGGAATCCGACGCCCCCGTTCAGCTGCGCGGAAATGGCGCGCGAGCGCTTGACCACCGCGCCGGCGTCGGCGCCCGCCTTGCCCTCAAGCGCCAGACCATAGTCCTTGGCGTGATGCATGTAGTGGAAAATTTCGGCCGACCGCAGCAGGGCTTTGGTCGGGATGCAGCCCCAGTTGAGGCAGATGCCGCCAAGATGCTCGCGCTCTACGACGGCCGTGCGGAAGCCAAGCTGGGCGGCGCGGATGGCTGCGACATAGCCGCCAGGCCCGCCGCCGATGATGAGAATGTCGTATGGGTCTGCCATTGCGGACTCGTTTCGGAGGAAAAACTAGACGAGCATCCCCATGGGGCGCTCGATCAGATGCTTGAACGCGCCGATGAGTTCTGCGCCGAGGGCGCCGTCGATGGCGCGATGGTCGGTCGAGAGGGTCGCGCTCATCAGGGTTGCGACCGCGGGCGCGCCATCCTTGACGATGACGCGCTGCTCGCCCGCTCCGACGGCGAGGATCGAGGCCTGCGGCGGATTGATGATTGCGGAAAAGGACTTGATCCCCATCATGCCGAGATTGGAGACCGAGGACGAGCCGCCCTGATACTCCTCAGGCTTCAATTTCCGAGCTTTCGCGCGGGCGGCGAAATCCTTCATCTCGTTCGAGATCGTCGAGAGGCTTTTCGTGTCTGCGGAGCGAATGACCGGCGTGATCAGGCCGCCGGGGATCGAAACGGCGACGCCAACGTCGGCATGCTTATGTTTCAGCATAGCGGCTTCGGTCCAGGTCACATTGGCGTCCGGCACGCGAATAAGTGCGAGCGCCAGAGCCTTGATGATGAAATCATTCACCGAGATTTTGTAGGCTGGCTTGCCGTCCTTATCGCGTGGCGCGCTCGCGTTGATGCTCTCGCGCAGGGCGAGGAGAGCGTCAAGATCGCAGTCTACCGAAAGATAGAAATGCGGAATCGTCTGGCTCGCCTCGACAAGGCGACGCGCGATGGTCTTGCGCATGGAATCATGCGGCGTCTCGTCGTAAGACCCAGGCTGAAAGAGTTTCCGGATGGCGTCGTCCGAGGCTGGCGTAGGCGCCGGCATTGTCGGCGTGGGAGCGGCCGGGGCCTTAGCTGTTTGCGGGCGTGGCTGAGTTAGCGCCGCCTTGACGTCCCGCTCGATGACGCGGCCATGCGGCCCTGAACCGGCGATAGCCGAAAGATCCAGGCCTTCCGTTTTCGCAATGCGTCGTGCGAGCGGCGAAGCGAAAATGCGCGGTCCTGCATGCCCGTTGACGCTGGCGCCCAAAGGAGCGGCGCCTGGCGCCGGGGCGACGGTGGCGGGAGCCGGGGCAGAAACCGTCGTCGGCGGCGCGGCCTTTGGCGCAGCGGCCGGCGCGGCGGATGCTGCGTCCTCGCCATCGCCTGCGATGACGCCGATGACGTCATTGACGGCGACATCAGCCGTTCCGTCCGGAACGACGATCTTGGCGAGGACGCCTTCGTCCACGGCTTCGACCTCCATCGTCGCCTTGTCCGTCTCGATCTCGGCGAGAATGTCGCCGGACTTGACCGTGTCGCCTTCCTTTTTCAGCCATCGGCTGAGATTGCCTTTTTCCATGGTCGGGGAAAGCGCGGGCATCAGGATATTGATAGGCATGGGAGGCTCACATTTCGAGCTGGACGCCGACGTCGATGGGGCCATCTTCAACTGAGGCGGAGAACGCCAACCTCAAGAAAATGAATCAAAACAAATTGTTAGCTGGTTTCTATGATGTCGCGCATGAAAAACTTCTCCATACGGCTCATCGATAAAGCGCGGCTTTCGCCGCCGCGACGACTTCACCCGCGTTGGGGAGCGCGAGCTTTTCGAGGTTGGCGGCGTAAGGCATCGGCACATTCTTGCCGCTGACCCGCACGACAGGGGCGTCGAGATAATCAAAGGCGCGCTCCATCAGCAGCGCCACGATTTCCGCGCCAACACCGCTCTGCGGCCAGCCTTCTTCGATCGTCACGCAGCGGCCGGTCTTTTTCACGGATTCAATGATCAGCTCCGTATCCATTGGACGAATGCTGCGTAGATCAATGACCTCGGCCTCGATGCCTTCCTTCGCCAGTTCCTCGGCCGCCTTTAAGGCGTAAACCATGCCGATACTGAAGGAGACGAGGGTCACGTCCTTGCCGGCGCGTGCAATGCGGCCCTTGCCGATCGGCACGACGAAATCATCGATCTTCGGCACGTCGAAGCTGTGCCCATAGAGGATCTCGTTTTCGAGAAAGATCACCGGATTGGGGTCGCGGATGGCGCTTTTCAGAAGGCCCTTGGCGTCCGCGGCGGTGTAGGGAGCGACGACCTTGAGACCTGGCACATGCGAGAACCAGGCGGTATAATCTTGGCTGTGCTGGGCGGCGACGCGCGCCGCCGCGCCGTTCGGGCCGCGGAAAACGATCGGGCAGCCCATCTGTCCGCCCGACATGTAGAGTGTCTTGGCGGCGGAATTGATGATCTGATCCATCGCCTGCATGGCGAAGTTGAAGGTCATAAATTCGACGATCGGGCGCAGACCCGCCATAGCGGCGCCGACGCCAAGGCCGGCAAAACCATGTTCCGTGATCGGCGTGTCGACAACGCGCCTGTCGCCGAATTCCTGCAATAGTCCTTGTGTGATTTTATAGGCGCCTTGATATTCGGCGACTTCTTCGCCCATGACGAAAACGCTTTCGTCGCGGCGCATTTCCTCGGCCATGGCGTCGCGCAACGCTTCGCGGACGGTCATTGAGACCATCTCGGTCCCTTCAGGATATTCGGGGGCGCGTGGGACGGCGGCCACTGCGGGCGCCGCGAAAAGGGGTGCGCTCGACGCCGGTTTTGCCGCGGCGGGTTCGGCGGCCGGGGCCGCGGTCCCGCCATTGGGGAGGGGTGCGGGAGCGGCGGCCGCTGCGGCGTCTTCGCCCGCGCCCGCGATGACGGCGATTGGCGTATTCACTGCGACATTGTCGGTTCCATCGGGAACGAGGATCTTGGCAAGCGTGCCTTCATCGACCGCTTCGACCTCCATTGTCGCCTTATCGGTTTCGATCTCGGCGAGGATATCGCCGGAACGCACCGAATCGCCCTCTTTTTTCAGCCATTTCGCGAGCTTGCCCTGCTCCATGGTCGGCGAAAGCGCGGGCATGAGAACATTGGTTGTCATCAGCGTTCCTTGAACAAATCCCTCGAATGTTTTTTTGGAGCCTACTTCAACACATCCGTCCACAATTCGGCTGGATCAGGCTCTGGATCATGCGAGGCGAAGTCGACCGCCTCGGCGATGACGGCGCGAACCTCGCCGTCGATGGCCTTGAGATCATCCTCACTGAGCTTGTGTTCTGCGAGCAGGCGCGCGCGCACTTGCTCGATCGGATCGTGCTCCTCGCGCATCTTCTGCACTTCTTCCTTCGATCGGTATTTCGCAGGATCGGACATGGAATGGCCGCGATAGCGATAGGTCTGCATCTCGAGGATGATCGGGCCGTTGCCGCCGGCGCACCATTCACGCGCGCGGTCCGTCGCGGCTTTGACGGCGCGCACATCCATGCCGTCGACCTGCTCGCCAGGAATATTGAAGCTCTGGCCGCGCTTTGAAAAATCGGTCAGGGCCGAAGATCTCTTGACGGAGGTGCCCATCGCATAGCGGTTGTTCTCGACGATATACACGACGGGAAGCTTCCACAGCTCGGCCATGTTGAAGCTCTCGTAGACCTGCCCCTGATTGGCCGCGCCATCCCCGAAATAAGTGTATGAGACGTTCCCGTTGGCCCGGTAGCGGTCGGCGAAGGCGAGCCCGGTGCCGAGCGGCACCTGCGCGCCGACAATGCCGTGGCCGCCATAGAAATTCTTCTCTTTCGAGAACATGTGCATCGAGCCGCCCTTGCCTTTCGACAGGCCGCCTCTACGCCCGGTCAATTCGGCGAGAACGCCCTTCGGATCCATGCCGCAGGCGATCATATGGCCATGATCGCGATAACTCGTGATGGTCTGATCGCCGGGCTTTGCCGCCATCATGACGCCGACGACGACAGCCTCCTGCCCAATGTAGAGATGGCAAAATCCGCCGATGAGGCCCATGCCGTAGAGCTGCCCCGCCTTCTCCTCGAAGCGGCGGATCATCAGCATCTCGCGATAGGCTTTGAGTTCTTCCTCTTTCGAGAAGGGAGGCGCGACAGGAGAGGCGTCGGTCGCCTTCCGCGACTTCGATTCGGCGCGGACGGAGGTTGATGCATCGGCCATGGACAGACCCTTTGCAAGTGCGGACACACAAGATGAAGCGGAAGCTAACGCAGCTCTTCGCCGAAAGCGAGAGCGGAAGATCACGCCTTGATTACGGCTCGAGGAGAGGCTCGCGGCCGCACTGACGCATAATCCTACCGAGATGCCCGAGCAAGCGTTGTCTTGACCTGAGCACGGGTAATCGGCGCCGGGTCGATCCTAGTTCGCGGGATGAGGCAGCAAAACGACGAGATCATTCTTATCGTCGCGTCCGAGAAGACTCCTCGCCTCTTCGTCGAGGAGGTCGCGATCAATGACGGCGCCGTTGATCAATTCGATTTTGTGCTGCCAAAGGGCCCGGTCCGCCTTGAGACCCCGCAGCTCCTTTTGCAGACTCTCAATTTTAAGCTGGTATTCGTCCTGAGTTTTCAGCCCGCGCTCGCCGTTCACTGCGTGCCATACAAAATAGCCGCCCGCCGCGCCGGAGACGCAATAGAGACACAAGGGATAGAGGATAGCGCGCCAGCGCCTGCGAATGACCATTGCGGCACATTCCCCGACCAAGGTTAGCGATCCATTAACGCCCCCTCGATTCATCGCGAAAGCGCGAAGGCGCCCAAGCCAAGGCTGAGCACAGTCAGGGGAAGGCCGACCTTCAAATAGTCGAAAAAGGAGATCGTCACGTCCGATCGCTTCGCCCGCTCCGCCACGATCAGATTGGCGATCGAGCCTACGAGAGTGAGATTGCCGGCGAGCGTCGAGCTCATGGCGACGACAAGCCAGGCCTGATTCGCATTGGGCGAAGCCTCGATAAAGGGCTTCAGAACCAGCACGGCCGGAACATTGCTGATGAGATTGGAAAGGCCCGCGGTCACGCCGGATAAAATCCAGCCATTTTCCAGGTGGAGCCGCCCCACGGCGGCGAGGGCGTCCGGCGTCAAAAGAGCTTTTTCCGCGCCTGCCACGACGATGAAAAGCCCGGCGAACATCAAAAGAAGAGCTCCATCCATTTCAGCGTAGATCTTTTTCGGATTGACCGCGCGCGAGACGAGCAGCAGAGATCCGCCGATAAGCGCCGCCTCGGCGACCGGCGCGCCGGCGAAGAAGGCGATGATGACGCAAACCGTCAGCAGCGCCGCCTTGCCGATCTGCCAGGGGTGGCGGCGAGCCCGCGCCGGTCCGTCCGCCTCCGAAAATGGCGTCGAAAATTCCCGCCGATGCACGACCGCTATGAGGCAGAAGGTCAAAAGCAGCGCCGCCGCCGCGATCGGCGCCAGGCGAAGAGCGAATTGCGCGTAGGGAATATGCGATGCGACGCCGATCATCATATTCTGCGGATTGCCGGTGAAGGTCGCAACGCTTCCCGCATTCGACGCCATGGCGACCGCGAGCAGATAGGGAACCGGATTGCGGCGCAGTCTGCGCGTCACGTCAATGACCAGCGGCGTCAGCGCGAGACAGATCGCGTCATTGACGAGAAAGGCCGAGAGGCATCCCGTCACGATGACAATCGCCGCGAGAAGCAGCAGCGGACCATGCGCGCGCCGCAAGGCAAAGCTTCCGGCGAGTTCGAAAAAACCAGAAACGCGCAGTTGGGCGACAATGATCATCATGCCGAGAAGCAGCGCGATCGTGTCGAGATCGACCGCTTTGAGCGCGTCCTCGAAACCGAAAGCGCCGGTCGCGAGCATCAGGCTGGCGCCGACGAGCGCCATGCCCGCTCGATCGATCCGCAGGCCGGGCGCCCGGCCGACAGCGATCCCCGCCAAGGTCACAAAAAAGATCGCGACGACTGCGATCCGCCGCCAATCGAGCGCAACTGTCCACGAAAGGATAGCTGAAAAGCTCATTGAGCCGGGACCGGCGCTGGAAGTTTCTCTCCTTCGCCTCGATCAGCTTCGATCGTCTCCGGCATGCCGAACAAATACAGCAGAAAGCCGAAAGCCGCTATCGCCCCGAGCGCGAGAAAGGCCGCGGAATATCCGGCGCGCACGACGATAAATCCGGCCAGAGAGGTGCTTAACGCCGCCCCTACGCCTTGCGCAGTGATGACGGCCCCTTGCGCAAGATTGAAGTGTCCGCCGCCGCGCGTCAGATCGGCGACGACGATAACGAAAAGCGCTCCATAAAGGCCCGCCCCCACACCGTCCAGCGTTTGCACCGCGACAAGCCAATAGCGGTCATCGGAAAGGGTATAAAGAAAACCGCGCAAAGGCAGAATGGCGAAGGCGGCCAGAAACAGGGGCTTGCGGCCCCAGCTATCGGCCTTTCGCCCGACGAGCGCCGCCATCGGGACCATGACGATCTGCGCCGCGACGATGCAGGCCGACATCAGCGCCGTGCCCTGATTCTTGTCCTCCAGCGCGAGCTTTTGCCCGACCAGCGGCAGCATGGCGGCGTTGGCGAGATGGAACGTTACACAGCAAAGGCAGAAAACCAGGAGCCCCTTGCAGGTCAGCAATGTTTTGAAGGCGGAAGGTCTATCATGCGATTTGCTGTCGCCATTGCGAAGCCCGCGCGCCCTGTCATGATCGATCGCCTTCGCATTAACCGCAAGGACGCTCGCGATCGAAAGCAAGGCCATCACAGCCATCAGATAGAAAACGACCATTAGTCCAAACTTCCAGGCGGAAGCGCCGGCGACCGCGGCCAGAAAGGCATTGCCGGCATGATTGAACGACTCGTTCCTGCCGATCCTTCGCGTAAATTGCTTCTGGCCCATCAGGCCAAGCGTGATCGCTGCGATAGCGGGGGCGAAAAAGACGCCAGCCGCGCCAGCCGCCGCCTGCGACCCGGCAACGAGGACGAAGGAGGTCATATAGGGAAGGATGATCGACGCGCCGGTGACGACAAGGGCGGCGGCGATGATGATCGCTCGCTTGGCCCGGCTGACGTCGGTCAGCGCTCCGGCCGGCGTCTGCGCGATGATGCCGGCAAGGCCGGCGATCGTCATGACCAGCCCGATCCTGTCTTCCGGCCAATGACGCTCCGTGAGGAGATAAATCGCGAGGTAGGGCCCCAACCCTTCCCGTACATCGGCGAGAAAGAAATTCAAAGCGTCGAGCGACGTTTCGTTGTGCATGGAGCCGCCTGGAAGAGCTGAAGCGTGACGCCCTAAGCCTTCGAGGCGACGTTGGTTCCAGGGCTTCGCCGAACATTTTCGCGGCGAAGCTGTCGTTCAAACGGTCCCTGCCCTCAGGCGAAAGCCTTCAGCGCCTTGCGTCCCGCGTAGACCGCCTGCGAGCCGAGCTCCTCTTCGATCCGGATGAGCTGGTTATATTTTGCGGTGCGGTCAGAGCGAGCGAGCGAGCCCGTCTTGATCTGCCCGCAATTGGTCGCAACAGCCAGATCGGCGATGGTCGAATCCTCCGTTTCGCCGGAGCGATGCGACATCACCGCGGTGTAGCCGGCGCGCTGCGCCATATCGACGGCGGCCAGCGTCTCGGTGAGCGAACCGATCTGATTGACCTTGACGAGAATGGAGTTGGCGATGCCTTTTTTGATGCCTTCGGCGAGACGCTCGACGTTGGTGACGAAAATATCGTCGCCGACGAGCTGGATTTTGCCGCCGATCAGATCCGTCACGATCTTCCAGCCGGCCCAGTCGTCTTCCGACATGCCGTCCTCGATGGTCGCGATTGGATAAGATGCGGCGAGTCTTGCGAGATAATGGGCCTGTTCCTCCGGCGAACGGGAAAGCCCCTCGCCAGCATAGACATAGGCTCCGTCCTTGAAGAATTCGGTCGCAGCGCAATCGAGGCCGAGCGCGATGTCGGCGCCCGGTTTGAAGCCGGCGCTTTCGATCGCACGCAGAACAAAATCGAGAGCTGCTTCGGCAGACGGCAGATTAGGCGCAAAACCGCCTTCATCGCCAACATTGGTGTTGTGTCCCGCCTTTTTCAAAGCGCCCTTCAACACCTGGAACACTTCGGAGCCCCAGCGCACGGCCTCTTTGATCGAGGGCGCGCCGACCGGCAGGATCATGAATTCCTGGAAGTCGATCGGATTATCGGCGTGCGCGCCGCCATTGATAATATTCATCATCGGAACGGGCAGCACATGCGCCTGCACGCCGCCGATATAGCGATAGAGCGGTAATGCGGAGGCGTCGGCGGCCGCCTTGGCCACCGCGAGGGAAACGCCGAGAATGGCGTTGGCGCCGAGCTTTGCTTTATTCGGGGTTCCATCGAGCGCAATCATGATCGCGTCGATTTTGCCCTGATCTTCCGCCTCGAGGCCGCTTAGAGCATCGAAAATGTCCCGGTTGACGCTTTCGACGGCCTTCAGCACGCCCTTGCCGCCAAAACGCGACTTGTCGCCATCGCGCAATTCGACTGCTTCATGCGCGCCCGTCGAAGCGCCGGACGGCACGGCGGCGCGGCCGTGTGAACCATCCTCCAAAGTCACGTCGACCTCGACGGTTGGATTGCCGCGGCTATCCAAAATCTCACGGGCGGCAATGTCGATGATCGCGGTCATGGAGGCTTCCTCTTCTTTCGATTGGGGCGAATGGCTTAGGCTTTTACGACGAAGCTTCGCTGGACAAAAGGGCTTGAACGGGGTCTTGCGCTTGGAATTTTTTAAGCCTCTATCTAAAATTTCTACGCGACGCCCTCTGCCCGCGAAAAATCTTGCCGAGGGATTGAATGCAGCGATTCCTTTTAATTATTCCGCGTTAGCGTCAGCATCGCGACCCTTAGGCAAGAGCATCACGTGGCAGGCAAAATCGCTTTCGCGTCAATCGGAGCCATTTGCGTGGCGCTGACGGCGCAGGTTCAGGCGCAGAGCAATGCGCCGACCGCTCCGTTGCCGGTCGCAAGGCCAGCCGGTCCGGGCGATGCCGGGCGTCACGAGCCGGCCGGCGCAGATAAGACCGCGCAAGATAATGCGGACGATGACCGCCATGAGCCTGCCTTTGCTGCCGCTTCGACAGATGGGCGGAAAAATTTTCGCGCTTTGTTGCGGCGCGAGGCTGACAAGACAGGCCTTCCGCCCGACATAGCCGACGCCGTCGTCGCCATTGAAAGCGGCTATGATCCGACCGTGATCGGCGACGTCGGCGAAATCGGACTGATGCAAGTCCGGCCCGAGACAGCCGCCATGCTCGGTTTTCGCGGGGACGCGACCGAGCTCGCCAGGCCGGAAGTGAATATTCACTATGGCGTCGTCTATCTCGCGGAGGCGTGGCGGCTCGCCAATGGCGATCTCTGCCGCGCGCTGATGAAATATCGCGCCGGCCACGGCGAGGAGCAGATGTCGCCGCTGTCCGCAACTTATTGCGGGCGGGCGCGGGCGCACCTTGCCGCGCTCGGCTCTCCCTTCGCGGCGGCGGCCTCGGTTCCGATGGTTTTCGAGTCCATCCAGTCGAAGGCGCCGCGCGCTTTCAGAACGGCAAGGCGCGGCCTGCCGCGGCTTCGCACCGCGTCAACCAGCCGAGCGTTCTGGGCCGCGCACGAGGCAAGGGTCGCGGCGATTTCGCGGCGCATCGAGGCCAAGTGGCGCAGAATGGCGTCGCGTTAACGAAACGGGCGATTTGTCTTAATTGTTTGCTCACCGGCTAAGTCCGCGCGAAATCAGCCGCCAGACCGCGTCGAAATTCAGCTTCATCTCCGGGCGCGCCCATTCGCGCGCGTGCAGCGGGTGATGAAACCGCAACGTCGCGTCAAGAATAGCGCAGGCCGTCATGCCCGATTCGACGGACGTGAAGGCGGCCTGCTTCACGCCGTCGTCGATGATTTTGGCGACATGCACCGTTAATCTCGCCTGGTGGTCAGCGACGACGGGACGGTCTAAGCGGGCCAGTTCCAGGTAGGTTCCGAAAAGGTCTGGATCGTTTTCCGCCTTGGCGCGCACCGAGGCCATGAGGATATCGAACCATCGCCGCAAGCGTTCCGGCGCAGGCCCGCTTTCGGCGGCGATCACCGAAAGAGGCCCCGTCATGCGGGATAGCCAGCGCGCGACGACGGCGTCGAGCAGTTCCGCCTTGCCGTCGAAATGGCGGTAGAGGCTGCCGTGGCTGACATTCAGAGCCCGGGCAACGTCGATAACGCTGGTCTTGGCCGGCCCAAACCGGCGCAGCGCTGCCTCCGTCGCATCGAGAATGGCGTCTGGCGTGAGGGCTTTCTCATTCATTCTCAATGCTTTCAGCAATTCGCATAGGCTGAGCGGAGCGGCTGATCCAAATCCATGTATCATGATAACAGATTTCACTATCTGCCATCATGATTGCTACATCGTGATAATACATTCCGGGCCGCGCCGATTGAAATTTTCTCGGGATCGGCCTAGAGGCGGGTGCGAAGACGCGCGATGGCCCCTACCCTACCGGCCGTGACGCCGCACGCCCAAGCTGAGGCTGTTCAAATGGTTAAGACGCATACGGGAACGAGTCAGCTGGGCGCCAGCGTCGCCGCGCCGGCCTCGCCCGAAGAAGCAACGCTGGAGCGCGTCCCTAATCCGCATCGAAGCGAGCATTACCTCGCGCGCTTCACCGCGCCGGAATTTACCTCGCTCTGTCCGGTCACCGGCCAGCCGGATTTCGCGCTTCTCGTGATTGATTACGTGCCGGACGAATGGCTCGTCGAATCAAAGTCCCTGAAGCTCTATCTGGGCTCGTTTCGAAACCACGGCGCATTTCACGAGGACTGTACCCTGCGCATCGGCAAGGACCTCGTGGCCGTCCTTTCGCCGCGCTGGTTTAGGATTGGCGGCTACTGGTATCCGCGCGGCGGCATTCCGATCGACGTTTTCTGGTCCACGGGAGAACCGCCAGCCGGGCTTTGGCTCCCCGATCAGGGCGTCCCGCCCTATCGCGGGCGGGGTTGATAGCGGAAGCGCCGCTGCCCCGGTTAGGTCAGACGAGCCGCGATTGCTCAAGCGCCGCAGCGATAAAACTCGCAAACAGCGGATGCGGGTCGAAGGGGCGCGATTTGAGTTCGGGATGAAATTGCACGCCGATGAACCAGGGGTGATCCATGAGCTCTATGGTTTCCGGCAGCAATCCGTCAGGCGAAAGCCCCGCGAAGATCAGCCCTTTTTCAGCAAGCTGGGCGCGATAAGCGGTATTGACCTCATAACGATGGCGATGGCGCTCTGAAATTTCGGTCGCGCCATAAATCCCTGCGATTTTGGAGCCGGGCGCGAGTTCCGCCCGATAGGCCCCGAGCCGCATCGTGCCGCCGAGATCGCCTTCGGCGGCGCGAATCTGCAATTCATTGCCGCGCATCCATTCTGTCATCAGACCGACGACCGGCTCGCTGGTTGGTCCGAATTCCGTCGAATTCGCTTTTGCGACGCCGGCCAGAGAGCGGGCCGCTTCGATCACGGCCATCTGCATCCCGAAGCAAATCCCGAAATAAGGCACCTTGCGTTCGCGCGCAAAGCCAGCGGCGAGGATTTTTCCCTCCGCACCGCGATGGCCGAAGCCGCCCGGAACGAGAATGCCATGCACATGGTCAAGATAAATGGCGGGATCGTCGCTCTCGAAAATCTCTGATTCGATCCAGTCGATGCGAACGTTGATGCGGTTCGCAATGCCGCCATGCGCCAACGCCTCGATCAGTGATTTATAGGCGTCCTTGAGGCCGGTGTATTTACCGACGATGGCGATTGTGACTTCGCCCTCTGGATTGTGGATGCGCTCCATCACGGCGTTCCAGCGGCTCATGTCGGGTTTAGGCGCCGGCTCGATCCCGAACGCGGCGAGAACCTCCTGATCGAGGCCGGCGGCGTGATAGGCGCGTGGAACGTCATAGATCGAGGCGACGTCGCGCGCCTCGATGACGGCGCTTTCGCGGACGTTACAGAACAGCCCGAGCTTGCGCCGCTCCTCGCGCGGAATTTCGCGGTCGGTCCGGCAAAGCAGGATATGCGGCTGAATCCCGATCGAACGCAATTCCTTGACCGAATGCTGTGTCGGCTTGGTTTTCAGTTCGCCGGCGCTCGGGATAAACGGCAATAAAGTCAGATGAATATAGATCGCATGGGAGCGCGGCAGATCATTGCCGAGCTGGCGAATCGCCTCGAAGAACGGCAGGCCCTCGATATCGCCCACTGTGCCGCCGATTTCGACGAGCACGAAGTCGACGCCGTCATTGCCGTCGAGCACGAAGTCCTTGATCGCGTTGGTCACGTGCGGAATGACCTGCACCGTCGCGCCGAGATAGTCGCCGCGGCGCTCCTTGGCGATGATGTCCTGATAGATGCGGCCGGTCGTGATGTTGTCGTTGCGCATGGCCGGGCGCCCGGTAAAGCGCTCATAATGGCCAAGGTCGAGGTCTGTCTCCGCGCCATCGTCGGTGACGAAAACCTCGCCATGCTGGTAGGGGCTCATCGTCCCCGGGTCTATATTGAGATAGGGATCGAGCTTGCGCAGCCGGACGGTGTAGCCGCGCGCCTGAAGCAAGGCGCCAAGCGCCGCAGACGCCAGTCCCTTGCCAAGCGATGAAACCACGCCGCCGGTGATGAAAATGTACCGCGCCATGGGCTTTGAGCTTTATCCGAGTTTGATCGGGAGGGGAAGCCGATTCGAGCGGTCCCCCGGTTCATCCACAAGTCAGCGGCATGGCAGCCGCCGCTCGCAGTCGATTGGGGCCTGCGCGCTGACCCCGGTCAGAATCTATTTGGCAGGCGTCTGAGCTTCGTCCAGCTCTGCGCCGTCAATTCGGCGGGGCGAGCGGACTTGCCGGCTGAGCCGGCGGCGGGGAGGACTGGCGCTGATCCTCGATCTGCTTCAATTGATCAAGCAAACCGCCGCCGGGGCTGGCGGGCTGGCCGGGAGGCGCGTTCGCGGCCGGCTTCGTCGCTGGCGCGACATGCTGGATAATAGATGAAGGCGCCTGGTTGACCCTTGCGAGAATGGTCAAGCCCAGGCTGGTGGCGAAGAAGAGAGCGGCCAAAATCGCTGTCGCGCGAGTGAGCACGTTCGCCTGTCCACGGCCGGTCATGAAACCGCCGCCGCCGCCGACGCCAAGAGCGCCCCCTTCCGAGCGCTGCAACAGCACGGTCACGACAAGCGCAACGACGATCATAAGGTGGACGACGATCAACACCGACTGCATCAAAAATCTCTTCTCTACCCGCGTCGCGAGTCGCGACGCCTCGCATTGCGGCTTTAATTAAGGGTCTTTGCGGCGCGCTTCCAGAGCGGGCCTCCAGTTTCGAGGCGCATGGCTAGGTTCGCACCCGGCGAAGCCGCCCTCATGGACGATGCGCCACGACGGGTTCTTATACCGCCTCGAGCCGCGAGGGCTAGTGAATAAAAGCGGGCGATGACGCTTTTTGCCCGCCCTTATCTGACGAAATCGCGATAAACGCCGGCGATCGCCATGAAATCGCGGGCCGTCAGGCTCGCGCCGCCAACGAGGGCGCCGTCGACATCCTCGACTCCCAGGAGATCCGCCGCGTTGCCCGGCTTTACCGATCCGCCGTAAAGGAGGCGAATCCTGTCGCCGATGCCCGGCAAATCGACGTCAATCCGTTCACGGATGAATCGGTGCATCGCGGCGATGTCCTGCAAAGTCGGCGTCAGGCCGGTGCCGATCGCCCAGACCGGTTCGTAAGCGATGACGAGGCTTTCCGGCGTGGATTTCTTCGGGATCGAGCCGGTGAGCTGCGAGCCGACGACCGGCAAGGCCTCGCCGGCCTCTCTTTCGGCCCGTGTTTCGCCAACGCAGACAATCGCCGTCAATCCGGCCCGCAGAGCAGCGCTGGCTTTTTCGCGGACGCTTTCATTGCCCTCGTTGTGGCCCGAACGCCGCTCGGAATGGCCGAGAATGACATAAGAAGCGCCCGCATCTTTCAGCATTTCGGCGGAGATGTCGCCCGTGAAGGCGCCGCTCGGCTCGTCGTGACAATGCTGGCCGCCAAGTCCGACGCCGGCGCTGCGGCAGGCCGGCGCCGCGGAGATCAGCAAAGTCGCCGGCAGGCAGATCACGACTTCCGCCTGCCCCGCTTCGCCGGCGGCTGTCGCCGCGCAGATCTTTTCCGCTTCGACGAGATCCTTGCGAAGCCCATGCATCTTCCAGTTTCCGGCGACGAGGGGTCGCCGGGGAAGCTGCGATTGTCTATATACCATCATAAAACTTCCGCCTTTGAGGCTGGACATGCGCCGCGGACGCGTTGCAAGCGCCGGCGCACCTTCTTATAGTCCCGACCAAATTTGTAAACGTCCGGCCCAAGCTTGGCCTCAACTCTCGTGATAAAGAAAGATCAGTAAGACATGCTGGAAGCCATGCGCGCCGCAACACAGGGCTGGATCGGCCGCATCATCATGGCGATCGTGATGGGTTTTATCATTCTCAGCTTCGCAATCTGGGGCATCGGCGACATTTTCCGCGGCTTCGGCGCCAATAAGTTGGCTGAGGTTGGCGGCGAAGAGATCACAACCGACGCCTTTCGCAATGCCTATCAGACGGAACTGCAACGCGTTCAGCGCCAGGCCAGACGGGCCATCACCAATGAAGAGGCGAAGCGCTTCGGCCTTGATCGTCAGGTGTTGTCGCGTCTCCTCAGCGAAGCGGCGCTGAACCAGGAGACGCATGCGCTGGGACTCGCCATGAGCGATTCCGAAATCGCCAAAGCGATCGCCAATGATCCGTCTTTCAAAGGCCCCGACGGGCAATTCGACCACGCGCGCTTCGATGAGCTTTTGCGCGACAACGGCCTCAACGAAAAGGCTTTCGTGCGGGATCAACGCGGCTTTTACCTGCGCCATGAGCTCGTCGACCCGCTGACCGCCGGATTGCAGCTGCCGAAGGCCATGCTGGAAGCGATCCATCGCTTTCAGGCGGAAACCCGCAGCGTGGATTTTGTCATTCTTCCGGCCTCCAGCGCGGGTCCGGTCGCATCGCCGTCGGAAGACGAGCTGCGCAAATATTTCGAAGATCGCAAGCTTGGTTATTCTTCCCCCGAATATCGCAGCCTCGTGACATTGACGCTGACGCCGGAGTCCATTGCCAAACCTCAGAACGTCTCCGACGCCGACGCCCAAAAGCGATACGACGAAACCAAGGGCGACAAGTTCGGCTCGCCCGAAAAACGCGCCATCGAGCAGATCATTTTTCCCGACGACGCCGCGGCCAAAGCGGCGCGAGACAAGCTCGACGCGGGCGCGAGCTTCGACGATATTGTCAAGGATCTGGGATTGACGCTGAAAGATGTCTCTCTCGGCCTGGTGACGCGCGCGCAGTTGATCGACAAGGACGCCGCCGACATCGCCTTTGCGCTGCCGGAGGGCGCCGTCAGCGCTCCGGTGAAGACGCGTTTTGGCGCCGCTCTTATCCGCGTCACGAAGATCGAGCCCTCGAGCGTCAAGCCCTTCGCGGAGGTGGCGGACGAGATCAAACGCGATATCGCCATCGAGCGCGCGCGCGCCGAGATCGGCCGGCTGCATGACGCGATCGAGGATCAGCGCGCCTCGGGCAAATCGCTCGTCGAGGCTGCGAAAAGCGCCGGCCTCGAGGCGCGCACGATCGCCGCCGTCGACGCCGCCGGGAAGGACCCGAGCGGCGCGCCGGTCGCCGGCCTGACCAATGGGCCGGCTTTGCTCAAGGCTGCCTTTGTTTCCGATGTCGGCGTCGACAATGACACGCTGACGCTGCCGCAGGGCGGTTACCAATGGTTTGAGGTCGCCAAGATCGATAAGGCGCGGCAAAAGACTTTCGAGGAAGCGCGGCCCGAGGTCGAAAAGGCGTGGCGAGACGATGAGACGGCGAAGCTTTTGTCGGCGAAGACCGTCGACATGAGCAAGCGCCTGGAGGTTGGCGAACCGCTCGCTTCGGTCGCCGCCTCGGAAGGCAATCTCGAAGTCAAGCACGCCAATGACGTCAAACGCAGCGGCGGCAAGGATCTGCCGGCGAACGCCGTCGCCCAGATGTTCAATGTCGGCGTCGGGGGCGTCGGCTCCGCGCGCCTTGATGATGGCGGCCGGCTCGTCTTCAGGGTCCTCGACGCCGTCGTCCCTCCGATCGACTTCGCGGACCCCGCGCTCGTCGCCATTGGCGGTGAAGTGAAGAAGACCTATTCCGACGATCTTCTGGCGCAATATCTGGGGGCGCTGCAGAATGAATTCGGCGTCAAGGTCAATATGCGGGCCCTCGCGGCGGCGACCGGCGCGGCCGATGCTTACTGAGGCCGATATGATGACCGATGAGACGCATGCGGCCTTCGCCGCAAGCTATGCGGCTGGCAGGCCTTCTCTCGTGTCAGCACGTCTCATCGCCGACCTCGAGACGCCGGTTTCGGCCTTCCTGAAGCTGTCGGCTGGACGCGACGGGCGCATCTTTCTCCTGGAGTCGGTCGAGGGAGGCGCGGCGCGCGGCCGTTATTCAATGATCGGGCTTGACCCCGACATCGTCTGGCGCACGGTCGGCGACAAAGCAGAAATCAACCGGCGCGCCCTCTCGCATCCGGACGCGTTTTCGCCATGCGCCGCGCCGCCGCTTGAATCGCTGCGCGAACTCATCGCCGAATCACAGATCGAAGCCTCCGAGGATTTGCCACCGATGGCGGCCGGGGTATTCGGCTACCTTGGCTATGATATGGCGCGGCAAATGGAGAAGCTTGACGCCGCCAAGCCGGATCCGATCGGCGTTCCGGACGCGATGATGCTGCGCCCGACGATCATGGTCGTGTTCGACGCCGTGCGGGAGGAGATTTTTGTGGTGACGCCGCTGCGTCCCGTTTCCGGACAATCCTTTCGCGCGGCCTATGAGCGCGCGCTGGAGCGCATCGACGCTGTGACGGTTACGCTGGAAGGCCCTCTTCAGCATGAGGCGATCGCCGCGGACCCTGCGCTCTCGACGACGGCGCCGCGCTCCAATACGGATAAGCAGCGCTTCCATGAGATGGTGGAACGCGCCAAGGACTATGTCCGCGCCGGCGACATTTTTCAGGTCGTGCTGTCGCAGCGCTTTTCGGCGCCTTTCGCCTTGCCCGCATTCGCGCTCTATCGCGCCTTGCGCCGCGTCAATCCGTCTCCCTTCCTGTGCTATCTCGATTTCGGGCCCTTCCAGATTGTCTGCTCCAGCCCCGAGATCTTGGTTCGCCTGCGCGATGGCAAGGTGACGATCCGTCCCATCGCGGGCACCCGCTGGCGCGGCAAGACCAAAGCCGAGGATGACGCTCTGGCGCAGGACCTCCTCGCCGACGAAAAAGAATGCGCGGAGCACCTGATGCTGCTCGATCTGGGCCGCAACGATGTCGGACGCGTCTCCGAAATCGGCTCTGTCCGCGTGACCGATAAATTCGTCATCGAGCGCTACAGTCACGTTATGCATATCGTTTCCAATGTCGAGGGCAGGCTCAGCGCCGCCCATGACGCCATTGACGCGCTTTGCGCCGGGTTTCCCGCCGGCACCGTCTCTGGCGCTCCGAAAGTGCGGGCGATGGAGATCATCGACGAACTCGAGGCTGACAAGCGCGGCATTTATGGCGGATGCATCGGCTATTTCGGCGCTTCGGGCGAGATGGACACCTGCATCATCCTGCGCACCTCGATCGTCAAGGACGGCATGATGCATGTGCAGTCCGGCGCGGGCGTCGTCTATGACAGCGATCCCGCCTATGAACAGCGCGAATGTGTAAACAAAGCCCAGGCGCTGTTTCGCGCCGCCGAAGAGGCGGTGCGTTTTGCGGCGCAGGCCAGGC
Source organism: Methylocella tundrae (assembly GCF_901905185.1). Classification (GTDB taxonomy): domain Bacteria; phylum Pseudomonadota; class Alphaproteobacteria; order Rhizobiales; family Beijerinckiaceae; genus Methylocapsa; species Methylocapsa tundrae. Next base: position 104,011 of record NZ_CABFMQ020000142.1, read on the forward strand.
GCGGGCAGTAAAAAGGCGAACGCGCAGTCGCTTCGGAATCGAAAGGATCTGCGACATGCATGTGCTCCATGTGGAAGGATCGCCGCGCAAGCAGCGATCCGCCTCGCTCGATGTCGCGCGCAGTTTCATCAGTTCCTGGCAAACCCGTTATCCCTCAGGGACGATCGATACGCTCGATGTCTGGAACATGGCCTTGCCGCCCTTCGACGGAGCGGCGCTCGACGCCAAATACGCAGGGCTCGCGGGTCAAGCGAGGACTGTGGAACAGGAAACAGTCTGGAACGAGATCAGAGCCCTTGCTGAACGCTTTCACCGCGCCGATCTGATCCTGTTCAGCGCGCCGATGTGGAATTTCGGCATTCCATACCGGCTGAAACATCTCATCGACGCAGTGTCGCAAAAGGACCTCCTGTTCACCTTCGATGAACGCGGCCTCCTTGGCCTCCTTGGCGGCCGCACGGTTGTAATCGTGGCGGCGCGCGGCGTGGCCCTGGGCGAAGATTTTCCTGAAAAAGATTTTGACTTCCAGACCGCTTATTTGCGCATGTGGAGCCGCATGGTTGGCGTCACCGATGTTCGCACCGTGACGGTCGAGAAGACCCTTTTCGGACCCGAGGCGGACGAAGCCTCGAGATCGAAGGCCAAGGCCGAGGCCGCGGCGCTTGCCGGCGTCGTCTGAGGCAAAAACTCCGCGGCCGCCCGCAACAAACGGCTCCTCCTCCGGCGGCGGCGGCGATCGTTCTTGACCTCGGCGCGCCCGCGGCTCAAAAGAGCGGCTTCCGACATGGAAAGCGCGCCTGTGACCGCCATAACGCTCATCGATAATTACGACAGTTTCACCTGGAATCTGGTGCATTGCCTTGGCTCGCTCGGGGCGGATGTGAGCGTTTACCGGAATGACAAAGTCAGCGTCGAAGAGGTGATCGAGGCCGCTCCCGACGGCATCGTGATCTCGCCTGGCCCTTGCGGGCCGGCGGAAGCCGGAATCTGCCTCGATCTGATCAAGGCCGCCGCGCCCTCGATCCCGATTTTCGGCGTCTGCCTCGGCCATCAGGCGCTCGGCGAGGCCTATGGCGGCGAAGTCGTGCGAGCGCCTTTGCCGGTGCATGGCAAGATCGCGTCCATTCAGCATCAGGGCGAAACGCTTTTTCATGGTATCAATGGGGCGTTTCGCGCGGTGCGCTACCATTCGCTGGTGGTGCGCGCGGAGACGATGCCGGACGACCTCAAGATTACGGCCGAGACTGACGGGCTGGTGATGGGACTTTCGCACCGGCGCTTCCCGGCGCATGGCGTGCAGTTTCATCCCGAAAGCATCGCGTCGGAATACGGGCTGCGTATTTTCGAGAATTTTCTTGCGCTCGCGGCGCGTTGGAATAAGGCGCGCGCAGCCACGATCGAGGACTAGGACGTTGGACGCGCTGAAGCCGCTGATCGCCAAAGTCGCAACCGGCGCCAGCCTCACCGAGGCGGAGGCGAGGATCGCTTTCGATCATATTTTTGCAGGCAACGCCACCGCCGCTCAACTCGGCGCCTTCCTGATGGCGCTGCGGCTGCGCGGAGAGACGATCGAGGAGATCACCGGCGCCGTCACCGCCATGCGGGCGCAGATGCTGCGAGTCGAAGCGCCGGCGAATGCGATCGACATTGTGGGAACAGGCGGCGACGGGCACGGAACCTATAATGTCTCGACTCTCGCGGCCCTCATCGTCGCGGCCTGCGGCGTTCCCGTGGCGAAGCATGGCAACAGAGCCGCTTCGTCCCGTTCTGGCGCAAGCGATGTCCTTTCCATGCTTGGCGTCAAGATCGGCCTTTCGCCCGCGGATGTTGAAGCTTCGATGAGGGAGGCGGGCGTCGGCTTCATGAGCGCGCAGGCTCATCACGCGGCGATGCGCCATGTCGCGCCGATCCGTGCTGAGCTTGGCGCGCGCACGATCTTCAATCTGCTCGGGCCGCTCTGTAATCCGGCCGGCGTCAAATATCAGTTGCTTGGCGTCTATGCGGCCGACTGGCTCGAGCCGCTGGCGCATGTGCTGCGCAATCTGGGGTCGGAGCGCGTGTGGCTCGTGCATGGCGCCGATGGGCTCGATGAAGCGACGACCACAGGACCGACCCTTGTGACGGCTCTGGAGAGCGGCCTAATCCGGTCTTTTGAGATAACCCCCGAGGCGGCTGGCCTGCCCCGCGCTTCGCTGAAAGATCTCAAGGGCGGGACGCCGGCGGTCAATGCTGCGGCCTTGCGCGCGGTGCTGGAGGGGCACAAAACGCCCTATCGCGACATCGCCATCCTCAATGCCGCGATGGCGCTCGTGATCGCTGAAAAGGCCGGCGACCTCAAGGAAGGCGCGGCGCAGGCCGCCGCCGCCATTGACGACGGCCGCGCCGCCGCTACGCTGACGAAGCTTGTGAAGGTTTCGAACCGCGCGACGGTGCGCTCGGACCTTGCGCCAAACGCCGTCGCGATGGGATCTGATCCATGACCGACATCTTGAAGACCATCGAGGCTTATAAGCGGCGCGAAATTGCTCAGGCGAAGGTGCGCATGCCCTTTGAGGCGCTCGCCCGCAAAGCGCATGATCACGATCCGCCGCGCGGTTTCGTCAAGGCGATCGAAGCCAAGCATGCAACCGGCCATCTCGCTTTAATCGCGGAGATCAAGAAAGCCAGTCCTTCAAAGGGTCTGATCCGGGCGCACTTCGACCCGCCAGCGCTCGCGAGAGCTTATGAGGAAGGCGGCGCCGCCTGCCTCTCGGTGCTGACCGACGGGCCTTCTTTCCAAGGCGATTTGAGCTATCTGGACGCGGCGCGTAAATCGACGCATTTACCCTGTCTTCGCAAGGATTTCCTCTTCGATCCTTATCAGGTTTATGAGGCGAGGGCGAATGGCGCGGACTGCATTTTGATCATCATGGCCTGCGTTGGCGACGAAGAGGCTAGCCAATTGACCCGCGCCGCGCATGATCTTGCGATGGACATCCTCGTCGAGGTGCATGACGAAGCCGAACTGGACCGCGCCCTACGGCTCGAAACCCGGCTCGTCGGGATCAATAATCGCGACCTGCGCACGTTTGAAACCTCGCTCGACCTATCCGAGCGGCTCGCGCATAAAATTCCTTCGGACCGCATCGCGGTCAGCGAAAGCGGGATTTTCAAGCACGAGGATTGTTTGCGGCTCAAGGCGCATGGCGTATCGACGTTCCTCGTCGGTGAAAGCCTGATGCGCCAGAAAGATGTGACCGCCGCAACCAGGGATCTGCTTATCGGCGCGCTGCCGCCGGTCCACGGCAAGCACGCGCATGGACTATGAAATGGGGAGCGCGGGCCTCTCTCATCTCTCCGCAGCCGGCGCCGCCGCCATGGTCGACGTCTCCGGCAAGGCGGCGACGGAGCGTGTCGCCGTCGCCTCCGGCCGCATCGTCATGCGTCAGGAAACGCTGGAGCTCGCTTTGTCCGGCAACGCCAAAAAAGGCGATGTCTTCGGCGTCGCGCGGATCGCAGGAATCATGGCAGCCAAGAAAACGCATGAACTGATCCCGCTCTGTCATCCTCTGCTGCTCACCAAAATCAGCGTCGATCTTGAAGCCGACCCGGCGCTGCCGGGGATCCTCGTCAGCGCCCGTGCGAAAGTGCTCGGCCAGACGGGGGTTGAAATGGAAGCGCTGACGGCCGTCTCAATCGCCTGCCTCACCCTCTACGATATGTTGAAAGCGGTTGACCGTTCGATGCGAATCGAGGCCATCGGCCTAATGGAGAAGACCGGCGGCAAATCCGGCGACTGGAAAGCGGAAGGCGAGCAGCCCGCGGAGACGCCGCGCGCATGACCGGCAGGGCTGCTCTTTCGGTCGCCGAGGCGCGCGCGCGCATCCTCGCCGATGCGCCGGCCGATCGTCCGGTCGAGATGGTCCCGCTCGCCAGGGCGCTGGGCCGCACCCTCGTACGCGATCTCGCATCGAGGCGAACCCAGCCGCCCTACCCCGTCTCCGCGATGGATGGTTACGCCGTTCGCGCCGCCGATCTCGCGCGCCTCCCCGTGCGGCTGACGCAGATCGGCGAGAGCGCCGCCGGCCACGGCTTTTCGGGGCGCCTCGGCCCCATGGAGACGGTCAGGATATTTACCGGCGCGCCAACGCCCGACGGCGCGGATGCGATCCTCATTCAGGAGGAGGCGCGCCTGGAGGCGGGCTTTATCGAGCCTCTGCGAAGCGTCCCGAAAGGCAATTTCATCCGGCCCGCAGGTCTTGATTTCGCTGAGGGGCGCGTTTTGCTTCAGGCGGGGACGCGGCTCGGTCCGGCAGGGATCGCGCTCGCCGCCGCGATGAACCATGCCGAACTGCCGGTGGCTCGGCGCCCGCGCGTCGGCATCGTCGCCACCGGAGACGAGTTGGTTCTGCCGGGGACCGTCATCGGGCGCGATCAGATCGTCGCCTCGAACGCTTTTGCGATCGCCGCCCTGGTCGAAGACGCCGGTGGCGAGCCGCTCGACCTTGGCATCGCGCATGATGATTTCGGCGCGCTGGAAATCGCGATCGGAACAGCGATCGACGCCGGATGCGATATTTTGGCGACGAGCGGCGGCGCATCGGTCGGCGATCATGATCTCGTAAGGCCAGCGCTCGCCAAAGCCGGAATGGAGCTGAATTTCTGGCGCATCGCGGTCAGACCCGGCGCGCCTTTGCTGCATGGAAGACTTGGCCGGATGGCGATTATTGGCCTGCCCGGCAATCCCGTTTCGGCGGTCGTCGGCGGCGTGCTGTTCCTCAAGCCCTTGGTGCGAGCGCTGTCGGGCGATCTTTTCGCGGGCGCTGACCAGAGCGAAGCGGCGATTCTTGGCGCGGCTGTTGACGCCAACGACAGGCGACAAGACTTTATGCGCGCCACTCTCGAGCCGGGCGGCGACGGGCCGCCGATCGCGACGCCCTTCGAGGCGCAGGACTCGTCGATGCTTAGCGTGCTCGCGAAGGCGCGCTGCCTCCTGATTCGTCCGCCTCATGCGCCGGCGGCCAAGGCCGGAGACCCGTGCCGGATTATCCGCCTGCCCGGCTGATCGAACGATTGCGCCGAGCGGCCGCCGGCAGAGCGCAAGACGAGACGTTAAATCAAAAGGTTAAAAGGCAGGATACAATTCCGTCATAGCGCGCGCGGCGTCGGACGGCACAAAATCACAACATTTTTCAGCTTTGCAATTGACAATTGATTTTCATCTTGCCCAAATGCGGGCCGCAACCGTCCTCTAGTAGCGTAGTATTGCGCCACTACAGAATCCTTCTATTGGCGGCAAGCTGTCTGTCTTGCGCTGCATCCCGGTTCATGGCGTCTATTCTCCAAAGCCTTTCATCATTTGTATAAGAATATGCACTAAATATTTATATCAAAGCATGTCGCTGTTTTATGAAGCGATCGAGCTCGCATGAATGACAATACGACTGAGCGAAGCGTGCAAAACCATCCGGAAACCACGTCAATTCGTGACCGATGCAAACGGAAGCGCTCCTGCGCCACGTGAGAAACGAAGGTTGCGGTCAAGAGTCTGGGAAGCGAAGCTGTCGGGCTGTTTCGGAAGGCGCCGGGCGAAGAGCTCCGACGACTGGTCATCTTGAGGAGGTAAGTTTATGAATTCTTCACTGACTCAACGCGTGAGCGCGGAATTTCTCGGCACTTTCTGGCTCACCTTCGGCGGCTGCGGCAGCGCCGTGCTCGCCGCGGCCTTCCCTCAGCTCGGCATCGCCTTCGCCGGCGTGGCATTGGCTTTCGGCCTCACCGTCCTCACCGGCGTCTATGCGCTCGGACCCATTTCCGGCGGCCATTTCAATCCGGCGGTCACGATCGGCCTTTGGGCCGGCGGCCGCACGCCTTCGATCTATGTCGTGCCTTATGTCGTCGCGCAGGTCGCGGGCGCCATCGCAGCGGCCGCCGTCCTCTATGTCATAGCGAGCGGCAAACCAGATTTCGTGCTCGGCGGCTTCGCATCGAACGGCTATGGCGCGCTGAGCCCCGGCCATTACAGCCTTCAGTCCGCCCTCATGATCGAAGTGCTGCTGACCTTCTTCTTCGTGCTGATCATTCACGGGGCGACCGCGCCTTTTGCTCCGGCCGGCTTTGCTGGCATTGCGATCGGCCTTGCCTTGACCCTCATCCACCTAGTGTCGATTCCGGTCACCAATACATCTGTTAATCCGGCGCGCAGCACAGGCCCCGCCCTCTTCGCCGGCGGCGAATATATCGCGCAGCTCTGGCTCTTCTGGGCGGCGCCCATCGCCGGCGGCGTCATCGCCGGCCTGGTCTCACGCGTGCTTTACAAAGAAACGCGCTGATCTAACCGATTTCACAACTCCTGCTTGGCCTGCCGGGACCTCTCGACAGGCCATCTCTTTGTGCGACGGAACTTCATGAGCAGACACGAAAGGGGCGACGGGCGGGCTTCATAGCCTCTATGGTTTTCATGAATTAAAGCGCTATGGCGCCACAATGGGTTTCTGCAAAAACGTCATCAAGGCCATAGGCCACACGCCGCTTATCAAATTGAGGCATGCCTCCGAAGCCACCCAATGCGCCATTCTCTCCCCGGCTGGACCGAGCGTAAGCCGTCGATCACGCTGGATTTCCTCTGAAAACGTCTTGACGTCATTCATCCTCATCGGCGTCAGACGCAGCCGGCTGCGGTTCATCCGGCTCGGCGGCGCCATCGGCCTCGAGCGGATCCTCATCGGCGCTGAGGGCGTCATCGTCAGAGGGTTGCGGAATGGCAAAGCCCGACGGCAGACGGCCGTCGAATAGGCCCGCGCCCTTCAACTCCTCGAGCCCCGGCAGATCCGTAATGGCTTCGAGACCAAAGTGGATGAGGAAATTTGTCGTCGTGCCATAGGTGATTGGACGGCCGGGCGCACGCCTTCGCCCGCGCAGTCGCACCCAGCCCGTTTCGAGCAGAACGTCGAGCGTTCCCTTGGAGATGGCGACGCCGCGAATATCCTCGATTTCGGCGCGTGTCACGGGCTGATGGTACGCGATGATCGCCAGCGTTTCGAGCGCCGCCCGGGACATGCGTTTTTGTTCGCCCTCGCCGCCGGCCAAGAGCCAGGCAAGGTCCGTCGCGGTGCGAAACATCCATTTTCCGCCGACCCGCACGAGATTGACCCCGCGCCCGCTGTAGCTCGCCTTGAGATGGTCGAGCGCCGCCTTGGCGGAAACGCCGCGCGGCAGCCTCTTCTCGATATCCTCTTCAGCGAGGGGCTCCGGCGCCGCGAACAGCAGCGCCTCGGCTATGCGCATCGCCTCGGCGAGCTGCTGGTTTGCTTCGGCCGGCTCAGCTGTGCCGCCGTTGGCGCTCGCGGGAAAAAGCCTGGCGATTTCTCCCATAACGAGCCCTCCGTCCTGCCCTGTCATTGAATGCTCCGGGGATCTTCATCCGCCGGCAATTTTTGCGATTTAATCCAAACGGGCGCGAATGGCGCATCCTGCCGGATCGAAATGAAGCCCTCCCGCGCCATTTCAAGAGTTGCGGACAGGGACGACGCCCTGATTGTCCGGCGCACTTCCGCCGTTGTGCAAAACTCCAATAGAAACGAATCGAGCACGGTCCAGTCGACAGCGTGGCCGACGAGCTTCTCCAGTTCGCCCCTCGCCTGAGCCAATGACCAGACGAAGCGCTGTTTCAACGTAACGCGCGTCAGCGCATGCTTTTGGCGCCGCTGCGCGTAGGCCGACAAAAGATCATAAAGGCTCGCCTGCCACTGTGGCGCGCCGTTCGGGTCCGCCTGTTCGGGCCGGCCGCGTGAAAACACGTCGCGTCCGAGCCGCGGCCTCGCGACCAAAGCCTCGGCGGCGGCTCTGATCGCTTCGAGCCGGCGAAGGCGCAATTGCAGGGCCTCGGCCAGTTCCTCGGCCGCCGGCTCCTCACTTTTTTCCGTCTGAGGCAGCAGAAGCCGCGATTTCAAATAAGCGAGCCACGCCGCCATGACCAAGTAGTCAGCGGCGAGCTCCAGACGAAGGCTCCGGGCGGCTTCGACGAATTCGAGATATTGTTCCGCCAGCGCCAGCACGGAGATTTTCTGCAGGTCTACTTTCTGCCGCCGAGCAAGATCGAGGAGCAGATCGAGGGGCCCCTCAAATCCTTCGATGTCGACGACGAAAGAGCGATCTTCCGCCTCCGCTTCGGGTCGTGGCTCAAAATCAAATTCCAAAAAGGCCGCTCCCGTCGATCGATTCGATCGATTCGATCAAGTCATCGAGCTTGACCCGATCGCGCCCGCGCCGCAACAAGCCTCTTGCGCCCGGACCTTCAATCCACAGGAGCGGGGCGACGAACGCGCCCCGCTCGCGCCAGCATCAATTCTTGGCGACGAAACAAGCGCCTCCGCTGCTCTGGACTTTCTGGCAGAGCGCCGTGGCTTCCTCTTTCGAGAGGCCGACGGATCGCACGCGATAGACTGTTTTTTCTCCGCTGATAGCCTTGCGGATCGCGGGATGGAAGCCGGGGATCTCGCCTCCGTATTTCTTGATGAGGCGCATCTGAATCTCACGCGCCTCCTGTTCCGAAGCAGGCGCTGCGAGCTGCGCCGCATAGCCGCCGCCCGCCACAGGACTCGCTGTGACAGGGGCGTCGTCGGCTTGAGCGGCGGCGACCTGCACGGGCTTTGCCTTCGTGGGCGCGGCCGTCGCATGTGCGGCGTCGGCGCCGCTGGCGACAGGCTTCGGAGTTGTGGCGACGCGCGCCGTCGACTTCGGGGTCGCGGCCTTGGCCGTCGGCGTTGATGGCTGATGCGGCGCTGACGCAGCCGGTGGCGGCGCGCCCGTTGTCTGCGGGGGCTGGTCGTTCGGCAACAAGGTTCCATCGGGGCGCACCGAGATGGTCTTGACTTTTTTTGGCTCGATCAGCCCGGCGATGCCGAGCGGCTCGGAAGATTGCGTTTGCGCCGCATGCGCGGGAGGAGCGGGCACGGGAACGCTCGCGGCCCCGGATTGCGCTCCATTCATGGCAATGACGCGTGGCGCGCGGTCTGGCATTTGCGACAGATCGACCGGCTGTTCGGCTCCATCGGCGACGGCGACGGGCGCCGCCTGCGGCGTGCGGTTCAGGATCGAGGCGTCCTCGCCCGGCGCGTCGGCTTTGCCGGCGCCCTCCGGCTGGATCTTGACTGGTCCGTCAACGGCCTTGATCATGGCGATCTGATGCGAAGACGAACCGCCCTTTAGCGCGAAAGTCGCGCCGATCCCGCCGATTCCCGCAAAGATGATGGCGGCCATGATATAGAGTGGACGGCGGGAACGACGTTCCGGCTCATAGCCAAAGCCGGAGGCATAGGGATCGTCGTCTTGGTAGCGCCAATCGTCGGACCGATCCTCCGTCGGATAATTGTTCAAATCGTCCGGGCGCGAGGCCTGCTGCGGGCGCCCCGTCCCGCGCAGACCTGCCTCGATGGAAGCGAAATTTCCGCTGATGAGGCGCTCCTGCTCCGCGAGATCATCCGGCGTCGGTTCGCGCCAGCGCTCCGATTCATAGGCGTCCGCATAATCGTCATGCGTTTCCGCCCTGCCGGCTGAAGGTTGCTGACCCTTCTGCTCGAAGACGGCTTTATATGGGTCGGCCTTATAAGGGTCGTCATCCTGGCCGCCGACAAGACGCGCCAGCTCCGCCAATGGATCTTCATCGGCGCTGCCGGCGGCGTTTGGTTGGCGCAGACGTCTTTCGAACTGCTCCAAGTCGATCATGGGGCGCCGCTTTGCAACAGTCTCGCGCATGCTCACCTACCTCCTGCCGCATTTACGCAACGGCGCGCTGGCCCAAAAGGCCGGCGATTTCAGTGCTCGAGCGGGGGCGCGGCCCGCGGCGAACCTGTCACTTTTGCCGGTCACGCTTTTCAGAGACTTGCGTCCTCTATAACCGGCTTCAACCCGCGCGTTTCGATGCCTTCGACGAAGAATTTTGTGGTCTAGCGCATTTCGTCTGGAGCGCTGACCCCAAGAATACCAAGGCCAGACGACAATACGGCCGCCAATACCGTTACCAAACCCAGCCTTGCAATGGTTAGATTTGGCATTTCTTCATTAAGAAATCGTAATTGTGGCTGATCTTTGCCGCGCGTCCATTGCGCATGCAAAGTCGACGCCAGTTCGTGGAGATAGAACGCCAGCCGATGCGGTTCGTGCGCGAGGGCGGCGGCCTCAATGACGCGGGGATATTGGGCGAGAAGCTTCACCAGCTCAATCTCGCCGCGATCGTTGAGCAAGCCGAAATCGGCCCCGGCCAGCCCTTCTATTGACAGATCGATCCCGGAAATCGTCGCATATGCTTGACGCAGCACGGATTTTGCCCGCGCATGGGCATATTGTACATAAAAGACGGGATTGTCCTTCGACTGTTCGATGACCTTGGCCAGATCAAATTCCAGCGCCGCGTCGTTCTTGCGAAACAGCATCATGAACCGGACCGCGTCGACGCCGACTTCATCGACGACTTCACGCAGTGTGACGAAATCGCCCGAGCGTTTCGACATTTTCACGGGCTCGCCGGCGCGCATCAATTTGACCAGCTGGCACAATTTGACGTCGAGCGTGGCGGCGCCTTCCGACAGGGCTTCGACGGCGGCCCGCATCCGCTTGACATAGCCGCCATGGTCGGCCCCCCAGACATCAATCAAAAGCCGGTAGCCCCGGTCGATCTTGGCCTTATGGTAAGCGATATCGGACGCAAAATACGTGTAGGAGCCATCCGATTTGAGCAGCGGACGATCGACATCGTCGCCGAAAGCGGTCGATCTGAACAAAGTCTGCTCGCGATCCTCCCAATCCTCGATCGGCTGGCCCTTCGGCGGCGTCAGACGCCCCTCGTAGACGAGCCCGCGCCTGCGCAGATCGGCGATGGCCGCCGCCACCTGATCGCCAGCGTCGCCACCTGTCAGCGATCGTTCAGAGAAAAAAATCTCGTGTTCGATCTTGAGCGCGGCGAGATCCTCGCGGATCATCGTCATCATATCCTCGATCGCGACAGCGCGGACGTCAGCGATCCATGCGCTCTCGGGTAGGTCGCGGAGCTTGCCGCCAAAACGCTCGACCAGGGTTGCGCCAACGCTTTTCAGGTAATCGCCGGGATAAAGTCCCTCCGGAATCTCGCCGATCGGCTCGCCCAGCGCCTCCAGGTAGCGCAGATAGGCGGAGCGCGCCAAAACATCAACCTGCGCGCCGGCGTCGTTGATATAATATTCGCGGGCGACGTCATGGCCCGCGAACTGGAGCAGATTGGCGAGCGCGTCTCCGAAGACCGCGCCTCTGCCATGTCCGACGTGCATCGGTCCCGTCGGATTGGCCGATACATATTCGACGTTGGTCTTTTCGCGCTGGAGCTTGCCTGCGCCGTAATCGTCGCTGTCGGCTTTGCCAAAATCCGTCCCCTGCTCCAGCGCAGTGTGAAGAATGCGGCTGAATGCCTGTGGCTTGAGGCGAATATTGATGAAGCCAGGCCCGGCGACCTCGGCCTCAGCGACGTCGGCGTCCTCCGACAACGCGAAGGCGATCTCGGTCGCAAGCTGACGCGGATTGCCGAACGCCGCCTTGGCCTCCTTGGCGTAGACCATCGCGGCATTGGCGGCGAGATCGCCATGCGAAGAGTCGCGCGGCGGCTCGACCACAAAACGACCGAGGTCGAGGTCGCGCGGCAAACGCCCGTCTGCGATGATCTTCCGCAGGATGCCGGCGATACGCTGGTGAAAATCGGCGAACACATTCATTTCTATCGACTTCTCATAAATCGGCGCAGCGCGCTCATGTGGCCGCGCCGGCGCCCGCGGCCTTGAAACAGACCGGATCAAGATGGAAGATCATGAAGGCCTGAGGCTTTGCCTTCCCGGCTCCGGCTTGAGCAGGTTTTATAATATCCAGCAGCGCCAGATCTGGACCGCGCCAAGATCAGGGAAAACATCGCGCGGACGTCGCCTTGTAAGCCATTTTGCGGGCCGCGGGCCTTAAAAATCGCTCTATCCTTTTGTTTCCGCGCATTTCTTCGCCCGAACCGGCAGTTCGCTTCGCTTGGAGACGCGGGCGCCCGCACTTGCGACAAAGGCCGCAGATTGCAGTTAAGATCATCTGCTAAAACAGTGACATAGACGATGCTCCCCAAGTTGGGAGCGATGGGTGCTCTAGCGCAAATCCGGAGCCTCGTCAAAAAGCCTGCGGTGCTCAGACACGGCATAGCGATCGGTCATACCGGCGATATAGTCACAAACGACACGGGCGCGGCGCCCCTCGTCAGCGCCGATTCTCAGCGCCGCTTCGGACCATTCCGCGGGCATTGACCGGGGCGCGTTCAAAAAGCGCGGGAACAGATTGAAAATGATCGTGGCCGCCTGATCGCGGACCCGGATGAGACGCGGATGGCGATAAAGGTTTTGGAAGAGAAAGTCTTTGATCTGTCTTTCGATCCTCGCGGTCGAAGGCGAGAATCCGATCACCGGCGCGCTCTGCGAGCGCACGTCCTCCGCGCTGGAAACGCCTGTCTTTTCAAGCCGCCGCCGGCTTTCATCAATGGCATCCTCGATGAAGAAAGTGATAAGGCGGCGCGTCAGCTCATGAATGAAACGGGACGGCTCCAGGCCAGGGTAAAGCTTTTCAATTTCACAGCCAAGCTCGCGTAGGAATTGAACTTCGGCGATGTCGGATATCGCGATCAGCCCGGCGCGCAAACCATCGTCGATGTCATGAGCATTGTAGGCGATGTCATCGGCCAGCGCCGCGGCCTGCGCCTCGGCCGTCCCAAACCGGCTGAGATCGAGGTCGGAGATCGCGTTATATTCAAGAAGCGCGGCGGGAAGCCCGCGCCCGGCGTAGCGCGCGACCGGGCCGCCGCTGGACAGCAAGAGCGGCCCATTATGCTTGACCAGCCCCTCCCGCGTCTCAAATGTCAGATTGAGGCCATTGAAGGCGGCATAGCGACGTTCGAGTTTGGTCACGATGCGCAGCGTCTGCGCATTGTGATCGAAGCCGCCATAGGGGCGCATGGCGGCGTCGAGCGCATCCTCTCCCGCGTGGCCGAAGGGCGTATGGCCGAGGTCATGGGCGAGCGCCAGCGCTTCGGCGAGGTCATCGTCAAGCCCGAGCGCGCGGGCGAGCGAGCGCGCGATCTGGCCGACTTCGAGTGAATGGGTGAGCCGCGTGCGGTAATGATCGCCCTCATGCGGAATGAAAACCTGGGTCTTATGGGCAAGACGCCGGAACGCCGAGGAATGAATGATGCGGTCGCGATCGCGCTGAAACTCCGAACGCGAGGGGGACGCCGGCTCGCTGACAAGCCGGCCTCGGCTGCGCGCGGGATCGGCGGCGTAAGGCGCGCGAACCGGAGGAAAGGCTGAGGGCTGCATGAAACTCGATTCGTCGGCGGGCTTATTGCGGTCGCGAACGCTGCGACCTATGTTCTTTATTTCACGGTGAGGCAAGCGGCGTTGGTGCGGCGTGATGCTTGCATCGCCGCCTTGAAATCCGCCGCAAAATCCGCCGAATGTCACCTTGAGGACAATCATGAGCGAAGCCGCAGTTGAAGCCCCCGTCGAGATGACCGAAAGCGCCGTGCTGCGCATCGCAGAGATTTTGAAGAGCGAGCCCGAGGGATCATTCCTGCGTATTGGCGTCGATGGCGGCGGCTGTTCGGGCTTCACCTACACTTATAAGATTGAAACCGAACGCGCGGAGGACGATCTCGTCCTGGATCAGGACGGCGCATTGGTTCTGATCGATCAAATCTCTCTTGAGTTCCTGCGCGGTTGCCGCATTGATTTCATCAATAATCTGATGGGACGGATGTTCAAGATTGAAAATCCCGCCGCGACCGCCTCCTGCGGCTGCGGTTCGAGCTTTGCGGTTTGAGCTGAAGGACGGAACGTCCCCGCGCCTAGCGTTTGAGGGGTTGTGGCTTTATATGGACGACGCGGCGCTTTAATCGAGCAGCCTGTGGGACCGCGGCGCCTATTGTGGATGTGTCGGCGCGCCTGCGGGGCCTTCGAACCCGTCATGCGCCTCGCGAGGTCTCATGAAGTCCAGAACTTTACTCGGCGGCGTCGCCCTTTGCGCCCTCGCCGTCGTCTCGCTCGAAGCCGCGGATCGGTACGCTTTCCGTCAATCGGTCGCGGCGGTCGCCTCCCGCGTCGACGGTCTCACCTTCAGCCGGGTCATCGATGAGCCCTGGCGCGGCGACGCTCGCATCATTGGCCTCGACTGGCGGCGCAAGGACGTCTCGCTCCATATCGGCGCGTTGAAATTCGCCGCGTCGGCGTTGCTGCCGCCGATCGCCGCGGCGCTTGCCGGGACGGGTTCTGCAAGCGCCGAGGACGTCGTCATCGAGACCGGCCTCGCGACCTATAAAATCAAAAAGATCGAGCTTTCCGGCGCATCAATTTCAAATTCGGATCTTTTGGCCCTCTTCGACGCGAAAGCCGCAAAGCCCCTCGCCGAACGGCTGGCCGCGCTATCGGCCGCGGCGATTACGATTCCTGAAATGACCGTCGAGAGCAAGGTGGGAGCGGCAACGCAAAAACTGACCTATCGCGACATTGCGCTGAACAGCCTTGTCAATGGCAAGGCCTCCTCCGCCAGCGCCGCCGGCGCCAGCTTTTCACTTTCCAATCCTCAATCCGGCGACGTCGGCGGCGCTTATGGCCAAATGAGCGCCAAGGATCTCGACCTCGTCCTTGGCGCCAGAATCCTGACCGAAACGCGCGATCGGGCCGACGCGCCCAAGCTTCCGCTCTACAATTCGCTCGCCATCAATGGATTTCATCTTGGCAATGCGCATTTCGATCTTGACGTCAAAAACCTGACCGTCGGCGCTGTGAAGGCGCGTCCGGAACTGAAACAACAGGTCGAAGCGAGCACGGTTGAGGCTCAGCCGCCGCGGACAGCGAAAGGCGACGTCCTGAGATTGCTCGATTGCTTCGAAGTCGACGACGCCGCGGCCAGCGCGCTGAAACTCGAGCTCAATAAGGATGGAAACGCCGCCACCTTCACGATGGCGCAGGCGTCGATGACGCGCCTCGACGGATCACAGATAGATTCCCTCGATGGGAAAGAGCTCGCACTCGACGGCGCCGCCGGAAGAATGGCGGTCGAGAGCGTCAGCTTCCGCGGCATTGATCTGCGGCCTCTCTCGAGCGCCGATCACGCGCCGGATTTATTGGGTAAGGATCTGCGGCCGGACTTCGAGGAGATCGTGGTGATGAAGTTCGCCGCCGACGCGACTTCCGCCAGCGAAACAGCAAAATCCGCCGGCTCATTCAAGGTCGAGCGTTTCGACATCAGGAGCGCGGCGCAAAAGGACGACTCCGCGTCTGGTCTCGACGTTGCGCTCGATCATTTGGTCTATCCCCTTGATGAAGGCGGAGACGGCGGGGCCCTGCCCGCGCTCGCCGCCATGGGGTATTCCCGGCTCGATCTGACGAGCCGCCTCAATGTTGTCTGGACGCAGACGTCCAAGCAACTCGCAATCAATGATTTCTCGCTTGAGGGCGCCGATATGGGCGCTCTCAAAATGACGGCGTTGATCGATAATGTGACGCAGGATCTCGCCTCAAACAATGAGCAGATCGCCGCTGCCGCCGCGCGCAATCTCCTCGTCAAAAAGATCGACATTCGTGTCGAAAACGGTGGCCTCTTCGACCGGTCTCTCGCAGCCCAGGCGAAAAGCCAAAAGAAATCTGTGGATGAGGTGCGTCAGTCGGATCTAATGGCGGCGACTTTCGTGTTTCCGGCCCTGCTCGGAAACAATCCCTCCGCGCGCCTTCTTGGGTCCGAACTCGCGAAATTCATCGTAGAGCCAAAAAGCTTTAATCTCGTCGCGCTGGCGCCGGAAGGGTTTGGCCTCGCCGACCTTGAACTGGTCAAAACGCCCGGAGCCTTGCTGAAGAAGATGGCGATCACGGGCTCGGCAAATGAGTAGCTGGCGGCTTTCGATCTGCTGCGCCAAGGACTGAATCAAGGCCTGTTTAGCTTGCTCTAATCCGATTAGTCGGAGTGGAGGGACCAGACGCCTGGCTAGGGTCTAGGTCCGCAACATTGCGACCGGCGCCTTCGCTACGCCAATCGCTTCCAGCGCCGCCGCGACCCGCATTATGAGGTCTTCCCGCCAGGCCGGGCCGATGATCTGGACGCCGATCGGCAAACATTCGCCGTCGCTCCAGACCGGGACCGTGACGACAGGCAAGCCGATGAACGAGATCGGCTGCGTGTAAAGGCCGAGATGCGCGCGTACGGCCATCGTCGTCCCCGCTATCGTCATTTGAGATTGGCCAAGTTTGGGCGCCCGGCAGGGAGTCGCGGGTGCGAGAACCACATCTACAGTCTCGAAAAGCGCTTCCGCCTCGCGCTGAAACCAGCGCCGAAATTTTTGCGCCTTGGCTACCCAGGCGGCCGGGATCATGGCGCCAGCCATCAATCGATCTCGGACTGCTGGATCGAAGTCGGCCGCCCGTGTCCGGAGCCGATCGAGATGCAGCGCCGCGCCTTCCGTCGTCGTGATGAGGAAGGCGGCCGCCCGGGCGCGCTTCGCCTCTGGAAACTCGACGATGCGCGTCGCGCCCAGGGCCTTCGCCACGCGATCAACGGCGGCGAACGCTTCTTGATTGCCGTTCTCGGCGAAATAGCCCCCGGCGACGCCGATTCGCAGCCCCTCAGCGCCGCGATCGAGCAGCGCCGATACGTTCTCGACCGGCTTTTGCGCGCAACCCGGATCGTCGGCGTCCGGTCCCTGCATGGCGTCGTAGGCGAGCGCTAGATCGGCGATTGACCGCGCCAATGGGCCGAGATGGTCGAGACTCGCGACGAATGGAAAAGTGCGCGCCCGCGAAAGGCGGCCGAAGGTCGGCTTGAGGCCAAACAATCCGCAGAGCGAAGCAGGCACGCGGATCGAGCCATTCGTGTCCGAAGCCAAGGCGATCGGCACGAAACCGGCGGCGACCGCACTGCCCGATCCTCCTGAGGAGCCGCCCGACATATGATGCAGATCATGTGGATTGCGTGACGGGCCGTCATGAATGTTTTCGCCCGTGAAGTCATAGGCGTATTCGCCCATGTTGAGGGCGCCGATACAGATCGCGCCGGCGGCCTCCAGCCGCTCCACCAGAGCTGCGTCTCTCACGGCCGCGGGGTTATCCCGGTTTATACTGGAGCCGGCGCGCGTGACGAGGCCCTTGACGTCGAAAAGGTTCTTTACCGCGAAGGGCGCGCCCGCGAGTGGTCCCAGCGCATCGCCCCCTGCCTTCGCCGCATCGACCGCCTGTGCTTTGGCAAGCGCTCTTTCGGCAACAACTGCGGTGAATGCTCCAACTTTATGGTCGAGCGCATCAATTCGCCCGAGCAGACTGCGCGTCACTTCGACTGCGGAGAGCGAGCCGGCCGAGATGGCGCGTGCGATTTCGGCGGCGCCTAGTTCGGCGATGCCGGTCATGCCCGGAAAACCTCCGCCGGCTCCTCGTGATCGTCGAGAGGAAACGATATGACGAGTTCCGCAAGCGCCACCGTCAGCTTCAAATTGGCGACGATGCCGGCGCGATAGTCCTCGATGGCGCCAAAGCCGAGAAGCGGCGCCATTGCGGTGACGAGCGCATCTGGATCGAAAAGTTCGCTCTCGCTCAGCGGCGACCTCATGAAAGTTTGTGAGCGCCGCGACCAGCCGCCGTTGCGCTCAGTGTCGCGATCATAACAATGACTTCAGCCAAGAATCACCCAGATGAACGGATCGTTCGCATGTTCGAGCCGGGATGCTTTTCTGGTACACGCATCGGGCTCCGGATGCAATGCTCGGCGGTTGGTCGCCAATCCGCTGCGACCAAAAACAGCTAGGTCTGCGAAAAGCGGGCGTGATCTAACAGGGCGGGTTGAAGCAATCTCGACTTCACGCGATCCTCCGCTCAATCACGCCAACAGGATTCGAAATACGCTACATGTGGATCGGCGCGCCAGAAAGGAAACCCATTCCCATGCACCCTATCAATGACCCCGATGTTGTTGCGGAAGTCGAGGACGCTTTCAGGCGATACGAAGCGGCGCTCGTCTCCAACGATGTCGTGGCGCTCGACGCCTTTTTCTGGATGGACGAACGCACGATTCGCTATGGCGGAAGTGAGAGCCTCCATGGTTATTCGGCGATCGCCGCCTTTCGGGCCGCGCGCTCCCCGGTCGATCTCGCGCGAACGCTGGAAAACACGGTGATCACCACTTTCGGACGCAACTTCGCCACCGCCTCGACGCTGTTCCGCCGGGCGTCGGCGCCCGGCCGGATAGGGAGGCAGATGCAGACCTGGGTGCGCATGGACGAAGGCTGGCGGGTTGTTGCGGCGCATGTGAGCGTGATAGCCAAGCCGTGAGGCCTGTGAATGGAGGCAGACGGCGCCAGCCCGGCTCGTCCACCGAAGCGGCCGGGACCTTCGGAACCGGCCACCCGATGGCGCGCATCACACTTTGACCGCGCTCACCTGCGACTCTCCGTGAGGCCGTTCGGCGTGGGCTATCGTTGCGTGGGGGATAACGCCGACGAGGCGGGGGCAAGCCAGGAGAATAGCTGCTATCCCCAGATAGGCGGTCACAACTTCAGGCGACATTGCAATGCCGACGCCCTCGCCATGGATGAAGCCGAAGAAGGTCAGAACCGCGCCGGCAAAGGCGAAAGCCGCCGCTTTCTTGAACTCCTGATCGATCACATAGACGGTGATCGCGCCGAGGATGATGCCGACCAAAGTTGCGCCGCCGCCGAGCGTCTCGAGCCCCTTGTAGAGGACGCTCGAGTCGGCGAGCTTGTCGACCCCTAGAGCGGCCGCGCTCGTTCCGGCGGCGCCCAGCGCGTTATCGATTTGAGTCTTGCCCCACGCCGCAATCTGCGGAACCAGCGCCAGGACGATGGCGGGCGCATGTCGATGCGGCGATTCCTGGAAAGCCTGAGAGCCGATCAGCATTCCGATATAAAGGAGAATTGGAAGAATTGCGACGATCGGGATGATGGCCGATAGCAGGGCGATGATGCCGAACCATGTGAGGAAGAGAACGATGATCCCGGTGGCAACCGAATAGCCGATCCGTCCCCCCATCGCCTTCCATCCCGGATGGCCGATATAGACTGCGTTGATGAAGGGGTTGCCCATGAGGCACCCGATGAGGCTGACGACCCCATCGGCCGTCAGGACTCGCGTCGTCGGGAACGAGTCGCCAGCGGCGGCGGCGCTCTCCACATTGTCCAGAGCTTCGACGAGATCATAAATGCCGAACGGAATGGCCGTCACGAGAATAACGCCGAGATATTTGAATCCGGCGAAGACATGCCCGACCGCCGGCAATGGATAGGCAAATTGGAAATGGGAGACGGACGCGCCGAGCTTCACAAGGCTGAGGCCGCCATAGCCGAGCCCAAAGAGATTCGAACCCCACGCAATCAATGTGCCGAGCGCAATGGCAACGAGGCCGCCTGGCACGCCGCCGGGATACCGCACCCCGCCGAACCAACTCGCGAGGATCACGGCAAAGCAGACGACGCCGATTACGGGCGTCGAAAAAATCTGCGCGGCCGGGCTCATCGAAATGAAGGTGATTGAGATGCCGGCAAGCGAGCCAAGCAACGCCGCGCGCGGTGTGATCTTGCGGATGGACGGCCCGATGAAGCCGCCGATCATCAAGACAAAGCTCTGCACGAAAACCCAGGTGAGCCCCGCTTCCCAGGCTTGGATCGGATCTTTGGTGGCGATGCCGATAGGCAGCATGACGACGAAGGTGACGACGAACATGTGCGGCACGCTGATGCCGGACGGCAGAGCGCATACGTCTGTGCGGCCCGTCCTCTTAGCGAGGCGGTAGGCGAGCCAGGCATAGTATCCGGTGCTCAGGAACAGCATTACGCCCAACGCCGGAAGAATGCGGTTGAAAACGATTTCGTCGGGCATTTTTATGACGAATCGCAACAGCCCCGTGAGCACCAGCACGTTGACCAGAATGTTGGTGCCGAAGCCAAAGAGTGCATTGATGTCGCCGGGAACCCATAGCTTGGGGTTGGCTCTCAGTGATATGTTCGTGCTCATTCTGAGCCTCCGCTCGGTCTGATGTAACTCGCTATGAACTTTCGGCGCCGAGCGCCGTGATCAGGTCGTCCGATTGACCTACCCAGCCGAAGATCGCGCCTTGCGCGGCTATCATGCGAAGTCCAATCTCGTGGAATTCCGCAAAGTACGAGGCGCAGCAATCCTCCAGAACGAGGCATTCGTAGCCTCGGTCATTGGCTTCCCTCACTGTCGTGTTGACACAGACTTCCGTAGTGACGCCGGTGACGACCAGTTGGGCGATATCGCGATTGTGCAGAATTGCGTGAAGGTCGGTTGCAAAAAAGGCCCCTTTGCCGGGCTTATCGACCACCGGCTCTCCGGGCGCCGGATACAGTTCGGGGATGATGTCATGCCCGGCCTCCCCGCGTATGAGGACGCGCCCCATCGGCCCTTGATCGCCGATGCCGAGCGCCCCCCGGCTACGTGACTTCTTGGATGCCGGGAGGTCGGTGAGATCCGGCCGATGGCCCTCGCGGGTATGGATCACCATTAGGCCGGCGGCGCGCCAGGCGTGGAGTAGCCGCCGATTTGGCTGGATCGCGCGGCGCAGCATCGTGACATCGTTGCCCAGCAACTCCCCGAAGCCGCTCGGCTCGAGAAAATCCCTCTGCATGTCGATGATGAGAAGAGCTGCGCGGGCCGCGTCTAGCCTGAACGGAAAGGGTTCAGCCGCGATGTCCGTCATGAGCGTGGTCCTGTGTTCACTCTGTGGCTTGCAGGAGATCGGATCGCGGACACCCTGTCAGAAATCCATGCTGATGCCGATCGTTGGCACCACAACGCTCCGATGTGTTCCGGGAGCCGCCGTGCCGACCAGTGTCTGCGCCAATAGCAGCCTGTCGTTCAATTCATAGTAATACCGCACGCCGCCGTGCAAAGCCCAATGGGGAGACCACGTGCCGATGGCGGGGATCCCGGGCAAGGGAACGGTCGCGAGAAGCCCTGTGGAGAACACGCCAAAATTGCTCGCGCCACCCCAGAACTCGGAAGGCCCAACGGTGAACCAGGTCGGAGCCGACAAGATCACTGGAAGACCATGAGGAGTGAGGTCGAATTTTGGAACCGCTCCGATTTCCACGTCGAAGGTGGCCGTTTGGCCGGTGACGACCGTACTGCTCTGGCCCTTGAACGTGTAGAACAGCTTAACGTACGGGTTTAGCGGCAATATGCTGTTCCAGCCGCTGTCATCGTATTGCAGTTGGAACTCAAGGTTGCGTTCGACGAAGAAGGCGCTTTGCGGACTGTCGAATTGCACGTATTGAGCGCCGAAAGTCCACGCTTGTCCGAACTTGACCGACACGCCGCCGAAATAGTCGATCTCGTTGAAAGAATTCGTGTTGGGAGCCTGGTAGCCAGGATTGATGTCCAACCAGGTGCCGCCAATTAACGACACGTCGGAAATGAAGCCGGCTGGGTTGTTGTATATGTCGAGGACCAGCCCATTCAAGGATTGCAGCGTCGCGCCTTTGTTCGTAACGAGAAGGCCGCGCGGAGTGATATAATCATTTTTCAGCGATAGATCAGCGAAACCATGCAAGCTGAATGGCGGCTGCTGCGCTGGCGGCGGCGCAAGGTCCGCCGCGATCGCAAAACCCGTGTTTACGGCAACCGCGCCCGCCAAACTTAGGCCGAAAAGTTTTAAGTCCATTTGGAAGTCCCCCATCCCCTTCTCGTCGACCACAGTGGGTCCAATCCGCCGGGCGCGCGCCGCGCCGGCTGCATGCGCATACCGAAGTTAAAGTAGTTACAGAACAAGAGCTTCATGCGGGGCTCGCCGTCCTGGCGAACAAATCAGTCAGTAGCTCATCAACATCGGACCAAACCGTCGCTCGCTTGCACGGGCGCCGAGGGCCGAGGACGTTGGCGCCAACCGGTCGCACCGAGTGTTGCCTTACTCGTCGCATGCAGGTCGGCCGCTAATGCCGCGAGTTTGCCATCGCTTTCCGCGGCAGCGAGCAGGGTCACGCTCATCGGCAAACCATTGCTGAGCGTTCCGCATGGCGTCGCAATGCCGCACAGGTCGAGAAGGTTCACGAAATTCGTGTAGGCGCCGAGTTGGCTGTTCGTAGCTATTGGCTCTTCTTCAAGGGCGGCCATAGTGAAATGGGTTGGCGCCGTCGGCACGCAAATCACATCGACGGATGCGATCACAGGAGCGAGTCTCGCCCGCAGAGTCTGAAGCGCATACAGGCCCTTGAAGGCGTCGGCGGCCGTCAGGCTTCGCGCTGCTCCGATGATCGATCGCGTGACAGGATGCATTGCGTCCTGATGCGTTTCCAGGAAGTCGCCGATCGCCGCATAGCGTTCGGCGATCCACGGCCCCTCGTAGAGCAGTTCCGCAGTTCTGTAGAAATCTTTGAACGGTATTTCGACAAGCCGGCACCCGAGCGCTTCGATCTCGACCAATGATGCATCAAAGCCGGCTTCCATCGCGACATCGCCGAAGAAGCGCCGGTCAGCCTTGGCGGGAATGCCGACGCGCGGCGCTGGCGGACGCTCGATTAGCGGCGTCGTTGGAACCGCTCGGGAATAGGGATCAAGAGGATCATGCTTCGCGGCGACCGAGAAGACCCTGTAGGCGTCGTCGACCGTCAACGCAAAGATCGAAACGCAATCGAGCGTCCGGCAGGCCGGCACGACGCCGCGGCTCGACAACGCGCCGACCGTGGGCTTTAGGCCGACAATATTGTTGAGGCCCGCGGGAATCCGCCCCGAGCCAGCGGTATCCGTCCCGAGCGCGAAGGAGACGATGCCGCGCGCAGTAGCGATGGCGGAGCCGGAGGAAGATCCGCCGGGGACCAGCGATGGATCGATTGCATTCTTCGGTATGGGATAAGGCGTTCGCACGCCAGCCAGCCCGGCGGCAAATTGGTCGAGATTAGTTTTCCCGACGACCAGCGCGCCTGCGCCCTTCAAGAGCGCGACCACCGTCGCGTCCTCGCCCGGCGCGTAGGCAAAGCTGGGACAGGCGGCCGTTGTAGGCATGCCGGCGACGTCGATGTTGTCCTTAACGGCGAAGGGAACGCCCCACAGAGGCCGCAAAGCGGGATCGAACGTCCCAAGCTCTTTTGCCTGGCGGAGAAGGTCTTGCTTGTCGGCTAAATGGATGAATATGCCGGGATCATTCGCAGCGCGAAGCCGAGCGAAAACAGTCTCGACAACCTCGGTCGGTTGAACGCCGCTTGCATAGGCCTCAGTCAAGCTTTCAATGTCGATGCGCAGTTCAGACATTATTCTTCCGATAATGACGGTCTCGGCTTCCGCTCGCAGGGGGACAGCGGACCGGTTCGAAAACAGTGATATTCCGCAAGTGTATGCAATCGATATACCAGAGAATTCATCGTAATTAATTCAATGATATGAGCGATCTGCCTTAAAGAGGATGCTTAATCGGAGCGCAAGTGTATGCACTTTTGTCCAAATCGTATATCTGCTTGGCAGGACGCTTAAATGCAGGGCATTGGAGACAAAATTCTTTGAATCGCGAAGTTGGGAATGCGGGTGGACGCCAAATTTTAGGCATAGTAGGAAGCAATCGGAGGCGCTGGAGATGAGATGACGCGCAAGCGCAACCTAGTGCGGGCGGGAACCACCGTGGATCAGATGGTGAGGGCCATATCGGACCGCATCGTCACCGGAATTATCCGGCCGGGAGAGAAGCTCGACGAGCTGGCTCTCGCCAACAGGTTCAATGTCTCGCGCACGCCGGTCAGGGAAGCCCTCGGTCAATTGGCAGCGATGGGATTGGTCGACCGTCGGCCCAACCGCGGCGCGATCGTTGCGGTAGTCACTCCGAACCATCTCGCCTCGATGTTCGAAGCCATGGCGGAGCTCGAATTCATTTGCGCCAAGTTCTCGGCGGAGCGAATGACGGTCGGCGAGCGGCGTGCGCTCGAAATTGAGCACAAGGCGGCGGCGCAACTCGTCAAGGCCAGGGCCGATGAGGACTATGAACTTTTCAATTCTGACTTCCACACGCGGCTCTACCGTGGCGCGCACAGCGCGCACATCTATGAATTGACGACCCTGACCCGCAGCCGTCTCGCCCCCTTCCGGCGCGCGCAATTCAGGTTGCCAGGGCGTCTTGAAATGTCATGGCAGGAACATGACGTCATCGTTTCGGCAATCCTGCGCGGCGACGCAAACGCCGCAGGACTAGCCGCAAAGACTCATGTGTCGCTGGTTAGCGAGGCAAGCGCCGTATTCACGTCCGACGGGATTTCATACTTGCCTATGTGCACAGACTGAGTTGAACCTAGGGGCGCTGCTAGAATCCAAACGTCCGAAGCGGACCGGGACTGGCGATCCTTCAATCTTCAAGATCAATCCGCGTCACCTCATTCGGGACTACGAGCCACGCGCTGTTCCCATTATCGTCCCGCTATTTATGTGCGCTAAGGACCGATCCTCCGTTTTGATTTGGACGCTCGGCATTGCGGTAACCAAACGTCCGAAGGTCACGGGGTGACAGCGGCGGCAGCGCGGGAGTTGCGACATTGGCCGATTCTGTCCAGACCCAGGCGGCGGGCGCCCGTGCGATGGTAGAAGGTCGATAGCCGCTCCTTTGCCGAATCGACCCCAGCTCCCCTCCTGCTTCCGGTTCGCTTCTGAATTTTCCTCGCCGGAAGCATCACTCGCTGAGATGCTTGATTTTAATGGTCGGAGTGGCGGGATTCGAACCCACGACCCCTAGTCCCCCAGTCATAAGTGCGCAAGGCGCGAAGTGCTTGTAAATCAAGTGGATGTGCGCGTTTATTTGCGACCTTCGGGAATTTTATCGTGATTTTGTGTCTCCCGGATTCCACATGCCTCGGCATGGGAGAGCGGCGCGTCCACGCCCACGCCATGATCGCCGAGATGCTGGCGCCAATACCTGCGGCGGATGGCGTCGCCATATGCCGCCGAGCAATTCAGCATATTTATCCCATGATGGAGCGCAAGAAGGCCATCATGTGGATTTTCGATCGTCAGATCACAGGGGAACCCCTGCTCTTCCGAGCGATGCGAAGCCGCCGGCGGCGCGGCCCCCTCCGCGACGATCTTCACGACAATGCCGCCCAAGCCCCAGATCTTCGACGCTTCGTTCAGAAAGCGGACGTCATCGATGGCGACGCGGCCGCCGGCCGCCAAAACCGCCTGCGTCTGGCGCGACCACGCCTCGACCCAAAAGTCAAGTCCGATCAGATCCCTGCCCCATTCTGTGCCAAGCCATTGCATCGCCTGACGCGGCATCTTGCCGCACAGAAGATCGCATGGCGCTTCCTTGCGGTCTCCCTCGATCTCCGCGTCGGTCAGGCCGATCGCGCGCATCATATCTTTCAGGGCCCCCGCGAATCGGATACGGGTGAAACCATAGCGCTCGCAAAGATATCGAGCAGCCGTGGTCTTGCCTGCGCCAGCGCGGCCAGCGAAACCGACGAGGCGCGGCCCGCGCCATTCAACCGCCGTCATGCCCTGCCCTTATAAATGCTGCCCTCGCTCGGGTCGCCGACCATGATCTTCCAGCGCCTGGCGATGCCGCGGCGCGGATGCACCGAGAGCATCCATTGCGAGGCTGGGTGTGAGCGCATGCGCAAGGACCGCCCATATTCGGACGGCCCCGGCAGGCTTCCGTTGACAAATCCATACTCGAGCTCCATCGGCGAGTGAAAGTGCCCGACGATGATCGTGTCGAGAATCACGCCCTCGGCCGCATAATCCTCAATCAGCTTTTTCATGCCGCGCGTCGCGGTGGCGGATACGCCGACAAAGCCCGCGCCGCCGCGCGAGCCGATTCGATCGCCATGCGTCAGAAGGACATTCCAGCCGAGGATATTGATCAGAGCGTCGCCGCTCGCTGGCGCAGAAAACGAAATTTGCTTGGCGCCCTTGGCCGCGTACCAGGACTCGATCGTCCAGGCAACGAGCGTGTCATAAGAGTTTAGCGCAAAGCCTTTCGATTCGGGCTTGCGTGTCGTGCGGCCATGATTGCCAGGCACGCTGATCACGTGGATTGGCGTCGCGGGGAATTCCCGCACGAGCAGGTCAAGGCCGGCGACGAGCGCTTCCGAGACCGCTCGCACGGCCGGAATCGCAAGGAGATCGTTGGTCTTGGCGAGCTCCTCATGGATCTCGCCCGAGACGAGGTCGCCCATCAGCGGCACAAAGATCGCGGATGGCTTGGGTCCGGACCAGTGGACCGTCGCCAGCTTCACCGCCGAGGCGAAAAGCCGTTCGATGCGCCGGCGCGCGATCTTCACATTGTAGCTGTTGCGCCCCCCCATCTGGTCGAGATCAATGACCTCGCCCATGTGGATGTCGGAGATCGGCAGGATAATAGCCTCGCCGACCTTGCCATCTGGCCGGTCTGGCTTCGGATTCCACGAAGGCGGATCGAGCGGCGCGGCCGTAAGCCGAAATAGAGCTTCGCGAATCGCCTCGCCATCCGCGAGCCGACGCTCCGCGATTTGTCGCCCGGTGGCCTCCGCGCGGACGCGGTCCTTCAGCCGGCGCACCTCGATGGGATCGGCCGGCGGCGGCGGCGGCGCTGCTTCCGGCGCGGGCGTCGCCAGCGACCAATTAACCGGCAGCGCATGGAGGCGCTCGCAGGGGCCGCCAGCCTTCACGCGAGAAAAGAGCGTCGATGGAGCTATGCCAAGAGCGGCCGCCGCGACGGAGACCGCGCTCTTGCCACTCTCCGATTTGCCGTTCGGCGGGGCATGGCCAGCCTTGAGAGCTTTCTGAACGGCATCGACGCTGCGCCGCGCTTCCTTCTTGGTCAGGCCGATCATGCGCCAAAGCCCCGCTGCTTGCGCTCTTCCTCGAGCGCTTTCGTCAGCTCAACAACTTTCTCCTCGAGCTCTACGATTCGTCTTTCCTGCGCCTCGAACAACGTGCGGACGCTATCGTTGACCGCCGCGACCATGGCCGGCTGCCTTTTGATCAGCGCGGCAACGATGATGGCAATCGCGCCGAAGACCGCCCCAAAGCTGCCGGCGCCCAGAAGCTGCCCTATGTTTCCAGAGACGACCGCGCCGACAATATCATTCTCATTGACCGCCATCTGCGCGGCTCCCTTCCTTTGTCGGACGTCCGCAGACGATTTTGGTGCGAAGCCCCTCATTGCCGCGGGGATCGCTCGCGGCGATCGTCATGCCCGCCATGGCGCATTGCATGACCGAATCGGCTGCGATCTCACGAAAATCGATGGCGGTTTTCTTGGTGCACTCTTCCTCTGGTGTGGAAGCAAGGCATGTCAGGATCAGGACTATGATTTTCATTTCGCCTTCCCAAGCCAGGAGGAGACGTTGCTTGTTCCCAGCGTCACGGCGTGGACAAGGAAGAAGCTGGAGACGATCGCCCATTCGAATGTGTCGTAGGGCGCGGGCAGCTTGGCGACGCCGAAGAAGGGCGCGCCGAGAAAGGCTTTCGAGGCCACAATCGTATCGATAAAGATCAGCCCGAAATGCAGCGCCGGCGGCACGCCCGCGATCAGCATGATCAACCGATTGATCGGCTGGCCGTAGACCTGGACTTTCAGCGCCGCCAACTGAACGTCATTGGCGAGCGCCGCCTGCATCACGGTCGCGTCAGCGGCGGCTCCCGCCGCGAAGCCCTGCTCTTTGATCGTCGCCGTGTTCGTCTTGTAATTGACCCATGCCGTGACGAATGGCGTGATCAGGCCGCCAAGCAGGGCGTTGAGGAGGGGAAGAAGGAGCGCCCCCATCTCACTGCCCCTGCGGCGGCGTCTTGGCAGCCTGGTTGACGCCTTGGGAGTGCGTCAGCGGGATCAGCGCGAGAATGGCAAAATTGATCCAGGCCGCTACATGAGCATCAACGATCGAGGACCAAGGAAGCGCCTGCCATTGCGCCAGCAACTCTGCGTTGAAATACGCGAGCAGATGCGGCAGCGCGGCGAGGCCGTTCGTCACGACGCCGACGAGGACCAAAATATGCGTCTTCCACCCTTGCAGGATAGCGAGGATCTTTGCCGGCGCCGGCGTCGCCGCGACGGTCGCGGCCTTGCCCGTCACGGCCGCCGTCTCGACCATTTTGTTTCGGATGTACGTGAAATAGACATAGACGGCGCCGCCGCCGACGGCGATCGCGAGAATGACGAGAATGGCGTGCAGGAGGCCGCTCATGTGGATTATCCTTTCGCGGGCGTTGGGGGAACGATAGGCAGCGATGCAGCGGACGCTGGCGGAGCCGTTTGGACGCCGGCCACGACAGCCTTCGCGGCGGCTACTTTCGTCTCTTCGGCTGAGATCGAGGCGATCGTGGTGGCCTTGGCGGCCTCAACCGCCAAAGCCTTCGCCTTGAGATCCGCGACAGCGCTGTCCAGCGTCGAAACCGTCTTCGCCTGCCGCAGCGCTGTGGCGGCGGCGGCGATCGCGGCGATGATGGCGACGGCGAGCACGGCTATCCCGATCCACGCCGCGCCATGGACGATGTGAGACAACAGTCCCGCGCCAGCCGCGGCGCCTGCGACAATTGCAGGCGCGGCCGAATGAACCACTGGCGGCGCGGGCTTTACGACGCCCATGGCGTTGAGGGCGTCTGTCGCGTATTTGATGCGCTTGTTATTGGTGGCTTCGTCATCGGCGGAGCGTTCATAGAAGCGGTTTATGTTCGTCGTCAGGGTCGCGAGAGACTTTTTGCCGGCGAGAAGATCCCGATAGAGCGCATCATATTTGACGCCGCCTGCGTCCCCGTCGCGCAGCTCCTTCAGGAAGAAGGCGGCTTGCGCCTTGATCGTTTTCCAATCGCCAAAATGCGCCGTGCACCACGACTGCATTTCGGCGAGGCGCTCTTCGCGCCATTGGAAGAGGCCGTCCGAGCCATGATCTTTCGGGCCCGTCGTCACAGGCAGGCACTCGTTCTCCTGCGTCGAATTACCGGTGCCCGCGGACGCTGAGACGAGCGGAAGCCCAGGCAGGCCGAGATCCGGATATCCCGCGATGAGATAACCCGTCAGTTCCTTCTGTCGATCAAGCAAGGTCATATCTCACTCCGCGACGTTGGCGTCTTCGTTGCGCTGGCGGAAATACAGATCGACATCATGTCGAAGCGCCGGCTTGTTGCCGGCGAGCTCGAGCACTCCGTAAGTGTTGCGCTTGAGATCTGTTTCAGGATCAAAATGATTGTTGATGAGGACGCCCCAGCGATCGACATAGGCGCGCTTGGCCTTCGGGCCGTGGAAGCCATGTTCGATCGTGCCGGCGATATAAGAGATGCTCCGGGCGATATGCGGCATGGCGCGCGCCTGCCAAAGCCGCAGCGGCTTCTTGTAGGCGTCGCCAATGTTGCCGGGGATGCTGTCGTCGACGCGGCCGATCAGCGCCATCGCCATATGATGATCGCCGGCGCCGAGACCGGCGGTTTCGACAAGGCCGCCAACCCATTCGAGCGCCTGGCGCGTCCACGCCCAGGCATAGCCCGGATGGCCAAATTTATAAGGTCCGTTAACAGCATTCGGCCCCTGGACGATCGGCTTCTTCTCGTGAACAAGCCGGCAGAAGGACCGATGCGCCTCGATGTGCTCCCCGTTGGGCCCAAGATCATAGCAATCAGACCACGGCTGCACGACGGGATAGTGCTGCAGCGCATGCACCGTCTCCGCGGCCCAGTCCTTGCGGCGGAACGTGATGTCGGCATCGAACGTACCGATATATTTTGCCTCGGGCGGCAGGCGGGAGACGCCAATGTTGAGTAGGTTTTCCTTGTTCCACACCAAGGCGGCGGGGTTGGCGCGCACCTTTACGTGGTTGACATGCGGGTTGCTGAGTTCGAATGGCCGTTCACCATAGGCGCATTCAACGGTCGTCAGCTTCACGCCGCTGTCGAGCATATGCCGCTCGAATTCATGATAGAGGCTGATCCGGCTTTTCCAGCGAACCGGATTGGCCACAGCCGTAACCACATGCAGAAGATCCGCGCGCATGAGAGAGCCTTATCGAAAGAGAAATCAGTGAAGGTGATCGAGTCGAACGATCGCCACGCCGGCGATGCCGAGCGCCCGTGCGGCGCCCAGGGAAAGATCGATGCAGCGGCCGCGCACGAAGGGCCCGCGATCATTGATGCGAAGGATGACGCTGCGGCCATTCGCCGAGACGCGCAGGCGCGTCCCGAATGGCAATGTGCGATGAGCGGCCGAAAGGCCCATCGGGCGCAAGCGTTCGCCATTGGCGGTCTGATGACCGCTCTCCGGGCCATAGAACGACGCCCGGCACGTTTCCGCGCGGGCGATCTGAGCGGCAGCGGCCAGCCATGCGAGCACGGCCAGCGCGCCGAGAGTGGATCTAATCAAACCCGGCCAGCATCACGGCAAAGCGTTGATGATCGCCCGGTAGGCCGCAACAATGGCCTTGGCCCACACCATATAGCCGCAATCGTTCGGATGCGGGCCGCTGCTGGACAGGTCGATGTAGTTGTTGCCGGCGGTCGATCCCGTCGCATTGGCGCCGTTGCACGTGCCGTCCAGCGTCGTCTGATGACCCGTGCCGGTGAGGACTGGGCCGGGCGGCGTGGGAACGCCATAATTGGGAATAAAGCCGATGTATTGGTCCCCTGAGGCTGCTTGCGCGGTGAACGCCGCCTGAACCGCCGCCTCGCACTGGATCGCCGTGCCGCATGTGCCGAGCGAGCCGCCGCCCTGACCTACATTCTGCGAGGCGACGCCAACGATGAGCGTCCCTTTTGGGCCGCCCGGATATGCCGCCCGTAGGGTTTTGATCAGGGTCGTCGCGGCGGTTGTAATTTGCGCCGCAGTCGATCCGTAGGAGACATCATTGATGTCCGCCTCGACGAAGATCACTTTCGGCGCACCTCGGAAGGCCGCATATCTTGAAAGATCGGCCATGAAGTGGCTGATGTAGGGGGTCGACGTTCCCGGATTAAGAAGTCCAGTGCCACCGATAGCGAAATTCGCCGCGTCAGGAAGCCCGACCAATTGCCGGAAGACATTGGACCAGCTCGAATAAGTCCCCGTCGCGCCCGTTCCAGCTGTCAGGCTGGACCCAACGAAGGCGACCCCGAAATTATCGGATTGGTTCGGATATGTAATATAATCATAAGGGCCTACAGATACTTGGCGCAGCAGATTGTATGCCGTCATTTCAAGTTTAATCGTGTGCGCCGCCCTGCCGCCAATGTTCGTGAAGTCTAGTGTAATTCTGGCGTTTCCGCCACTATACACAGATACTAGCGTCGCGCCGCCAACTGTATTCGGACCCGCCCCGGATTTGATGTATTGACCATCAACCTGTATCGCGTATGTGCCCGTATTTATGGTGTTAATTTCGACTATGGCGGCTTCAGCCACGAACTCCACAGATTCATAATTGCATTGGATCTGCAAGCCGCTATATGCGGTCTGAGCGTTGCAGTTTCCCGTCACCGGAGAGATATCCGGGCCGGCCGGGAATACGCCAAACCCGGAGCTCTGGACGACCGGCCACCCGCCCTCCCAACGGAAAACGGAGCCATTGGCGGTGTTTGGCCCGTCCGGCACGAGCGAGTTATTGGAGAGGCCGCCGACCGGGTTATAGACATTCGTCAACGCCGCATTGTGCGTGTTGATCTGCGTCAGCACCGGAGAGGTTTGCAGCCCGATCATCGCCCATGTGATGGTTCCGTCAGACAGGCTTCCAGGAGTCGGCCCTGAGCCAGTCGTTGCCGGGACCCCCGGCGTCACCACCTGGAACAGATAGCCGCCGTTGGAAACGATGTCTCCCGCCGCCAGCCCATAATAGAGCCATGTTATACTTCCATCGGGATATGCCAGCGTGCGGTTTGTTCCCGTTGGAGCAGTGCTTGTACCTGTCGTCCCGCCAACAGCGGCGTAATAGATATGGCCCGCATTGGAATATAGGGTTCCCGCCGCCACCACTGCGGCGTTGCCGGGATATGCGCCGGTGAGTTGAATCCAGGGCTGCGCACCGAGCAATTGCGGCTGGTTGTAGGGATTTTTGTGAGCTGCGGCCGACGCCAATCTGCGCAGCGTGGCTCCGAGAGTTTCGGCCTGCGGCACATAGGAGGACGTTGCGCCGGCGATGGCGAGCTGCGAGCCCAGCACAATCGCCGTGGCGGCGGCGAGAATCTTTTTGATGAGACGCATTTCAGATCAGCCCTCCCAAGCCGTGAATTGTTGAAATGCGACCTGCCCTATCGCCGTCAATGCGTTGCTCGGCACGCGATTGCCGGACCAATCGTAGCCGTTGAAGTTCGAAAGAAGCGTCGACGTTCCGACTGCCCCAAAGGCTGCCGAACCTGAAAGAGAGAAGCCGATATTCTGCGCAGTGCTCTCATTGCGGATGGCGAGATATTGTCGCGCGGTATTGGCTGCCGCGACCTGCGTGGAAAGCGGCGTGAAGCTCGTCAGATTGACTGTCGCGCCGACGCCGGAGCCGGAGGTCGCCGCCGGCGCAAGCGGATTGGTCACGGGCGCCGTATAGACGCCCGGGGTCGTGACGCCGAGAGCCAAGATCGCCATCTTGATGTTGACCGTCGCCCCTGTAAGGCCGCCGCCGGTCACCGGCTCGGCCGCCAGATTCGTCGGGTTGACGGTGTAATTGCCGGCCAGAGTGATGGAGCCGATCGCCGTGAGCACGCCGCCGGAGATTGTGCCGGCCAGGGTGAACTTGGTTCCGGTTCCGGTTGTGCCTGTCAGTGTGACCGCGCCGTTCGTGCCGCCGGATCCGGCTGCGGCGATGGTCGGCACAGCGGCGAGCTGCGTGCTCTGCACGTTGAGTACGGCCGCCGTGCCGACGCCTGCACCGCTCGGCATCGTCAGCGTGTCGCCGGGAGCCCAGCCCTGCGTTCCGATCGACTGGACAGCCGCCGCGGCCACCGCGCCGTTGATATATCCGGAGCGATTGGTAATTGCGATCGCCGTGTCGGTCGCCTGGATCGCGGCGAGAATGGCCGCAAGGCTGGTAATTTCGGTCGCCTGATTGGCCGCCGTCGCGACCTTTGAAAAGATGCCCGACAGCCATCCCCTGATGCCGACGCCGCCGGCAAGCTGGGCGACGCCCGTTGCGTCGGTTCCGTCCGCGGCTGCGCCAACCGGCAACGGCAGCGTCTGGTCGGTCGCCAGCGCCACGGAGACGCTGTTCGCGATGACGGCGGGCGCATTGGGCAGCGTATTGATCGTCGCTCCCGAGCCGGGAGTGACGTTGAGGGTTGGCAAAGCCATGGGTTGATTCTCCGGAGTTTAGGCGGCGATCGCGGCGAGGAGACCGCTATTTGCGGATTGGCTGAAGTCCATGGCGCTGACGCCGGATGAGCTGACAACGAATGGCGCGAGCGGCGCCCACACCAGTCTTGCGCCAAGCGCGTCGGGCGTCGTCACATAGACGTTCGTATTGGTCCACACGTCCTGGATGCCATCGGGCACGAAGCCCAACGCGCCAACCGTTGGCGGCGCGTCGGACACCGCATACCAGATCTGGCTTTCCAGCGCCTGCAGGCACAAAGGTCCAGCGCCCAAGGACGTCCATGCGCCCGGCGTGACATCCACTTCCGTCGTCGCGGCCATGGTCGGGATCCTATGTCGCGCCAGCGACCGTTACGTCGATCGGGATGAAGCCAGGCAGCGGATTGCCGGCGGCGAACGTGAAATCGGCGTTCAACCGCGGATCGACGTCGAAAACAGAATGTGCGTCGCGGCCGGCCGCAAGCCATTGTGTCTTGCTCATGTCGGCGCTCATCCTCGAGATCGTCGCGCCGCGCATGAAAAAGAGATTATTGTCAGAAGGCATGTTGTAGCTGGCGAGATTCGCATAGAAGAGCGTCGTCGAATCTCCGGGCGTAAAGTCGAAGATGCTTTCACTTATGCTGATCGACGCCGGACCGCTCGTCGATGGCGACGCCACATATGGAAGCATCGGATAGTGCTGAACGCTTTGCGTCAGTCCGGTGTAATCGCCAACGGCGATATTGTTCGTCCACTCATGAAGCGTGCCCTTGATCTGAAACGCATTGCCGACGCCGGAAAACACCGAGTTCCGAACGATCACGCCGCGCCCGACCTGATCAACGTAAACTTTGAAATTATTGTTCCCGCGCGCGATGTAGTTCGTTCCGTCATAGGTCGGCCAGGATGATGCATAGATATCCCTGACCCAGCAGTATTCGATGACGGTCTTGGTCGATTCGACGCTCGATCCTTGCTGACCGGACAAATAGAATATGCCGAAGTCCTGAGCGCCGGTCGTGCCGCTCATGCCGAAATTGTAGCCAAGAATATATCCGAAATAATTGTTCGTCTGTTTGGTATCGTTCGTCAGGTAGGGCGCTCTGTCGAGGCCAAACGCGATGCCAAACGAGGCGGCATTGTACATCGTTACTTTTTTGATTGAGTTGAAGCCGCCGCGCCCGAAGGCAATCGATGCTGAGTTAGTGACGTTTATGCCGGTGTCGTGAATAACAACATTATCGATAATGTTGTATCCGGGCAAAAAGCTGCTGATGTTTCCGTCGCCGTCATTCCAGGCTGTCGGCGTGCTTGGCGCGCTGGATCCGCCAAACCATTGCAGGTTCATCCCCAATTCATCGGACACTGTCGGGCCATTGGCGCCCAGATCGAAATATTGCGCGCCGGCGATGAACGAGATCGCTTTCGAACCGGGCCCGAACGCCGTCGCGCTTTCGCCGGTGTGGCGGATCGAGCCGCCGGAGAATACGACATTGGCGGCGCCGACGCCGGCGATAGCTCCGACAGCGCCCGTGAACTTGCCCTGGTCGCTCTCAAGCCTTCCGAGGCGCAGCGTGTAGGAATTCGTGTGCGCGAAATTGATGTCGCTGAAGATCCAGTTGCCGACCAGGCTTCCCGAGCCGTCGCCATCCGCCGCGGCGTTCGAGAAGCGGATGATCTCGTCGACGACAGGCGCGATGAACGTGGTGACGCCGATCGCATCGCCGGGGCGCGGCACATAGGTCAGGACGCCGCTGACCGTGTCGAGATACATCTCCCCCGGAACCGATAACGACAGCGCCTCCCGGGCGTTGCAGACGCGATAGGGCTGGTTGACCTGCGCATCGTCCGTGAACAGCAAATGACTGCTCAGCGTTGCGATATTATTGACCCCGTCGACCGACGCGAGAGGCACGACCGATAATTGCCGCCTCTCGAACCTGATGCGGATGCTGGCGAGATTATGCGCGGCTGGGTCGATTTCTCCGGGATTGAACCCAAACCGGTTCGTTCCCTGGTTGCCCTGGCCATAGTCGCCGAAATTAGATGCATAAAGGGTTTCGCCCCGATAGGAAGGCGGCGAACCCGTCAGCGTCCCCGTCGCCGCCTGCGCCGAAGCGATATGATAATATTCGCTCGTCATGAGCGGCCGGATCGTCCATTGCGACCGCGCCGTGCTGGATCCGTTCGTCACCCACATTTCGTTGAAGATGGGCTGCGTTCCAGCGGCGATGGCCGGAAGCGACGCGGTCCAGAATCCGGTTGAAGAATCGACCGCCCAGCCCGTGACCGGCAAGCCGCCGCTGATCGTCACCGCCTCGCCGGGATAGGGCGCGACAGTCACCCTGTTCGGAGCCGCCGGCGTGTCGGCGTAGGTCATCGTCAGCGCGGTCGTGACGCCACAGTAGGACTGGGTCTTGCCGATGGTCTGGAAATAGACGCCGCCGCGAAAAAGGATCAAATAGCCCGCGTTGCGGTTGGCTGCGATTTTGGCGCGCAGAAGCGTTTGAGCCCTGGCGAAGGTGGCGACGGGCGCCGCGAGCGTCCCGGCCGCCGAATCGCTCCCGGAAAGCGAGACGACTATATCGGGCGCGGCCGAGATCGCCGGCGTCGGAAAGGCCGTCGTCGAGGCCCCGGAGCCGCTGGCGTTTCCCGGCGTCGTGCTCCGCGTAACTGAAGCGCCGAGATCGGCCGATGTCAGCACATAGGTCGCGGCATTGGCGCCGGCGATCGGCGTGAGATTGCGCAGCCATTGATAGGCGAAAGACGATGGCGCGTTCGTCCACGCGCCCGCGCTGCAGGACAGCGTCTGGCCGACGCAGTAGAAGCCGAGGATCGCCGGCGCTGTGACGACGGCCGGAACGGGCAGCGCCGGAGGTGTTGAGATCGTCCCAGCCGAATAGAGAAGCCGGTGTTTCAGCGCGGCCGGCTGATAGAGCACGGTCGCGCCCATCGGGCTTTGGGTCAGCGCCCACACCTGTCCCGTCGCCTGGATCGATTTTGGCTTTCCGGCGGCGAGAGTGAAGCCGCGCGCGGCGGGAGCTGGCCGGGAATCGGAAATCGCATAGCAGACTGCCCCGCGCGCGGCGCGGATCTCGAGCGGCCCAGATCCCAACGATGTCCATACATTCGGGACGAGCGGCAGCGAGATCATTTGGCCAGTATCAACCGTTGAGCGCTTCGAACATGCGGCCGACGATCAGGGGCGAGAGGAACGCCTCGGCGGCGCATTTCTTGATGAGCGCGGCTTCCTCCGGCGTGACTTCGATTTCGCCGCCGGCGTTGATCCGCAGCGCCAGGCCGAGCCGTTTGACGTTTTCCTCACCCGACAAAGCCGACTTTGGCGTCATGATGGCGTTCACGGAAAGGGCGCCAAGCTTTAGCGTCTTCTCCGCCGCGTCAAGGATCGGCTCGCCAGAGAGATCAAGAATATCCGTGGAAAAATCGATCAGCATCTTTGCTTCCTAAACGAGAGTGAAAGTCTTGGTCGCGCCACCGACCTGAGCCTTGAAGTTGGAGCCGTCGAACCAAATGTTACCATTGACTGGTGTGGTTGGGGCGGTTCCTGGGGGAATATTTATTGATGCATAACTAGTTGTGGATGCAGAGAAGGTCGTTAATCCAGCAACAATAACCAAACTGCCTTGTAGTTGTATGCCTGCAGGTGTTATTTTAACAGGCTCAGATGCGCCAAAATTAAAAATAGTTACGTCATTATCGAAGATGATCCCGCCGCCGTTCGCGGCCGTAACACTGATTATTGAACCGCCCTGAAATCCCGTTCCCCACCAAATACCGCCGTTATTGGCTGGCAAAACAATCGCAGATTGAACCCACGGCGAAGACACACCGCTCAAATCTATGCCCGCGCGCAGCGCGACGCTAGCCGTAACGCCACCATAGAGAATTGTCCCGCCAGGAGATACTCCGTATGTCGGCGCCGTGCCGGCGGCGGTTGATACTTGGAAGGCATTCATCCAACCAATCGCGCCTTGATCGCAACGCGCGTTGAACGCGGCGTCCTCAAGCGAGCCGTGAACCGCGTCCCCTACGGCAGATACAACATCCCAACCCCATTTATAAAGGCTACTGGAGCCGGCCCGCATGATGATATCAACTTCGGAGCCCGTCACATCTAAGAGATGAGTTGCTCCAGCATCTGCTATAGCTACGAAATTGGACGCGAAGAGAGCGCCCTTCTCAGACCCCAGAGACCCGCCATCACCACTCGCCGCCTCTATGCTGGCGGAGAGGCTTACGTAGTTGCGATTGGTATTCGAGGCGTCTGTTGGCGCGACGAGAAACGCGGCAGAGAGTATAGTTTGCCTGCCGCCTTTCGTTCCGGCACCACCAAAATGTTGTTCAACCAGTAGACCTTGGACGAAACCGCCCCCAACATCCAGTGTATCAGATGAAAGCTTCAACCAATTGGCGTTGAAGGCAGGGTTTCCAGCTAATACCCCGCTTAAAGATTGGATGGATGCAAACGCCTGAGACAGAGAATTAGCCGGCGTAGCCACAGACACGCCGACGCTGGAGAGACCGGTTGCCGCTAAGCTGCCAACTTTAGATCCGTTGACATAGAAATTATGCGCATGGCCTCCGGCGACCATATAGTCGAGCGCTGACGCCGACACGCCGAAGCCATCGCCGGCGCTTCCAAAAAGCGATAGCTTTGGATTTGCGCCAGGCACGGTGGAGTAGCTGGCGTCAAAATTCAACCGCGTCGGCGTGGCGCTTCCCGTTGAGCCATTTCCGACCGTCAGGACCGCGCCGCCGCTGCTATTGATCGCGACAGGATTGAGGAAGACCGGATTGATCTTGGATCCAGAGATCGCCGCTGTGGCGCTGATCTGCGCGTCGGTTAATCCAGCGATCTGCGCTAACGGCACAAACCGCAAGCCATCGAGGCCTGCGATCCCGTTCGCAACGCCGACGAGGGCTACCAGCGCCGCGGACGCGGCCGCTGCGGCCGTCGCCCCGGCAGAGGCGCTGGTTGCGGCGGATGCGGCGGACGCCAGCGCCGACTCGCCGGCGGACAGCGAATAGGCCAGCGCGGCGGCGATAGCGTCCGTCAGCGTCGGCTGGAGCACCGCGGGCGTGGCGTCTGGCGTCGTAACGACGACTGTATCTGTCATGCTACCTCGTCACACCGGATGAGACTGCGAGCGCGCCGCCGGTGAAGATTTTTACGATCGCGGGATTTGGGACCGGCAATAGCGCCTGCAGGTCATAGACATTGGTCGCGGCGGCGAGCTGGGCCATGTCCGCGTAGGGCGCGGTCGAGGTCAGAAGCTTCGAGCTAGGCTCATACGAGAGAAGCCCGCGCGCCATGTCGGCGGGGTTCGATGACCAGCGATAGATCACCAGCGTATCGCCGGCCGCCGCCCGCATCTGCATGCGGAACGTCGCCTGCGTCAGGTCATAGAGGAGCGCCCATTGGCTGAGGCTGACCGTCCAGATCCAGGACTGATTATTGGCGAAAGCGAGATCCATCAGCTATTCGCGGGCCACGCCGCCGCATCGATCCCGGCGAAGGTCGTGATGGTTCCGGCGGCGATCGCCGCCTGCGCGGCGCCCTCCGCCGTGAACGCCGCCTGCACGAAAATGCCGACGGCCGCCCCAAGCGCCTGCAATTGCGAAGGCGTGATCGGCGTCACGCCGTTCCAGAGAATGGGGGTCGATGGATCGGTCTGCGAAAGCTGCACGGCGCGCGAGACATATCCTTGCCACTGTTCGGCCGTCGAAGATTGAAACCCGCCAGCCGTCACCGTTCCACTGGCGATGACGGACGCCCATTTGGCGGCGGCATAGGCCTCAAGCTCGGCCCGCGTCGGTGGCGGCGGTGGAGGGGGCGCGAGGAAGGCGCCATTCTCGAATATCCAGCCGACGGCGATATCAGGAACAGCCGAGACGTCAACCAATTCGACGTCTGGATGCAGGACGGGCTTCTCGGCAAAAAGCTCGACGGCTACTCCGTTTTGTTTCAATGCAAACATTGGTTATCCCACCTCGGACACGAGGACGAAACCGCCCTGCCCGGCGCGGCCATTCGGATTTCCGGACGGACCACCGTCGCCGCCCTGACCGCCGCTACCGAACAGGCCGGCGAGATAAGGCACGCCGCCGGAGCCGATGACGACGATCGCTCCCGTCACATTGCCGTTCGAAAAGCCGGGGCTTCCCGCGCCGCCCGCGAACCCGTACCCGCCGAACCCTCCGGTTCCGCCCGCCGTGCCGATCGCGCCCATCGCCGTCATTAACGCTCCGAAAGACGACGCGCCCCCATTGCCGTTCGATCCGGCCGCGGCTCCCGCGCCTACGGTGACGGCAATGCCAACACCCGGCGTTACCTGGAAATAGCCATAGCGGTATTCTCCAGCGCCGCCGCCCTGCCCGGCCGTGTAGCTGCTGCCGCCGACATTCCGGCCCGCCGCGGCACCGGCCCATTCCTGCACCATGACGAGGGAGCCGCCCGGTATAAACGTTCCACTCGACATAAAAGGCACGATGCGCGAAACGCCCTTGGGCAGCGGGTTCAAAAGCCGCAAACTCACGCCATCATAAAGGAACAACGCGGTATAGCCGCCAATGTTGCTCATTTCACCGCCAGAAAGCGCGGCGCCGCTGTTGTTGAGGACGATATTTTTGAGGCCCAGGCCGTTGAAATTGGCCTGTGACGGGCCGGTGTTGGGATTGGCGATCGGAACCGAAAAAAGCATCCCAGGCTTATAGGAAGAGATCGCCGGCGCTACATTCGCGACGATCGTGTTGGCGGCGGCGCTCGTGTCCGCGCCGAAATGCACCATCGCCGCTTCCGGCACGGACTCCCCGAGCTGCCATTTGCCCAACGTCACGTTCCAGCGGAAAGCCGAAAACAGCGAAGGATTGAGCTCGCCGCCGACGAGAGGCGCGCCGGTCGACGACACGACCGCGTTGATCACGCCAGCGGCGGACAATGTCACCGGTCCGGGGATGTTGGCTATCGCGGGACGCATGACGATGAGCATGCCGTCGACGAGTTCCGGCGGAACGGGCGAGAGCTGCGCGACAAGAGCGTTGACGCCGCCCGCGTCCGTCGCGACATGCATCTTGCCGCGCTGGATCAGATGCAGCGCGGCGTTAAGCAGCATCAAATCGGAATTGTCTTCCGGAACGACCGGGGCGCCAGAGATCTGCGGGCCATTGCCGCGCGCGAGAATGCGCAGATTAGCCAGCACGCCGTTCAGAAATTCCGCCGAAATCTCCGTGCCGTCCTGCGCCGTCGAGGAGGTGCAGTCCTGCAGCCATGTGTCGATCGCCGCCATGATGCGGCTGTCGGCCGGGCGCGTCGTCGTGACGTTGGTGGCGGTTGCTCCGGGGCCGAGGATGTCTGTCATCGTTTTTCCTTAAGCCGCGATCGCCGCCAGCAGGCTGCTATTGTCGCCGCTACGAAAATCCATCGAGGAGGCGGGCACAGTGGTCGTGGAATAAACGATCAGCACATGCGCATGGACGATGCGCTCGAGCAGGCATTCGAGCGCCGAGAGATCTGGCGGGCAGGCAAGCGGCTGGCCGGCGAGCAGCCGGCCTGCGAGAGGGGGCGTCCGATAGCCGCCCGTATAGGCAGGGCTATCCGCAAGATTGACGAGCACGTGCAATTCGCCCATGCGGCGCCCGCGCCCGGCCTGCGCGCAGCCCGCCAGCGCACGCCCGGCAATCGCGCCGCAGCCCGTCTCAAGACAGGCGATCGACCATCCCGCGCGCGCTGCGATCGCCTGGAAATAATCGCATTGCGTGCCCCCGAAAGCCGCGACCTTGCCGCAGAGATCGGGATAGGGGTCGCAGGCGTCCGGCAGTCCATATTGCCTGAGCCAGACGTCATTCGTCTCGGTCTCGCTCTGGCAGAAGAATTCAAGCCGCAGCGCGCAGAGCCGCTCTTCGATATAGGCCCAGCTCGCCGCCAGCGCGTTGAGGAAGCCTCGCCGCACCGGCGCGTCCTCGTCGGTGCGCCAGGCGCGTCCTCGAGGCAGCAGTTTGACCAGCTGGTCGAGCGCCTGCGGCTGTGTCAGGCAGATATCTTCCGATACGACGCCGGGGCTGCAGGAAGAGCTGCTCATGGCTGCAGATCAACCGAGCCGAGCACCGGGATGGCGCCGGGGGCGATCGGAATGTCAGCCGAGGGCAGCGCCAGCACATGACGTTGCTCGCCGCTGGCGTTGGCGATCGCCTGCCAGATCCATGACCGCGAGAAGACCTGCGGCGAGGCGAGAAACGGCATCGACGGCGTCGCCGTATCCGAGCCCGCGACCGCGCCGAGCCGCCGCATCATGTCGAGCAGTTCGTCAACGATCGCCTGCTTGACTGATGTCGTGTAAGGCGCGACGCCCGTCGCGACGATATCGATCGGCTGCGATGTCGGAGCCGAAACAGTCACAAACGCCGTCGCGGGCTCTTGCGCGGCGATCGCCGCGATGACCGCCTCGATGTAAGGATCGGTCGCGACGCCGCCTGTCCCGGCAAACAGATCGTCGAAAATCGGGAACACGCGCACCGTGCCGGGGCCGCGATAAAGCCGCTCGACGAAAACGCGCGTGACGCCGGCGACCGCCCTGCCCCACATCACATAGTCCGACGCGGCGCCGCCATGCGGCGGATAGCGCAACCGGAACAGGATGCGGTCGCGCCAGGCCTCCAGATCCTCGATGTCGAGGCCACCGATGACGCCGCCAGCTGCGACCGACGCCGTCGCGGCCGAGGCGCCATTTCCGGTCGGCCCTGAGCCGATCGTCAAAATCGTGCCGGCGTCGGCATTACCGAGAGCGCCCGTCGCCTGCGCGACCACGGAAACCAGCAGCGTTCCGGCGGCGGCAAGCGAGAAGTCGGCGGCGGCGGCGTATTGCACGCCATCGGCGCGCGTGAACAGCGTACCGGCCGGGACCAGAATATCAGCCGGCGAGACAACCCCGATGCGGCCTGTCGCCAGCGCCGCGGGCTTACGGGGCATGTTATATTGCGACGCATGCTTCGGCAGCCAAATCTCGTCCGCGTACAGGACGAAGGCCTGCTGCCCGACATAATCCATACGGCCGAAGATCTCGAAGTCGCGGCCGGCGATAACCTTCGCGGTCGGCTGGACATTATTGAGCGGCAGCGAGGCGTCGAGATTGGCGTAGGCGCGGAACGCGCCAATCGTGCGTTGATAGAGGTCGCCAAGCGCGGGGAGTGCGAACATCAGCCGCGCGGAGATCCGATGGCGGCCGGAGCGGCCTGGCGCCAGCTCATCTCAAACCTGCGATCATAGATTTTCGATCCGTCCTGGCCGTAAAGCGCGATGTCGAGAAAAATCCCATTGCCTTGCGGCAGAATACTCGCCGATGCGGCGATATTAGCGGCGGCGCCGGCGTCGAGCAGCGGCTGCAGCGCCGCGAGCGCAAAGACTTCGGCATATCGGCGCGTCGTCTCGGTGGCGACGGAGCGTTCGAGCAGCCAGAGCAGCGAGCCCATGGGGGCTTCGCCGTCTTCCAGAAGGCCGTCGCCCCACCAGCCGCGCGGGTCACCATCGGCGTATTGTTCCAAAGGATGCCCGGGCGGACACGCCTGATCGGTAAAGAGAGTGATCACAACGAACGTCGCCAGCGCCGCGAGGTTTTGCAGACCCCCGAGATTGGATGGCGCATCCTGCGGCCCGGCGAAAGCCCAATCGGCGCAACCGGTCGTCTCGTTATAGACCGAGTCCCAGCCGAATAACCCATTGTCGCTGCAGGCAGGATCTGGCCGGATGACAATATCGCTCACTTCACGAAGACTTTTTGCGCAAGATTGCTGATATCGGCGTCGCCGGCGGTATCGATTGTGCCCTTCATCGACGCCGGCAGCGATGCATCGGCGCCGCCGAGATAGACCATCCCGTCGAGCACGATTTTCGGCGCCGTAAGCGTGATTGTGTCCGTTCCCACAATGCGCAGGTTCTTTTTGATCAGAGAGATGGCTTGGCCATTCGCATCATAAAGGACAGTGCCGCCCTGCTCGGTGTTTTTTGGCCGATACTGCGGATGCTCAAGTCCCAGCACATGCGCGCGGTCGGAACGGCCGCCTTGCATCAGGATTACGCCCTCGCCACCAGCCGGCGGCACGGTCGACAGCCCGAAGTGCTGTGAACGCACAACGTTTTTAAACTGTTCGCCGGAGAGGCCATTCAAGGTCGCGCGCTGTTGCGTGCCGGCATCGTCGATGCTTACGACCGAGACGCGGCGCAGGCTGCCCTTGATCGCCGTATCGTGTTCGTCAGTCATTGCAATGTCGCATCGCTGGAGTCGAAAGACCACTGCGAGCCGGAGCCGGAGGATTTACCGGCTTGGCCGCCATGCGCTTGCGGATCGACAAGCGACAGCAGAGACCACGTCCTCGACTCGGCCTGCTGATAGCTCACATTCTCGATCAGCATATCCTGCGCGAGGCCGGCAAATGGGCTCTCCGTCCAGACCTTATTGCCGGGAGTCCAGAGGACGCCAGTCTCGTCGCGCCAGCCGGCGGTTTGGACTGTGGCGCGAACGCCGTCGCCGGCCGCTTTATCCCGGCGGTTTTCAGCGCGCTTTTGCAGGCGCGTCTTGTCCGTGTTGGCGTCCTGCACGTGCACCAAAGGACGCAGCCTCGGGATCGTGCTATCCAGAGCGATCGCCTCCATTTGCAGCGCATCCTTGCCGTGGCCATCATAGCTTTGGCCGCGCGCATAGATCTTGGAATGGCGATTCGTGGCGTTGAAATCGCCATCTATCACTTCAATGTTGACGCCCTGGATCAATGCGCCCGGCTGCCTCTGCGCCGTCTGCCCGGCTTTCGTCAGCTTGATCGATCCATCCGCCTGCCCCGCCAGCGTCACGCCCTGGTCGCGGCAGGCGCGTTCGATCGCGCGGAACAGCGTCTCCCCCGGCTGCAACTGAAACTCGGGAATCTTGTCGAACTGCGCGTCAGACGAAAAACCGATATTGAACCGGTCGAGCGCCTTGGCGATATCGAGCGGCGTCATGTTCTCGAAACGGCCAGTCGGATGGACGCAGGAGCAATCGACGGCGT
Organism: Methylocella tundrae; assembly: GCF_901905185.1. Taxonomy (GTDB): domain Bacteria; phylum Pseudomonadota; class Alphaproteobacteria; order Rhizobiales; family Beijerinckiaceae; genus Methylocapsa; species Methylocapsa tundrae. The sequence continues at coordinate 148,297 of NZ_CABFMQ020000142.1, forward strand.
CCTGACCCTTCGCGCGGCCTTCGATGCTGATATAGCCCTGGCGCGGGTCGAGATGCGGGCGGCGGCGATCGATGAAGCCGTTAAACACCAGCTCGCCGGTCGCATATATTTTCAGCGGCGTGAACAATTGGAACAGCGCCGCCGTAGCGTCCGCGCCAAGCTGCGCCGCCGCGAGCAGAAAGAAGTCGCGGCACGCCTCCTTGATCGAGCCGCGCACCTTGACGTTCTGCCAGGATGAATAAAGCGAACCGCCGACGGCGACCGTGACGAACTCAGCCTGCGGCATAAAATATTCGCTGAACGCACACGGCTTCCGAGACACACATCAATATATTTGTCAATGAGGGCTTTCAGCGAATTTTGAGCTCATTAGCTCTCATTCCTCAGCGTGGCGAGATCAAGCAATATCCGAGTCGATAAAACTAGGTTCGGAGCTATCAAATGGACCGCACACTCACCGAGAATTGGAAATTGCTTGACGAAAATGGCGTTGCAGACTTCCTCAACGTGAAAGTTGCCACACTTCAATCATGGCGCGTCAAGGGCTGTGGCCCGGATTTCGTTCGTGTCGGGCGCTGTATCCGCTACCGCCCAAGCGATATCCTCGCATGGGTCGAGGCTCGGACCTGTGCGAATACGTCGCAAAACCGCGCTTCTGGAAATTCGCGTTAGGAAGCAACAACCGACGGCGCCAGCGCCGATATGCGCATCGGCATCCAGGCAGGGTGGCGCACGCTGTTGCGGGCGACGAGCGAAGCCGCCTGCGATGGGTCCTGATAAAGCCGCCACGCCCACCAGAGCGAAGGCATCGGCGAATTGGAGCTCGCCGTCACGAGAGGCCGCAGATCGGCGATGACGGAGGAAAGATAGGACAGCGCGGCGGCGAGCAAATTCTGCAGCGCGACGTAAAGGTCGATGTTCGCAGCGCCGGCGCAATCGGCAAATTCGACGTCAAACCGCGCGACCAGCAGCTGCCGCGCGGCGACGCCGTCCGGCCGCGACGCATAGGACGCCGACGCCACCGCGGAAACATCGGCCGTCATCAAAGTCAGACGCGCCAGACGCTGCGCTAAAGCCGCGTTGGCGGCGAGAGTCTGCGCTGACGGCGTTGTGCCCATCGGCGGCGGCAGCGACGCCAGATCATCCACGGCGGCGCCAAAAGCAGTCGCCGCCGATGCGGGGTCCATCGCCGTTTGAAGCGCCGCAGCGGCGGCGAGGCTGTCGGTCACGACGCTCGTATCGACGCCGGTCAGCGAAGAGACCGCAGTGGGAACGGCGTTATAAATGCCGGCCAGAGTCGATTGCAGGCCGGCCGAAACCACCGGGTCGATGACGGCCTCGGCGCGCACGGTTTCGAGGACAGCGGGAATATCCTGCAGGCCAGCTATCGCGGATGAGACAACCCAACCGGGCTGCGCGAATGCCTGCATCTGCGCTGCGGCCGTGGTAATCGCGGCGCCGAGCGAATCAACCGCGTCATAGACGAACTGCGCCAGCATCAGGACCGACGTCAGCGGGCTCGACGCGCCCGCGCGGACGAAATCCAGCGTGAAGGCGACGAGGCCCATGCGGTCTTTGGCGTAGGCGCGGTCATAGGCGCGCAGATGCGCGCTGAGCGGCCCCTCGATCGGCAGAACAAGCACGCCAGGCCCCGGCGTATCCAGCGCGGCGCGAAAGGCCATCGCGTCGGCGTCGACGGTGTCGCTGGCGAGATAGGCGGTGACCTGAAACGTCGGCGCGGTCTTGCCGAGGTCCTCGATGAAAGGCGTCTCTGAGCCGGGGAATTCATGGATGGCGATGCGCCGGCCGCCGGGGCCGCGATCCGACTCAACCTGAAACGCAATGCCGCGGAAGCTCGCCGGCCAGAGGGTCGATGGCCAGTTGCGCATCCGTCCTCCCCAAGCCGAGACAACAAAAAACCCGGCGCGGGAAGCGTCGGGTTTTTAGCCTTTTAAAGCCTGCACAGGATGCGCCAAATTCCGCCCGCAAGTCAAGGGCTATTATCTATCTATCGATCTCCGCAAGCCTGTCGAAGAGATAGCCTGTAGACCGCACCTTGCCGACGATTCGTGTCGCCCGCTCATCAATGAGGACGGCGATTTCGTCGCCGGTGAGACTTTCGATGATCCGCGCCGATAAATCGAAGGATAGCCAATGCATGATCATCAGATTGAAGCGATCGATCGGGGTCTTGATATATCGCACCATCACTCCGGCTTCTTCAAACTCTCACGCGCTTTCGCCATCTCGGATGCGCGCGGCAATTCAGCGTCCCCCGCGCGGCGGATCATGTTGCGTCCGCCGGGCCTCTCCCAGGAGGTTTTGACGCGATCGCTGTAGTTGCCGGAGATCATCTCGACGCGGCCGTCCTTGACGCGGCCGGTCAACAGGCCGACGTGGCCGCCGGTCCGGCCGGGACCAAGCCCGCGCGTCTCGACCAGCACATCGCCGGCGGAGACGCCCTTCGCGGGGTCGACCGGCACGCCCCATTTCTCATAAGACGTCGCGACATTGCCGCCCCGGCTCGCCGGGACGTCTTTGACGCCAGCCTTGCGCAACGAGGCTCCGACAAAAGAGGCGCACCAGGCCGTATCGGCCGGGTTCATGCCGTGACCGCCGGTCGCGAGATATTTGCGGATCAGCGCATTGTCGCTCCGCTCATGCGCGCCGGCGATTGATTTTGCCGCGTCGACCGCCGCAGCCGGCGTCGAACCGCCGGGGGATGCGGTCACCGGCGTCATCGCGCCATTGTCGCGAAGCGGGGAGTGCCGCAGATAGCGATGATGCGCCGGTGTGGTGATGAGGCCTGTCGCCCGGGGCGTCACGGCGCTCAGTGACGCGGAGGGCGTCGCGCCGACCGGCGGCAAGATCTGTTCGGGCGAAAGAGGTGGAACCCCGGACGATTGCGACGTCCTGAGCAGCGACTCGGGCGATGGTTGCGAAAAAGAGATGCGCGTCTGCATAATCAGCATAAGATCGGCTTTCCAGGAGGAAGCACGGCATGCTGCGCCTGATAATCGCCGCGGCGATCATATGCGTCGGCTGCGCCGCAGACGGGCAAGGCTGCGACGGGTGCGGCTGCAAAGGAGGTCCAGGCTATAGAGGCCCAGATGGACAATGCCTCAGTTGGAAGCGCCTCAATAGCGTCTGCGGTATCCCGCCGACGACCCATTGCAAGCCAGAGCAAGTGAATACTAAAGACAAGGACGAAAAGCCCGTCCCGAAATAACTAATTCCCCGAAACGCCGGTCGGCGCGGCTTCCGGCATCGAGGTTCCTGTGTTCGCGCGCAACGCGCCATTGGCGCTGATGCTGCGCGCCGTCTCGATAGCGCTGAAAAGCTCCGGCGAGGCGTCGATTTTCACCGTCAGGGAAATATCCGCCGCGCCCTTCAGCTCGGCGATCGCCGGGCCTTCCTTGCCGAGCGGCGTCGGCGCGACATGGCTGCTATCCCATTTCGACATGTAGCCAAGATTGGACGGCGGCCGCAGCCTGCCGCTGCTCGAAAAGCCGCCGCCAGAGCCGAGCGTAAAATCATGCTCATAGCCGCTTGGGCCGCCATTCGGGCCATAGCGGCCGCGCGCGAAGGTTTTTTGCGAGATGGCGTCATCGTAAAGAGCGCCGGAGGCGCGCAGACCAACGGCCGTAGCGGCGAGCCCCGCGGAAAGCGCGCCGGCGCCAACGGCCACCGGACCCGATACGATGCCGACGCCAGGCACCAGGCTGAGAACGCCAGCTCCAGCCGCGACGCCTGCGAGTGCGCCCGCTCCGGCGGCCGCGACGCCGCTGGCGGACGCCAGGGCAGGATGCTTTTTCGCGTTATCCATGAGCGCCTGCGTCGCGGCGGCCGTGGCGCTTGTGAATGCCGTTAGGGCGACCGTCGCGGGGCCCATCGCCGGCTCCGCCACTGCGCCGAATAAATTCTTCGACGCCGTCGTCGCCCCTGTCGCCGCGGCGACAGGATCATTTTTCAAAAGATCGGCGCCGCCCGCGATGCCCGCGGCGCTCTGGTACATGCGCGCGTGATTGGCGAGGCCTTCGCGCTGATTGAGCATATGCGTAAACAGGTTGGCGGCGCGGGAGCCGGGGAACAGCCGCTCGAATTCCTTATTCTGCTCGATTGGATCGGTGATGCCAGCCGACTCCATGGCCGGTAGGAGCTTCTGCAGCAGGAATAAATCAGGGTCCGTCTGGCCCAGCCGCCAATCCTTCAGATTATGCCCGGCCTTGAGGCCCTTGACCTCGCCATTATTCGTGTGGTCGAGATCGTCATCGGTCAAAAATCCCAGCCGCAGCCACTCCTTGCCCGCCGCGTGATTATTGGCGAGGCCACCACCCCCAAGCGTTTTGGACGCCTGTTGCAAGGCGGTTCCGGCCTGCTGACCACCCATTTCCTGGGTAAGGGAAAGCGCCGCCGTCGTGATGAACCGATCGGAGAGCTGCAACCCGGCAGACTTGGACATTTTCGCAAATTCAAGGACGTCTTCATCCCTGAGCGTCTTGCCCATCACCTGCTGCCCCTTGACAGAAGCGTCGATGAACTTCTTGAATTCGGCGGGATCGTTCGCTTTGCCAAGCAGTTCGGCCGCCTTCATCGCATAGACGAGGTCTTCCGGGTTGCCGCTGCCGCCGGCGCGCATGGCGGATTTCGCTGCGACGACAGAATCGAGGTTCGGCAGCACCTCCTCTGGGTTCGACAGCACTGAGCGAAGCTCTTTATAGGTGTCGAACACCTCCGCCCGTTCGATATTTGGATATTTCGACAGATAGCCGCGCGAGGCGTCCTCCACGGCGGCGATTTCCGGCCGCGTGATGCCGGCGACACCCATGCGCGCTTTGGACGATTCGATCGCGGCGCCGGCCTTGACGGCCTCTGCCGTGATCGCGGCGAAGGCCGCCCCCACCACAGGCACGATCGACTGGGCGACGGAGCCAATCCCCTCGATCGCCTTGGACAAGCCGCCGACATGCGCCGCCGCTCCGGCTACGCTGCCCCCTATATCATCAAAGGCCTTGACTACCTTGCCTGCGTCTTGCCCGACATTCGCGATCGCGCCGGAAATGCCGCCGATCTTCGCGGAAACATCACCGATGCCGCCGGAGATGCGGCCAACATCCGCTGAAACACCGCCGATCGCCGCGATCTTGCGCTCGATCTCGGCGAAGGCCGGTCCCGTCTTGTCATCAGCGCTGATGACAAGCCTGGCCTCCATCATCGAGCTTGCCATGATGCTTTAAGCCTTCTTGCGGCGCAGAACCGCGCGCTCATGCCAATAGATGATGCGCGATAGGGGCATGGACTCGATTTCTCGCACGGCGAGATCGAAAAACAGCGCGTCGATTATTTTTCTCAGGTCGCCGGGGCGGCGTCCGTAAAAAAACTCAGAAGTTCCTTTTTCACCTTTCGCGCGTCGGCGAGCGAAAGCAGGCGCAGCACATGAGCCCCGCTCTCATGCTGCACGCAGGCATCTAAATAATTGGCGACGACAGCCTTATCCTCCGCGAAGAAAAAGCCGCCATTGGAATTGACGGCGGTGAAAGGATCGCCGAAATCGAGGTAATTGGCGCCAGTCGGTTCGCGAAGCACGATTTCGGCGATCCTTCTGCCGTGCATCTCAACAGGCTCCGCCAGCACGATCGTTTTCATCGCCATTTTCAAGCGCTCGTCTTGGTGTAGGCCGTGGCGCGGCCTTTGATGCCGGTGACTTCGCCGGTCATGTGATCGACGCGGGGCTTGCCTTCGAATTGCGCGACGGTCCAGGTGTGCATGCGCCCGGTCTGCTCTTCGACGAGCGTGATATTGTAGGGGCCGCCAAGCATGATCGCGGCCCAGTCGAGCGCTGTCGCCGTGCCCGTCGGCGTATCCTCGAAGGTCGGCTCGAAGATGTAGCCCATCGGCTTCATCGTGCGATAGATCGAACCGTCCTGATTCGCGCCGCCGTCCATCTCGAGCGCGGACGGTTCGCTTTCGAATTTAGCGCGCAAGGTCAGCGGACTGCCGCCGACCGTAAAGCGCATAAAGCCGCCGAAATCTGCCATGAAAGGCTCCTGATGAGAAAACTCTTTACGGGGAAGGATTGGCCTCTAATTAGAAGCCAGGCGGATACGCCTGGTAGAACGTCGCGTTGACGGCGAGGATGTCGAGCGGATTGACGCGCTCGATCGGCGCCAGCACGTCGCATCGCGCGGGGTTGCTCGCATTGGCCTGCACGATCAGATTGCGCGTGAAGGTGTCGGCGTCCTGAAAGACGCCACGGTTAACCAGATCCGTATAGGCATGCACGAAAGTGCCCTTGATGTCGGACGGCGTCGAGATCGCCGCCAGATTGCCGGGGTTGCTCGCCGCGAAGGCTTTCTGGCCCTGCTCGACGGCCAGCATGGCGCGGATGTATTGAATGCCGCCGGCGGCCTGATAGATCGCCTGGATATCGCGAAACACCGTATCCGGCTGGCCCGACGTGCCGACGCGGTAGCAGGTCACGGTCTTGTCGATCATGACATTGCCGCTCGTGTCGATCGTCGAGGTCGAAATGCCGGAATTCAGAAGCGTGTTGCGCGCTGAATAGTTCCACAGGCCGGAACGGCTGCGCGGGCCGCGCACGCCCTGCACAATACGGCCAGTCTGGTTGCGCGAGACGTTGCCGGTGGTGACGTCGGAGAGCCATGTCGATTCAAGGGCGGCGCGGCCGGCGACCCATTCCCAGGACGGCGTAACCGAGCCCGGGAAGCGGCCAATGAGGAGCTGATGGCGGTCATTGAGGCCGAGGCCAAGCGTCGTCAGCGCCGAGAAAGCGCTGGTCGAAACGCTCCAGTAATGACCATAGCTCTGGCGGCTCCAGGCCCAGCGGCCCGAAGTGTCATTGAAGGCTATTGTCGCCGCCGCGAGATTGATCGCGTCGGAGAAGGGCGAGACGACGAAATCGGCCGGATCATCGCCGAGGGCGGCGAGCGCGGAAGACAGGGTCGGCGTTCCAGTGCCGAGAACCGGCTGCGCAACGGTCAAAACACCCGTAGCGCCCAGAACATTGGAAGGCGCCGTCGAATTGTAAATATCGACGTCATTCATGATGGCGCCGGCGTGGCGCGCCAGCAGCGTCACGACATTGGTCGCGACCGTCGCGGTCAGCGGCAGCATGGCGTTGGTCAGCGTGTCGTAGAAGGCGTTGATGGCCGCCCCGAGCGAGGCCGCGACGGTCGCGGTTGTATCCGTGGTCGAGACGGCGATCGCGATCTGGCGGCCGCAGATCTCGATGACGCCCTGTCCGGGCGCCGGAAGCGTCGCGACAGTCAGCGTCCATTGCGCGGGAGGCGTGCCGGGATCGGCGACAGCCTCGATCCAGATCGGCTGGGCCGGCGCATTGGCCGCGGCGAGACGGAACATCTCACGCAGCATCGAGCCGGGGCCAGCGAAGGCGTCGGCGTCATTTTGCGAGGCGACGGGCGTCGGCGTATCGAGCGCCAGCGATCCGGCCGCGGTGGCGTGACCTTGCAGCACGATGCGGGTCGCCGGCTGATATTGGCCGCCGGAGTTGACCTCGAAGAACTGGCCGGGCGCGGCCAGCCCTGTGCCTGGAATGTACTGAAAGATGACGCCATTGGTCACGGGCTGGCTCCATGGGGTTAATCGTGTCGGGAAGGATTGTTTAGGCGCTCAGCTCGTCGTGATCCGTTGGCGCATCAGAAAGGCGCGGGCCGAGCGCAAGCGAACCGTCGTGCAGCAGCATCAGCCAGAATGAATCGAACGTATCGATGGTTTCGCCGGCGTCATCAGCCGAGAAGAACCGTTGGGTGCCGGGAACAGGCAGCTTGTGCGACGGATGGACGAGATGGGCCTGGACATGGCGTTCAGACATGATCAATCCTCAAAAGTTGAAGTCTAACCCGCGAGCGCGGCGATGAGGCCGCTATTGCCGCCGCTGCTGAAGTCCATCGCGGCGGATGCGGCGGCGACGGCGTGCACGCCATCCGGATCGGTCGCGGACGCTGTGCCGTCGAGATGAGTGTAAATGTCGATGCCCTGAAGCGGCGGCGGGAGCGCGGGGGCGCCGGGAATGAGCGGAAGAAGAGATGCACAGAGCAGCGCGCCGGATGAGCCGGGCGCCAGGCCGCCGGCGACGCTCGCGAGAGGCTCCGGCAACGCCGCGACGGGCGCCGGCCAGACTTCCGCTTTAACCTTGACGTGAAACTTGATGGTGCGTGAAGCGAGTCGCAGCGTGCGGTCGGCGGCGCGCTGAGGGTCCGAATGGATCATCCGCGTTTCCATGGCCACCTTGTTATAGAGGACGGCCGTCGGCGCGCGGTTTTTGATGGTCAGAATATAACGGACCTGCGCCTCGAGGAGATCGAGCATCGCCTCATGCTGGCGATCTGTGACCGGCGCTTCGAGCGTTCCGATCGACTGGATGGTTCCATCAGGCAGCTCGATCTGCATGACGCCGGAACCGGCGATCATGGCCTCGATGACGAGGGTGACGACCTCCTCCGCCGCTGGATATCTGACATCCCCGTAAGGCGATGTCTGCTGTTCTTCCGTGTAGACGACCAGCAGCGGGTTGTTCTCCAGCGCCGCGAGAGCCGCGGCGATGGCCTCGGGGCTTTCCGCCGCGGCGATGAGATCGACGCGGCTGTCATCGACGCGCGCGCCCGCGACGGTCGGATAAGGTCCGGTCGCGATGGTCGCGGACGGGCAAAGCGCCTCGATCGCGGCAAGGCGCAGGGCGAGACGCGCGAGCGACATGGGTTAGCCGACGAGATTGACGAAACAGCGCAGGATCGCGGCCTTCGTCGGCGTCACATGCGTGACGCGCCAGGTCTTGCCCGAGCTTTGAGATACGATCAGATCCGGCGCCTGCACGGCAAATCCAGGCACAAGCTGGTCGGGCATGATGTCGATGCGCGGCTCGCTTGCATTCGTGCCCGGGCGCTGGTCCGTGCGCGCATCATAGGCGCGCATGATGGCCGGCTTCATCGGCGGATCGAGAAACACGCCGTTGAAGGTTGCCTGGGCGCGCGCCGGGTCAGGAATATCCGGCGCGTTCCTGTCCGCGCCCTTGATGCGCGGCAGCAAGGTGAAAGGCTCCGACATGACCTCGCCGACAGACGCGGCCATGTCGAGGACTTCCGCCATAAAGAGCGACGCCACGAAGCTTATGCTCCGGCGCGGGCGCTGGCGAGGGCCTGCGGCTGGACGCAAACAGGCAGCGGATAGGAATAATATTCGAGGTCCGCCCACATATTGCGGTCACGATCCATCACAACCCAGCTGTACATGTCGCGGCCGGGCGTATTGACGAATTCGAAGGTCTCCGCAGGGGCCATCGCCCATTGGAAGATGCCCGCGCCGATCGGGAAGATTTTCGCCTTGTCGGTCGCGATGCCGATGGCGCCGTCATCCGTCCCGCGATAGTTGACGAAATTGATGTCGCCGTAACGAAAAGCCGTCCACGCGCGGCCGAGGTCATTGCGGAGGTCCGCCGCCGACGCCCAATTCTTGTAGGTGTTGAGCACCTCGGAATTGCTCGTCAGCTGATCGTAGAATTGATCGCCGCAGAGCGCCACGATGTCAAAACCCATGCCGCCGAGGCCCTGCAAATTGCGGGTCATAGTGCGGCGGATCGCGGCGCATTTCAGGCGGATGGAGCCCTCGGGAAGCGTCAAGTTGGCCAGATCGAAACCGACCTCGGCCGGGATGGTCTGGCCGAATTCTGTCGCCCAATTATAGATTGTCGAGCCGTCCGCGTCGGTGACAAGGCCCTGCACCATGCCGAGCAGCCAGTTTTCCTTGGTCAGCGCGAAGTCCTGCTTGATCTTCATAGTGCGCCGTCCGATTTCGATTTGCAGCGTCTTCAGCTCCGTCTGCGAGGCGAAGGCGCGGATGCCCTGCAGTTCGGAGGCTGTGATGCGCGAGGCGCGCGCGAGGCGGCGCGTCTTGAACGGGCGCGCGTCCCGGATATCGCCGCTCTTCTGCGATGGCGGGGCGCCACGCGGAGACGTCTGGATCAGCGCGGGCGCATTCGCGCGCGCCTCGATGAAGATATGCTCCGTCGAAACCGGGACCGGCGTTACAAGGCCAGGAATGCTCTGGAGCGTGGTGGGAACGTAACCGGCGCGATCAACAGCCATGGTCATTTCGATGGCCGAGAATGCATTTTGCGTAAAGACGTCCATCGTCAGCATGGCTGCGAAGTCCTTTCGACTGGATTTTGATCAGATTGACGGGATGGCCTGATTGCGGGTTGAGTTCCTCGCGCATTAGCGCGATGGGCCGGACCGATCAGACCTTTCTGTTGCGTGCGTAAGACGCCCGCCATCACCTCACGGAACACCCCGGCCCCGATCTGGAATTTAGCGAACGATGATGCCGAGGCGGCGCAGCTGGTTGACGCCCTCGGCGATCTGCGCGGCGGTCGCGCCGGCTGGCCAGGTGAGATCGGCGAGGCGAACCTGCGCCGTGCGGACGATCGCGGCGGCGGCCTGCGAGCCGGCGCCAAGATCCACATCGCCGAACAGGATGCCCGCAACGATCTGCAGGCCATTGACCGCACCGAAATTAAGAGCATCCCATGTATCGCCGGTCCCGACCGGGCGACTGATGGTGACAAACCAGCGATCGCCGATGGTCATCGTGCCGGCGCTCGACAGCAGGAACTTGATCTGGTTGTTAAATGTGGTTCCGACCAGACCCGCGTCGACTACGATGCCGTTCGGATCGATGACATCGAAAGATGCGGTCGCGCCCGTGGCGCGCAGGATGACCTCGTAAACGCCATCGATGGCCGTGGCGGCGATCGGCGCGGTGGCGTCCATGACGAGAGCGCCTGTGCCGACATTGCCCGTATCGGCCGCGACGGTCGCGGTCTCGGCGCCGGGAACGCCGCTTTTACCCAGCACCGTGCCGGGGGTCTTCGCCGTCAGATTCGAGATCATGATCTGATCGCGCGAATAAAGTCCCTCTTCCTCGCTGACGATAAATGCGCCGGCGTGGAGGTGTTCTGTCAGGACGGTCGTCATAAAAGCTCTCCGTTACGTTTTTAGCCTGGAATCACGAACGCCCTGTTCGATGCGGCAGCTTGCCGATTGAGGTCCGTGTAGATTTTGTCCCAGCCCGACGCCGCTTCGGCCCCGGCGGCGGCATCCGCATCCGGATTGACATCAGGGACCGGCACGGCCAGGCGCGGCCTGGCCGCGGCCTGTTCGGAAGCCGCGGCGGCGGCGGGCGCCACCGCGGGAGCCTTGGCGAGAAGCGCCGACGCCGCTTCGGGCGCCATATCCGTCTCAAAGGCGAGATAGTTCGCCAGATCAGCACGGCCTGTCGCTTCCGGCGCATTGAGGATGGCCTGCGTGCGCGCCCGTTCCGCCGCGCGGGCCTGCGAGGCCGCGGAAGAGGTCGCCGCGGCCAGTTCAGCGGCGGCGTTGGCAGTCGTTTGTTCAGTCATGTTGGCTCCGCTCAGAATGACGTTTTTGGGAGTTGAATCGTCGAAATAGGCCATCGCGTCGTCGAAATCGCCGACCCTGTCCGCAAGGCCCGCGTCGACCGCGCGCTGGCCCATGAAAAGTCCGGCCTCGGTCGCGCGCACGGCCTTTTCCGGCAGCTTGCGGCTGGCGGCGACATGCGAGACGAACAGGTCATAAAGATCATCGACGCCAGCCTGGATCCGCGCGCGGGCGTCCGGTTCGAGCGGCGTGAAGCTCGAATGATCGCCTTTGTAGGCGCCCGCCGTGATCAGCGTCGGCTTGAGGCCAGCACGGGCGATTGCCTCAGAGCGATCGACATGCAGCCTGACGACGCCAATCGATCCGAGATTGGCGGACGGCGCCGTCACGATATGGCTCGCGCCGGCGGAGATCGCATATCCGGCGGATGCTGCGAGCCCGCTGACGTAAGCGACGACAGGCTTTTGCGCCGCCGTCTGACGCACGATCGCGCCCGTCTCCATCGCTCCGGCCGCTTCGCCGCCGGGCGAATCGACGTCGAGCAGAATGCCGCGCACGTTGGGATCGGCGGATGCCTTGCGCAGCTGCTCGGCGAGGCCTTCATAGCTCGTAAGCCCACTCGAAGCGCCTATCCATGACCCTCGATTGACGAGCTCGCCCATCACCGGGATGATGGCGACGCCATCCTGCATGCGATAGAGATTGGCCTTCGAGCCATCGTCGAGCGTTCCGGTAACGGGACGCCCTCGAAAGGCGCTGGCCTCAGCCGGCGGTTGCATCGGATCCACGCCGAAGCGATCGGCGAGGTTGGAGGCGATGGCGATCGCGGTCTCCGGCATCAGCAGCAGCGGACGGTTGAAGAGCAGTCCGGCGACGCGGGCGAGTTCTGTCACTTGTTTGGCTCCGCTGTTCCGCCTGGGCCTCCGTAGAGCTGCAACCACTCTATCCTGAGCTGCTCATAGGAAGTGCCGAGTGAGTCGGCGAAGGACCTCAAGAAGGCTTTCTCGAAGGCATTAGGGCTCTCCGTCTGATGTGGCGGCGTGTCCATCGTGACTTTTGTCCCCGGCGGTATCACGGCGACGCGGGCGAGTTCTGTCGGCTTTAACGCAGACGTTTCGAGACTTCAGAACAACGCCCGAAGACTTATCGCCGCGCCACACTGAGGGGACCCACGTATAATGAGCCTCTGGGTCACCATGGCGGCTGATGCGAAGATAGCCAATAACATGATGCCATCGGACACCACGCCCCATATCGCATGTGACATCCTTGCGAGAGGCCGAATTTTTCGGGAGGGCAAGTTTTACCTCATTAAAGCTGAGGAGTGGCGCTTTCCCGCGCTTTCGGCGGCTCTTCTGAAGCTTATCGCCCCATCTGAAATTCGCACTATGAACAGCGCCTGGAATATTCAGGAATGCGCAAATGGCAAAGATCTTCGATGAGATATAAACTGCATACCCCTCATTAGCCTTAGAATTGATGTTTTTGCAATGAAGTACATTGTATTTGTACTTACCATGATGGAATGCATATTCCCCACAAAGTACCGGTATCGCTCCATATCTTTCATTTTTAGAAAATAGAACAAATGAAATACCGTCATCCACATCTGTCAACAAGGCACCAACGCGGATGCCATCTTCGTTCCATTCGAACCAACACATAGACGCCGGCAGACGCGCGTATCGCTTTGCAATATCGATGCTTTCATAATCTTCAAGAATGCTAGCTGCACTCTCTATCACAGCATCATCGAAAACAAACAGTTGTGCTTTCGTTTCCGCTTCTCCAGCAATAGACAAAACAGTCAATGGATGCGGCGGCGAAGAATGATTCTCATCCCAAGGGCGGCGCAGCGCCTCACATGCGAGAAGGCGTAAACTTTCCATTTGCGCGTCTTTAAGCGCTGGACATTCAAAAACAGTGTCTGCGAGTATCGCCATCACGCAGCCTTTCCGAAGAAGAGATTGCGATGCAAGTCCGCTTTGCGAGCATTGAGGCGGTCTAATTCCGCCTGAAGGCCTGGAATACGCAGCTTCTGCAAGATGGCCTCGTTAAGCACCGCACTGGTTTTTTCGATCTCGGATGAAAGGAGATGGTAATCCTTGATCGGATTGAGGAGGCGATCCTGATCAGCCGCATCGATCGCATCACGGTGATATTCGCTCATCTCTCGATATTGCGGCTCCGTACTATCAACACGCGGGCGCGCCAGAGAAAGGCTGGCGAGGATGAAAGAGATAGCCGCAACGACGGCAATTACGATTTCAAAATTGTTCATTTGTTTGGCTCCGCTATTCCGCCAGGCCCCGCGGGACCTTCAGCCTCTTCCGAATCCGGCTTCGGCCCCTTCGTGCTCTGCACAGCGGCGACGAGCGACATGCGCGTCAGGCCGCGCTCCTTGAGATCGGCTTCCTCGTTGGCGATCTGGTCGAGGGTGTCCTCGTAATCATCGCCCTGCTCCGCGCACTCTTTTTCGAGCGTCGAAAACATGCCTTCCATGCGGAGCGTTGCGCCTTCGGCTTCCTTGACCGGATCGACATAACCACGCCCAGGCCCGATCCATCTGGCCCGGGTGAAGGCGCCCGGCATGGCGAGGAAGGCCTCGAGATCATCGAGCGGAGGTCCGCCGTTGTGGCCAACAAGCTTCGCGCCCTTTGGCAGCTTGAGATAGCCCTTGTCGAACGCCTCCTCGAGGAAGGCGTAATAGATCGGCGTCACCACCTGCTCGACGAAGACCGCCGACATGCGCTTGACCGCCCGCCAGACCTCATTCAGCGCCGCACGGGCGGAGGAATAATTGGTCTTGGACCAATCCATGCTGAGCTGCTCGTAAGAAATGCCGAGCGCGGCGGCGATGGACCGCAAAAAGGCTGTCTGGAAGCCATCAAAGCTCGCCGTTTGACGCGGCGTCGAGTTCATCGTGACCTTTGTCCCAGGCAGCATCACCGGGATGCGCTGGCCGCCAACGATGGCCGGGTTCTGCGAGTAGTAGCAGACCATCTTGTCGGCATAATCCGAGACCGACGGCGCCATGCGCTGCTGCACCTCGCTCGTCGGCAGATCGGTCTCGACGAAGGCCGTGAACAGCGCGTTGACGGCGGCGCTGGCGAGTTCCGAGTCGGCGTGCTTGCCGATCATCCGCAACCGCTGGATCAGCGAGGCAAACGGCGAGATCGCGCGTGTCTGGCCCTCCCGATCCGGCTCGAAGCCATGAATGAAGACCGGACGGCCCCAAGACGTCTCGCGCGGGACGCGCGTCCATGTCCAGGCGAGCTCCGAGGCCCACCAATCGCCGATATGGGCGTTGCGGACGTGATAGGCGATCGGAGCGCCGAAAAGGTCCATCTCGACGCCGCCGCGCAGGGTCAGCTGCTCATAGACGCCGTTTGGATTCGAGAGCCGGTCCGGATCGACCGGAAGCACACAGGTCGAATAGCGCTGTCCGGGCGCGTCACGCCAGCTCATCACGGCTGTCGTCTCGCCGGCGACGATCCACGTTCGCGCCAGGAGCCGGAACAAGCCATTCATCGAGACGCGCCGCTGCGCGTCGCAGAGATAGCGCGGATCTTCCGCGAAGAGACGCCATTCGGACTGGATCGAGCGCGCGAAATCGCGCAGCGCCTTCGGATCCTTGATGCCAAGCGCCAGGCCGTCCGGCTTCGCTGAAAGACGCAGGCCGGGCCCCACGACGAGATCGACGAGGCGATCGACCGCGGCGCTGGCGATCGGATCGTTGCGAATGACGTCGCGGACACGGGCGAGCGTCAGATCCTTGGCGGGAAGGATCGTGCCGTCGGCCGAGGACCGCGTTGGCCACCAGTTGGCGGTGTCCTGCGAATCGATGCCGCCGGCATGATAGGCCTGGTTGATGTAGCCGGAGCCGCCCATGGGCACGACGCCAATGGAGCCAAAGCCGCCAATCGCCTGCGCGCGGATCACGTCAATCTCGGCCGATGGAATCGGGCGGCCGTTCTTGTCGAGGAGGCCCGGAGCTTCGCTCAACGCGACCAGATCGTGTTGATGGCGCCGATCGTCGGCGCGCCGGCGATCTGGGCCCGAAGCTGGCTGATATAGGCCATCAACTCAGGGATTGTGATGCGGGTATATTTAGCCACGTAGCCGTCAGCGATGATCTCGTTTGCGCTTTTGCCCATCTGGCGAAGATGCAAGACGGCCTGCGCCTGGCAAAGCATCTGTTCCAGAGTTAGCGGCTGCTGAATCATCGGGAGGCAATTCTCATGTGCGAGAGTTCAGCGTCGAAAATTGTGATAATACGGAAACGACGCAGACGGCGCGATGCAGCCGGGCGTCCATCGCCGCAGGTTTATCTATGAAATCTTTGATCTCGGACGTCACATCGCCTCGATGCTTATGTCCATCATACATCTTTTCCGGTCTAGCTTTTTCACGCCGAAACCGCTTCACACGATATTCAAGAAGTTGCGGGGTCCAATTGACAATCTTCGCTAATTTGCTGACAGATTCGCCGCCATTTAGGGCATCGGAGAGCCCGCGAAAAACTTCATGCCGCGCGAGAGCATTAGCTTCAGGTGACGCGAGATTTCTTACCCACCAAACAGCGCGGCGCTTGACCAATTTAGTGAATTCACCTTCCTGAAGCTTATACGTAGCGATTTTCGCATCAATATCGATAATCGCCTTATTGAGAGCCGCGAGTTGCGTTCGCGCAGCCGGAAGTTCATTTTTAAGGAAATTGTCGACGGGCCATCCCTTCTCTTCGAAGCGGCGAGCCCGGCTATTAATGTAGCCTTGAACGCACACAGACCTACTCAACAACTTTTGTCTTTCCGCGCTAAGTCTTTCGATGAGCGTCATTTCAAGCCCTGGTTCAACGCCGCGAATTTCGCAAAAATGTCGGTCTTTGACGCCGTGCCGTCGAGATTCGTGTAAATGTCGACGCCTTGCAGCGTCGCTGGCTGCGGCAGAGGCCTTTCCGGCGGCGCTGATAGCTGCGTAAACAGGTTTGGCCGCCAGGCATCGTCCGGAAGGCCGCGAATGCGGGCGATTTGCGCCCATTCATCGTCCGTCAGCGACGAAAGGCCGAGATATTCGGCCGTGGCGAGGTTGTAGATGCGGCAATCGAGCAAGTGATTGTCGCGCTCGGAGGCTTTGAGCTTCCAGAACTTGCGAATTTTTCCGCGAACGACGTCGTCAGCGAGATATTCCGCCGTGATCTGCCGGAAATAGGTCTCATCGAGCCAGCTTCCGAAGTGGCAATAGCCTCCCGGATCGCTTGTGCCGCCGGACCGCAGCCCTTCCTTGCGCAAATCGGCGTAAAACGCGCCTTTCAGCGGCCATGTGCCGACCGGCCAGAGCTGGCAGCCCTTTTTTACCTTGTGGCCTGCTAAATCGATGTCGACGAGGCTCGGCGTGCCGATCGGAGGCTTGCCCCATCCGTCGCGACCATCGACGGCAAGAACGGTGTCGCGGCCGGTGATGTCATGCAGACGTTGGTTCTTGCGCACCCAGGCATAGACGACATGGCTTCGGTAGCCAGAATCGATCGCAAAGGCGTCGAGACGCCGTTTGCGGCCAAATGCGTCGGGAAATTCCCGGTCGATAGTCTGCGCCGCCAGTCTCTCGAATGCGCCGCCGTCAAAGCTCTCCGTCCCGCCGTCGATATAGAACGCGTCGACAACCCAACTTTCACGGTTCGGCGCGAAAGCCGTGATCTCGACCCAAATGCCGCGCATCTGGACGTCAGCCGCGCCAACCAGCATGAGGCCGCGCGACGGCACGTGACCACGGGTTATGCCTTCCTCACGACGCTCCAGGAGACGTTTATGGTCCGGCGCATCGCCTTTGATCTCGTAAGGCAGCCCGAGCCAGAGATTCCAGAACGTCTTGAGCTTCTGCGGATCGTCGCCGGCCGAGATATGCGCCTTGGCGATCTCATCCCAGGGCACAAATGGGCTCGAAAATGTGTCGAAGTGGTAGGAGGGGAACGCGCCGGGTCGCGGGTTGGTCGCGATCCAGCGGCCCCTCCGCACGAGCGCCTTCTTTTCGTGCGCCTCGATGATGGAGCCACAGCACGGCGCGACATAATGCGCCTGGTGCGGGAAGGTCTGCTCGAAACGAAAATACGCTCCGAATTCGAAGACAAATTCCTCCCGACAATGCGGGCATGGCACATGCCAGCGGCGCTGATCGCCGGCGGCGTAGCGCGCCTCGATCTTCGAGGCGCCCTTGATCGTCGGCGTCGAGATGTCGACTTTCTTCCAGTCGCCGGACGAAAGGAACGACATCAGGCGCCCGTCCGAGATCTCGATTGGATCGCCCTGCCCGTCGAGATCGTCCGGATACTGGTCGATCTCGTCGCGCAGCAATTTCTTGATCGTCTTCGAGCGAAGGTCCGCCGCGGAGGTGGCGATCGCCAGCGTCAGCGACCCGCCGGGATATTTCTTCGAATAGGTCGTCGAGCCTTCCGATGAGCGGGAGGTCTGCGGCGCGACCTTGCGCTTCAAGGCCTTGGTCGATTCGATGGCCGGCTGCAGCTTGTCGCGGTTGAAGTCCGACAAGGCGGCGTCGGTCGGCTGCACGATCATCATGCGGCATGGGTCGCGATCGATCGAATGGCCGATGGCGGCGATGAGCAGCGTGGTGAAGCCGGTCTGTGCGGACTTCATCGCGGCGATCTGGTTGGCGCCCGAATCAGGCCCGAGCAGGTCGAGCGGCTCCTTGATGTAGGGCGTCAACGCCAGATCCCATGCCGCCCCTGCCTGAGGGCCGTCTGGAACAACGAGGTTTTCTGTCGCCCATTGCGAGGGCGGCATGGGAACGGGCGGCGATAGGACGTCGGCGAAGGCGTTGGCCACGACCTCGAGGGCTGAGCGCTTGAATTGGAGCGTCACGCCGCGTCGGCCTCTTCATCTGGCGCCGGCGCATTGACGCCATTCTCAGCGAGCTTGCGCAGTTCGCGCTCGATAGCGGAGCGAAGATCGCGGGCGACAATCTTGAGGACCGCGCGGGCGCCGAGGGCGCCATCTTTGCCGACGGCTGATGCGAGCTCATCGGCGCGGCTTGGGAGTTGATCGAGGACGCGCACGATGCCCTCGGCGCATATGCCGATTGCGGAGGCGATGTCCTCGACGGGCAACAGCTTCTTGAGCCGCTCATCGAGATCGAGCTTGGCGATGTCCGCCTGGTAGGCTGTGCGTCGCGCTTGCTCGCGGGCGAGAATCGGGTCTGAACCATTGCCGGATGGCGGAGGCTGATGCGTCGCGCCGGCGCCGTTCATCGTGCGGATGGCGTCGCCGGTTTCGCCGACGGCGCGATCATAGGCCGCGATGTTGACGAGTTTAGTCCCGCGGGCGCCGGTGCGTGTTTCCAGAGAGCCAAGTGATTCGAGGCGCGAGATGCGACGCGAAACTGCGGCCTTGTCGACGCCCTTTTGGCGAGCGAGATCCGACACAGAGATCCACAGGCCATCGCCAGCGTCGGCGTTGACGGCTGTTGATGTCAATGTTGACCCCGTTGACCCTAAAAAATCAAAGTCTTGCTAGAGAAATTCCGGACTGCGGCGGCGGCGCAGCTCATTCGGGAGGGGGGAAGGACCCGTGAACCACAGATCCACGCCGTATCTCACCCTACCGACTTCAGCAGATGTTTGAGCACAGCGGCAGGCACAACCCCCTGCGCCGATGCGATGAACACCTCAGCCGCTTTGTCTTTCACCAGCTCTTTCGGCAGCGATGGCCCGTACAGCTTACGGATAGGCAATCGCTTATCCGTCAGCCTTGCGCGAAACCCGTCGACGCCGAGCCCAGGCATCCCAAACGAGCGCTTGAAGACATGATCGACGCCCCATGTGCGCGCATCTATCGCATGCCCGGTGTCTTTCACCGGGAATTCCTTGATCGGAATGCCCTTGCCCTTCGCGATGATCTGATAGGCAAGTTTGCCAGGCGCGGCGCGCGCATAGCCGCGTCCCGAATCCTGCATCCTCGACGTGATCGAGGCGTATTTCGTCACGCCCGTCTGCGTCTTCAGCGCGCGCTGCACTTGCGTGCGCACCTTGTCGCCGCCTTCGTTCAGCCCGCGCGCGATCGCCAGCGGGATCGCCGTCTCGAACCGGCCGGCCTTGCTGATCACTTTCACCCGTAGCGCGATCACCGGCGCAGGCTCATCCGCGCCGCGGCCAAACGCGATCCGCTCACCAGCGCCCGCGCATCCTCGACCATGGTGCGCGTCACGAATCGCGCGGCCTCGGCCATGCGCGCCTTTTCGAATTCGCCATCCGCCAGAGACGACACAACACGGCCGATCGCCGCGCGTCTCTCAGCGCATCGGCACATGGTCGCCTCCTCAAACGCGCAACAAAAAACCCGGCGCGGGAAGCGTCGGGTTTGAGTAACCTTTTAAAGCCTGCATAAGGTGCGCCAAACTCCGCCCGCAAGTCAAGCGGTTTTTTGCGCCCTTCCCCGCCCGCGCCTCTTGACGGCCGCGACCACGCAAGACCAGGTCAAATCCGGCAGCACTCGTGGCAGACGAATATCGCCTTCCCATGGCCGAATCACCCGCGGCGACGCCAAAACCTCATGCTCGCTCAGCGTCTCTCGCAAATCGTCAGTCAGCACATCCATCGCGAATCGCCAGATCTCATATTCGCCCCGCGCGACGCCCGCATCGACAGGGCACGGATCGAGATAGCGTTTCTGATACGCGCCCGCGACCGGCCTTTTCGCTGTCTGCGAGTATCCGTCCGCCTCGACCTCATAGGGCGTATCGCTCACCGACGTCGTGATCATCTTGCGCACAAACCATTTCGGGCGCCCGTTCGCGCCGCGCACAAGCCGCGCCTCAGGCTTGTCGGCTTGCCACACCGGGCAACCGCCCATGATCGCAAATTTGAAAATCAGCCGGCTTGGCGGCGTTCGCAACCGCCGCGCGCCATCGGCGTCGCGCACGGTCAGGCGATCCACGGTCGCGGCAACCGCCGCTTCGCCCAGGACGCCCATATCGCCCAAATCCGAGAACGGGCTCCAATCCTCCGGCAAGCCCAATTCCAGATCATCCAGCGCCGCGACAGCCGCCGCGATCGCAACGGCATCCGGATGCGGCGCGCTTTCCGCGCCAGCGATCGGCACGACGCCCCACTGGTTCAGCCCCGCCTCATCGATGATCGTCAGATAGTCGCCAAATTTCGAGACGCCGCCCCATCCGGCGCGAAACCCCGTCGCGATCGCGCCGCCCCGCGCCTGCTCTTTCGGCAACTCCTCACGATACGCCCAGCGCAGCAGCGCCTCAATCTCAACCCGCTTTTTCGCCATGTCGCATCCCCGATCCGTTTGCGAGGGTCGCGAGGGTCCTGCGAACACTTCGCCAAAACCCTCGCAGCACTTTTCATCAATCTTTTCAGTATGTTCCAAACAGTCTGCGAGGGTTGCGAGGGTTTTTCTCGCGTATACATAAGGAAATTTCAAAAAAAGCTTCTTTTCCCGAAACCCTTTTTTCTCATATATACGCGCGCGAAACCCTCGCAACCCTCGCAAAGACTTTGCATATTATTGTTCTATTTATCGTTTTTGCCTGCGAGGGTACGTTCTAAACCCTCGCAAGACCCTCGCGACCCTCGCAGAAAAATCGCCGTTTTCGTCCAAATCGAGAGCGAGCGGGAGCGCTCAGCATCCATGCGTTCCAAAATGCGACCCCTCGACTGACTTTTGGCCAAAAGGAGGGTGAGGCCTCACGCTCGCCGAGGAGGTCCTGTGGCGAGGAAGGTCTTTGCGAAGGCAAGGAGACCAAAGGCGGCGCTTCGCGTTTTCATGCCTTGACCATCCTACTCGCGTTGATCTCCGCCGTTCCCGAGATACGCCCACGCAAGGAATTCAGGAGCTCGTCATCGCTAATAGTGATGTCGTCGGCAATCATGTTCATGAGTTCGGGCTCGCAGCTCTCCGGGATATGCACGATGGTGTGCTTTCCAGCGCCGGCGCACCATCCGAGCTCAAGATGAGCGCTTCGGCCACAAGGCATGACGAGAACACAGGTGTCGGCCCAGCGCATCGCCCGGAAATCAGAATTGAATCCTTGGGCCGCTACAGCAGATCCGAGCAATTTATCCCTGTAGGCGCTTGGGTCCCAAGTTTCCCAGTTGGCATCGATATCCAGCCAGCGGAAGCCATCCTTCAAACCAAAGAAAGGCGATCTGAAATCGTAAACTTCGTGGCCTTCCTGTCGAAGCATATCGACAATCCGGGGTTGATGTTTGTTTCGCCAAGAAGAGGCGACATAAATGCGTTTCATTTAGCAATCTCCTTCCATTTGACCACACTCATCGCGACCATCCTCTATTCCCAACCGGGGATGCGGGGCTCGGCGTCAGGCCGCGCAGGCACATCATGCAGCCTGCAATCGACATAGCGCCTCACACGCTCGTCCAGGCGCTTGAAGCGCGTCTTCATCACCTTGGCGAATTTCGCCTCGAACACATGCCGCCGGGCGGACGCCATGGACCATGAGACATAGGCGTCATACATCGTCCGCGCCGTCACGCTGCCGCCCGCCCACACCTCGACGCAATCCGAGATAAAATCCGAGATCGGGTCCATTTCGCTGCGATACTCGGCCGTCGCCGCCCGCACCGAATCCGGCATGTGAAGCCCGCTTTCGATAAAGCGCATCGCGCCCTCGATCAGCCAGTTCAGAATGCCCGGATATTCCGGCGCGAAACCGGCCAGCACATCCTCGAACTCGCGCCGCTTTTCCTCCGGGATCGTCACCGGCCAATGCACCACGGCCATGCGCCGCCAGATGCCATTGTCCGTGCCGTCGATGCGCGGATAGCCGTTGCCGCTCATGTGGCATGAGAAGATCGGCGTAAACTCGAAATAGCCCTTGAACAGCGTGCGCACAGGGATCTTCTCTCCGCCCGTGAGTTTCTTCACCAGATCCTCATGCAGCGGCTTGTCGGCCGGCAGCTCCAGCACGCGCAGCGCTCGCGCGCCATAGAGCCGCGCCAGGTCGGGCGAGGCGCCCCCGGCGCTGCGATCGCCCTGCCCCGTGATGCTTTCGGCCGGCAGACCAACCGCCAGCGGGCCCAACACGCGCATCAGCGTTTCCAGAAACACGCTCTTGCCATTGGCGCCCGAGCCATAGTGAAACACCAGCAGCTGCACGGTGCGGCCGATCAGGCCGAGGCCGGAAAAGGTCTGCACGAATTCCCGCACGGAGGCGTCGGGCAAGAACTCCTCGAGGAACGCCAGCCATCTCGGGCACTCGGCCTTCGGCTTGTAGGCCAGCGGCACGAATCGCGTCAGCATGTCTTCGCGCCGGTGTCCATCCCGCACATCAAGGCGCACCTTCATGCGCTCGACGTCAGGGTCGGGACATTCCAGATCCTTTTCGCGCACAAACTCCAATGTGTGCTTGCGCGTCGAAAACAGGAATGGATTCTTGTTGAAGTCGTCCGGCTCGACCGCGCAGAAAGGCGCGGCGCAGATCATCATCGCCTCGATGCGCGATTTATTCTTGCTCGAGACGGCGAATTTCCGCCGCGCGATTTTCCGCTTTTTCAGAGCGTCGCGGGCGGCATCGCCCTCGTCAATCACGCGTTTCAAAACGCGGGCGCGCGCAACATCCTCATCGCTCCAGTCCGCCTTGCGCTTTTCCAGCGCGGCGAGATCATCATCGGCCTGGTCGGCCTCGGCGATGATCTTTTCCTCAAAAGGCGTCTGCGCCATCACATCGGCCTCGAGGCCGATGCGGCCGCCGAGCTTTTGCGCCACGGCATGCGCATAGAGGTTGCCGCAATCAATATCCCAATGGGTTGACACCCAGGCCGCATAGCTCGGCGTCTTGGCGTCGCCCTGCTTCAGCACGCGCAATTCCGAGCCGAAATGCGCCAGCAGCCTTTTGCCATTATCCGTGTCGGAATGGTCGAGCTCACAGCAGCGTTTGAGCGCCTCGGCATCGACCTGTCGCGCATCGGAATCGGATGGCCCCAATTCCGTGCCGTCGTCAATCTCATCGGCATGATCGAGAGGCGTCGACATGGCATGCGGGGGTTCGCGGGGCGGCGCGCCCTCGACCATGGAGGCAATGCGCGCGGCTTGTTCAGGCGTCATTCGTCACCAGACGGCGGAGCCGCAACGTATATCCGAGCGATTCCAGCCGCCAGGCAGGCCGCGCGGCAGCTTTCGCAGGCATAGCTATGCCCTTCGAGATAAATGGCCCCGCCCCGCGCCGCGGATCCGGCCGCTTTGAGCGCCGCGATCTCGGCGTGGCTGCTCTGTCCGCACACGTCGTGGCAAAGCTCATAGCCAACGCCGGTCGGCAGGTCTTTGCGAGGGCAGACGGTCTGCGGGTTGGCGCAATCATTCTCGCCAACGAACCGCGAGCCATCCAACCCCACGATCGTCGCGCGCACGATCTGTTTCGCGCAAGGCCCGCGGCTCATGAATTTCTCTTGTCAAGCCCGCAGGAACGCAGCGCGCGGAACAGCAGGTCATTGCGAGAGCCGTGATCAGCTCATCATCCTCGCCGGCCATCACCGCGTTCAACGCCGTATCATCAGAGCTGACCTTTCCCTTTTTCCATGCCGCGCGCAGCGCACCCGCGAAAGGCGGCGTTTTTTTCAGCGCGACGGCATAGTCGGCTGTTCCGTCGCCATGAATCCCAATGTTCGCAATTTCCATAATGCCGATGGTTCGGGCGCGATTAGCGTCGCCGCCGGGAAGCAGATCAAAGGTCACCCGAATCATTTTTCTTTTCCCCCAACCCAGCCTCGATCTCATCGGCGAGCGCGCGCCAGTCCCGCGCGTTGCGCTCTTCCAGCGCCGATTCAGCCGTCGAAATAACAAGGGCGCCGCCCGTCTTCAGCCCGATCATCGTCCGGCGGTCTTCAGCGCGCGCCGCAGCCGCTTCCGCCCGCGCGCGCAAGACCTTCGCCGCGCCCTCGCAAATCGCTAATTCCAACAGGTCCGGATTGCTCATTCCGCCGCCTCCCGCGATCTCACCGTTTGGTCACACCCAGATATTTAAGGGGCCACGTTCTCGGCTCGTCGCAGCCATCAAACATAACCCAGCTAAACTCACCGTTTCGCGCGAGAAGCGTCCCGCGCGCGGGCGTTGTCAGACCACAGGTCCGCACCCGCGCGCCGTCGATCAGCTCTTCGTCGCGCTGGCGCATCTGCGATAATCGGTCTTCAAGTTCCGCGATTATCTCTCTGAGATGAGCATTCTCGCCCCTTAGAATTCGCGCCTCTTGAGCCGCCCCGCGCCGCAGATCGGCAATTAAAGGAGGAGGCAATTCCACCGCGCTCACGCGATCGCCTTCCGCCTCAGCGCCGCGTCAAGATGACGGACGATCGCGCAATACAGCAGGTCCGCCGCCTTCGCGGCCCCGGGCTTCTTCGCCTTGAAGAAAGCCTCTTCCATCTCCCCGGCGAGATCGATGTTTTTGAAAGCGCCCGTCAGCCGCGCGTCCTCGCGCCAGGCAGGATTATCGTAAAGCACAGCGGCGACGGAGGCGATGATCTTCGCCTGCAACGCGCCGCCCTGTTCGCTTTCCGAGGCGACAATGGTTTTCAGCGCCAGCACCGTCAGATCGCGCCCATATTGTGCGAGGCACTTGCCGACCGTGCCGGAAGCCATGGTCTCGCCCGGCTTCAGATCCTTGGAGGCCATATAGCTTGCGACGATCGTGACGCCGGCGGCGCGCGATGCGGCGTCGATCGCCAGCGCCTCCGGGTCGCCGGCGGCGCGCGACGCCCGATAGATCGCCAGCCGGTTGACCTTGACCGTGCCGGCGTTGATCGCCCGAAAGCTTTCGGCCTGCTGCTTTCGATCAGCCTGGATGATCAGGCAAGGCACGCTGTCTATGCCGATCGTCAGAGCCGCCGTCGTGCGATGCTGCCCGTCCACGATCGCATAGGCCCCGCCCTGCACCGGACAGACGACGACAGGCGCGAATTTCATCCATGAGAAATTCGCCGCGATGCCCCGGACATTGGTCTTTCCGGGCCCGCTGATTTCGCGCTGATAGGTCTCGTCGACAACAAGCTGCGCGATCGGCAGCCAGCGCAATTCAGGCACCGGCCCAAAATGCTCCGGCGGCGTCACGTTCCCTTTCATGGCTTCAATCGGCCGCATAGACGCCTCCCTCGATATATTGGTCGAGCTCTGCCGGCGCCGGATGCGCGTCCATCCCGCCGCGCCGGCATAGCCGATTATAGATCTGCGCCTCGCTTCGATTCAGCAGCCGCGCGATGGTCGCGGTGTCGAAACGGCAGCGCCAAAGCGCATCAACCGCATAGTCGACATCCAGCGAGTCAGGTTGCTCGAAAATGCTCATGGCTGACCCATCCCTTCGATTTGCCCGCGCGCCAGATCATTGTAGTCAGACCCTTCGGGCGCCATGCGCACCTCCGTCGGGCATCCCGCGCGCGACCATCTGCGCCGCGCGCATTCGAGCCGCGCCATCGTCACCAGCGGATCGCTGTCGCCATCGCCAAGAATGATCGCCTTTGCCGCGCCAGCGGGCGGCATCAGCCCCGGCGCGTCCGGGTCGGGCTCCTCGCTGGGTATCCATCGGCCCGGCTTGGTCGGATGTCTGGACGAAAGCCCCAGAGCCTTGCCCGAGATATTGCCGAGATCGCCGGCCGCCCAGGCGCAATAATTGACGCCGAAGCCGCGATGCACGGCCAGATAGACCGTCTCGACCGTCTCAATTCCTTCGCCGCAGAGAAAGACTCTTTCGCCGCTGCCCTCATGCCAGTCATGCAGCCGGATCGCGCCGCCCTGCTTGCCGCCGCGCATCTTTTTCGCCGGCAGCGGCGCGCCGTCAGCGGCCAAAATCTCGGCCTTGCCCGACGCCTCGCGCGGCATCTCCGCCGTTCCGAGGCGTGGATCAAGCCAGGTCCGGTGCAGCCCCAAAAACCGCCCGTCTGGACCCTGAATCGCCGCCAGCATGCACGGCCCGCGATGCACGATCGAAGGCTTCGCGCCGGCGTCTTCCGGCGCATGCCAATAGGGCTCGGCCGCCGAAAACCGCAGCGCCTTTGAGCGCACGGGATCAAGCCCGCGATGCGCGAAATAGGCGTCGACCAGCGTCTCCGCCACGGGCCCGGCGTTTTGCCAGATCGCATAGGCTTTCGCGCGCTCATCCTCGGCCAGCGCCTTCGCCCGCGCGTCATGCTCGGCGCCGCGCGCCGCGCGTTCTGCTTCCATCTTCGCGGCGGCTTCGGGATCGCGCACAGCCTCGGCCCCGCACATCGAGGCGAGCGCGGCCTGAAAATCAAGCCCGTCGAACTGCTCGAGGAAAGTGAAAGTGTCGCCGCCGCAGACGCTTCCGCGCGCCAGGCATCCCCATGTCGAGGTCTGCGCATTGACCCACAACGGCCATTTGCCGCGCACCGGATTGCAGATGCACTGCCCTTCGCGGATGCCGCGCGAATTCGCGCGTTTCAGCTTCGTCCGCTGGTCGATGATGTCATCGAGCGGATTGAGCGCCTTCACCTGCGCCAGATCATCCCGCGAAAGGCGCGCCATGACGCTCATGCCCGGGGCGCGCGATTGAGGCTCAGCCCGCAATCGGCCAGGACCTCCCGCAGCATGGCGCGGGTCTTTTCCTCGCCGAGCACGCGCCGCGCCGCCTTGATATTGGCTGTGATGGCCGAGCCGCAGAACAGCCACGCCAGCTCCGGCGTCGCGCCCTCGACAATCGCCGCGATCTCGCGTTCCTGCTTGTCGTGGATCTCGAATATTTCCAGCGCCATCAGTCCCTCCCGATCCGGCCGGCGGCTGACGCGCGCGGCTTCGCATAGGCCCGCGCGGCATGCGCGGCGCAGTAAGGTCCGGCGCCAGGCCGCGCCGCGCCGCAAAAGCGGAAATCCTCGACGGCCGGTCCGCCGGATGGCCAGCGGCACTGATGCGCGGCCAGTTCCGCGAACGGAACGCCCGGCCCCTCGACGAGCTCGGCGACAGGCGCCGGTGCTTCCAGCGCAGGCCGCATGGTTGGCTTGGGCGCCGGCTTTGGAGCGGGTGGTTTCAGCGCGGGGACGCGTCTGACGGGCGGCGCGGGCCGCGCGGTGGGCGCGGCCAAGGCCGTAGCCTTTGCCTCACCCCTTCGCCCGGGTCTGCTGTTGAAATGCAGCCCGCACCGCAGGGCGGCGCCAATCAGGGCGTTGCGTGAAAACACGCCGCCAAAATGTGCGGCGGCCTCCCCCGCGCTCGCGCCTTTCGCGATCAACCCTTCAAGCTCCGCGATGCGCTCATCCGACCAGCAAGCCATCACTCATCCCCCGATCCGGTCAGCGGCGAGCGCGAACCACGTCGCGGCCGAGAGCGCGGCGGCGGACACTACAGACAACCCTTTCGCGCAAAGCCGATAGAAATCCGCCAACAAAAGCCTCATCAAAGCCGCTCCTGCAGCTCGCCGAGTTCGGCGGCGATGCGCGCCAGCTCGACAGCCAGACTTTCACGCCGCGCGGCGCGCGCCGCCGTTCCCAGCCATTCGCAGCCCGGCAGACAGATCGCCAGAAACTCAGGACCATAAGCGCGCACGAGGCGGCCGAAGGCCTGCAGACTCGGGCTTGCCGTTCCATCCAGCCATTTCTCAACCGTGCGCTCGGAGATCCTGATCCGCGCCGCAACAGCCGCCGCCGTTTTGACCGGGTGACGTGTTGCAAAAAAGTGACCCCAAACTTGGGTGTCGATTGGCCCTGACTTCCGCATGAAACTCTCCGATGCTTTGGACACCGAAGACGACACGCTCTGGTCAGCAGCGCCGGAAGGGAGAGCAGAGAGCACGAAACACGTCGAGCTACGCATGGAACACATCCCACAATGGCCAAAGAGCGCGCCAACGCACAGCGGCCAGCAACAACCTACGAGGATCAACCCGAATGAACGCGGAGATCACGCACTCCGAGACGGAAGAGATCGAACTGTTGAAAGGGCGGATTCTGGTTCTCGAAACCGCTCTCGGAAAACTGGTGTGGCGCTGCGCGCGTCTCGCGCCAAAGCCAGCCGGATGGCTCGCGCGGCTGCGCCTCGCCCTCGGCGGCGCGCAGCAAAACTGGACGATCGCGCCGCCGCTCGGCAAAGCCGCCATGCGCGAAGCCGATGACCGCCTCGGCGAAATTCTGCACGCACTGCATGAAGGCGAGCTCGCCTTCTCGCCGCAAAACGCAGTCCCGCGCGAACAGCCGCGCCTGGATCACGGCTCATGGCTGTGACGGCGCTCATCCCAAAACCTCGACCAGGCGCGTTTCCCGCATCAAGGCGAGGATTTGCGCGGCGGCGTAGACCTCGCCAAGCTCGATCGCGAGATCGATCCATTCGCCGCGAAGATCCTGCGGAACCCAGCCCGGCACGCGATTTCGCGCGCGCATGCGGCGCGACAGATAGGCCGTATCCCCACATTTGAAGCACGGCCCATGCGGCGGCGCGCCACAGGCCTGCGGCTGCGGACAGTTCGCGCGGCTCATGGTTTTTGCCCCGGCGCTGTGCGCCCTATGACGTCCGCCATCAAGGCGCGCAGATTGCGCACGAACAGGAGCTCCAGAAGATGATCATCGGGAAGGTCCTGCTGCCGCGGGGCGAACAGCGGGTAGTTATAACGGACCGCAATCATCCGCGGCCGGGATCGCAATCATCGCAAGTTCCGGCCCACAATCATTGCAACTAGGCCCGGCGCTTGGGACCACAATCATTGCAACTGGACCCACATTGATTGCAACCG
>NZ_CABFMQ020000143.1 GCF_901905185.1 Methylocella tundrae
GGCCAAAGGCTTACCCAAAATACCAACCTCTTGCACAGAGGGAAGCAATAATACAATAACAAAGGGAGAGAGAGGATGTAGAAATTTTATTTATTAATCACCATAGAAATATTTATACATGTCGGGATTTAAGGCCTTCTTGGTTATGACCCAATATAATTAGAATTGTAGTGCAATAGTCCTTCAAACACTGAGGATTCTACTTCCAGATCCTATTGTTGGCAAGTTGACTATACTATTGTATATGACTAGATATAGTGTTTTCATTATGGCAAAAAAGTCATATAGAGTTTTAGAGTCAGTGCACATTATCATAAGGTTAGAATATGGATAAGTATAAAAGAATGGATAGTTAGCAGAGCACCAGTAGATATAAGCATTAGCGCACGTGCGAATGACCGAGTTATGGTATGCCCCCTTGAAGTTAAGATGGTAAGTGTGTATTCATGCTAAGTCTAAGAGTGCATGATCAGATGAGAT
>NZ_CABFMQ020000144.1 GCF_901905185.1 Methylocella tundrae
AGAGAGCACCAACCGACAAAAAAACCACTTTTAGATCCTAAGCTTTCGGCAGTATAACTGTAGGCTGAGCCTGATTTTTCCGAATTTTGGCTAAACCTTGCGTAGCTCCAAGCAGTAAGCAACATGGCACCTAAAGCAAGTAAATATGCGAGAGGGACATGCCCGTTGGTAATTCCGGAAACAATACCGAAAGTATCAAAAACCGTCATGGGGGTCATATAGGCAATACCAATAATTGTCACTTGCCATAACGATAATTTTTTTAAGGAAGACGCTTTATTTTCCATGTCTTTTCAACCTCAAATTTCGTTGTTTTTGCTTTTCATCCAGAAAGGCGATGCTATTTTTAGGCCAAAACTTCCCCTAGACCTGAATAAACAAGTCTGTTTGAAGAAAGTTTGAACAACAGCTAGGGCTTAAAGTGCTATATCACCTTGGTGGTACACTAAAGCGGGAATAAAAGGCCAATATTC
>NZ_CABFMQ020000145.1 GCF_901905185.1 Methylocella tundrae
ATTCATATCGATTCAAATAATGTTGTAAATGGCGCGCTCAAAACACCACAGGGACAAGACCTTCCTTATCGTCAGATTTTGCCCGAACGTGATGAATCGACGTTCGGATTACATTTTGAAATTATGGAAAATGTGATTGATGGACAACATCAGTTAAGCATGATTATTACGTATCAGTCCCACCGCTTCCCGACTGCAACAGTGCAAAGTATCTGTGAAAAAATTAAGGCAACCTTAGCTCAAATCTAGTTGCCCTAAAACCAACCATGTGCTTAAAAGCAAAGATCTCAACTCTGCTTTTAAGCACATTTCTGTTTTTCTATTTTATTTGCTGCTCTACTTTATTCACCACATCCTGAATTGTTTTGCAGCTAATGAGTGTATAAAAATCAATTTCTGTATTGAGCTTCTGAGAAAGTTTCTGAGCAATACTCATGAGTTGTTTCGGACGAATTCCTATATCTAATATT
>NZ_CABFMQ020000146.1 GCF_901905185.1 Methylocella tundrae
GGGCTACAGCGCCATGGACGTGGTGAGCGGCGCCGGGCACGATGCCGTGTACCTCGCACGCCTGGCGCCCACGGCCATGGTCTTCGTGCCGTGCGCGGACGGCATCAGCCACAACGAGATCGAAGACGCGGAGCCTGAACACCTGGAGGCCGGCTGCAACGTGCTGCTGCACGCCATGCTGCGCAGCGCGGGGGTGGCGGCATGACGATGAAGTTCCTGATCGCGCGGCTCAACCACGAGACCAATACCTTCTCGCCGGTGCCCACGCCGCTGGAAGCCTTCTCGCCCCGCTACGGGCAGGAGGCGCTGCAGGACAACCTCGGCATGCGCACCGCCATGGCGGCCTTCATCAACCTGGCCCGCAGCCTGGGCGCCGAGATGGTGACGCC
This sequence comes from Methylocella tundrae, assembly GCF_901905185.1. Taxonomy (GTDB): domain Bacteria; phylum Pseudomonadota; class Alphaproteobacteria; order Rhizobiales; family Beijerinckiaceae; genus Methylocapsa; species Methylocapsa tundrae. The sequence goes on from NZ_CABFMQ020000146.1 coordinate 390, forward strand.
CGTGTCGGCCATGGCCAACCCCAGCGGCCCGGTGCATGCCGCCGCCTACGACGAACTCACCCGCCGCATCGTGGAGGCC
>NZ_CABFMQ020000147.1 GCF_901905185.1 Methylocella tundrae
AGGCCCGAGGCCACGCCCAGGTCAATAAGCGGTGAGCGGTCGACCCGCGTGGCGAAGTGCACCTGGTCGGCATAGGCCGAGAGCAGCATGTCGCGCTCCGGAAGGCGCCAGCGCCACCGCTGCAGAGCCTCACGCCAATTGTGGCGCAGACCTTCGACACCCGCGTTGGCTGCACTGAACACCAGATACCGCAGCCGACCAATCCAATGAATGCGAGCTGCAGCGCCTGCTGCAACCAGACCCGCGGCCATGCTCAACACGAAGAAGATGCAGGCGGCCAGGCCCCACTTCACCGTGTCGCCGGCACGTGCTGCGCGGGCCACGGACGCATCTGCGTCTTTCAGATCTTGCAGCACCTTGCGCGCATCGCCCTCTTCCCAGACGTCCTTGTAGTTGGCCGCGACCTGGCTCATTTCCCGCCGCCCTACCCTACCTACCTCGACATCATTTGTGCTCGCTGCAGATC
>NZ_CABFMQ020000148.1 GCF_901905185.1 Methylocella tundrae
ATATCATCCCATACAGGCTCATGAATAAAACCATCATAATATGATGTTGCTATATTCCATAATGCATCCTCTGGAATAACATAAAAAAGAAGCAACAATACACATATATACGAGACAGTAAAAAAAGTACATACGAGAATAAATCTAAATGTGCTCATCAATACACCTGTACCGTCCCATATGCAATCAATCCACCATGCAATGTAATCGTTGCATTATGTTTACTAAGTAGCGATTCTCGCAACAACATGAAATGACTAAGGGAAGGAAGAGTTATACAACCTCTACTAATACCTTGATACCCCGCGGGATGTAGCCTGAAATTCCCTCGTTGAACACCGGAATAAAATGTTGAATCATCTATAACACCATCATCCCTATACAGACCGAACCAAACAGATCTATCTGAACCACTAAAAAATGAATCGGGAAGATCTCTAATAAAACTTAAACGTCCTACAGGAC
>NZ_CABFMQ020000149.1 GCF_901905185.1 Methylocella tundrae
AATAAAGACCTTGTGGTGTGGATGACAACAGGCACAACCCATGTGGCACGTGCTGAAGAATGGCCAATTATGCCGACAGAATGGGTTTATACCCTAATCAAACCTTGGAACTTCTTTGACAACACCCCGACTTTAAACTTGGGTGAAGAAGAGCAAAGCACACGGCACGACCATCACTAAAGATCAACATGAACGAGGATGGGTAACGAATAAGTTGCCCATACCTGAGCACTGTTAGGCCGTTCGCAAAAAGGAATTTCTCAATGAAAAATTTATTTTCTCAGGTTGTGAGAGGGACTCTCTTTGTCTCATTTTTTTCAACTGTGCATGCTGGTGAGTTTGAAATTAAGCCAACTTTTGAAGCAACTTTGGGGGCCTTTAGTAGCGGTAAAAGCTATAACGGTGAAAACCTAGAGGATGAAAGAATCAATTGGCAAGAAGGTCATCTTAAATATGGTGCTAAA
>NZ_CABFMQ020000150.1 GCF_901905185.1 Methylocella tundrae
TAACCGCACAGCGCCAGTTCAGGTGTCAGCAGCAGGTCCGCGCCCTGGGCATGGGCATCGCGCGCGGCATCGACGATCCTGCGGGCATTGCCTTCGACATCGCCGACGATGAAGTTGAATTGCGCGATGCTGATGACGAATGGCATGGAGAAGGTACGGAAGGAGACTCCGTCGATTATGTCATCCGCCTTCCGGCCCGGCAGGGCGGCGCGTTATCCCCGCACGCACTGGACAACTCTGTGGATAAGCCGTGGCTTGCGCTGTAGGGCGCGGGTAAACCCTTGGATTCATTACAGATTTGTTGCAATGCTGATTTTTTAGGCAGTGGATGGACGTACCTGCGCGGCGCCGCGGGTCACGCCTTTTGCGCCATCATGGAGCCCGCACCGACCACCACCCACGCTACGGACCGCGCCTTGAGCCTGCACGACGACGCCCCCACGGATTCCCCCGGCGACTACAC
>NZ_CABFMQ020000151.1 GCF_901905185.1 Methylocella tundrae
AGTACATCCTGCACGGCCTCAACCCCGAGCGCATCCTGATCGCCAGCGAGGCCGTGGGCCTGGGCTGCGCGGCACTGGCACGCGCGGCCGGCTACGCGCAGGAGCGCGAGGTGTTCGGCCGCCCGATCGGGCAGAACCAGGGCATCCAGCACCCGCTGGCGCAATCGTGGATGGAGCTGGAGGCCGCGCACCTGATGGTGCAGAAGGCCGCCTGGCTCTACGACCGGCACCAGCCCTGCGGCGCCGAGGCCAACGCCGCCAAGTACCTCGCCGCCGAAGCCTGCTACCACGCCTGCGAGCGCGCCATCCTCACCCACGGGGGCATGGGCTACGCCAAGGAATACCACGTGGAGCGCTATATGCGCGAATCGTGGATCCCGCGCCTCGCGCCCGTGAGCCCGCAGCTGATCCTGTGCTTCATCGCGGAGAAAGTGCTCGGTCTACCCAAATCCTATTG
>NZ_CABFMQ020000152.1 GCF_901905185.1 Methylocella tundrae
ATGCTGATGCCCGCAGCCGCAGCCCTCGTGATGCACATGGTGCGGCGTAAAGGCGGTGAATTTCGGGCGCATCAGCAGCTGGCGCAATTTCTTTAGTGCACGGACACACAATAAAACGCCCAACACGCCAACCAGCGCATAACTTCCTTTCTCCAGCCAGAAACTGCTCATATGCAGCTGTCGGGCAGGCAGTTGCAGCACCGTGAGCACTACAACCACCAGTCCTATTGCCACCAGCCCCTGCAATAGGGAAGACGCCAGCGTCAGCCCAATGCTCGACTTGAGCTTCGACGGATGCGTCGCAAGCCAGGTCGTGATGACGATTTTGCCGTGCCCCGGCCCCAATGCGTGCAATACCCCATATATAAAGCTAAACAACAGCAGAGATCCGCCCGCACGTGTGGGGTTCGCGGCAACCGCTTTAAGCAACCCGCTCATCTGCTGGTTAACGTCACGC
>NZ_CABFMQ020000153.1 GCF_901905185.1 Methylocella tundrae
AGCGCTGTCCGGACCCCGAGCCGTCATCGTCTCAAGCATCACCGCAAGATGCCGGCCAAGATCCGGCTCAAGCGCTGGGTCCTTAAGGAACAATCCCACTATGCCGCACATGGCTCAAATGTCTCCCGTCGACAATTTCTTCTAAAGAAACTATACGTCGCTATAGGAAACAGCAAGCGGAAAATGAGGCTCGGAAAGATAATTTTAGCGAAGCGCGCCAAAGCCAGGGCGAAGCCCGCGCCGTCAGTCGTTCGGATAGATGATGATTGAAAGATAGGTCATCGGAAGTTCGGTCAGCTCCTCCGGTCCATGCGGCGCGGCCGCATCGAAAAACAGCGTGTCGCCGGGTTCGAGCAGATAGCTGCGGTCGGCATGGCGATAGAGCACCTTGCCCGTCAGCATATAGATGAGCTCGACGCCGGCGTGCTGAAACGAGGTATAGGGCCGCGCCTCCTCTGACAATTGGATGAGAAAGGGCTCGACGACGATATCCTTGCCGAGCGAATGCCCAAGCAGCTGGTAGTGGTGGCCGGCCTTCGTGCCGCGCCGCTCGATGTTGACGCCGCGCCCCGCTTTCACGAAGGAGCAGTCATGACGTTCCTCATAGGGCGTAAAAAATGTCGACAGCGGCTGGTTGAGCGCGCGCGCCAACGATTGCAGCGTCGATAGGGAAGGCGAAATCTGGCCGTTCTCTATCTTCGAGAGCATGCCAGTCGAAAGACCCGCGGCCGTCGCCAGCTCGCCGCCCGTAATGTCGAGGCGCTTCCGATGCTGCCGGATCTGTGCGCCGATCGCTTCTTCGAGCGTTCGCTCGGCGGTGCGCGGTGCGCCCGACCCCGTTTCAAAGCCGTCCTCAATCGAGCCTGATTTGTCGGACTTGGTCACGCGAGGCTCCATATCGCAGATCCCATCAAGTTCGGGATGTCGTCATTTCCTCAACTATGGCCAGTCTCCCTTCAGCATAACAAGAGAAATAACGGCTGAAATTGATATTCCTTAAACTGCGTTGCGGACGGTTTGCCCATGGCGCCCAGGGATTAAGCGGCGGCGCGTTTGCGCCACGTTTCAGCAGCCCGACCCGCGCCCGCGAGATCGGGAAAAGGCGTCACCACTCATGTTCGGCGCCGACGCCGACCGAGACATTGCCCGTCGCATCGATCACGCCTCTCGCCTTCAATTGCTTGTAGATCGTGATGTTCATCCCGACTCCGGTCTCGGCAGCGGTCGCGCCTGTGTGAACGCCAAGGCTGACGCGATCGCCGAGAAATTTACTTAAAGGATTGTTCGATTGACTCGCCGTCCCAAGCCCCAGCGAACGGCGAAGGCCCTCAAGCGCGTCATTGCCGCCCGAATAGATCGCCGCGGCCTGCGCGAGCGCCAGGGCCTGCGTCGGCGAAAGCTGACCAGACGGCGCGCCAAACAGCAGCCGCGACAAAATCTCGTCCTGCGGCATGTCGGGGCTGGAGGTGAAAACGAATTGCGGGTCCGACGGATCTCCGGTGATGGCGACGCTGACCGAAGCGCCGCCCGCCTGCGTCGTCGCCAGAAAGTCGAGTTCGGGCGAAAGATCCCCGGCAAAGGTGAGATTGGCCCGCGTAAAATCGAGGTCCGAGGTTAAGAGCCTGAGATCGCCGCTGATCAGATGAAAGGCGCCGACGGGATCTGGCTGGGCCAATGTGCCTGTCAGGCGTAAATTGCCGCCAAGCTGAGCGTTAAGCCCGCGTCCGTGCACGCGAATACGGCCCGGCACGTCGATCGTGAGATCGAGCGCTGCGTTGAACGCCGCGGCGCCCCTGCCTCGTTTGGCTTTGGCGGCGATGGCGAGCCGCGCCGCGGCGGTCGGCGTCGGATCAATGTGCCGCGTTCCCGGCAGAGGCTGCAACGAGCCCGGCAGCCGGTCGGGGATCGGAATGTCGAGCGATAAAATGTCGATCCGTCCGCCGACGCGCGGGTCCCGCACCAGCGGGCCTGAGAGATTGATGTCGAAGTTCAGCTCCGCCGTCGCCAGCGAGCTGCGCACAAGCTGGGCGTTCTGGCCCCTGACGTGAATGTCGCCCGGAAAGCCGCCGGCGGGATCCAGCCGGATCGAGCCTCCCGCCGTGATCGCGCCGCCGTTGCGCGTCACGGCGGAGGCGTTCTCGATCGTCACATGATCGCCCTGCGCGACGAGGCGGGCATGAATGGCGGTCAGCCGGACGCCGAGGATCGCGTCCTCGAACGCGCCATTGGACATCGTCGCCGACCCCGATGCGCTCGGCTGCTGCGCCGTTCCGGTAAGTCGGCCCTCGACCGCGATCGCCCCGGTGACGCGCCGCCCGGCCGTGGATAAGGACCGGTTGGCGACGCCGGCGTCAAGATTGCCCTTCAGCCCGAGATCGAGCGGGCCCGACGCCGCGAGCGGCGCGCTGCCGGAGACGCGGAGCGCCCCCGACTGGCCAACCTTGAGCGTCGCTTCGAGCGTCGTGCGTGTCCCCTCGAGCCGCCCGCTCGCGTCGACGTCGATCGGAGGCAATCCGGCGTTCCGCGTTTGTGGCGCGGCCAGCTGCGAAATTCTGAAGCGATAAGGGCCTGTCGGCGCGGCGGGCGCGCCGCCAATCGTCGCCTCCCCCTCAAGCGTTCCGGACAGGCCAAGTCCGGGGGAAAAAACATCGCCGGCCGACAGGGGGATGGCGCGGAAAAGCGCCTTGAGATCAAGTTTTGAGCCAGCGCGCCCGTCGATCGTGACCCGGCCGCCGTCGAGGCTGAGCGTCAGACTGCGGAAGTCCGCGCCGCCGTCCCTGATCACGATGGCGGCGGGTTGGGCGAGGGCGATCCTGTCCCCCCCGCGCGTGGCTTCGAATTTCGCGATCTCCAGCCGCACCGGATCGGCCGCGACGACTTTCGCGCGCATATCCAGATTGAAGCCCCGCGCCGCCGCGCTCAGCGCGATGTCGCTGGCGTCCGCGCCGCCTTTGGCGTTGAGCCTGACGCGGGATATCGCCTGTCCGCCAAAGCGCGCCTCGTCCGCTGCGAGCGAGCCTGACACGATGGGGTGGCGATAAACGTCCGTGAGGGCGAGGTCGGCTGCGAGCCTGTCGAGGCCGAGGCCAAAACCGCCGATTTTTTCCGCATTGGCCTTGATGGCGGCGTCCTGACGCGTGTCGGCGTGGGCTAGGCTCACCTCGGCGTCGAGGGAGCCTGACAGCTTTTCCAGGGCGAGGGCGGAAAGGTCATCGAGATTTTTCGCATGAAGGCTGAATTGCCCGGCGGCGAAATGCGCCGGGTCGAGCGCGACGCCGCCCTGCGCCGTGACCGAGCCGATCGCGATATCCGCCCCGTCGATAACGAGACCGCCCTCCTTCGGGCGCGCGATGTGGACCGCGCCGCGCGCCGGCTTGCGGTCGATTTCGCCATCGAGCCTGAGATGGGCGTCGGGCGCGTCCCTGAGATTGGTCGCCTCCGCGACGACGTCCAATCGCGGAACCGGGCGCCCGAGCAGGCTCGCGTCACGCAGGCTGATCGTCGCCGTCGCATCCGGCTGCGCGAGCGCGCCCGTCACATGCGCCGCGATCTCAGCCCGTCCCGTCGCGCGCTTGTCGGCCTTCGACAGCTCCGGAATCCTCAGCAGCGCCGTGAGGTCCGCCGATTTGGGCGTCACGGCGCCATCGACGCGGGCGCTGGCGTTCGGCCCCGTCAAGCGCAGATCGCTGAAGCCGAAGCCGCCGTCGGCGTCGAGTCTGACGCCCCCGGCGAGCGTGAGGGCGCCGCCGTAGAGGCCGTCGACCGGCGTGATCCCGGTCGCGAAACGATCGGCGGCAGCGTCGATTTGCGCCGTAAAGCGGTTCGAGCGCGGCGTGCCTTCGAGATCGGCTTTGAGCGTCGCCTCGCCCTTCAGCGCAAGACCCGCGACCGCCCCGAAGCGCGCAAGGTCGGGCGCCGAAACCTCGAGACGGCCCCTTAATTCAGCCCGGCCCGCGCGGCCCTTGAAGCCGGCCGAGAGCGTCTCGGACTTCAGTTCAAAAGTCTGAAAATCAATGACGCCCCTGGTCGTGCTGACGCCGCGCGCGGTAAAGCGCGCCTCGCGGCCGACCGCCTGCGCCAGCGCCGGATTTTCCAGCTCCAGCCCTTTTACCCGCGCATCCGCGGAGAGGTTCAGCAGCGTCGAGGTATTGGCGATCGAGCCGTTCGGCGTCATCGTCAGATTGGCCTCGAGCCGGCCAAGCGAAACGCTCGGGAGGCGGGCGTCCTCGACATCGAGCGTCGAGGCGATCTCAGGCGCATCGAGCGGCCCGGCAATATGCGCGTCGAAAGCGAAGCGCTTGATCCTGACGTCCTTCGCCAGGGCGCCGCCCTCTGTATTCGGCGTGTTTTGCGCCGAAACCCTGATATCGGCGATCTGCGCGGCGGACAGGGCGCCCGCTATGTCGAGCCGCGCCGCCGCCGCGGCGAGGTTGATCCCCTGGATTGAGACGGCGCCGTCATCTGCGAACAAAACCGCGCCGGTGAGCCTGGTCGTTCCGGCAAAGACCGGGGCGGCGACATCTGGCAGCATCCCGGACGCCTCGGCCGCGAGATTGAAGCCGAGCCTGCGCCCGGCGCCCTCGCGATTGACCGTTGCGTCACCATTGGCGCCGATCCCTTCGCCGGCGTCGAAAACGAGCTTGGCGTTGAAGGCGTCGAGCACGCCAGAGCCATTGATCTTGAGCTTGACCGGGGGCCTGCCCGGAATATTGCCGAGTTCGGAAATGATGCCGCCCGCCGGCTCGTCAAGATTGACCATCAGATCAAGGCGCTGCGTCTGCGGCACGAGGTTGAGGCGCACATTCAGCGTCGCCGGCCGGTCCAGCCTTTGCGCGTCGAGAAACAGCTGCAGCCCTTCAGAGGGCGGTCCGAGCTTCGCGTTCCCGCCCGTCGAAAAGCTCGAGGCGACGCCAAGCACGGGCTGGCCAAAATCGGCGCGCGCCAGCGTGAATTGCTTGATATCCACACGCAAAGGCAGTTCCGGCAGGAGCGGCTGATCCTCGCCCGACACGGGCGCCTCCGCCGGGACCGGCCTTCGCGGCATATCCATCTGATCAATGTCGAGCTGGTCGATTTCGAGCCGGCGCTGCAGCAACGCGAGCCGGCGCCAGACGATGCGGACGCGATTGACGCTGAGCCAGACGCCATCCCGATCGGCGATCTTGAGATCGCGCACCGTGGCGTCGGCGGAGAGCGCCCCATCGATGGCGCCGATCGAAACGCGGCTCGCCGGAGTCGAAAGCGCGCGCGAGATGAGATCGGCCAGAATCCCTTTTTCCTCCTCGGCCGCGTAGCTTCCGGCGGCGAGGACGCTAAGCCCCAAGAGCACGAGGAGCGCCACGGCGAGCGCCGATGTCCGGTGAAGGGAAAAGCGCGGGCTCGCCATCAGAACGGTTGTCCAATGCTGACATAAAAGACGACCGGATAGTCGCCGGGCCTCGGATCGAGCGGGCGGGCGACGTCAACCCGGATCGGCCCGATCGGCGTATAGTAGAGCAGGCCAAGGCCAGCGGAAAAGCGCGTGTCGCCGGGCCCCGAGAAGGGAAGGGAGTCGCGAAAGGCGCCGCCGACGTCGAAAAAGGGCGCGACGCCGATCGTCTCCGTCACCTTGATGCGCGCCTCCAGCGTCGCATTGAAGGCGCTGAGGCCGCCGATCGTATAGCCGAAGGGGTTTGCGGGGCCGATCGTCTGGTAGCGATAGCCGCGAACGGTCAGAAGGCCGCCCTCATAGAAGCGGTAATTCGCCGGGATCGCGGCGAGCCCGCCCGTCTCGCCGAAGATCGAGCCAAAGCCGGCCCGGCCGGCGAGAATGTAATGGGCGTCCTCGTCGATCGCGTAATAGGCCGAGGCGGCGACGCTCGCCTTGGTGAAACCAGCCGTGCCGAAAACCGAAGGGTAGGGGGTCGCGAGAGCCGTTACGCGAAAACCGCGGCTCGGGTCGAGCAGTTTGTCGGTTCCGTCATAGCGCAGCGCCAAAGGAACGCCGAGCAGCGTATAATCGACCCGCCCTAAGGCGTCCGTCGCCTCGCCCTTCTCGAATTTGAGCCCGGCCTGAACGGAGAGCGTCTCGTTGATGCGGTAGCGCAGCGCCGCCGTCCCGCCCGCGAACTGATCAGCGTAGCCGCCGAAGCTGCCGCCGCCCGAGCGGTTTTCCTCGCCGATGCCGTCAAGCAGGAAATCAACGCGCGAGCCATAGAGGGCCGGCTTCACGAAGCTCGCCGTGACGCGGCCGCCGATGCCCGCATTGCTGAAATTCTGCGGGCCGCCAAAGGTATTGAAGGTCGGCGTGAAAATGCCATAGATCGGCGGCGCGTAGAATATATCGCCTTCCAGCCTCAGGCTTTCGGCGCCGCCGAAGAGGTTGCGGTTTTCGTAATAGACGCTGCCGGTCGGACCATCGACCGTCGAATAGCCGGCGGTCGCGCCGATGAGATTCCTCGCGCGGTCGCCGACGTCGATGAAGATCGGCAGATTGCCGTTGGCGTCGAGGCTGTCGCCCTCACGAATGCGCACCGCGCCGACGGCCGGAAGCGAGGTGATCGATTTGCGGGTGTCCGCCAGCGCCTTCGGCGTATAGGGCTGGCCCGGCTGGAGATAGATGAACGAGCGGACGATTGAAGGATCGAAGCCGTTCGGCCCATTGACCGAAACCTCGCCGAAGCCGGCTGTCGGGCCGGGATCGACCGCATAGGTCACATCCATCGTCAAAGTCGCGTGATTGACGATCGGATGCGGCAGCGGCGCCTTGACCAGCGGATGCGACTGCGCCCGAAAATAGTCGATGAGCCGCGCATTGGCGTCGCGCAGATCCGAGGCTTTGGCGGGATCGCCCTGGTTCAGCCTCAGAACGTAAGGCGGCAGAACCTCGGGCGGAAAGGGCGCCTGCGTCGTAGAATTGACCACGGCGATGTCGCGCAGGTGAAAAAGCGGCCCTGTCTCGACCGTGATCGTCACGGGGACCACGGCGCGGTTCAGATAGACGTTCGCCGCACGGGCGAAGGCCTCCCCGTCGCTCTTGCCAAGCTCGAGCCGGGTCGCGCCCACGGTGGCGAAAATCCGCGCATTATAATAGCCCGCGCCCCAAAGAGCGTCGACGAGCAGCGGGAAATCGGCCTTCAGCCGCTGCGCCAGAGCTTCGCCATCTGGCGGCGGGTCCTGCCTCAGCTTGTAAACATTCGAACTATCGAGCAGGGCGTCCCTGACGCTGTCGTCGCCCTGAATGACGAAATCGACTTTGTAGGGCAGGGTCGTCGGCGAGGGGTTCGGCGGCTCGTCCGAGCCAAAAAGTCCGAAGAAGTCAAAGGCGACGGCGGCGTCGGCCTCAATGAACGCGCCGACGCCGACGACGCCCATCAAGATCAGGCCGAAAATGGAACGCCTTTCGGTCCGCCGCCTTACGCAACCCATCAAACCCCCGCCGCCACAAACAGGCTTGCCGCCCGCGGACCCCGCTCCTAAATCACAAATGCGAAGCGCAAGTTAGCGCGCTCTCGAGCACAAGGCTACCCATGCGGTTTTGCTTGCGAAACCGTCCGGTAAAGACAGCCCATAGCGCCTGGCCGCCACTTGCAGGCAATTATGAGATCAAAGCGTCGGGATTGAGTTAATGCGGGAATTCGCTTGGACGCTTCTCAAACCACGCGATCCGCGCCATTCACTCACGTGAAGCATCTGTCAACTCGGCAATGCGATTGTCAGCGCGGCGGAGCCGCCGACAGAGCTCACGGTTGATATTCAGCATCACCATCAGGTAAGCGTGTATGTCGGCCTTGTAATACGCGTAGAGGCTCCGGGCCGTGAGCTCGTACAGCACGGTTGGACTTTCAGCGACGACAGTGGCTGATCGGTTCTCCATTTCGATGAGCGTCATTTCGCCGAAAAAATCCCCCGGCCCGAAACTCCCCATGCGGATCACGCGCCCAGACTTCCCGAGCTTGGTCACCGTGAGTTCGCCGGCGTGAACAATATACATTGAGCGCCCCGGCTCTCCTTCCGACACGACAGTGGCGCCGACGTCGAACTGGCGCTCGACCAGCATTGAGATCAGGAGATCGAGACTTGCGTCCGAGAGGCCGCCGAAGAAAGGCGTGGAGACCAAAAATGCTTTCAGATCGGGCGAGCTGACAGCCATAAGACCAATATACCTCCGCTCCCGAGCCTTGAAGGCATCCTATCACCTTCGGCTGGCGGCGCGACACGCTATCCATGCGACGCTTGCCTGTCCCGAAGTCTGCCACTCTGCGCGTGCGGCCTCGTTCGCCTCAGTGACGGCGTCCGCCGTTCGTTCGGGCGGCGGTCAACCCTTTGCGGTCTTTCAAGCGGATCTCGTGAACGGAAGGAATGCGCCCAAATTAGTCGTTCCAGCCCGCTGTCCGACGACCAGAAGGGGACATCGCCGGAGACAAGCTCGAGAAATGTCGGGCGAGGCAGGATATCACCTTGGCTTGGAGCAAAACCTCTGGCAGAAAGTGAATTGGGGGATAACGATGCCGGCCATGACAAAGGTGGGAACGACAGACGCGGACATTCGCTTTGCACTACACGCCAAACGATTACGACGCGCCAAATCTCATCCCGATACGCTCGTGATCGACGAACTTGGACTCGCGCACGCCCGGAGCCGCATTGACGTAGCCGTCATCAACGGCTGCATCCATGGCTATGAAATCAAGAGCGCCAAGGACAACCTCGACCGGTTCGCGACCCAGATCGATATCTACCGCCAGACGCTACAAAAGCTCACACTCGTCGCCGCGCCGAAGCATGTCGCAGCCATCATGAGTCACGCTCCCGAATGGTGCGGCGTGATCGCGGCTGAGCAGGGGCCAAGAGGCGGAATCAACTTCCAAGTGTTGCGAAACGCCGCCGCCAATCCCGAAATCGATCCGGTCATGATGGCGCACCTGCTCTGGCGCGATGAAGTCATCCAACTCCTGGGCCAAGCCGGATATGCGGCGAAGGACCTCCGGCGGCCGAGGAAGCAGCTTTACGAGATGCTTTGTGAGGCCATGACTCTCCGCGAGATCACCGCCTCCATCCGCGCCTTCATGGTGCGGCGCCACGCGTGGCGAGATCGCCCAGCACATGCGTGATGTGGTGATTGATCGCCACCTCCTTCCATCGCGTCTGATTGCTCGGTCCTTCCTTGTGGACCGCGCACTTTGCGATGTAATCGTCGCCACTTGAATAGCCAGCACCGTTGAACTTTCCCGACGCTACGATTGACGCGCAGTGGCCATGCATCTGCGCGCGATTGTCGTTGAATGCACCACCTTTTCGCACTTCCCAAGCTGCCGGCGTCGTGTAGACGAGCTTGCCCGCTGCCTTGATCATGCGCATGTCCAGGGCCTTAAATTCCGGATGGACAATCGTGTAATCTCCGAAATTCGGCTGCCGCATGCCGGCCGGAATCTTGCTGAGTAACACTTGGTAGAAGAGCCAGTCGTGGCGTGGAAGCTGGTCTGCGCCCTTGGCGACATCCTTGAACGTCTCGGGAATCGCCGTGCCGATGACGACCAAATTCCGGAAGGCATGCAGGTCGCCCAGTCTGCGCATAGCCGCAATCAGCGCGCCTGCGAAAGCATCATAGGGCTCGAAATTCGGTGCACCGAGATCGATGACCAGATCGACCTCGTCGAGCGACAGACGGAGCGAGGCGGCCCCAGCCTCGATGCGCATGCGCGCATCTGGCTTCATCAGATCCTCCAGCCGAACCGCGATTGCGGCTCCAAGACCATTGGTCGCAACGATCGCCCCCACGGACGCGACCATGGGTGGAGAGGCATCGAGCGGAACCGCCGGTATCGCATTCGCCTGGAATGCACGCAGCGCTTCGAACACGTATGTGAAGATGTCGCGGCCGTCCCCCATGGGCTCGCCGGAAATACTTGGATGCACGCCGACCCACGCCGGCCGCTGCCCCCACTTGGCATTGAAGCGGGCGGCAAACGGATGGACGTGCTCCTGTACCGTCTTCTTCGGCTGCCACAACTCGAAATCGAATTCGACTTCAGGAATGGTGATATAGGGGACGGTACGGTCCTTGGCGGCGGCGGCAAGGCGGGCAAGCGCCTGGTATTCGCCCTGACGCCACCGCAGCGCCGGAACATACATATCCTTAGTCAAGATCATCGCTCGCCTCCTCTAGCTGCGAGCGCAACTGATCCCGACCAACCAGATCGTTCAGGATGGTGTAGTTGCCGCGCTCTTTGCGGATGCGGCCGGCAATGATGCTTGGATCGATGCCGATCGTTTCTGCGTCGATCTTCACTGCCTCTTCCGACAGGGCGAAGCGGGACAGGCACTGATCCCACAATGCTTCCGGTATCAGCGCGTCGAGCGCGAATTTGTCAGCCTCCGCCTCGATCGCATCACCGTCATTGCCGCCTTCCTCGTCGAAGAAGTCGAAGCGCAAACCGTCGAAGAGATGCAGGAAGATGTGACCGAGCTCGTGCATCAGCACAAACCAGAAATTATCCAGACGGTCATAGCGTAGCGTAAGGCCTACAACCGGTGCCTCACCATCGGAGAGCATGGCCGCGCCGTCGAGATACGACCCCGGAAGGTGACGCTCGACGATGAGAACGATGCCTTTCTCCGCCAACAGATCGCGGGCACGCTTCGGCCCGTCTTTCCGTTTCGTAAGACGCACTAGCTCCGGCAGCCACCGGTCATCCAGTTCGAAGGTGCCGATCTCTCCCGCTTCGATTTTGCTGCGCGCCCGCTCCAGGATGCGCGCCTGCCACGCGAGCAGGGCGTATTCGTTCGGCACGTTCCCGCTGCGCATCTTCTTGCGATGATACGCCGTCGCAAATTGCGGTCCGGCCGCGTGCATGAAATATTCCTTCACGCGCTCGATCGGGTTTGCGCCGTGCGGCAGACCAAACCACTTGCGTTTGATCATCTCCTTGTAGGGGAGTTGACCCCAGACTATGTCGTCGGCATCACCCCACGCGAACACCGATCCGCCGGCCTGCTTCGGTCCCTCAAAACTTCCTGACGCCTTCACACCGAGCGCCTTCGAAATCTCGACCAGCCGACCAAGGCTTGCGCCCACGTAGTCGGTCGCCTCGTAGCGTTGCACCTGTTGCGGCTTCATGCCAAGTTTTTCAGCGAGGCCCGTCTGGCTTATGCCAGAGGCGATTCGCGCCTGCACCAGCACGCGCGGCAATTCTTCTAGCGCATAGGTTTTCGAGAATGAGACCTGGCCAGATTTCAGCAGATCGTATTCGGCAAGCTCGGCCTCGATATCGGCGATCTGGCTCTTGAGCCCATCGATCTCTGCCTGCTTGAGCCATGCCTTATCCGATGCGCGCGCCTTCGCAGCAACAAGCGCATCTTGCAACTTCGCTAGTTGCGTGTTCGATACGCCATACTGTCTGTCGCTGTAAATCATGGCTGCACCTTCGCAGAGAGAAGTGGATCGGCCGAAAGCGAAATGGAGACGATCCCTTTCTGTTTTCCTGTAAAACGATCCAGTTGGAAAAAATCGACGAATGCCTGCCCGACATCCACGCACGTCATCGAGGACGGAAAGAACTCGCCCTTGAATGCCGCCTTCTGCGCTGCCCGACCGTTCGCAAATTCCAGGAACACGGGATCAAGCTTGGCGGGATCGACCCCGGTAGCGTCCCAGCAGGCATCGAAGTCGCCGGGCTTTGGCTTGCCGGTCACATAGCTGCCGTCGAGATAGATCGTCGGACATCCAGCCAATCGCAGCTTGCCAGAGGCGAGAACGAGGCCGTCGAAAAGCTCACGCCGCCAGGCATTCGTTGCGAAAGTAACCGCCACATCTTCTAAATTCGCTGCGTACGCCCCAGGGGGCAGAACGGTCCACGGAGAGCCGCGCAATGGGACGAGGGCAGGAATCATGATACAACAATAATGTTGTAATCTCCAAAAAGCAAGCGCGGGATGGCTTGGGCATCCCGGTTGCTGCGGGATTCAGATTGGGAAGCCCAGATGGAACGCCAAAGGGAGAAGATTCCCGGTGGCGAATGCCTTCGCAACGTTTAGGTAGGCGCCCTTGGGCACACGCCATATTCCGCTATCGCACTTCGCCGTCACCAAGCTGCCCTTCCGTTCCCGACCCGACCCGGCCGTGAACCGAATGTCCTTTTCCCCCCATCCCGGCTCGCAAGCGGACTGTCCGCTTCCCACCCCGTGCAGAAGTTCAAATCGACCCAGTTCTCCCTAACCGCCCGCTTGGCGCTAAGCCTTATCCTCCCCCGCCCATTGCTTGCCTTGCGTGATGAGCCGGGCGCTTCGCTGGCCGAGGGAGTAGATCCATAGCCAGCTCAAGGCGACGCCGAGCCGATTGCGCAGGCCGATGAGAAAGTAGATGTGGACGATGCCCCACAGCCACCAGGCGAGCGATCCGCGCACCTTGATCCAGCCGAAATCGGCGATCGCCGCGCGCTTGCCGATCGTCGCCAGACTGCCCGCGTGCTTGTACTGGAACGGACCCAGCGCCGGCTTGCCTTGCAGCCGCGCCTTGATGACCTCGGCCACATAGGCGCCTTCCTGCTTGGCCGCCGGCGCTATTCCCGGCACAGGATTGCCGTCGGGGCCGTTGATCGCGATCGTATCGCCGATCGCAAAAATGTTCGGATGGCCGGGAACGGTGAGATCGGGCTCGACGATGACGCGCCCGACCCGGTCGGCCGGCGCCCCAAGCCATTCGGCGGCGCGCGAGGCCTGCACGCCGGCGGCCCAAAGGATCGTCTTCGCCGCCAGCTTCTCGCCGCCGAAGACGACGCCCTCCGCGCTGCAATTCGAGACAGGGTTGCCAAGCTTGACCTCGACGCCAAGCCGGTCGAGCGCCTTTTGGGCATAGGCCGAAAGTTCTTCCTTGAAGCCGGGA
The DNA here is from genome assembly GCF_901905185.1 of Methylocella tundrae. Taxonomy (GTDB): domain Bacteria; phylum Pseudomonadota; class Alphaproteobacteria; order Rhizobiales; family Beijerinckiaceae; genus Methylocapsa; species Methylocapsa tundrae. Next base: position 12,863 of record NZ_CABFMQ020000153.1, read on the forward strand.
AGGATGCGCGGCCCCGCCTCGATCAGCACGACGCGCGCGGTCCGCGTATCAATATGGCGGAAGTCCTCGCGCAGGTTCTCATGCGCCAGCTCGGCGATGGTGCCGGCGAGTTCGACGCCGGTCGGACCCGCCCCGATGATGACGAAGGTGAGCAGCGCCGCCTTTTTAGTCGGATCGGTCTCGCGCTCGGCGCGCTCGAAGGCGAGCAGAATGCGCCGGCGGATGGTCGTCGCGTCCTCAAGGGTTTTAAGGCCGGGCGCGAAGGGCTCCCATTCGTCATGGCCGAAATAGGCGTGCCGCGCGCCGGTGGCGAGAACCAGCGTGTCGTAAGCGATCTCGGCGCCGTCCTCGAGCAGGACCTTGCGGCGCCCGGCGTCGACGCCCGCGACCGCGCCGAGCAGGGTCTCGACCTCTTTGCGCTTATAGACCAGATGACGGACCGGCCACGCAATCTCCGATGTCGCGAGCGAGGTCGTCGCGACCTGATAGAGCAGCGGCTGAAACAGGTGGTGGTTGCGCCGATCGAGGATCGTGATGGTCACCGGCGCGCCGGCGAGGTTATGGACCACCTGAAGTCCGCCAAAGCCGGCTCCGACGACGACGACATGGTGTGGGGCGGGATGATCTGTCAATGGCTGGCCCTGTTCTGTGTCTGCCCTCGGACATTAACCGATAAACGTGAATAAATGCCGATGCCTCGATTTTAGCGCCTCATTGTGCGTCTGGCGATCCGGCTTCCGGCGCGCTTCCCCAGCCGCTGGAGACCTGCTATCGAGCCTGATCCATAAGCTTCGCCGCGAGAGCCCGCGACGCGGCGCCTTTTGCGCCAGACGTTGCGGCCCCAAACCGTGCGGCCCAAGGTCAGATTGGGGTCGCCCGCATGACTGCTTCCCGGTTCCGGCGCTTTTCGCGACGCGGCGGCGTTTTCCTGATTTGCGTGCTCCTCCTTGGCTCGGCGGTCTGGGCGAGCTTTGCGCTCTGGTTTCAATTGCCGCTCCCGGGCGGGTTGAAGCTCGCCGTCATCGCCCTGTTCGACGGTCTTGCCGCGCTGACCCTCGCCGGAGTGTTCTGGCGTCCTCTCCGGGGCGCCTGGATCGCCTATGCCCTCGCCTTCGCCGGTCTGCTCGGCTGGTGGGCGACCATTCTGCCAAGCAACGACCGCGACTTCGCTCCCGATGTCGCGCATGGCGTCACGGGAATCGTGCGCGGCGATGAATTGACCCTTGAAAACGTGCGTAATTTCACCTGGGCCTCGCCGACGGATTTTTCCGAGCATTGGGAAGAACGGCGCTATGACCTTGCGAAACTCAGCTCGGTCGATTTCTATCTCGTTTATTTCATGGGGCCGCTGATCGCCCATTCGATGGTGAGCTTCGGCTTCGAGGACGGACGCCATCTCATGTTCTCGATCGAGATCCGCAAGGAGCGCGGCGAGGCTTTTTCCGCGATCGCAGGATTCTTCAAAAGATATGAGCTCGTCTTTCTCGCCGCCGACGAACGCGATTTCCTGTTTCTGCGCAAAGCCGAGGATGAGGATGTCCGGCTTTTTCGGATCAAAACCTCGCCGCAGGCGGGGCGCGCGCTGCTGCTGCAATATGTCCGCGACGCGAACCAGCTCGCGGCCCACCCGCAATTCTACAATACGCTGACGGCGAATTGCACGACGAGCATTTTCCTGATGCTGCGCACGCTGTCGCCGACATTTCCACTCGACTGGCGGGTTCTGCTTAACGGATTTTTGCCCTCCTACGCCTATCAGCACGGCCTCATCGACACCTCGATTCCCCTCCCGGAGGTGATCGCCCGCGCGGCTGTGACGGATCGCATCACGATGGGGCTGAGCGAGGTCGAATTCGGCCAAAGGCTACGAGAAGGTCTGCCGGACCCGAATTGATCCTTAAAGGCGCGGCGATTGGTCGTTCGCCGGCCAAGCCAATCCGGCCTTTCTTTTGCATTGCAATAAAATCACTGTGACACAGGGAAAAACGGGTCGCCACGGGCGTTGTGGCGTGTAGATTCGCCGGGTCGCCAATCAGGCTGCCGATCGCGGGCTTGCCCCGGGCAAGCCGCGACCCCCCGCTAAAAATAGACGCTCAAAGGCCCCCAAGCATGTCAGCACATTTTCGCGGGCGGACGCCCGCCGCTCCATCGCGAACCGCTTTGGTCGAATTTTCACTCGCGGTCGGCGGCTTCGGCATCGGCGCCGGCGAATTCGCCATCATGGGCCTGCTGCCGAATGTCGCCGGGGGTGTCGGCGTCTCGACCCCGACGGCGGGCCATGTCATCAGCGCCTACGCCCTTGGCGTCGTCGTCGGCGCGCCGATCATCACCGTTCTCTTTGCAAGGCTGCCGCGCCGCACGCTTCTGCTGGCGCTGATGGCGGTGTTTGCGCTCGGCAATTTCGCCAGCGCCTCCGCGCCCGGCTATGCGTCGCTGATGGCGCTGCGCTTCATGACAGGCCTGCCGCATGGGGCCTATTTCGGCGTCGCGGCTCTTGTCGCCGCCGAGATGGCGGGCCCCGGCAAGCGCGCGCAGGCGGTCGGCCGCGTCATGCTCGGCCTTACCGTCGCAACGCTCATCGGCGCGCCGCTTGCGACCTCGATCGGGCAGGGACTCGGCTGGCGCACAGCTTTCGCGCTTGTCGGCGCCATTGGCGCCCTCACCGTCGCGCTGGTCGCGCTGTTCGTCCCGCATGATCCCGCCGACGTCGAGGCGAGCCCCATGCGCGAGCTTGGCGCTTTCCGGCGGCCGCAGGTCTGGCTCGCCCTTGGCGTTGGCGCGATCGGATCTGGCGGCCTCTTCGCCATCTTCAGCTATATCACGCCGACTCTGACCGAGGTTGCAGGCGTTCCGCTCCACCTCGTGCCCTTCGCGCTCTGCGCCTTCGGCGCCGGCATGATCGCGGGAAACATCGTTGGCGGCTGGCTCGCCGACCGCGCCCTGATGCCGACCATCGGCGGCGGCCTCATCTGGAACGGCGCCATGATGGGGCTATTTTATTTCACCTCCGGCCACGCGGTTCTCGCCGTCATCAATGTTTTTCTGATCGGAACCGCCTTCGTGCTCGTGCCGGGCGTTCAGACGCGCCTCATGGATGTCGCCGGCGACGCCCAGACGCTCGCCGCCGCGCTCAATCATTCAGCCTTCAATATCGCCAATGCGCTCGGCGCCTATGTCGGCGGCCTTGCCATCTCCGCCGGCTATGGATGGCGCTCAACGAGCCTGGTCGGCGTCGGCTTCGCCCTCGCCGGTTTTGCGATCTTCTGCGTTTCGCTCGCCCTTGACGCGGCGCGGCGCTCAGCCACTCGCCGCCCGCGCCTTCGCATGCCGAGCGAACAGGAGTCGTGATTTTCGCGAAAAGGCGGCGTTCAGACGGTCACGACGATTTTGCCGATTTGCTGGTTTGATTCGAGGAAGCGATGCGCCTCGACGATCTGATCAAGCGGAAAAGTTTTCGCGATGACGGGCCTCAAGGCTCCTTTGGCGAGGCCGTCGACCACGAAGCTTTTGGCGCGCTGCAATCGCGCCGGATCTCCTGTGATCTCCATCAGCACATAACCGCGAATGGTCAGCAGATTGCGCAGCAAATCGAAGAGGGGCAGCGGGGTCGGCTCCGGGCTCAATGCGCCATATTGGAAAATGATCCCGTGGCGCGCCGAGGCCGCGGCGAGCTTTGCAAGCGTCGGCCCGCCGACTGGATCGAAGGTCACGCGGGCGCCCTGTCCATTGGTGATGCGTCCGACTTCCGCGACAAGATCCTGCTCTTCGGTGGCGATGACATGCGCGGCGCCCAATTCCTGCAGCCGCGCGCGCTTGGCGCTCGTGCGGGTCAGGGCGATGGGAGTCGCTCCGACCATATTGGCGATCTGGATCGCAGCTATCCCGACGCTGCTCGAGGCGGCGGGAATGAGAACAGCGTCTGCGGCGGAAAGCCTGGCGATGTCGATCAGCGCGCCATAGGCGGTGACATACATCATCCAGGCGGCGGCGGCTTCCACGAAGGAGAGATTTGGCGGATGTTTGATCACGGCGAAGGCCGGAGCGAGGACAAGCTCGCCATAAAGGCCGTATTGGTTCAACGAAAAAGCGGGGATAACGCTCACCGCGTCGCCGATCGCAAATCCCGTGACGCCCTCGCCGATCGATTCGATCTCGCCCGCGGCCTCATAGCCAAGGCCCGCCGGCAGCTTCGGCTCTTCGAGATATTGCCCGGACCGGAACATCGCTTCCGCGCGATTGACGCCTATCGCCTTGACGCGAATGCGCACCTCGCCCGCAGCCGGGGCAGGAACGTCAAGGTCGACGAGATGAAGAACATCCGGCGGGCCGATTTTATCGAAGCGGACATGACGGGACATAGCGGAACTCCTTGAGAGGTTTGCGCCTCGCCCCATCCGGACCCATGTCGCGACCTGAACGCCGCCGCGGGCCGCGCAATCGCAAGCTCGGCAAAAATGCGCTCAGATGACGTCTCCGATCAACTTGAGAGCGAGCGCCTCCTGCGCGTCGAGATACCAATTCTGCGGCGCCTTGGCGATCACTTCGTCGAGAGTGAGGGGCGACTCTTCGATCAGCGCGGCAAACCCTTCGCGCTCGATCGTGATGCCGTTCTGGATCTCGTGCGCCAGCGCCTTGGCGATCGAAAGACAGCCTTGGAGCGGCCCCTCGAAATGGACCATCTTGTCGAGCTTGCGTTCATGGATCATCAGCCGCGCATCGCGCTCGAGCCAGCGATCGGCGACCGGAAACCCCGCCATGAAGGTGACCCCCGCCGAATAGACCGCGGACTTGCCGAAAAAGATGAAACGGCAGCCTTCCGCCGCGCGCAAAAGGCGAAGATCGGCGGCCATGGCGCGGGCGACTTCGGGATCCCCGCCGAGCGTCGTCAAGGCGATCACGAAAGGCCCGGCGCCCGACAGCGCCGCGACCTGCCCCTGAAATTTTTCGTGCATCGCGTCGTTCACCGGTCCGGCCAGGCGGATGTCCGGCCGCGCCAATCGGGCAAGCAGCGTTTTGTCCCGCGCGGCGGCGCTCGGCCCGGCTGCGCTTTCACACTCTGAGAGCTCGCTGTTAGCCTTGACGTTGTCCAAGCGCATCCCCCGCCACGATAAGGAACACAGCTGAAACTCGACGGGAGGCGAAGAGTTCCAGCGTTCTTCGCATAAGGACAAGAGGATGCGGGTACAGGCTTGCGGCGCGCGGAGCTATTTGGCGGCGACGAGTTCCTTGAAGACAGCCATCGCCATATCGCCATAAGCGCGCCAGCCGCCGAAGCCTTGCACTTTTGCGAGTGCTTTCGTGCCCATCGCCTGTCGCTCGTCCGGGTGGTCAGCCATGTATTGCAACCGCTCGGTCAGCGCGTCGACATCTCGAATGGGAATGATGAATCCCTCTTCGCCATCGGTGACGATATCCTCGGCCCCCGTATTCGTCGATGCGATCACCGGGCAGCCGCATGCCATGGCCTGCGCGAGAACGAGCGCCAATCCCTCCTCGATGCTGGGTAGCGCCATGACGTGGCTACGGCTCATTAAGGTCTTCAGCTCACTTTGTGGCACCGGGCCGACAACACGGGCGGTCTCGGGCCAAAGATCACGGCGGCGCAGCATCTCTATCACCTCCAGGTTCTCGATGCCGACAAAGGTCAGGCTCTTGGCCGGGTGATCGAGCTTCTGAAAAGCTTGTACTAGATAAGGGACCCCCTTGCGGAGACTCATAGCTCCTACGAACAGAACATCGAAACGGCCTTCCTCGGGCTGTCCGACGGGTTCAAATCGCAACAAATTCACGCCGTAGGGCAGCTTACGCAGTTTCTCAGGAGCAATCCCCTGACTGACGAAGCTTCGATAGACGAAGCTCGACGGAATCGTTATGCGGTCGGCTTCCGCATATTCGGCCTCTTCGGCGTCAACCGTGCGCGGATCGACCGTTTCGCCGGACAGACCCCATAGCTCCTGCTCCTCTTTTTGAAGCTGGCGCTGCACGCGAATATGCGAAGAGCCGCGGTCGCACACATAGAAAGATCCTTGAGAATGGGCGCGTTTGCCGGCCGCTAGGGAAGAACCGGACAACCCCATATAGACGTCGCAAGGCGGGAGATTGCGCGCGACAAAGGCGGCGAAGGCGGTCGCGTCGAGATGCTCCCATTGCCACAGCCACGATCGCGGCAGACGGTCGCGCCAACGAGCCGCCATATACGGGGCGTGGAAAAATGGAAAAGTGTGGATCAACTCTTGTGGCAGAGCTTCATGACGAAGCTTGAAGCGGGGATAGCTTGAATAGATCCCGGCCAGCGCCTCCCGCGCATAGAGCTCCCGCGCGAGGTCGAAGGTGTGGAACTTGCCGTTCGCGGAGAGCGCGATTTTCAAGGGGGGCTCCTGTTTATGAGTTGGCCTCGGCGAACAGGCGGTGGGCGATGTAGGTGCAAATGGCCGCAATAAACATTTCAGAGACAAGCATGGCGGCGCAGATGCCGTTGACTTGCCAGATTATGCCGAAAAGCCAGCCAAGAGCGACGGAGAGAATTCCCGATAGAAGAAACCAGCCGGCCAGTCCGATATGCTGATTCGTGGCGAGCAGCAAGATTCGCGGCACGTGCCAGACGCCGCCGACCGCGGCGTAAACCAGCAGCCACATCATCATGCTCGGGATGAACTCGATGCGGCCATGCGTCCAGATCCGCAAGAGAAAAGGCGACATGAAATAGAGCACGAGGCTCAATACAATCGACTGGACGGCGCCCAGCCGGGTGGAATGGCGATAAAGCGAGCGCACCCCCTTCATTCCCGCCTCTCCGAACAATCGGGAAAACTCCGGCTGGACGGCGTGACTGAACATCCCGGTCACCTGGACAGCGAGCCGGGCGATGGTGCGGTACGTGTTGAACACGGCCACGGCCGTTGTGCCGGCGAGGGCGGCGACGAGCAGTGTAACGCCCTGAAAACTCAGGCCTGACGCCAAAGGAAATGCCATGAGGGATACCGCCGGCCGAATCATGCTCAAAAGTTCAGCCTTGCTTGCGTGCTGGAATCCCAGGCGGAATTTGTGGTCGCCCTGCTGCGATAAATAGACTCCCGCCGCGGTTCCGGCGGCTCGCGCGACGAGACCGCAAATCGCCACTCCGGCGAGGGTGCGAAAAAGCATCAGGCCGGCCATGTAGCCGCCCCACTCGGCAAGGCGGACCGTCTGACCCAGCATTGTGCCGGCGGCGTAGCGGCCTGTCGCCTTGAACACCGCCTCCTGCAATCCGCCGTACAAAGCGAATAGGACAGCGCACATCAACGCCGCCAAAGCGATCCTCTTGTCGGTCGTCATGCTGTCTGGCAGCGGCAGGAATAGAGCCGCCGGGATTATGATCGCCGCCAGCGAGCAGCACATGACTGTCATGAAAAGCTGCGCAGTCTGATAGATGCGATTGGCCTCCGCCACATCCGAGCGGCCGACGGCCATCGTCATCTTGTTGCCGGCGGCGCCAACCATTCCGACGTCCGCCATCCCCACATAGGCCGGCAAGGCGGATAGAACCAACCAGGAGCCATAGGTCGCAGCGTCCCAGTATAGAAGGAATAAAGGCAGCGAAAAAATCTGTATTACGATCGTGATAACCTGACTAAACGCGTTGGCGCCGAGGCCCAGAATTATCCTTCGAAGCATGTTGCCGACTGTCCATAAGTCATTAATATTATAAACTAACAGTTTTTAGCCTGCAACCCTGCCGAAGTCAAGTTGAACGATTCGCCAGATTGTCCTGATGTTCAGCCTGAGAATATTTAGTTTACTTTTTCGGCGAACCGCCTCTTTTTCTGGCCGACGCTGCATTCAAAGGAAAATCACGCGCGAGCAAGGCTTTTGCAGTCCCGATCGGCCACGCTATAAATCCGTCCCGCGCAAGGAAGACAAAGGCGAAGACGGCCACGCCTCTGTTTTCTTCAGGGTCGCCAACCCCGAATGAATGTGCTGGCGCGCGGTCCAGAGGACAAAATGAACGATCATGACGCTTTAGCCTGGAACGGAAACTGGGCCTGGGGCCTTCCCTTGATTGCCCTCAACGTCATTTTTCACGTGATAGGCCTTGGCTTCATCAACGCGAATGTGCTCCGGGCGCTAGGCGGCTTCAAAGACCGGCGTCACTTTCTGTTGAAGTTTGCCATCGTCATGGGCGTCACCACGCTTTCGGCGACCCTTCTGCACGGGACCGAGGCCGCCATATGGGCCGGTGCGTACTGGGGGCTCGGCGCGCTTCCCGATACGAAAGCAGCCATGTTGTATTCTCTCAGCGCGATGACGACCTATGGCCACGAAAATCTTTTTCTCGCGGAGCATTGGCGCCTGATGGGCGCCCTTGAGGCGCTGAACGGGATGATCCTCTTTGGACTGACCACGGCGTTTCTCTATGGCATGATTCAACGGGTGTGGCCGATCGATGAGAGAGAATGGCCCGGGCCGCGAATGTCCTGGCCCAAACGAGCGCGAATGCCCTGGCCGAAACGAAGGAAGGCGCTGGACTGACATCGCCTTCGCTTTGCTGGCGTGGCTTCATTGATTTCCGTTTATCCCGCGGCGTCCAGATCATTCCCGAAGCCGCGGGCGGGCGCGGTCAGTGCGGCGAGGACGGCGAGCAGAGCCGTCATGCAGGCGAGATTTGCGAGAAGGCTTGAGCGGTGAAGCGCATAGGCGCCGCCGGCCGCGCCAGCAACGAAGGCGAGCCATGCCGCGAGGAACGCCAGCCATTCCGCGGCGGGGGCCTTGCCGGTGAGCGCCCGCGCAAGCGACTGACCCGCGCCGAACAGGGAGCCGGTGATAAAACTCTTTCCGACGTCGGCGCGCCCGACCAGCTGGCGCAGCGTATTCTGCATGCCCATCGCAACCGAGATTGGAAGCAGCGCGAAAAAACCGGGGCGCATCATCGTCAAGCCGATGGCGGCGCCAAGCAGCGCGCATTCCATCATCAGCACGACCGGCAGCCGAAGCCGTCCGGAGGCGTCGGCGAGCAGCGTTCCGAAAAATGCGCCAAGAAAAAAAGACGCGATCACGCTGGCTCCGCGCAGAATCGAGGGACCATCAAAAGCGGCGGCGGCGACGCCAAGCTGCGTCGTGTTCCCGCTCATGAAGGACAGATAGAACTGACCAACCTCGATGAAGCCGACGGCGTCGAGCCATCCCGCCACCAGGGCGAAGACGAGTCCCAGCCAAAGTTTTGTCGCGGTTGATCGCGATGCTTCGGACATCTCCCTCGATTGGCCTTGCGCTGTCACGCGTTTGCAGTCCTGAAAAGGCGCGGCTTCGAACCGCGCCACGGAACGCCTATGCGACACGACGCAAATCGAGAAAACAACGGAACCTTTGCGACGGCAAGTACGGTTTCGCGTGACGGTCGCCGCAACGTGGCGTCTTAGTCGGACGCCGCCGCATGTTCCGCCAGATAGGGCCGCCAGCCGCCCAGAGCGGTAATGTCTTCGCCGCCATCAAGCGCGAAAACCTCGCATAAAAATCCCGGGACCACGGCGCCGCTCGCGAGCCTTACCTTGCCGATCCCCATTGGCGCCGGAACGCCCGCGACAAAGCGGCCGAAGTCGCGCTCGGAGAGCGACCACAGCTCCACCTCGATACCCGGCCCCTCAAAGCCCGGCGCATGAACGAGGCCGGGCTTTGGCGGCATTGTCCCTTTGAGCGCGACCAGCCGATAGGATGGCGCGGTCCTCGTCGCTTCCACGAAAATCGCGCCGAGATCCGTCAGTTCGCGATTGAGGGGCAGGCCGGAAAGATGCGCGCCCGCGACGGCGAGGAGGATGCGCCCGCGGGAGGCGGGCTCCACAACCGAGACCGGCGGCTCGGCGGCGGCGCCGACAGCCTTGCCAACGCCTTCGCCGAGAGATCGATGCAGCCCGTCGGCGATCACGGCCAGATCGAAATCGGAAAAAGCCGGGCCGATCAGTGTGACGCCGAAGGGCAGGCAGCTCGTGGCGCGAAATCCCGCGGGCACTGCGATCGCGGCGTAATCGAGCAGATTGACGAAATGGGTGTAAACGCCAAGCCGGCTATTCGCGCCGATCGGATCTTCGGCAATCTGATCGACCGAGAAAATGGTGGGCGCCGTCGGCAGCAGCATGACGTCGAAGCGCTCCCATTCCCGCTCTGCCGCGCGCGCGATGGCGCGCAACCGATATTCGCCGTTGAACGCATCCGCCGCGGAAAGATTTGACGCCTTGCCGATGATCTGACGCACCTGCGGATCCATCTCCTGCGCGTGCGTCCTGAAGAAATCCTCGATCGCGGCGAAACGCTCGGCGACGAAGGCGCCGTCATAAAGGAGCGCAGCCGCCTGCTGGAAAGGCGCATAATCAATTTCGACCGGGCGCCCGCCACGAGCCGTCAGTCGATCAATGGCGCCCGCATAGAGCGCCGCGGCCTCTTCATCGCCGAAAAACTCCCTGTCGTCCGGCCGTAAAACTCCGAAGCGGAAACGCTTCGTCGGAAGGCTCACTCTTTCGCCCTCGCGCGAATAAGGGTCTTGCGCGTCAAAACCCTGCGCAATTTCCGCGATGATTTTTGCGTCGGCGCAGCTGCTTGCGAAAATGCTGACGCAATCTTGCGAGCGAACGGCCGGCAATACGCCAGCGGCGCTGATGAGGCCCTTGGTCGGCTTCCATCCGACGACATTATTGAAGGCCGCGGGCACGCGCCCTGAGCCCGCCGTATCAGTGCCGAGCGAGAAAGCCACGAGCCCGGCGGCGACAGCCACCGCCGAACCCGAGCTCGACCCACCCGATATGAAGCGATGATCAAAGACGCAACGCGGCGCGCCATAGGGCGAGCGCGTCCCGTTGAGACCCGTCGCGAACTGATCGAGATTGGTCTTGCCGATCAATATGGCGCCCGCCGCCAGCAACGCGTCGATGGCGCTCGCGCTTTTCTCCGGCGTATGGGCGAAGGCGGGACAAGCGGCCGTCGTCGGCATTCCCCGAACGTCCATATTGTCCTTCACCGCGAAGGGAACGCCATAGAGCGGCAAATGCGCCATCAGCGTGCTGTCCTGCTGCAGCTTTCCCGCCCGGGCGAGGATCTCGCTTTCCTCGACGCGACTGATCCACACCGCCGGGTCATCATAGACGTCAATCCGCTTCAGCACTTCGAGCATGACATCCCGTGGGGTGAATTTCTCCTGGCGATAGCCATCGCGCAGAACCTCAATTTGCAGCATCTCGGGAATCATGACGCGTCCTCGATTTCGATCACGGCCAGACGTTGGCCATTTTGTACCGGACGTCCGGCCTGACAGGAGATTTCGACGAGGCGGCCGCCCGCCGGCGCCGCAACCGCGATCTCCATCTTCATGGATTCGAGAATGACCAGTGTCTGGCCGGCGACAACGCGCTCGCCCGCGGCCGCCTCGATCTTCCAGACATTGCCCGGCATCGGCGCCTCAATCGCGATCGCGCCATCGGGTAGAATGATCTCCGTCAGATCATCTGCAGACTGATCCTCGACGAAAAGATTGAGGCCCTGCTCCTCCCAGCGCCTGCGCTCCGCCTCGAATGCCGCGCGCTGGCGCGTCTGAGCCGCTTCAATCTCCTTGGCGTTATCGCGCAGAAACGCTTTATATTGCTTCAGACTGAATGTCGTGGGCTCGATCTTCAGCGGGTAGCGTCCGTGCAAAAACGCCTCACGCGCGTCGGTCAGCTCCTCGTGGCTCACGGGATAGAATCGGATCTGATCGAAGAAGCGCAAAAGCCACGGTTTTCCGGGCTCGAAAGCGTCGGTCGCGCGCCAGCTGTTCCACATCTGGATGGTGCGGCCGACGAGCTGATAGCCGCCCGGGCCTTCCATACCGTAAACACAAAGATAGGCGCCGCCGATGCCGACGGCGTTCTCAGGGGTCCATGTGCGTGCGGGATTATATTTCGTGGTGACCAGCCGATGACGCGGATCAATCGGCGTCGCCACCGGCGCGCCGAGATAGACGTCGCCAAGCCCCATGACGAGATAGCTCGCGTCGAAGAGAATATGACGGACGTCCTCAATGCTTTCGAGACCGTTGATGCGGCGGATGAATTCTATATTCGACGGACACCACGGCGCATCGGGACGCACAAGCTCCTGATATTTGCGCATGGCAAGCTCCGCCTGCTCATCGTTCCATGACAGAGGCAGATGCACGATGCGGCTTTCGATCTCGACCTCATCGACCGGCGGCAGATTTGCTTCAAGCTTCATCACCTCATTGAGCAGACGCCGAAGCGGCAGCGCCGCGTCGTCGTAATGGATCTGCAGCGACCTTATGCCCGGCGTCAGATCAATGACGCCGGGAAGAGCCGCCTCGATCAATGCCTGATGCAGCAGGTGAACCCGCATCCGAAGGCCGAGATCGAGCACGATGGGGCCAAATTCGACGAGCAGATAGCTATCCCCCGCCCGCCGGTAGCAAACCGCCGCGTCGCCCTCGCCATGCCGATGCAAAATCGGATCGCCGCGCTCGCGGACAAGCGCGCCGCTCGCTGACCGGACAGGCGCCGGACGAAAACGGATTGTATCGCCCGGCCGCAACTGGCCGACCTTCCAGAGATCGCTCTTGATGATGACGACAGGACAGACGAAGCCGCCAAGGCTCGGCCCATCGGGCCCCAGAATGATCGGCATGTCGCCGGTGAAATCGACGGCGCCGATCGCATAGGCGTTGTCGTGGATGTTGGACGGATGCAGTCCCGCCTCGCCGCCGTCGGCCCGCGCCCAGCGCGGCTTGGGGCCGATCAGGCGCACGCCCGTTCGCGCGCTGTTATAGTGGACCTCATAGTCGGTCGCAAAGAGTTCGGCGATGTCATCTTCCTTGAAGAAATCCGGCGCGCCATGCGGGCCATAGAGGACGTCAATCATCCAATGATGCGTTAGTTCAAACGGCTCCACGTCTGCCTTCTGCGGCGGCGACGCGGCTCCTGTTTCGGCGACGCGCAAAACGTCGCCCGTGCGCAAGGCGCACGCCGCGTGGCCGCCGAATTTGCCGAGCGCGAAGGTCGCCTTGGAACCGAGATAGAGAGGCGCGTCGATGCCGTTGCGAATGGCGAGATAAGTTCTGTTGCCGGGACCATTGACGACGCCGAGCGTCAGCACCTGACCCCGGCGAACCTCGATCGGCTCGTCATAGGGCGCGGGCTCGCCGTCGAGCGTCGCGCTCATTCTGGCGCCGGTCAGCGCGATGATCGTATTGAGATTGAAACGAAGCGTTGGTCCCCGCAAGGTAAGCTCGAGACCGGCGGCGCCCTCAAGGTTGCCGACGATCCTGTTGGCGAGCCGAAAATGATGATCGTCCATCGGCCCGCTCGGCGGAACCCCAACGTTCCAATAGCCAAGACGTCCCGGCCAGTCCTGAACGCTGGATAGCGTTCCGCCGGAAAGGACGTCGATCGTGCGCGGTACGAAAGTGAATTCGCTGAGCGTCTTCGTGATCATCTCGCCCGCGCGGAAAGGCTCAAGATCGAGAACCGCCGCGAGATAAGTGAGATTGCTTTCAAGCCCAGAAATATCGCTCGCCCTTAGCGCGCGCGACAGATTTTCGATGGCGGCCTCGCGCGTCGCGCCATAAGCGATCACCTTGGCGAGCAACGGATCGTAATAAGGCGAGACCTCGACGCCGGTCTCGATCCAGCCGTCGACCCGCACGCCTTCGGCGAATTTGACCCGCGTCAACAGTCCCGTGCTCGGCCGAAAATCCTTTGACGGATCTTCCGCGTAGACGCGCGCCTCGATCGCCGCCCCTTTCGAGACGAGGCTTGCCTGCGATGGCAGTGTGAAATCACCCGCCGCCTGCTTGACCATCCATTCGACGAGATCGACGCCGAAAATCGCCTCAGTCACGCAATGCTCGACCTGCAACCGCGTGTTGACTTCGAGAAAGTAGAATTTCTGCTGATCGGCGTCATATACGAATTCGACCGTGCCGGCGGATTCATAGGCGACAGCTTTCCCAAGCGAAATCGCCGCCGCGCGCAGCGCAGCGCGATTCTCATCGCTAAGTCCTGGCGCCGGCGTTTCCTCGATGACCTTCTGGTTGCGCCGCTGCAGCGAGCAATCGCGCTCGCCAAGCGCCACCACGCCGCCTTTGCCGTCGCCAAAGATCTGCACCTCGACGTGACGCGCGCGCGCCACGAATTTTTCGAGATAGACGCGATTGTCGCCGAAATTATTAGCGCCAAGCCGGCGCACGCTCTCGAAGCGCGCGGCAAGCTCCTCATCGCCATAGCAGAGCTGCATGCCGATGCCGCCGCCCCCGGCCGTGCTCTTCAGCATGACCGGATAACCGATGCGCCGCGCCTCACTGAGCGCTTCATCGAGCGTATCGAGAAGATCGCTGCCGGGCAGCAGCGGCGCCTTGGCGCGCGCGGCGAGTTCGCGCGCCCTATGCTTCAGGCCGAAGGAGCGCATATGCTCCGGCCGCGGACCGATGAATGTGATCCCCTCAGTTGCGAGCCGTTCGGCGAAACCTGGATTTTCGCTCAAGAATCCGTAGCCCGGATGGACGGCCTCCGCGCCCGTCGCCTTGCATGCCGCGATCACCGCCTCGACGTTGAGATAGCTTTGCGCCGCGGGCGCAGGGCCAAGGCGGACCTGTTCGTCGGCTGCAAGCACCGTCGGCGAAAAGCGATCAGCGTCGGAATAGACGGCGACGGAGCGAACGCCGAGCTTACGCAAGGTTCGGATCACGCGCCCGGCGATTTCGCCTCTGTTGGCGATGAGAACTTTTTTGAACATCGCCCTATTTCCCCTCGCCGCCTCGATCGAAAATCAACACGCGGATCGGCGTCGGGTTGAAGCCATTGCAGGGGTTGTTGACCTGCGGGCAGTTGGATATGAGGCACAGCACATCCATTTCCGCCGTAAGATCAATAAAGCCGCCGGGCGCCGAGACGCCGTCGACGATCGCCAGTTCGCCACTAGGCTCGATCGGCACATTCATGAAGAAATTGATGTTGCTGACGAGATCGCGCTTGCCCATGCCATATTTGCCGATTTCGAGCGTGAAGTTCTCGCGGCAGGCATGCATATATTTTGTGTGGTGGCCGAATCGAACCGTGTTGCTTTCGCAGCTACAGGCGCCGGCTGACGTGTCATGCAGCCCGCAGCTGTCCGCGACGACGCGCAACATGACATTGCCTTCGTTCGATATCAATTTCGAGCCGAGCCCTATATAGGCGAATTTCTGTTCGCGCAGCGTATCCTGCGCGCTGTAGCGCTCCTCGAAATTGTCGGCGCGGTAGAACAGCGCGTCGACGGCCTGCCGCCCCTCAAGATCAACGATGCGGATCGTCTCCCCCTTGCGCACAAAGCCGGACCAGGGCGCGCGCGCCGGCACGATGGCGTCGAAGATTGCGGTCGCCGGATCGACGGAAGTCGTTATAGCTGACATGCTTATACTCCTCTCCCGGCCATTCACGCGCCAAACAGCGCATCGGTGTTTTCAAAGCCGCGCCTTGCTTCTTCGCTGGCGCCGCGGCACAGATCGGTCTCGTCGGCAGGCATGGCGCGAAACACGGTGGCCTCAACCGAACCCGGCGCATAGTCGGGGCGCGGATCGTAAGGATGCGGACAGTTGGACAAAGTGATGAGCAGGTTCATTTCCGCCCTGAGCTCCACGAAATCACCGGCCTTCCGCGAGCCTTCGCTCCACGCCAGAGCGCCCTCGGCGTCGGTGCGCACCGGCGCAAAGAAGGTGATGCACGGCATGATGTCGCGGCGCGTCAGGCCGAGCTTGGCGGCGGCGAGACAAAAATTATCGCGCGTGTTGCGTACAGGCGCCCCGCCATAACGTCGCTCATTGGTCGCTTTGGTGCTGCCGCCGACGAGTGCGTCATGACCGGCGCCGCTATCCTCCGTGATCGAGGCGAGCACGCGCCCCATGTCCGAGAACAGCACATCGCCCTTGCCGAGCAGCGCATTCCACTGGATCTTGACGGTGTCCCCCGCGTTATAGCGTTCGCTCACATCGTCGGCGTTCCAGATCAGCGTCGAGACGGAGGCGCGCCCGCTCGTGTTGACGATGCGCAACTTTTCGCCGCGATTGATCTTGCGCGACCAATACCATCCGTCCGGGATCGTTTCGCGCCACAGGATTTCATCGCGCGCAAGCGGGCGCGCGACAGATGGGGCCAGCTCACGAGGCGCCTGCGCGCGCAGTCTTTGCGCGGCGTTGCGCTTCAATTCGAGATAACGCTCCCGATGCTGCTCGGGCGTCGATGCATCTAACAGACTCATGACTTTGGTCCTTGCTGGCCAGCGCCAGGTCGTCCTGGCCCAATCCTCGTGTCGCGCCGGGTCGTCCCGGCGGGAAGAAAGATTCAGGAGCTTTTTTTCGGCGTCTTTCGCGGAGCGGAGACATTCCAGGGCGCGTGCTTTGGCGGCCATACGTCGAGATCTCTCGTGATTGTGGCGCCAAACCGCTCGGGCTCGAGCAGGCTGTTTTCCTTGCGTTCAAAGGCGAGCACTCGCGTGCCAAGACGGAATGCCTCGCTGAGATCATGCGTTACCATGATGACCGTCATCTGCGTTTCTCTCCAGAGGCGGAGCATCAGCTCATGGATGTCCGCTCTGATGCCAGGATCGAGGGCGCCAAAGGGCTCGTCGAGCAACAGAATTTTCGGCCGCGTGATCAGCGCCTGCGCCAGCGCGAGACGCTGCTGCATGCCCCCTGACAATTGCGCCGGGTATTTGGTGAGCGAGGCGGAAAGGCCGACCTCCTCGAGCAGCGCCAGCGCTTCTTCTACTACTTTGCGCCTCGCCTCTCCGAAAAGCGCGCCAAAGAATTTCGAGCCGGCGAATTCCTTGCCAAGCACGACATTCTCGAGAACCGTCAGATGCGGGAATACGGAGTAACGCTGAAACACCACGCCACGATCGACGGTCGGCTCTCGCGGCAGCTCCTTCCCATCGACAAGGATGCGTCCGCGCGTCGGCGTTTCCTCGCTGAGAAGCATGCGCAGGAACGTCGTCTTGCCGCAGCCGGATGGGCCGACAAGCGCGACGAAGGCGTGCGGCGCTATGTCGAGCGAAAGCTTTTCGAGCACGACGCGGCCGTCATATTCCTTCCAGACATTTTGAAAGCTGATGGTCGTCATTTTGAGCGCGCTCCCGCAAACCAGGGGAAGAGCCAGCCTTGCAGGCGTCGCAAAATATAATCCGACAGAAAGGCAAGGAGCGTGATCCAGGCGACATAAGGCAAAATGACATCCATCGCGAGATAGCGGCGCATCAAAAAGATGCGGTAGCCGAGCCCGCTTTCGGCGGCGATCGCCTCGGCCGCGATCAGGTAGAGCCAGGCGGCGCCAAGCGACAGCCGGACGGAATCAATGAGGCGCGGCATCATCTGCGGCGCCACGACGCGGAGCAGAATCTGCCAGGTTGTCGCGCCAAGCGTCTGCGCCTTGACCAATTGCTCTACCGGCAGTTCACTGACCCGCAAGGCGAGATCGCGGGTCATAAATGGCGCGATGCCGATGACGATCAGCACGATCTTCGAGACTTCGCCAAGCCCGAACACAATGAACAGGATAGGCAGGATCGCGAGCGGCGGGATCATCGACAACACCGCGATGAAAGGCGTCAGCAGAACTCGCAGATAGGGCAACAGCCCAACCAGGAGCCCGATGACGCAACTACTGACGGTCGCGACCGTGAGGCCGACGCCGAGACGAGTGAGGCTCGCCGCGGTGTCGGACCAAAGAATGATGTCTCCCGTGCGCTTATCAGGCTCAAAAGCGACGCGTCGCACCGCCGCCGCCAGGCTGTCGAGGCCCGGCAGCAATTTATCGTCTGGATTGCCCGAATGGCGCAGGATCGATCCGATCGCATAGATCGCAATCAGCACGACGAAAGGAAGGGCGGGCAGGATGAGGCTTGCTCCCCGATTCGGGCGATAGGTGAGTAAGCGCATGGGAGAAGCCTTCAGTTCTTGGCCGTCGCGGCGGCGTCCATATAGGTCGTCACAAAGCGTAGCCCGATCTTCTTCGGATCGCCAAGAACGCTGCCGTCGGGGAATTTGACTCCAATCACGTCAGCGCTTTTGGCGGCGTCGCCAAGCAATCCATGCGTGAAGAGAAATTCATTCACAAGCTTCATGGTCTTCGGCAGGGCGGCGCTCGTCGTAAAGGCGATGGCGTCGGCTGGCGTGTAGAACATGCGCGTCGTCTTCAGCTGCGATTCGAAACCCGCGAGATCCGTGCCGGAGGCCTTCCCCATGTCCTCCCGCGCAGCCTGCCCCGCCGGCGTTTTAGCGCTCATGATGGCGAGCGTCTCATACCAGATGCCGGCCAGCGCCTTGCCGAAATCGGGATTTTCTTCCAGCGTCTTCGTATTGGCGATTGCAAGGTCCATGATCTCGCCGGGGATCTTGCTCGAGTCGAAGACCTCGTGCGCGTCCTTGCGCTGCATGATTTCGGAGACGATCGGATTCCACGTCGTAACCGCCGTGACGTCGGGCGTCGCGAAGGCCGCCGCCATATCGGCGTCGGAGGTGTTGACGACGGTGACATCCTTTTCCGTCATGCCGATCGAGGCCAGCGCGCGATCGAGCAGGTAATGCGAGACGGAAAATTGGACGAGATTGACCTTCTGGCCTTTGATCGCCTTGAGGTCTGACTTATCCTTCAGGATGACGGCGTCATTGCCGTTCGAGAAATCACCGACGATCACGGCGGTGGAATCGACGCCGCCGACGGCCGGCGTCGCCACCGTATCCATGTTGGTGACGGTCAAGGCGTCAAAAGCGCCCGCTGTATATTGGTTGATCGACTCGGCGTAATCGTTGAATTGAACAACGTCGATCTTGATGCCGTATTTATCGGCCCATTTCTTGACGATGCCGTGATCATTCGCCCATTGCCAGGGCATCCAACCTACATAGATCGACCAGGCGAGCTTGAAGTCTTTTTTCGGCGCCGCGGAGACGGCATCCGCCGCCCCGAACAGCAAAACGGCGCCGAGACCGAGAGACGCGATTTTTGAAGCGAGATTCTTCGTAGGCAACATCCAATCCTCCACAAAAGGGGATTGGCGAGACCATTGACGCCAATCCCTGACGTCGTTTGGTCTCCCGGGCTTTTATCCCGCCGTGCCTCCAGCCGATTTCTCCCAGCTGGATTGCAGCTCTCGGACCAGCACCGCAAACTCGCGATCGGAACCCTAGCCGCCTTCCAGCGCGATCGTTGCAAGCGTGGCGCCAAGTCCGGAATTGGCCAATTATTTCGTGATAATCGAATTGATTCAATCTCCTGGATTGGCAGTCCGTAATTTTTGACGCTTGCGCCGGCCCTTTCCCTGCGCCAAAAAAATAATCAGATTGATGGAATCATGATCAGGCGGCGATGCAATCGCCGATTGCGCCGAAACAATTGATGAGGCGAGCCAAGGCGCAAGATTGTTCGCCGGCGGCGGCCGTTCTACAAAGTGCGCGGCTGGAGCGCCGGCGCCAGCGCCGCGCCGATCAAGCGTCATCCCCGAAAGGACAGAAAAATGCGCATTCTCGTGGTCGGAGCCGGCGCGATCGGCGGCTATTTCGGCGCGCGCTTGCTGAAGGCCGGCCGCGACGTCACCTTTCTCGTGCGCTCGAGGCGGGCGGCGCAGCTCGCAAAGACGGGACTCGTCGTCAAAAGTCCGCTCGGCGACATCGACATTCAAAACCCGCCGGTTATTTCCGCCGAGGCGCTGCGCGAGCCCTTCGATCTCATCATTTTGAGCTGCAAGGCCTATGATCTCGATGGCGCTATCGACTCTTTTGCGCCCGCGGTGGGGCCTGACACCGCGATCCTGCCGCTCCTCAATGGCATGCGCCATCTCGATGCGCTCGACGCGCGTTTTGGCGCGGCCCATGTGCTCGGCGGCCTTTGCGCGATCTCGACGGCGCTCGATCCCGAAGGGCGTATTCTGCATTTCGGGAATTTCCACAATCTGGCGTTTGGCGAACGCGGCTGCGTCGGCTCGAAGCAAGTGGCGGCGATCGAAACCGCCCTTCTCAATGCTGGCTTCGACGCGCGCCGCAGCGGTAAAATTTTGCAGGATATGTGGGACAAATGGGCGTTCATCGCATCGGCCGCCGGGATCACCTGCCTGATGCGCGCCGCGGCCGGCGACATCGCGGCGGCTGGAGCCTCTGACCTTGCGACATCCCTCGTCGACGAATGCGCTTCGATCGCCGCTGAAAACGGATACGGCCCGAGCGAGGCGGCGCTGGCGCGCAGCAAAACCATGTTGACGGCGCCGGGATCGGAATTTGTCGCCTCCATGCTGCGCGACGTCGAACGCGGCGCGCCGACGGAGGGCGACCATATTCTCGGCGACCTCCTGAGCCGCAAGGTCGCCGGCCAGGACCCGAAATCGCTTTTGCGCATCGCCTATGCTCATTTGAAGGCCTATGAGGCGCGCCGCGCGCGTGAGGCGGCCGCCGCCAAACCGCCGCCGACGCGATCCTGAGCCCTCCACCCATGCATCCAGGGCGCGCTCACATTTGAGCCGCGCCGGAAACCAGGAGAAATCCATGAAAATTGCATTCCTTGGCCTCGGCGGAATGGGCAGCGCCATGGTGCGCAACCTCGTCAAGGACGGCCATACGGTGGTCGCCTGGAACCGGAGCTATGAGCCGACAAAAGCGATCAACGCGCTTGGCGTCGCCATCGAACGAACGCCAGCGGAAGCCGCGAAGGAAGGCGATATTGCGATCACCATGCTCGCCGACGACGCGGCGGTCGAAGCCGTGACGCTCGGCAAGGATGGCATTATCGAAGGACTGAAAGAGGGCGCCGCTCATATCTCGATGAGCACGATTTCCGTCGCGCTGTCGGAGCGGCTGGCCAAGGCGCATGCCGAGCGTGGCCAAAACTATGCCGCCGCGCCTGTGTTCGGGCGACCCGAAGCGGCGGAAGCCGGCAAGCTCTTTATCGCGGCCGGCGGCGATGCCGAGCTTATCGACAAAATCCGCCCGGCGTTGGAGGCGATGGGCCAGCGTGTATTCGTCATGGGCGATCAGCCGGCGCAGGCCAATCTCGTCAAGCTCACGGGCAATTTTCTGATTACCTGCGTCATCGAGAGCCTTGCCGAAGCCTTCGCGCTGACCGCCAAGGGTGGCGTCGATACGGCCAAGGTTTTCGAACTGCTGACGGAGACACTGTTCGCCGCGCCGGTTTACAAGACCTATGGCGCGCTGATCCTCGACGGCAAATTCTCTCCGCCGGGATTCAAAATGCCGCTGGGGCTGAAGGATAATCGGCTGCTGCTGCAGGCGGCCGAAAAGCTCGAGGCGCCGCTGCCCTTCGCGTCCATCGTGCGGGATCGTTTTTTGGCGGCGATCGCCAATGGGGATGGCGGGCTCGACTGGTCGGCGATCGCCAAACGCGCGGCGGAAGACGCAGGGTTCGAAGTGAAGTGAGGGGGCAACGCTGCTTCATGACCGTCACCGAAAGGCAAGCGCCATGAGCGTCAGTTTAGAACAGGTCGCCGCGGGACAGGCTGTCTACACCAAACGCACGCTCGCGCTCTACGACCTTATAGTGCTTGGCATATCCAATCGCCTGATTTGGAGGTGCCCTACTCCACGGCTCCTGGAGCACTACAACAGGCACGTCACCGCCAATCATTTGGATGTTGGGGTTGGGACGGGCTATTTCCTGGACCACTGCCGATTTCCGGCGAACCAGCCACGCATCGCGTTGATGGACCTTAATGAGACGACCCTCGACTTCGCCTCTCGTCGAATCGGGCGATACAAGCCGGAGATCTATCTCCGAAATGTCCTGGAGCCGATCTCAATCGACGCGGCGAAATTCGATTCGATCGGCATGAACTATCTACTCCATTGCCTTCCGGGGACGATACTGTCGAAGTCCGCGGCCTTCGATCACCTGAAGATGTTGATGAATCCGGGCGCGATCCTCTTCGGTTCAACTTTGCTGCAAGGTGGCGTCTCCCGGAGCGGGCCTGCAAAACGGCTCATGGAGGTTTACAATCGAAAAGGTATATTTTCGAATGAGAACGATGACGCCGACGGCCTCGAACGCGCTCTTGCTCAGCGGTTTCGATCGGTCTCGATTGAAATCGTGGGCTGTGCGGCGCTATTTTCCGCACGCGCATAAGCGCCCCGCTTTACCGCCTACCTAAGGCCCGAGGTTTGGGACCACTTGCGATCACGCGCGTCGCCCGCTCTGCGATTCGCGGCGCACGCAGGCGCTCTGCAGCGCAACGCCGACAAGCGCATGCGGGAGTTTAGATCAGCTCATTCCAACTCATTGATAACATAGCATGTGTTCTTCTGTGGAATAGCGTTCCGATGGATTCGCATTCCCTTCTTTTGCGATTGTTTTCGACGCATCGTGCGGGTCCGGGAAGTCCGCAATTTTTCGGCGTCATGTTCAATGTCTGACGAGGCCTTCGCAGCTTGAGCGCGCGCCTTCATTCGCCTTCAGCATGGGCGCGATCTTGCTCGCCGGCACAGGGGGGCTGAAGTAATAGCCCTGCATTTCGGTGCAGCCTTCATTGCGCAGCCAGGCGAGTTGTTCGCCTGTTTCGACGCCTTCGGCCGTGGTCGCGATGCCAAGGCTTGACCCAAGGCCCGCGACCGCGCGCACGATCGCCATGCAATCGCCGCCATCAGACAATTCGCTGACGAAGGACCGGTCAATCTTGATCTTGTCGAATGGAAAAGCGCGCAAATAGCTGAGGCTCGAATAGCCTGTTCCGAAATCATCCATGGAGACGCTGACGCCGAGCCCGCGAAGGCGATAGAGCGTTGCAAGATTTGCTTCGCTTTCCGCCAGCAAAATGGATTCGGTGATCTCGAGCTCGAGCCGCGAGGCGGGAAGGCCGGAATTCGCGAGCGCGCTCAACACGGCGTGCGTCACATTTCCGGTCTTGAATTGAACCGAGGATAGATTGACGGCGACCTTCAAATTGGCGGGCCAGCGCGCCGCCTCGGCGCAGGCCTGACGCAACACCCATTCGCCAAGGGGCACGATCAATCCGATCTCTTCGGAAAGAGGGATGAATTCCGCCGGAGGCACTAATCCGCGCGAGGGATGATGCCAGCGCAGTAAAGCCTCAAAGCCTGTGATCGCGCCTGATTTGAGCGAGACGAGCGGCTGGTAGTAAAGTTCGAATTCGCCGGCCGCCATAGCGCGCCTCAGATCAATCTCGAGCAAACGGCGCGCCCGCACGCGCGCGTCCATCCCGGGCTCGAAGAAATGAAAGGCGCGCCGGCCTCCGTCCTTGGCGCGGTAGAGCGCCATATCGGCGTTCTTCAGCAAAAGATCCGAAGAGAGCCCGTCGCCCGGCGCCATTGCGATGCCGATGCTCGTCCCGATCTCAAGGGAATGGCCCTCGATCACAAAAGGCCGGCTCACCGCGTTGACGACATAGGACGCAAAGCTGCTCGCCTCGTCCGGGCCTGCAAGGCCGGTTCGCAAAATGCCGAATTCATCGCCGCCAAATCGAGCGACGATATCGGTCGCGCGCAAACAGATGCGGAGCCGATCCGCGACGGCGCGCAAAAGCGCGTCGCCGACCGGATGGCCGAGCGTGTCGTTGATCGCCTTGAACTGATCGAGATCGAGATAAAACAGCGCGAGCTGGCCTTGTTCGGGATCAAGGCGCGCGAGTTCCTCGTCGAGCCTTTGGCGAAACAGCGCGCGGTTCGGCAGATCGGTCAGGGCGTCGTGATGCGCCATATGCGCGAGACGCACCTCGGCGCGCTGCTTTTCGGTCACGTCGATGATGGTGACAAGATGCGCATGCCGGTCGCGAAAGATGATTGCGCGCGAATGAACGATGACGTCGAGCTGGCTCCGGTCGGATCGCATGTGGCGTCCGATCCTCTGCGCTACCGCCCCCGCGGGATCGCGGCTTGCAAAGGCGCGAACGTCGTCCCAATCCTCTTCGGGGGTCACGTCGAAAGCCGTCATCGTCAGCAAATCCTCACGCGAAAAACCCCAAAGCGCCGCGGCCGCGTCATTGACCGCGAGAAAGCGGAACGTTTCCGGATCGCAAAGCGCCGTCGGCGTCGGGCTGCCGTCAAAGAGCAGGCGGAAAGAGGTCTCTCGCGCCCTGATGTCGCTGATGTCGGTCAGCGTCACCGCGACGAGATCGCCCATCGCCGATGCGTTAACGCTGAGATGCGTATCGGCGCCGGCGTCGAGAAAGGCGTCGATTTCAAAGCGGGCGCTGCCGCCATTTTCGACCACGCCGCAGAATCTCGCGAGCGCGCCGTTTCGGCCCCCTTCGGCGAGCAGTTCGGACAGACGCCGCCCGCGCAAATCGACGCCGCCGCGCTTCAACAGTCGCGCGGCCCCATCGTTCAGGGCGACAATTTCAAAGTCGCATGCGGCCTGAGTTTCGTCACGGATGACGGCCAGCGCGACGACGCCTTCATCCGTCGCGCTGAAGATCGCATCGACGAGGCTGTATCTCTGCTCCCGCTGCTTCATATAGACTTGGCAGAGCGGCGGCCCCCAGCGATTTGATACAGGCAGGGCCAGTAGGTCGTAGCTGCGGACGAGGCCGTCGACGACGGCATGAGCCACGGTTTCCGCGGGATAGCTTTTCTTCTGGGCGCGCATGACCGCGTCATGCATCGCTCTGAGCAGACCGCTCGAACGCGGGTTGATCGCCCCCCGGCGTGAAGGTTGATCAATCCAGGCTTCAATTGTCGGTCCAGCCATGAGAATGTCGAGCTGCCCGGGCGCCGTTACGCGAATCAAAGCCGCGCTGTCGGCAAGGCGGCCGAGGCCCCCGAGCGCCAGCTCCTCGTAAGGAGGAATGACGTTCGGAGGAACAATCGCCGCGCGCCAGGCGAGATGAAGGGTTTCGATTTCAGGCGGACGCCGCGCAGTGCTCACCAGAGCGCGCCCCTGCGCCACGCGCCGGTCGCCTCGCATGTCGGCTGCGACATGCTCAACCGGCCCGCCATCGACCTCGCGTCTCGTCGCCTGCGCCGACATATATGCACTCCTTATCTGACCATAGCTGAAAGATGTCAGACGGAAATTGCCTTTGGCTTTCGCCGGCCGTTCGGATTTTAGCCTCCCCGTGGACGAATATCTCGCGCCGCAATCATATCCCGCAGTTCAACTAACCGGATTTCGCGCAGGTAAAGTTTGTCACATTTTTTCCTTGCCACTGCCTCAGGGGAAGAAATCTTCGCCGGAGCCGCCGGCCAATTGATCCATCGCAAAGTGTTCAAGGTCATTCTCATTCAAATCGCTTGCATTGCCGAGGCCAGGGTTTATTTTAGAACCTGTCTTGTTCAGTCAATCGTCGCTAGCCCAAATAGAGGCGCATTGATTCCATCATGGGCGCGAGCCACGTCTTAGGAATCGTTCGAGGAGTACTTCACTATGAAGGGTGACGACAGGGTCATCGACTATCTCAATCGCAGCCTGCGCAGCGAATTGACCGCGATAAATCAATACTGGCTGCATTTTCGTATCCTTGATAATTGGGGTTTCAAGGATCTTGCAAAGCAATGGCGCGAGGAATCGATCGAGGAGATGCGTCATGCCGATAAGATCACGGCGCGCATTCTTTTCCTCGAAGGTTTCCCGAATATGCAGGTGCTGGATCCCCTGCGCATAGGACAGACGGTCGAGGAAATTCTGAGCTGCGATCTCGCCGCGGAACTCGCCGCGCGCGCGCTTTATACGGAGGCCGCCGAATACGCCATCACCGTGCACGACCGGGTGACGAAGGAATTATATGACGAGCTTCTGAAAGACGAAGAGCATCATATCGACTTTCTCGAGACCCAGCAGGAATTGATCCGCCAGGTCGGCGTTCAGCTCTATAGCCAGAAGCATATCGGCAAATTGTCCGAAGATCTTTAGGGCGTCCTCAGTCCGCTTTGGCGTCGTGATCCCGAAAAGAAAGAGAGTTTTTGGGATCACCAGCCCGATGATCAGGTTCTAGAGCGCTTTCCGATCGAATGGAGTCATTCGATCGATCAGAAATCACTCCAGATTCAAAAGCTTGAGCATATTCTTGTCGATCAGATCGAACCGATCCGATCGGAATATGCTCTAAGCAGCCGCAATAGGGTTTCGGCGTCGCGCGCCGGCGCGGAACAGGCCCCTTCGGCACAGACGAAAGCCGCCGCCTCACCCGCCATTTGCGCCTGCGCGTGCGCCGGATGTCCGGCCGGCAAATCCTCCGCCCGCTCGATGTCCATGACGATGCGATCGCTGAACGGCGTCGAAAGCGCAATCTCATACAGGGTCGCGCGCGCTGGCCCCACTGTCGCGATCTCCTTCACGCGCAAGCGCAAATCGAGCGCATTCAGGATGCCCGCGTGGCCGACGACATTCGCGCCCAGTGCCGGCGCCACGGCCTCGAACAGTCTATCCGCCCGCGCAAGCCATTTTTCGTCTCCGGTCAGCCCGGCGAGGCGGACGAGGGCCGACAGAAAAACCGGATGGGCATTGGGAATGGCGTCGTCCGCCGTCGGCGAAAGGCGCAAAATCACATCGCCTGCGTCTTTCGCCGCCATGCATATCAGTCCCGTTTTCGCATCGACATGATATGCGTCGAGCGCCTCCGCCCAGCCGATGGCGTCGGCGAGATAATCGCGGCTTTGGATGGAGGCTCCCCGAAGGTTGCGCGCTTCATGCAGCGCCAAAGCCGCCTGGATCATCGCGGCGTGATCGAGCGCGAGGCCCGGAGTGACGAGGACACCGGCGCGCCAGCTGTGGGCGAGGCGTTTTTTCTCCTCCTGGTCAATATACTCCATCGTCAATGTGATGAATTCATAGGCCCGCGCGGCAAGGGCAATCCACTCGGGCCTATGCAGAAGCGTCGCCGCATGGACAAGGGCGGCGATCATCAATCCATTCCAGTCGGCCATGATCTTGTCGTCAAGACCTGGATGGACGCGCCGTTCGCGCGACTCAAACAGAATTTGCCGCAGAGGCGCCAGCCGCGCTTCCTCCTCGGCGCTCGGGCGCACCGACTCGAGCCGGTTCAAAATCGTGACGCCGCCGGGATAATGAGCGTCGGCCCAATTGCCGATCGGGGAGGCATTATAAAACCTGCCAAAAAAGCGGGCGTCCTCAAGGCCGAGGAGCGAGACGATCTCGTCCCATGTCCAGACATAGAATTTGCCCTCGATGCCTTCGCTGTCGGCGTCGAGGCTCGCGCAGAACGCGCCGCCTGCGTGGGTCATTTCGCGTTCGACCCAGCCGACCGTCTCCGCCGCCCTGGCGGAGAATAGATCATCGCCGAATTCGTGATGACAGAGCGCCAGACACTCGAGAATCTGCGCATTGTCGTAGAGCATTTTCTCGAAATGCGGCACGAGCCAGCGCTCATCCGTAGAGTAACGCGCGAATCCGCCGCCAAGATGGTCATAGACGCCGCCTTCCGACATATGTTCGAGCGTCAGCCGCACAGCCTCGCGATAAGGCGCCTCATTGAGCCGCGCGCCGGCGCGCCACAGCAATTCAAGAATCGGCGTATTCGGAAATTTCGGCGCGCCATTGAGACCGCCGTCGGCCTTATCCATGGCGCCCAAAACATGCGGCGCGATCTGATTTATGTTGTCTAGCGTCAACTCAAAGCCTTGCGAGCTCGCGGCTTCCGACTTCGATAATCGGCGGCGCACAACGCCGACATTTCTTGCAATCCGCTCGGGGTCGGCGTGAAACGCATGCGCAACCGTGCGCAGGACGGTGACGAAAGCCGGCCGGCCATATTGCTCGTTTTTGGGAAAATAGGTTCCGCCCCAAAAGGGCTCGCCCTTTGGCGTCAGGAACATCGTCAGCGGCCAGCCGCCGCGTTCGCCAAAGGCCTGCAAAGCCTGCATATAGATGTGGTCGATATCGGGCCTTTCCTCGCGATCGACCTTGATATTCACGAAAAGTTCGTTCATCACCGCGGCTGTCGCCTCGTCCTCAAAGCTCTCATGCGCCATGACATGACACCAGTGGCAGGCGGCATAACCGACGGACAGCAATATCGGTTTATTTTCCGCCTGCGCCTCTCGCAGCGCCGTTTCAGTCCACATTTTCCAGTGCACGGGGTTTTCGGCATGCTGCAGCAGATAGGGGCTCGCGGCATTCGAGAGTTCGTTTGCTGACATGGCTAGCTGGTTTCTTTCGACAGAAGCGGAATTATGCGACAAAAGACCTTTTAAAACAGACAAATATGACGCAAGGATCGGGGCCCACAAATGTCCGCAAAAAGAGCGAAATCTGTGCCGGAATGAGTACGGACACGATTTACGCCGTCAGCTCCGGCACAGGACGCGCGGCGATCGCAGTCGTGCGCCTATCGGGCACGGCGACGCGGGCCATTGTCAAGTCGATCGTTCGCCGGCTGCCGCCGCCCCGCACGGCAATTCTCGCCACGCTAAGGGATCCCGCGACGCAGGCGGATATCGATTCCGGGCTGGTTCTATTTTTCCCGGCGCCGCGCAGCTTCACCGGCGAAGACTGCGCAGAGTTCCACATTCACGGCGGCCGCGCCGTGGTCGCAGGGCTCCTCGGCGCGCTCGGCGGCATTGACGGAGTCCGCGCAGCGGAGCCCGGAGAATTTACACGCCGCGCTCTGTTAAATAGCAAGCTCGATCTGGCCCAGGTCGAGGGCATCGGCGATCTCATCGAAGCT
This sequence comes from Methylocella tundrae, assembly GCF_901905185.1. Taxonomy (GTDB): domain Bacteria; phylum Pseudomonadota; class Alphaproteobacteria; order Rhizobiales; family Beijerinckiaceae; genus Methylocapsa; species Methylocapsa tundrae. The sequence goes on from NZ_CABFMQ020000153.1 coordinate 41,480, forward strand.
GAAACCGAATGGCAACGCCGTCAGGCCATGCGGCAAATGCAGGGGGGCCTCAGCCGCCAGACGGCGCAATGGCGATCCGCCCTGCTCGAAGCCTCCGCTCTCGTCGAAGCTGAAATCGACTTTTCCGACGAAGGAGACGTCCCGGAGGCCTTGAGCCGTCGCGTCAGCGGCGTCGTGCGGCCGGTACACGATGCCCTGCGCGCGGAACTCGCCGCCGCCAAATCAAGCGAACGGATTCGCGAGGGCGTCGTGATCGTGATTTCCGGACCGCCCAACGCCGGCAAGTCGACGCTTCTCAACGCGCTGGCGCGACGCGACGCCGCCATCGTCTCGCATGAGGCGGGCACGACCCGCGACGCTATCGAGGTCCAGCTCGATCTTGCTGGCTATGCCGTGACGTTGATCGACACAGCCGGGCTGCGCGAGAGCGCCGATATGGTTGAGCAGATCGGCGTCGCGAGAGCGCTCGAGAAAGCCCAAAACGCCGATCTCGTCCTCTGGCTCAGCGAAGCCGATGGGCCGGCGGCGCCGGACGAGAGGCTGGGCGCAGCTGAGGTCTGGCGGATCTTCACCAAAGCGGATCTTGTCGTAAACAAAGATGCTGAACGCGGTCTTTTTATCAGCGCGGAGACGGGCGAGAATCTTGATCTATTGCTCGATAGACTGACGCAGCGCGCCGCCCAATTGAGCGGCGAGGGCCATGCGGGGTTGATCACGCGAGAGCGGCACCGCAAGGCGTTCGCCGCCGCCGTGGACGCTTTGGCGCGGATCGACGCCGATCCGCAAGCGCCCATCGAGTTTCTGGCTGAAGATCTTCGCGCCGCGCTCTTCGCGCTGGAGAGACTTATCGGGCGCGTTGATGTAGAAGATATACTCGGTGATATATTTTCACGCTTTTGCATTGGGAAATAGGCGTGGATATGTTTCACGTGAAACAGTTTTCGGAGAACCGCTCGAATGAGCGACGCATTTGACGTCATCGTCGGCGGCGGCGGCCATGCCGGATGCGAGGCCGCCGCCGCATCAGCGCGCATGGGCGCAAAAACCGCCCTCCTGACACACGCTCAGGCGACGATAGGAACCATGTCTTGCAACCCCGCCATTGGCGGGCTTGGCAAAGGCCATCTGGTGCGCGAAATCGACGCGCTCGACGGGCTGATGGGCAAAGTCGCGGACGCCGCCGGCATCCAGTTTCGCATGCTAAACCGCGCCAAGGGTCCCGCTGTGCGAGGCCCCCGCGCGCAAGCCGACCGTCGTCTCTACCGCAAAGCGATGCAGGAAGCGATTGCGGACATCGAGAATCTCACGGTGGTCGAGGGCGAAGCGGCCGATCTCATCCTGAAAGATGGGCGCATCGCAGGCCTCATCACCAGCAGCGGACGCGCCCTTGCCTGCGGGGCCCTCGTCATCACGACAGGAACCTTTCTTCGCGGGATCATTCATCGAGGCGCCACGACGGTTCCGGCTGGACGAATCGGCGAGACGCCAGCGATCCGCCTGGGCGAAACGCTCGAAAGCATGAACTTTCGCATGGGCAGGCTGAAAACGGGCACGCCGCCGCGGCTCGACGGAAATACCATAGATTGGGCAGATCTCGAGCGTCAGAGCGCGGATCCAGAACCGGAGCCCTTTTCGTTCCTCACCCAGACCATCACAAACCCTCAGATTGACTGCTTCATTACGCAAACGACCCGCGAAGGACATGCGGTCATCCTTGGGAATTTGCAACATTCTCCTGTTTATTCCGGCGCCATCAGCGGGCTTGGTCCACGCTATTGCCCCTCGATCGAAGACAAGGTGGTGCGCTTCAGCGAACGCGATTCGCATCAGATCTTTCTGGAGCCGGAAGGCCTCGACGACAGGACGATCTACCCCAACGGAATCTCGACAGCCTTGCCGGAGGACATTCAACGCCTTTTTCTGCGAACAATCCCCGGGCTCGCTCGGGTCGAGATCCTGCAGGCGGGATATGCGATCGAATATGATTTCGTCGACCCACGAGGCCTGAAAGCGAGCCTCGAGACAAAAAAAGTTCCGGGCCTTTTCCTCGCGGGCCAAATCAATGGCACGACCGGTTATGAGGAAGCGGCGGCGCAAGGCGTCGTCGCGGGTTTGAACGCGGCCGCTCTCGCTGGCGGTCTGCCCGCGATCACCTTCGAGCGATCAGAGGCCTATATCGGCGTCATGATCGACGATCTCATCAATCGTGGCGTCACTGAGCCCTATCGAATGTTTACCTCCCGCGCCGAATATCGCTTGTCTTTGCGGGCTGATAATGCGGACCAGAGGCTCACGCATCGCGGCGCGGGGTTTGGCTGCATAGGCTTCGACCGGCGCCGCGCCTTCGCGGCAAAAAGCGCGGCCCTATGCGATGCGCGCGACGTTTTGCTCAGTTTTGCTCTCAGCCCGAATGAGGCAGCGCGGCATGGTCTAAAAATCAACCACGACGGTGTGCGGCGCACCGCATTCGACCTGCTGGCCCTGCCCGATGTCTCGATCGCGACCTTGCGAGGCGTCTGGCCGGAGCTTGGCGAGATAGACGCCAAGACCGCGCAGCAGATCGAGATCGACGCCAAATATGCCGTCTATCTCGATCGGCAGGCCCGGGACATTGAAGCCGCGCAGCGCGATGAGGCGCTGCTGATCCCTGAGGATCTTGATTACTCTTTGCTGAAGGGGCTTTCCAACGAGATTCGCGCTCGGCTCGATCTGATCCGGCCCCGCACCATGGCGCAGGCGAGCCGCATCGAAGGCATGACGCCCGCCGCGATGACGCTTTTGGCCTCAAAGGTCCGCCGCGCCGGCGCGGTGGCAAGTTGAGGCAGGCGCAACCGCCAGGCGGCGAGGACGCGGCAAAGCGGCGAGCCGCTCATTCGCACCCACTTCTCTCCGGACTTTCGAGCAAGACGCTGGAGCGTCTGGCAATTTATGAGGCCTTGCTCAGAAAATGGCAGCGCGTCATCAACCTGGTCGGAGAGACAACGCTCGACGACATCTGGATCCGGCACTTTGCCGATTCGCTCCAGGTCGCGGCGGCGGCGCCCGACGCGCGGCGCTGGGTGGATCTCGGCTCCGGCGGCGGATTTCCTGGCCTTGTCACGGCTATCCGGCACGCCGACGATCCGCGCGCCAGCGTCCACCTCATCGAGTCGGATCAGCGTAAATGCGCTTTCCTTCGCGAAGTTTCACGTGAAACAGGCGCTCCCACGGTCATTCATTCCGGGCGGATCGAGGCGGTCGCGCCGCACATCGCGACGGTCGTCGACGCCGTCAGCGCGCGCGCGCTTGCTCCTTTGCCGACGCTCCTGAGCTACGCGGGAAAATTTATCGAAAATGGCGCGATCGGCGTATTTTCCAAGGGACAACAGGCCGAAGCAGAATTGACCGACTCAGGGGTCGCGGATACATATTTAATCACGACCCTGGCAAGCCAGACATCTTCGTCCGCTCGCATCATCATTGTCAAACGACGCCCTGAGCCATTGTCGTCGCCGCGCTGAGGATTTACACGCAGAGGCGTTTCTTTGCGCAGGGCCATGACGCGCCCGGATGCAGGCCCAGACTCGGCTGATTCTCTCTATGTGGTTGTTTTAACTCATGATTTTATCAGACAAGTCAGGCAGCTTCCTAAAATCGCGCGCGCGAGTCGCTTCGCCCTCTGAGCCGCAGCCAGAAAAAACGCCGCTACCGGCGGAAATGAGAGTGCTGGTGATCGCCAATCAAAAAGGCGGCGTGGGTAAAACGACCACGGCGATCAATCTCGGCACGGCGCTCGCCGCCATCGGCGAAAATGTTTTGATCATCGACCTCGATCCGCAAGGAAACGCATCGACGGGCCTCGGCATTGAACGCCGCAACCGGCGGCTTTCCACCTATGACGTGATGCTTGGCGAAGAGTCGCTAAGGGCAGTCCTTCAGCCGACAGCCGTGCCGCGCCTCACTGTCGCGCCGTCGACGCTTGATCTCCTCGGCGTCGAGCTCGAAATCTCCGGGCGGAAAGATCGCGCCTATTATCTGAAAAATGCCGTTCAAACCCTGGCGGAAGACCAAAAGCGCGGGCCCGAGGCTGAACGCTTCACCTATGTGCTGATCGATTGCCCGCCCTCTTTGAACCTTTTGACGATGAACGCCATGACAGCGGCGCATAGCGTCGTCGTGCCTCTGCAATGCGAATTTTTTGCGCTCGAGGGCCTCTCGCAGCTTCTCGCCACGGTCGATCAGGTGCGAACAACCCTCAATCCCGCCCTCAGCATCCACGGAATCGTTCTGACCATGTTCGATTCGCGCAATAGTCTTGCAGCGCAGGTCGTGGCGGATGTGCGCAGTTTCATGGGCGATAAGGTCTATGACACGGTCATTCCCCGCAATGTCCGCGTTTCCGAGGCCCCGTCGCATGGCAAGCCCGTGCTGCTCTACGATCTGAAATGCACCGGCAGTCAGGCCTATCTGAAACTTGCGTCAGAAGTCATCCAGCGCGAGCGCCTCTACCGCGCCGCCTGATTTTTAGGAACGAAGATGATGAAATCGTCCAAATCGGCTGACGAACTCCGGCCCCGTCTCGGGCGCGGCCTTGCCGCCCTCATCGGCGACAGCGAGGATCAAGCCCACGCCCGCGCCCGCGGACAAAAGAAGGTTCCGATCGAATTTCTTCGCCCCAATCCACGCAATCCACGCAAGTGTTTTGATGAGGCCGAGCTCGACGATCTCGCAGCCTCGGTCAAGGAGAAGGGCATTATCCAGCCAATCCTCGCGCGCCCGGCGCCAGGACTCGTCGACGCCTATGAAATCATAGCCGGGGAGCGGCGCTGGCGAGCGGCGCAACGGGCGGGCCTGCACGAGGCGCCGATCATCGTGGTGGAAGCCGACGACCAGCAGGCGCTCGAACTCGCCATCATCGAAAATGTTCAACGCAGCGATCTGAACGCTCTCGAAGAAGCCTCAGGCTATGATCGCCTCAGCGCCGAATTCAACTATTCGCAAGGCGACCTCGCAAAAGTCATCGGCAAGAGCCGCAGCCATGTCGCCAATACGTTGCGGCTGCTGAAGCTCCCCGAAAAGTGCAAACGCCTGCTTGGAGAGGGTCTGATCACGGCAGGCCATGCGCGCGCCTTGCTTGGCGTCGCCGATCCCGACGCCCTCGCGGAACGGATTGTGGCGCAGGGTCTCTCGGTGCGCGACGTCGAGCGCATCGTGCAGGAGGCGGGCGACGCGGAGCGCCCCGCCCCGCGTAAACCCAAGGAAAAAGACGCCAACACACGATCGCTCGAAACCGCGCTCACGAGCGGACTTGGCCTCAAGGTCACGATCACCGGCAAAGGTGAGAAAGGTGAGCTTCGCATCGCTTATCGAACTCTTGAGCAACTCGATTTCCTCTGCCAGCGAATTCAGCCATCATCATGAGCGGCGACGCCTCGCACCGCAGTAGCCCGGCGCTTTAACCGGCCCGTCCGGGAGCTTTCCGCCAGACGAAGCCAGGATCAGTCGCCGACGGACGGCGGCTCGAGTCCCGGCGCGAAAAGCCCCATTCCAACCCTTTTCCCTCGCAAACTTATCGGCCCCCGGGCGGGAGGGGGATCGGCTCAACGCTAGACCTTGATGCCGACAGTTGCAGACATTTCGGACCCACATCATACGTTAAAACAAAGCCTTAAAGAGCGGAATGCGATGCCCCTCAGACCCATTCTGCTGTAACGGATTGCCGAGCAAAGCCTTCACAAGCCCTTTAACCATCCCGAAAATAGGACCTGCCAAGGCCGGTTCATCGTTTTTCGGCGGCGGCGACGCTTTTTCGCCTTCAACCCAGCGTCCGCACTGAATCGCCCCACGCACCCCTTTGCACAGCAGTGTTCCGACGCATCGTCACCGGAGCGTCCGAAGCATCGTCGCGATAGCTGCCAACGCTGCGCGGTTGACAGGGTGATAAACTTTTATTACCACCGTATTCAAATATAAAATACTTTACCGAATGATGCGCCTGTAATGCAAGTTGGCCACAACAACGCCGTAATGGCGTCTAGAGCTGAGCGTTCGAACACTCAGTCTGGCGAGGCGTCCTCCCCCAACGAGTTGCCATCGTCGCTCCGTCCCATCGCGACCGCGGCGCTCGCGTGGCTCGCCGGATCCGCTCCGGCGCCGCTGCATGCCGACCCCCAAAGCCTCACGGTCACGCACGCCTGGACCGAGTCGCGAATGGAAGTCCCGGCTGACGCTCCGCTCTACATGACCATCACCAATGCCGGGGACAGCGATGATCAGTTGCTGCGTGTCCATTGCCCCGTTGCCAATTTTACCGAGAAACGCACGATCGACCAGGGCGAGGGCGCGCCCGCTTCGCGCGAAATCAAGTCGATTCCGATTGCCGCCCACGGCACCGTCGTCCTCACCGCGAACACCTTTCACGTGATGCTCCTGAAGACGACGCAAAAGCTTGAAAGCGGAACGCGTTTTACGTGCTCCGCCGCCTTCAAGAACGCCGGCAAGATCGACATTGAAGTCAGCGTCGAGCCGCGTAGCAACTCTTGAGAAGGTAGATTTATGCATCGCAATTTCATCAATGGTCAATTTATCGCGCCGGATCACGAGACGCGCATCGCCGTCCTCAATCCCGCCAATGGACGGGAAATTTCCTTCATTCCGGATTCCTCCGCCGAGAGCGCGCAGCAAGCCGTGGCGGCCGCCAGGGCGGCGCAACCCTCCTGGGCGAGATTGCCCGCGGTTGCGCGCAGCGCTCATCTGCGCGAAATCGCGTCCCGCCTTCGCGGCAAGTCGCATGCAATCGCGAAGATCATTTCGGAGGAGCAAGGCAAGCTCCTGAGTCTTGCCCAGGTCGAAGTCGATTTTACCGCCGATTACATGGACTACATGGCGGAATGGGCGCGCCGCATCGAAGGCGAAGTCATTCCGAGCGATCGGGCGGACGAAACCATTCTTTTGTTCCGCCAGCCGATCGGCGTCGTCGCCGGCATCCTGCCGTGGAATTTCCCGTTTTTCCTGATCGCCAGGAAGATGGCGCCGGCGCTTGTCACCGGCAACACCATCGTCATCAAGCCGAGCGAGGAAACGCCCAATAACGCGGCGCTGTTCACAGAACTTCTCGCCGCGACGGATTTACCGCCTGGCGTTTTTAATCTCGTTTACGGACGCGGCGAAACCATCGGTCAAGCGCTTGCGAGCCATCCCGACGTCGGGCTCATCAGTTTCACCGGCAGCGTGCAAGCAGGCATGGCGATCATGGCCGCCGCCGCGCCGAACATCACAAAACTCAGCCTCGAACTCGGCGGCAAAGCGCCCGCAATCGTTATGCCGGACTGCGACATCGATCTCGCCGTCAACGCAGTGAAATCATCGCGCATCATCAACAGCGGCCAGGTCTGCAACTGCGCCGAGCGCATCTATGTGCATGACAAGGTCGCCGACGAATTCACGAGCAAACTCGCAAGCGCCATGAGCGCCACGACCTACGGCGACCCGCTCGGCGATCGCGCAGTGGACATGGGACCTCTCATCAACCCAGGCGCGATGAAGCGGGTCGGCGGCATGGTTGATCGCGCGGTGGCCGACGGCGCGGAAATCGTAGCCGGCGGCAAGGCCGACGATCGCCGCGGCGGCGCCTTTTTCCAGGCGACGGTTCTGACCAACTGCCGCCAGGACATGGAGATCATGCGCGATGAGATCTTCGGCCCCGTTGCGCCAATCCATATCATTCACGATCTCGACGAAGCGATCGCCAAGGCGAATGATTCCATCTACGGGCTCACCTCATCCATCTATACACGCCAGCTGAACACGGCGTTGCGCGCGTGTCACGAGCTTCAATTTGGCGAGACCTACATCAACCGCGAAAACTTCGAAGCCATGCAGGGCTTTCACGCCGGCGTGCGCCGTTCAGGCGTCGGCGGCGCCGATGGCAAGCATGGCGTCTATGAATTCACACAAACGCACGTCGTCTACATGCGGAACTGATTCCGCGGCAGCCAAGAATGCGAGCGCGAAGCGCCGCATGAAGCCATAAACCTGGGAGGGACAGTTGACACATTTTTTCCGACGCCGATTGAGGCAGATATTGCTGGCGGCGACCAGCGCTCTCGTCCTCGCGCATGCGCCCGCGCGGGCAGGAAACGACGTCACGCAAGAGACGCTGCTCAAGGCCGACAGCGACACATCGAACTGGATCACCTATGGGCGTGATCTGTCGGCCCACCGTTATTCGCCGCTGAACCAGATCAACCGCGCGAACGTCAAGAATTTGAAAGTCACCTGGACGTTGCAGCTCGGCGGCGTCGAAGGGGGCGGAATCTGGTCGCATGGCGGATTGGAAGGAACGCCAATCATCCAGGACGGATTCATGTATGCGACCGACGGCTGGGGCTCGGTCTACAAGATCGACATGCAAAAGGGGCATGGCGAGCTCGTCTGGAAGATGGATCCCAAGACCGACCATGATTGGGCGGGCGCCGTCGCCTGTTGCGGCGTCGACAATCGTGGCGTCGCGCTGTGGGGCGATCAGGTCATTTCCCACACACTCGACGGGCGCATGATCGCGACCAACAAGGAGACCGGAGAGATCTTGTGGCAGAGGCAGATCGCCGATCCCGACAAGAGCGAATCGATCACCGCCGCGCCGCTCGTCATCAAGGATATGGCGATCACCGGCGTCGCGGGCGGTGAATATGGCGTGCGCGGCTGGATCGCCGCGACCGATCTTAATACGCACAAGGAAATCTGGCGCACCTACACGATTCCGGCCAAGGGCGAGCCAGGCAGCGAGACCTGGAAGGACAGCTATAACGCCGCGGCGAACGGCGGCGGCGCAACCTGGGTCACCGGCACTTATGATCCGCAGACCAACACGCTATTTTGGGGGGTCGGCAATCCGGGACCGGATTGGGATCATGAATTCCGTCCCGGCGACAATCTCTACTCGGACAGCACCCTCGCGCTCGACGCCGACACCGGCAAGCTCAAATGGCATTACCAATATACGCCAAACGACGCCTTCGACTATGACGCCGTCTCCGAAAGCGTCCTTGTCGATCTGCCCGGGAACGGCGGAAAGCAGAGGCTCTCGCTCGCCGCGCAGCGGAACGGCTTCGCCTATGCGCTCGATCGCGACACCGGCAAGTTTTTATGGGGCCTGCCGTTCGTCAAGCAGTTGAACTGGACCAAGGGGCTTGATCCAAACACGGGCAAGCCGCTCGAATATGATCCAAAGCTCGATGTTCAGATCTACCAGGCGGCGGTGACGCCAACTCGCGCCAACGCTGTTTCATTGATCTGCCCGGGTTCGATGGGCGGCAAGAACTGGACGCCCTCAGCCTACAACCCCGATCTCAAGCTCTGGTATATTCCGGTCATCGAGAGCTGCAACCGCATCTCTAACAAAGAAGCGCCGAAAAATCCGAAGCTGAAGCCTGGCGAAGGATTCACCGGCGGCGGCCCGACGGATCCAGTCAAGATCACGGGAAGCATCGCCGCGGTCGATGTGACGACCGGCAAGCTCGTCGCCAAGCATGAAACCGAATTTCCCCAGCTCGGCGGCGTCGTCGCGACCCCGGAACTGATCTTCGCCGGCCAGCCCGATGGCGAACTCATCGCGCTCGACGCAAAGAGCCTCGAGAAGCTCTGGAGCTTCCAGACCGGCGCTGGACTGAACGCGCCGCCAATCTCTTTCGCCGTGAACGGGAAGCAATATATCGCAATCCTCGCGGGTCTCGGCGGAGCCTGGGACAAATGGTACATCGACGGAACCCCGGGGCTCCGAAAAATTCAGCCGGGATCCACCCTCTACGTCTTCTCCGTTGATTAACTGGATATGATGCGCGAACTGCTCTTTGCGGCGGCTTTAGCCAACCTCCTTCTCACCTGGCCGGCTCACACGCTCGCGGCGGACGCCATAGCCGCCGACAAGAGCGCCGGCTCGCGCATCTTCAAGGCGGCCAACTGCGTCGCCTGCCATAAATGGACCGGTCAGGGCGGCGGCGGTTACGGCGGGGCCGCCGCCAATCTTCGCCAGACGAAGCTCGACAAGGACCAAATTGTCGAGACTGTCCGCTGCGGCCATCCGGGCGGCGGCGGCATGCCCTATTTCCAGGAGGACGCCTACCGCGACGGCAGCTGCTATGGCGGCGTCAAGGCCTCCGATCTCGACGCCAAGACGATGCCCGCCGCCGCCGAGCATTTCCTGGCGCGGGGCGAGATCGACGCCGTCGCCGATTATGTCATCAGTCATTTCAAGGGCAAAGGGGAGCCGACCTTCGAAGAGTGCCGCGGCTTTTTCGGCGCCGCCACGCATCTTTGCGACACTTATCCAAAGGCCGGCGATACCGCTGACGCTTCCGGCCACGACGGGGACGACCCGCCGCCGCGGCGCGGCCTCAAGATCGAGGCGGCGCCCGACGCCAAAACGAAAGGCGCCGGCCAATGACAAATCTAACGCCGATATTTGTCGCCGCGGCCCTGATGTGCGGCGTTTGCGCGGCGTCCTCCACACCACGCTTCGAGCCGGGCAACGACCTGCGTGATTTCTACGTCGGCATGCCGGTTTCAACAATGAGCGCGGAGGGCTACAAGGATCGCATCTGCGCCGGCGACCCGTCGATCAAAATCGCGCAATGGTCCGACTATGCAAGTTGCCCGCGTGACGCGCGGGGCCTTTATGCCGTGACCTTCAAATATGACAACGCGGATAATCCGCTGGCGCGGGTCAGCGATACAGGCGAAGGAACGGCGATCGCCGGACAGGCTGTCGTTTTGACGCTGCTGATCGATGATAAGAGCCGCCTCGCCGGTCTTGTGATCGTCACCGACCCCGGCGCGCGTCTGTTCGCGCGCCGCCGCGCCCATGTATTCGGCCAGCAGGTCAAGGCGCGGTTTGGCGAAGACGGATGGGTCTGCAGGAACGCGCCGCCTGGCGGCAACGAAGAGGCGATCGGCCCGACTTTCATCAACGAGCATTGCGCGAAGGTCACGGCGACCCGCCGGTTCATTCTTGATCGTAAGCTTTATCGCTACGCGGATCGCCCGCTGCGCGATTTTGTCAGCGAAACGCGACTGCTCATTTTACAACCTGAACTCAAGCAGGATGATTAAGCAACGACGCCCCGGCGTATCGGCGCGCGGGCGTCCGCGGGGCGATAAAAAAACGGGGGAAGCTCAGAACGGCGCCCGGCGCGCTTCGACAAAAAGGCGGCGCTGCGCATCGCGCCCGCCGCGGCCTGACGAGGTTCTTGATTTCGTATCCGCCACTTATGGTATGATCGCGCATGGCGAAGGCAAGGCTATGCATCCCGCCGCAGCGGGCCGCCAAAGTAGCGAGGGGCGTGGTGACGAGTGATCGCAAAGCGCGCGCAAGGGCGCCCCGCTTTTTGATCGGCGAAAGGGCGGAGGCGTCGTCGGCCGACCGCATCGACTGTTATTGTCCCGTCTGCGCCCGTTTCCGGCGCGCCTATTTGTGATCGAGATACGCCATGACCACAGCCATCAAGTCAGTTCGGCTTGCAGATACGATTGCGGAATATTTCGAGCGGCTGATTCGGGAGGGCATTCTGCGCCCCGGCGAGAAGCTCAGCGCTGAACGCGATCTTGCGGAAAAACTCGCCGTCTCCCGGCCGTCGCTGCGCGACGGGATCGCCAAGCTTGAAGAGCAGGGCCTTCTGGTGATCACCAAAGCTGGCACCTTTGTCGCGCCCTTCCTGTCGCCTTTCTCCGAGCCGCTCTCCATTCTTTTCAGCAATGAGCCGCGCGTCCTCAAGGATTATTTCGAATTTCGTCGACTCGTCGAAGGGTGCGCGGCTCGCCTCGCCGCTATCCGCGCAACGCCGATCGACCGCGCCAAAATCAGCGCCTGTCTGGAAAGCATGAAGGCTTCGCATGATTGCGAGGATCCGAGCGAGGAATCAAAGCTCGACGTCGATCTCCATATCCTGATTTATGAAGCCGCCCATAATCTCGTGCTGCAGCATACCATGCAGGTTTTCTCGGACATGCTCCGCAAGGGCATTTTATATAGCCGCGAGCAGCTCTACGAACATCCCGGCGTGCGCGATGCTTTCCTTGCCCAGCATATTGCGATTGCCGAGGCCATCCTGAAGGGCGATCCGGCCGCCGCCGAAGACGCCGCGCGGGGGCATATTGATTTTACCGGCGGCACGATCGCCGCGATCGCGATCGAGGACGAACGGATCGCCGCTTCGATGCGGCGCCTCAGCCGCGCGGATCTGCTCTCCAGTTGAGTCCTGTCGGATAAGCTCCAGGCGCCAGAGCATCAAAGACACGCCGGGGGCGCATCGCATCGACGCTGCGGGCCCATCTGGCGCTCAAGCTTGGCGCGGCCCGGCGATGATCACATGGAGAAAACGCGGCCCATGCGCGCCCTTGACGAGCGCGCCTTCAATATCCGTCGTGCCGCTGGCGCCGGTTATGAAATTGACGTTGCGCGGCAGTTCTTCATTCTGCACCCGCAATGCGTAATCCTCGAGATAGGCAAGGATACGGCTTCGCTCGATCACCACAATATGATGCAGCGGCAGAAATGAGAAAAGCGTAGGCGAGGCGGGACCGGAATGAAAAACGAGCGTCCCCGTCTCCGCTATGCCCCAAAGGGCTCGTCCCACCGCGACAATCGCGTCGGCTTCGATCGTGGGCCGAAGCTTGAATGAGCGCCAATCGAGCTGCGCGAGAGCAGGATCCGGCTGCAAGGCGATATCGGGCGGAAGGCCTTGCGCGTCGAGATAGCGGCGCGCCGCCGCCGGGGCGTCCGCCAAATTCGTGATTTCGTCGGCGCTTGCGCCGATCTTGACGGAAGCAAGACGCGCGGCGAAGAGCGCGCCGAGATCGCCCTCCTCGAGCAAGGGTCTGCCCTTCTCCGGTTCGGCCAGCAGCGCTTTCGCGGACGCTGCGATCGAGATGGCGTCGGGCTCGCGGTCAAGAGCGTTTCTGATGCGGCCAAGAATGGCCTCGCGCATCGATCGGCGCGTTGCGCGGGCGGCGCTCATATGCGGCGTCCTCGCTGTCTCGCGCTCAGCTCTTCCATGAAAGTGCGCGCGGCCGGCTTCGGAAAATCGCGATATTGCGTCCAGCCTTTGGCCAGTGGCAGCGACTTGATCCAGCCGTTCCTCGAGAAGCGGCGCATCGCCCGCACCGCGACCGCCGCCCCGATCCGATACAAAAACGGATGACGTGCGCCGAAAGCCCATAGCCCCAAGGCGCTTCGCGTGGTTCGCGGCTCAAGCCCTTCGCGCCAGCTTTTCTCGCGCCAGCCGCGCAGAAGGGTCGGCAGCGGAATGTCGACCGGGCAGACTTCCTGGCAGCTACCGTTCAAAGTGCAGGCATGGGCGAGGTCGCGCGCCTCCTTCAGTCCGTCCAATGCCGGTGTGAGGACGGCCCCCATGGGGCCCGGATAGACGCCGCCATAGGCATGACCGCCGATCTGGCGGAACACGACGCAGTGATTCATGCATGCGCCGCAGCGCAGACAGCGAAGCATGTCGGCGAGGCCGCCGGCGAGCATTTCCGTGCGGCCATTATCAATGAGGACGATGTGGAATTCTTCCGGTCCGTCGGGATCGCCCGGCCGCTTCGGCCCGCGATGGAAGGTCGTGTATTGAGTGATGTCGGCGCCAGTGGCCGAGCGCACCAAAAGCCTTAGCAGGACCATCACATGCTGCATCGAAGGCGCAAGCTTCTCGATGCCGGCAGTGACGATGTGCACCCGGGGCAAGGTCGTCGTCAGCTCCGCGTTGCCCTCATTGGTCACGACGCACACGCCGCCGGTGTCCGCGATTAGAAAATTCGCCCCCGAAATCCCAACATCGGCGTCGAGAAACCGCTGCCGCAACTCGCGGCGCGCGCTTGCGACCATGGTCGCGACGTCATCATTGTTTGGCGGCCTTTGATGATGCGTGCGGAAGAGCGCGGAGACTTCCTCGCGCGTGCGATGCAATGCTGGCCAGATGATGTGCGAAGGGCGGTCCCCCGCGAGCTGCACGATATGTTCGGCAAGATCCGTCTCGACTCGTCTGATGCCCGATTCGTCGAGCGCCTGCGGAAGACCGATTTCCTCACCGAGCATCGACTTCGACCGGGTAACGGATTTCGCCTCGCCCGCGCGGCAGATATCGAGCACGATCCGGCATGCTTCATCGGCGGACGTCGCCCAATGGACCTTCGCGCCCGAAGCCAGCGCGTTTCTTTCAAATTCGGTCAGGTAATAATCGAGGTTCCGGACAACATGATCCTTGATCCGCCGGCCGAGATCGCGGGCTTTGGCAAAATCCGGCCATTCGGCGACGGCCGCGGCGCGCTTCTCCCGCGCCGTCCCGGTGGTGCGTTCGATCGCCGTCTTCAAGGTCGGGTTTGCGAGCGCTTTTTCGACGCGGGTCTCGAAAAGGCCGAGAGCTTCATGGCTCATAGGATCAGGCCTCTTCGCCGATCGCCGGACCGTCCGCCATGCCGGCGATGACTTCAGCCGCGTGAAAAACGCGGGCGGGCGCGCCGCGCCGATGCAGCTTGCCGGCCATGTTCATAAGGCAGCCGAGATCGCCGCCGAGCAGAAGATCGGCCTTGACCCCTTCGACGGCGCGCGCCTTGTCATCGACGATCGCGTTGGAGATCGAAGGATATTTGAGGCAGAACGTCCCGCCAAAACCACAGCAGACGTCATGGCCGGGAAGCGGTATGAGGTTGAGACCTTCGATTGCTTCGAGCAACAGCCGGGGCTGGGCTTTGACGCCAAGTTCGCGCAGGCCCGAGCAGCTGTCATGATAGGTCGCGCTCGCACGCAAAGATATGTCCTCAGGCCGGAAAGACCGCACGTCGACAAGGAAGCTCAGCAGCTCGAAGGTCCGCGCGGCGAGATCTTCGGCGCGTTTTCTCCACCCGGCGTCCTCGGCAAAAAGCTCCGGATAATGTACCTTGATCGTAGCGGCGCAGGAGCCGGACGGCGCGACGACATAGTCAAATTTTTCAAAAGTCTTGACGACAGTCTTGGCGATCACGCGCGCATGGCCGCGATCGCCCGAATTGAAGGCCGGCTGGCCGCAACAGGTCTGCGCTCTGGGAACGACCACCTTGCAGCCCGCGCGATGCAGCAGGTCGATCGCCGCAAAGCCAATGCGCGGGCGGATCATGTCAACGAGGCAGGTGACAAAGAGTCCGACTTCCGGCGCGTCGGGCGCCCCGGAATGGATAGAATTGGACGGCATGGCGCACTGTTCTCCGATTATCGCCGCCTTCCGCAGTTTACGGCGCACAGAAGGAATGAGCACTCGCCGGCCGCCTTCGCGTTGACGAAGGCGAGAGGCTCAGTCCCCGCGACCGTTTTCGGCGCCTTATGCGGTGATCGATCTCGCGGGATCCAGGTCCGAATGGATAAGTTATTTTACCAATAAATACAATGGTACATATTTTGGTCTACACCACGCGCCAAAATGGCAAACTCGAGTGTTTTGAGGCCTAAAGAAACCGTTAACTCGAGTGAGCCCTCACCAAAACAGGCGCTATTACATTTTATACAATATAATTTCTCACAAAAAGCTCTGCGGATCGATGTCGATCGTCACCCGTATGCCGCCCCGCTCCTTTGGTCCCGCGGCAAGCAGGGCGCGCAAAAAGCCCTGCAAATCGGTTGACCGGGGGGCGCGAACGAGAAGCCGGAATCTATGCCTTCCGCGAATAACCGCGATCGGCGCTTCCGCCGGACCGAGCAGCGAAATCTCGTTCTCGCCCGGCAGCCCGCCCGCGGGCGCGAGAGTCCATGTCGGCGAGAGCGGCAGCTCGAATGCGGTGCGCGCGATTGCCCGGGCGAAATTCTCGGTCGATGCGCTGTCGTCGCCCGAGATGATCAAAGCGGCGAGACGCCCGAATGGCGGGAGGCCGGCGCGCCGGCGCTGTTCCGTCTCCTCGGCATAGAATCGCTCGCTGTCGCCGGAGAGGATCGCGCGCATGACGGGATGCTCCGGCTGAAAACTCTGCACGAGAGCTCTGCCGGCCGTCTCGAAGCGGCCGGCGCGGCCCGTCACTTGCTGCAACAGCTGAAATGTCCGCTCCGCCGCGCGCGGATCGCCCGAAGTCAGGCCAATATCGGCGTCGATCACGCCGACGAGCGATAACAAAGGGAAATTATGCCCCTTCGCTACCATTTGCGTGCCGATGATGATGTCGCATTCCCCGGCCGCGACGGCTTCGAACTCCTGCCGCAGCCGCTCCGCGCCTCCTGGAAGATCGGAGGACAAAACCATGACGCGGGCGTCGGGCAGAAGTTCGCCGACTTCTTCAGCCAGCCTCTCGATGCCCGGGCCGCAGGCCATGAGTGAATCGGCGGCCTCGCAATTCGGGCAAAGGTCCGGCCTGCGCTCGATGTGGCCGCAATGGTGGCAGGCCAGCGCTTTTCTAAAACGATGTTCGACCAGCCAGGTGGTGCAATTTGGGCACTGGAACCTGTGTCCGCAGCTGCGGCAGAGCGTTAAGGGCGCATAGCCGCGCCGGTTCAGGAATAAAAGCGACTGCTCGCGCCGCAGCAGAGTTTCAGACAGGGCGGCGGCGAGACGGGGCGAAATCCATTTGCCCCGCGCCGGGGCCTTGAGGCGCATATCGACCGCCTCGATGACCGGCATGGCGCGGCCTTCGAAACGACCGTTCAACTTAACGTGCAGATAGCGCCCCTGCCCGGCGTTGACGCGCGATTCGATCGAGGGCGTCGCCGAGGCCAGAATAACCGCCGCCCCCTCGATCCGCCCGCGCACCACCGCCATGTCGCGCGCGTGATAGATGACGCCATCCTCTTGCTTGTACGCGCTGTCATGCTCTTCATCGACGATTATGAGGCCAAGCGCGTTGAAAGGCAGGAACAGCGCGGATCTCGCTCCGATGACGATTTGCGCCTCACCCGCCGCGACAGCGGACCAGATGCGCGCGCGCCTTGGCGCGCTGACGCCTGAATGCCATTCCGCCGCCCGCGCTCCGAACCGCGCCTGAAAGCGATCGATGAATTGCGTCGTCAGCGCAATTTCCGGCATCAGAACGAGGATTTGGCGATCCATGTCCAGGGCGGCGGCGATCGCCTCGAAATAGACCTCGGTCTTTCCTGAGCCGGTGACGCCTTCGAGCAGAGTGACCGAAAACGAGCCGCTCCGCACGCTGCTTTCAAGCTGAAGCGCAGCCTCCGATTGATCCGGCGAGAGACTGGGCGCCGCGAAATGGGGATCGCACGGAAGCGCGACAGGCTCGGGCGGGAGCGTCAGCGTCTCAAGCACGCCTTCGTCAATGAGCCCGTCAATGACGGAAGCGGAACAGCCGGCCGCCTTTGCGAGCGCGGATTTGATGAAAATGCCCCTGCCCTCAGCCGCGGCAAGAACCTTTTCGCGCGCAGGCGTCATTCGGCGGGGCGTCGGACCCGCCAGCCGCACCCCTACCCTCACCGGCTCGGGCGTCGCATGGAATGGCGCCCGTACGGCCATGCGCAATACCATGCCTCGGGGACTCATGCTCCAGCGCGCCACCCAATCGATAAGCTGGCGCAATGATTCATTCAACGGTGGAATGTCGAGCCGCGATCTGATGCTTTTAAGATTGCCGGGTGAGCCCGGACCCGGCCGCACCTCCCACACGACGCCGACAGCCAGGCGTGGGCCAAGCGGCGCCTCGACAAAGACCCCCGGCGCCAGCGCCACGCCAGGCGGGACGGCATAGGAATAGGCAATATCGAGCGCGACGGGCATCAGCACATCGGCGACGAGCCCGTGCGCCTTTGCTGGGATGGCGCCGCTGCTCATCGACGGGCGCTACGGTATTTTGCCGTTTCGCGGCGCCCGGAAATGTATTGGCGCATGGCCTATCCGCACAGTCTGCCGTTGGCGAAACCCATGGCGCTATTTCTGCGCCATCCGCTTCCGCGCCATGATGTTGAGCCCTTCGACAAGGCCCGAAAACGCCATCGCCGTGTAGATATAGCCTTTTGGAAAGTGGAAGCCCAAGCCTTCGGCGATCAGCGTCGCGCCGATGAGCAGCAAAAATCCCAGCGCCAGCATGACGATCGTCGGATTGCGATGAATGAAATTGGCGAGCGGATCGGCAGCGATCAACATGGCGAGAACGGCTGCGAGAACCGACACGATCATGATCGGTAAATGCTCGGTCATGCCGACTGCGGTGACGATGCTGTCGATGGAAAATATGAGATCCAGCGCCAGAATCTGGCCGATCGCAGTGAGGAATCTCGCCGGGCGCTTTTCCTTGCCGTCCGTCTGCTCGAAAGGATCGACGGCGTGGTGAATTTCATTGGTCGCTTTCCAGACGAGGAACAGGCCGCCCCCCATCATGATCAGGTCGCGCCACGAAAATCCCTGCTCCAAAACAAAGAAGATCGGCGTCGTCAGCTTGATGATTGAACTGATCGTGAACAAAAGCGCGACGCGCAGGATCAGGGAAAGGCCGATGCCGATGCGGCGCGCCTTTGAGCGCTGATGCTCGGGCAGCTTGGATGAGACGATAGCGATGAAAACGAGATTGTCGATCCCAAGGACGATTTCCATGGCGATCAGCGTGGCGAGCGCCAGCCATGTTGAGGGTTCAACGGCCAGCGCCAGAAGATCATTCATTGATCAGGTCTTTTCCTCAAAGATGGCGCTCCAACCGCGCCAGGATCCGCACCCGCGCGGCCTCTTTCCTGTCGGCGGGGCTCGCCTTTGATGCGAGCGCGCCCGCTTAACGAGCAGCCAAGGCGCCGTGATGCTCGAGACGTCAGTTTCGAGCCTATCAGGGCGATGGTCAACCCGGCTGGCCCGCCAACTCAAGCCTATCCCAGACATGTGTCGGCGTTTTGACCAGGGATCTTCCTTGTAACAGCCCTTCGCCGCTATCCGGGGCGAGGCGCCGCGTTAAAAACCTCAGGTGTTCATCGCCTCGAAGAACATGGCGTTGCCTTTCGGCGTCTCGCGCAATTTGCCGAGCAGGAATTCGATCCCGTCGATCGTCCCCATCGGATTGAGAATACGGCGCAGCACATACATTTTCTTCAAAATGTCGGGCGGAACCAGCAATTCCTCCTTGCGGGTGCCGGAACGGGTGATGTCGATCGCCGGGAAGGTGCGCTTGTCCGCGACCTTGCGGTCGAGAATGATTTCCGAATTGCCGGTGCCTTTGAATTCCTCGAAAATCACCTCGTCCATGCGCGAGCCCGTATCGATCAAAGCCGTCGCGATGATGGTGAGCGAGCCGCCTTCCTCGATATTGCGCGCGGCGCCGAAGAAGCGCTTCGGCCGCTGCAGGGCGTTGGCGTCGACGCCGCCGGTCAGCACCTTGCCGGAAGACGGCACCACGGTGTTATAGGCGCGGCCGAGCCGCGTGATGGAATCGAGCAGGATGACCACGTCGCGGCCATGTTCGACGAGGCGCTTGGCCTTTTCTATGACCATTTCCGCGACCTGAACATGACGCACCGCCGGCTCGTCAAAAGTCGAGGAGACGACCTCGCCATGCACGGAGCGCTGCATGTCGGTGACTTCCTCGGGACGCTCGTCGATCAGGAGCACGATCAGATAGCATTCCGGGTGATTGGCCGTGACCGATTGCGCGATATTCTGCAGGAGCACGGTCTTGCCGGTGCGCGGCGGGGCCACGATGAGCGCGCGCTGGCCCTTGCCGATCGGCGCGACAATGTCGATGACGCGCGAGGACAGATCCTTTTTGGTCGGATCGTCGACCTCGAGCTTCAGACGCTCGTCCGGATACAGCGGCGTCAGATTGTCGAAATGCACCTTATGCCGGATTTTCTCCGGATCTTCAAAGTTGATCGTATTGACTTTGAGCAGCGCGAAATAACGCTCGCCCTCTTTCGGGCTGCGAATCAGCCCTTCGACCGTATCGCCGGTGCGCAGGCCAAAGCGGCGAATCTGCGACGGCGACACGTAAATATCGTCCGGTCCGGCGAGATAATTCGCGTCCGGCGAGCGCAGGAACCCGAAACCATCCTGCAGCACCTCGATCACGCCTTCGCCGATGATCTCGATGTCGCGGCTGGCCAATTGTTTTAAAATCGCA
Source organism: Methylocella tundrae (assembly GCF_901905185.1). Classification (GTDB taxonomy): domain Bacteria; phylum Pseudomonadota; class Alphaproteobacteria; order Rhizobiales; family Beijerinckiaceae; genus Methylocapsa; species Methylocapsa tundrae. The sequence continues at coordinate 61,514 of NZ_CABFMQ020000153.1, forward strand.
AACATCAATTCTTGTTTGCGCATGATCGAAGCGTTTTCGACTTCGTGTTCTTCGGCGAAACCAAGCAACTCGGTGGGCGACTTGAGCTTCAAGTCTTGCAGCTTTATTTCCCGCATCGGGATGACGTCCTTGGAAGGTGGCGCGATCAATTTCACGCGAGGCAGGGAGGCTATGACGCAGCCAAGTCCTGAAGGATTAGGCGGGTTGACCCCAAAATTCAGGTGGGAAGCATTCGACGCCGCGCAGCAGCCGCTACTTACAGCCATTGACCTGCAGGAGGGAGCCTATTGGATAAATCACTTTCACCATTTTGACAAGCAATTGCGCGCCGATGAATTTCAGCCCCGCATTCAAACGGGCTTGAGAACGACCAGTATCACGATGCCTATCAGAAGGAGCGTCGGAACCTCGTTCATCACACGAAAATAACGAGCCTTTCGTTCATTTGTTCCGGCGACGAATTTTTTCCGCGTCACGCTAAAATAGCCATGCAGGGCGCTCATCAGAATAACCAGAGCCAGCTTTCCATGCAACCATCCAGCCTGAAAGAAACCGCCCTCGACGGCAAGCGTCAGGCCCGTGATCCAGGTCACGATCATCGCCGGCAGCATGATGAAGCGCATGAGCCGGCGCTCCATGATTTCAAAAGTCAGCGCCATTTCAGAGCCTTGCGCGACGCCGGCATGATAGACGAAAAGCCGCGGCAGATAGAGCATCCCCGCCATCCACGAGATCACCGCGAGAATGTGCGCGGCTTTGATCCAGAGATAGGCTGTCATGACGAGGCTCCGCGCCGCACGAGGTCCATCAGCGCGGCGACATGCTCCACCGGCGTTTGCGGCAAAATGCCATGTCCGAGATTGAAAATATGCGGCCGCCCCTTGAAGGCGGCGAGAATGCGCTTGACGCTCGTCTCTAACGCGGCGCCGCCGGCGATAAGCGCCAGCGGATCGAGATTGCCTTGCAAAACCGCAGTCTTATCGATGCTGCGGGCGGCCCAGAAGGGATCGACCGCCGTGTCAAGGCCCAAGGCGTCAACGCCGGCCTGCGCCGAGAAGGTTTTGAGGCGCGGGCCTATTCCCCTCGGAAAACCGATGATTTTTGCATGGCTGTGGCGGCTTTTGACCCGGGCCGAGATCGCCTTGATCGGGGCAAGGCACCAGCGCTCATATTCGCCCGCGGGAAGGACGCCGGCCCAGCTATCGAAAATCTGCACGGCTTCGACGCCGGCCTCGATCTGGCGCGAGAGATAATCGGTCGAGGCGTCAACAAGCCGGTCGATCAGCCGTTGAAACAGGTCGGGATCGCGGTAGGCGAAAAGCCGCGCGGGCGCCTGATCCGGCGTGCCGCGCCCGGCGATCATATAGCTCGCGACGGTCCAGGGCGCGCCGCAAAAGCCGATCAGCGCGGTCTCAGGAGGCAGAGCCGCCTTTATCCGCTGAATGGTCTCAAAAACCGGTTCAAGTCGTTTTTGATCGATTTCCGCGTTCAGCCTGGCGAGATCTTCAACTGTCACGATCGGATCGAGTCTTGGCCCTTCATTGGTTTCAAAACTCACCTTCTGGCCAAGGGCGTCAGGGATGACGAGAATATCACTGAACAGGATGGCGGCGTCGAAGCCAAAGCGGCGAATCGGCTGCAAGGTCGCTTCCGCGGCGATCTTCGGAGAATAGCAGAATTCGAGAAAACTTGGAACCTTCGAGCGGATTTCGCGATACTCAGGCAGATAGCGCCCAGCCTGACGCATCAGCCAGACGGGCGGCGGATTGAGGACTTCGCCATTCAGAACGCGAAGAAAAGGCTTTGTAGGGGACGAAGCTGTCAAACCGCGAATTCCTTAAAGACTCAAAGACTCTCTAATTAACTTTTTCTTATTCATATTGGGGTACCGATTAGGCTGGCGCAGTGATTTCCACAATCACATTATTGTCGCGCGTGTTATTCCCGGAATTCACCGGGGCGATCAGGCTGTAAAGCGGTTAAGATTCTCTTAACGATTCAGTCGGGCTAGCGGCCTTTCGCCGTGAACGCGGACACAGGCTATTGCCGTTCGGCCAGCCATCCACAGCTTCGGGACGCCGCCTGTCCAAAGGCCGGCGCCTGTTGAGCGTTTCAGCCGCTTTGCCGAGATTTTGATTGCATTTCTGGCTTGCGCGGCCTTTATCCACTCCTATCCTCAGCAATGCGCCCCGCCGAGAAATGAGGGCCAGGAAGGTTTGGGGAGGCAATGATGGCGCGGCACCATTTCAATCTGCATCTCGTCTCCGACGCGACCGGCGAGACTCTCATCGCGGCGAGCCGGGCCGTCTCGGCGCAATATCAGGGCATATGTTCGCTTGAACACGTCTATCCGATGGTGCGCAGCGTGGCGCAGCTCGACAAGGCGATCGCCGAGATCGAGGCGGCGCCCGGCATGGTCCTGTTCACGCTCGTTGATCCGCAGCACGCCCAGCGCCTCACCGAGGCTTGCACGCGGATCGGAGCGCCCTGTCTTTCCGTGCTGGCGCCGATCATGACCCTCTTTGAGTCCTATATCGGGCCGGCGGTGAAGCCGCGCCCCGGCGCGCAGCACATGCTGAACGCGGATTATTTCCGGCGTATCGACGCCCTCAACTTCACCATGATGCATGACGATGGTCAGCAGTCGGAAAGTTATGAGGCCGCGGATGTGGTGCTGATGGGGGTCAGCCGTACGTCGAAGACGCCGACGAGCATTTATCTCGCCAATCGCGGCGTCAAAACCGCCAATTTGCCCTTCGTGCCGAATACGCCCTTGCCGAAGTCAATCGAAAAGCTTCGCAATCCGCTCGTCGTCGGGCTTTTGGCTTCGCCCGAGCGAATCGTCCAGATCAGGGCTAATCGGCTCTTGTCTCTCCACGCCGATCCCGAATCGCCCTATGTCGACCGCCGTCTCGTCGCCGAGGAGGTTGCACAGTCCCGCAAGCTTTTCGAGGAACATGGCTGGCCGACGATCGACGTCACGCGACGCTCCATCGAGGAGACCGCCGCGGCGATTATCGATCTGCACAAGCTGCATAAGCTGAAATTCATTTCCGCCGCATGAGCGCGCTATGGCGCGGCCCTACGCCGCTTCTCCTTGCCTCCAGAAGCGCTGCGCGGCGGACGCTGTTGACGGCGACGGGAATTCCGTTCGAGAGCTGCGACGCTTCGATCGATGAGCGCGCCGTGGAGGCGCCGTTGCGCCAGGCGGGCGCCGGCGCCGCCACGATTGCGCTTCATCTTGCAAGGAAAAAAGCTCTGTCAGCCGGCGCGCGTGCGCGGGGCCAGATGGTGATCGGCGCGGATCAGACGCTTTCCTGCGAAGGGCGTCTTTTCACCAAGCCGCAAGACCGCGCCGCCGCCAGCGTTCAGCTCGAGGCGCTCGCGGGAAAAACGCATGAGCTTCACTCGGCGATTTGCGTGGTCGTGGAAGAGAGGATCCTGTTTGAGGCGGTCCCCGCAGCAAGGCTCACGATGCGGCCGCTTTCGGCCGCCTTCATCGCGGCCTATCTCGATGAGGCGCGAGACGCCGTGCTCGGCAGCGTCGGCGCCTATCAGCTGGAAGGCCTCGGGGTTCATCTCTTCGAGAGGATCGAGGGGGATCATTTCGTCATTCTGGGGCTTCCGCTTCTGCCCCTCCTCGATTTTCTGCGCGCGGAGGGCAGCCTTCAGGCATGAGCATTAACCTTAAACCAAAAGCCTTTGTCGTCGGCTGGCCGATCGCGCATTCACGTTCGCCGATCATCCACGGGTTCTGGCTGAAACAGTTCGGGATTCAAGGGAGCTATGAGGCGATCGCGGTGGCGCCGCCGGATTTTTCGGATTTCATGCGCGACCTTCCGGTCAACGGCTTCGTCGGCGGAAACGTGACCTTGCCGCATAAGCAGAAAGCCTTTGAGCGCGTCGATCGCGCGAGCGCGACCGCGGCAAAGCTCGAGGCGGTCAATACGCTTTGGCTGCAGGACGGCGCGCTCTATGGCGATAATACCGACGTCGAAGGTTTTCTGGCGGCCTTGGATCAGGACGCGCCGGGCTGGGATGCGGCGAGCGGCGATGCGGTTGTCCTCGGCGCCGGGGGCGCGGCCCGGGCGGTCGTCTATGGTCTTCTGCGGCGCTCCAGGAGGGTTATCCTCGCCAACCGGACAAGGGAGCGGGCGGAAGCTCTTGCGACGCATTTTTCCGCCGGCGTCGAGGTGATCGACTGGGCGAGACTTCCTTCATCGCTCGAAGGCGCCGGGCTGCTTGTCAACACCACCTCGCTTGGCATGAAAGGCCAGCCGCCCCTCGAGATCGAGCTTGGCGGCCTGCCGGACGACGCGGTCGTTAACGATATTGTCTATTTCCCGCTGGAGACCGCCCTCATTCGCCGGGCGCAAGCTAGGGGGCTGCGCACGGTCTCTGGAATTGGCATGCTTTTGCACCAGGCCGCGCCCGGCTTTGAGCGATGGTTCGGATTGAGGCCCGGCGTCACGGCGGATTTGCGGCGTCTCGTCGAGGCCGATGCGTTGAAGAGCATCTGATGTTTGTTCTCGGCCTGACCGGCTCGATCGGCATGGGAAAGACGACGACCGCGGCGATCTTTCGTAAGGAGGGAATCCCGGTCCATGATTCGGACGCCGCGGTGCACCGGCTCTATGAAGGAAAGGCCGCGCCGATCATTGAGCACGCTTTTCCGGGCGTGACGCGCGACGGCGTCGTCGACCGGGCCCTGCTCGGCACGCGCGTGCGGGATGATCCCGCGGCGATGGCCCGGCTGGAACAGCTCATTCACCCTCTCGTGCGCGAAGACCGCGCCGGTTTCGTGCGTGAGGCCGCGCGCGCCGGGGAAAAGCTCATCGTGCTCGACGTGCCTTTGCTGTTCGAGACCGGGGCCGACAGGGAGGTCGACGCGACCGTCGTCGTTTCGGCGCCGGAAGCTGTGCAAAAGCAGCGTGTCTGCCAGCGCCCGGGCATGACGGCCGAATGGCTTGCCGTCATAATGTCGAAACAGATGCCGGACGCCGAAAAACGGCGCCGGGCGCAATTCGTCATCGACACGTCGAAAGGCATGGCGGCAGCCGAAAATCAGGTGCGCGGCATCCTTCGCGCGCTTGGCGCGGCCGCCGGCGCGGACCGCTCTTGAGGAGTTCCGGTGCGAGAGATTGTTCTTGACACAGAGACGACCGGCCTGGACCCGGCGCAGGGACATCGCGTCGTTGAGATTGGCGGCATCGAGCTTCTGAACGCCATCCCAACGGGCCAGATTTTCCACGTCTATATCCATCCCGAACGCGACATGCCGGATGAAGCCTTCCGCGTGCACGGGATTTCGCTGGAATTTTTGAGCGGAAAGCCTCTTTTTGCCGAAATAAGCGCCGCTTTCCTGGATTTCGTTGGCGACGCCAAGATCGTCGCCCACAACGCCGAATTCGACATGCGCTTCCTCAACGCCGAGCTGGCGCGGCTCGACGTCGCGCCCATCGGCTCGGAGCGCGTCATCGACACTCTGGCTATCGCCCGGCGTAAATTTCCAGGCGCCTCGAACAGCCTCGACGCCCTCTGCGCGCGTTTTGGCGTTGACGCCTCGCGGCGCACCAGGCACGGCGCTTTGCTCGACGCCGAGATTCTGGCCGAAGTCTATGCCGAACTTTGCGGCGGGCGGCAGACGGCGCTGGTTTTCAGCGCAGGGCTGAGGGCGTCGGAGGACTCCGGCTTCGTCCTGCTGACGCAGCGGCCCGAACCTCTGGCGCCGAGGCTGACGCCCGGCGAACTCAGCGCGCATCAGGCTTTCGTCGACGGCCTTGGCGCAAAGGCGCTGTGGCTGGCTTACGCCCCGCCGCCGGCTGCGGCGGCGGAGTGATTTGCCGGCGCTGCGCCGCCGCAAACGGCGCGGCGATGACGGCCGCACCAACCCGATGGTCAATCCTGGAGCGATGGGCGCGACGCTTGCTGATGGCGGCGTCAATCCGCTCACCAAGGAGCGCGTCATCGACGCGGACAGCTGCAAATTCGCGCTCGCCGTGATGGACCACGGCCGGACTCTATGAGACCTCGGAGGACTGGCTCTACGCCGGTTTTGCCTGCCGGCTCAGCCAAGGGACGCCAGCCCGGCGGGCTTCGGGCCGCCATAGGCGTAATCCAGCAATTCGACGGTGTGCAGCACGGGAAGGCCAAGGCCGCGGCCGATTTGTGTGATGCAGCCGATATTGCCCGTTGCGACAGCGTCCGGCTCCGTTGTCAGGATATTGGCGATTTTTCTGTCGCGAAGCTGCGCCGCGATCTCCGGCTGCAGGATGTTGTAGGTGCCGGCCGATCCGCAGCAAAGATGCCCTTCCGGCACGTCGCGCACCTTGAAGCCGGCGGCGGTCAGAAGCTGCTTCGGCAGTGTCGTGATTTTCTGGCCATGCTGCATGGAGCAGGCCGAATGATAGGCGAGGGTAAGGCCCGGCCGGTTGACGGGCTCCGGCAGCTTCAGCGTTCCAAGAAACTCGGTGACGTCCTTGGTGATGGACGAGACCTTTGCGGCCTTGGCGGCGTAGGCGGGGTCATTGCGCAGGAGGAAGCCATAGTCCTTGATGACTGTGCCGCAGCCTGAGGCCGTGATGATGATGGCGTCGAGGCCGCCGCGCTCGATCTCGGCCGTCCACACGTCGACATTGTGACGCGCCTCGGCGAGGGCGTGCTCCTCTTGGCCGAGATGGTGCACCAGCGCGCCGCAGCACCCTTCGTTTTTCGGCAGCACGACCTCGACGCCGACGCGGGTCAGCAGCCGGATCGTGGCGTCATTGATGCCAGGCCGCAGCACTTTTTGGGCGCAGCCGCCGAGCAGCGCGACGCGGGCGAGTCTGCGGCCTGCGGGTTTGATCTCGCCGGCGTCCGGAAAGGTCGAACGCGGGGGCAGGCGCAGCGGCGCGAGCGCGATCATCGCGCCCATTCGATCGCCAAGCTGGCCAAAGCGGGACAGGATCGGCTTCAGCGGCGCGGCGAGCGCGGCTCCCCGCAGCGCGATGCGGAAGCGGAACGGATAAGGCAGAATAAAGCCGAGCAGGGCGCGAAGCGCGCGGTCGGGCAGGGGACGGGCATAGGTTTTTTCGATGCGGATGCGGGCCTCGTCGACGAGATGCATATAATTGACGCCGGAGGGGCAGGTCGTCATGCAGGAGAGGCAGGAGAGGCAGCGATCGACATGCGTCACTGTCTCGACGTCGGCCGGCCGGTCATTTTCCAGCATCTGTTTGATGAGGTAGATGCGGCCGCGCGGGCTGTCGAGTTCGTCGCCGAGGAGCACGAAGGTCGGACAGGTGGCCGTGCAGAAGCCGCAATGCACGCATTTGCGCAGAATCGTTTCCGATTCAGCGATGCCCGGATCGGCCAGCTGGGCCAAAGAAAAATGCGTCTGCATGTCAAACCTCGGCCTGCATCCGTCCCGGCTCCAAAATGCCGAACGGGTCGAATTCTGCTTTCAATCTCTGCGACAAGGCTTTCAGCGCCGGGGGCTGGGGCTGAAACACCCGCGTCGCAGCCCGGACTTCGGCCGGCGCGCGCACGAGAGTCGCGTGGCCGCCGCCGTGAACGGCGATGGCGCCGCGGATCAGCTCCGCGCCGGAATCGGGCCCGCAATCGGGCGTGAGCGCGAGCCACACGAGACCGCCCGACCAGTCGAACAAAGCCTCGCCCGGATAGACCTTGCCGATCGTCGCGGCGACCGGCGGCCCGGCCGTGGGAGCGACTGAAATCTTCCAGATGATTTTGTCACGCGGCTCAGCGAGCGGTGCGACGTCGCGGATTGCGCGCCACAAAGCGATGGAGGCCGCGCCGTCAAGGCGTTCGGCCTTGGCGAAGGGTTTGAGGCTCAAGGCCAGCCGATCGAAGCGTTCATCGACGGAGGGAGCGAAGCCTTCGAGCCGTAAAAGCGTGACGGGACCCGCAAAGCCAAGCGCGTTGGCGGCGAAAGACGGCAAATGCGCCGCGCCCGAAACGTCGACCGGCGCCCCCATCGCAAGGCAAAGCGCCTCGACCGCGCGTTTTGGGGCGAGGCCCGCCAGCGCCAGCGTAGCCGTGGTTTCCGCCCGGGGCAGCACCTTGAAGGTCAGTTCGGTGACGACCGCGAGCGTGCCGAACGACCCGGCAAGACCGCGCGAGAGATCGTAACCCGTGACATTCTTGACGACGGTTCCCCCCGCTTTGAAGGCTTCGCCTCGGCCGTTGACCCCCTTGACGCCAAGCACATGATCGCGCGCGGCGCCGGCCTTGATCCGGCGCGGACCGGAAACGTTCGCCATCAGGCAGCCGCCGAGGGAGCCTGGCCCCGTCCCATAGAGCGCGCCAAAGGACATCGGCTCGAAGGCGAGCTCCTGACCCTTGGCGGCGAGCATCGCCTCAATGTCCTCGATCGGGGTCGCCGCCAGCGCGGAAACGACAAGTTCCTCTGGCTCATACATGGTGACGCCCTTCAGCGCGGAAAGATCGAGCCGCCGCGCCGCGTTCCAGGGCGCGCCAAGCTGCGCCTTTGAGCCGAGACCGCTGATGGAGAGCGGCGTGCGCAGCTGAGCCGCTTCCGCGACGCTCGCCGCCACCTCGTCGGGAGTAGCCGGAACCAATAAACTCATGAGACGGTAATTCCTGGCGCGAAATCATTATCCCGCCACCTGCAAATGTTGGCAAAAGTCATCCGCAAGGTCGAAGATAAAGGTGGAATGAAAGAGCGATGCGAGGCCGCGCCTAATCCAGGCGGAGCCTGCCCGGGCGCAGCGATGCACGCGCAATGACGATCCCTTCGCGGCGAACGGTCAGGGTTATGGCGAACTTTTCTTTGCCGCCGACGAGAGTTCTCATGCCATCCCTATTCCTTACCGCAGTATCCGTCCGGATCATCAACCGGAGGCGTCAGCCGCGTCGGCGTCCTTCGACGCCAGCGGGTGTCCGGCGAGCCGTTCCCGGAGCTTTGGTCTATAGAAATAACCCCGGCTCGCAACCATCGCTAGGGCTTTCAATCATGGTTTGGAAGAACGCCAACGCCTCAGGGCGCTGAAATTGCCCCGAGGCGCTCGCAAAATTCCGCCAGTTGTGGCGGGCGCGCCTATTTGACCTCGTCGGCGATGCCTTTCAAGCCCGCCTCGTAAACGCCGCCTATGGTTTCTTCGGCCTTGGCGTCGTCGGCGCCCTTGGCCTTGAACTCGCCCCACCATGTCACTTTGGAGCCTTCGCCGCTCGGCGTCACCTTGATCGTTGATTCATAGTCCGAGACGGGGAGCGGGCTCTCGATGATTTTATAGGTGTAGTTCATATTCGGGTCGTTTCGGGACACCTGTTCCTCGACGATCGAGCCGCCGCCCTTGAGGCTCAGCGTGCGGATCTGCGTTTCGCCCCTCGTCGAGAGCTCGCATTTCTCGACAACCGGATGCCAGTCGGCAATGCCACAGAACTCGCCGATCGTCTCCCATACTTTTTCGGGCGGCGCGGCTATCTCGATAGATTTCGATACTTTGAGCGCCAGCGCGGGCGTGGCTGCGACGGCGGCCATGGCTGTGGCGTAAATCAGCGTCTTGAGCATTTTGCGTTTCCCCGGGGTTCAAGACCTCGTGCGCGGGTCTTTCCAACCGGGGCGGACTCTGACGAGAGTTTTGCGAAGGTCAAGACCTTAACGCTGCGCAATGGGCCGCAAGGCGGGGCGGCGCGCCTTCGAACGCGCTCCGTTCAAAGCTTGCGCAGCTCGACTTCCTCGATTCGGTGGCTGGAGCCTTTGGTCAGGACAAGGCTTGCGCGCGCGCGGGTCGGCAGAAGGTTTTCGCGCAGATTGGCGAGGTTGATCCGGGTCCAGATGCCGCGCGCCGCCGCCTCGGCCTCGGCGCCGCTGAGATCGGCGTATTTCCTGAAATAGGATTGCGGATCGCGAAACGAGGTTTCCCGCAGCCGCATGAAGCGCCCCAGGAACCAGCGTTCGAGATCGCTCTCCGCGGCGTGCAGGTAGATCGAAAAATCGAAAAAGTCGGAAACGAAAGGCAGCCCTCTGCCGTCCTTCGCCGGCCGATTGGGCAGCAGGACGTTGAGCCCTTCGACAATGAGAATGTCGGGGCGATCGACGACGATGGCTTCACCCGGAACGACGTCATAGGTCAGATGCGAATAGACGGGCGCTTCGACATGGCGCCTGCCGGCCTTGACGTCCGAGAGAAAGCGCAGGAGCGCGGTGCCGTCATAGCTCTCCGGAAAGCCCTTTTTCTGCATCAGGCCTTCGCTCTCGAGCATGGCGTTCGGATGCAGAAATCCATCCGTGGTGACGAGATCGACCTTTGGCGTATTCGGCCAGCGCGAGAGCAGGGCCTGCATGACGCGGGCGAGGGTCGACTTGCCGACCGAAACGGAGCCTGCGATGCCGATGATATAAGGCGTCTTGCCGCCATCGGCGCCGAGGAAGCGCTGCGTCGCCTTATAGAGGCCCTGCGTCGCGGCGACATAGAGCGCGAGGAGGCGCGACAGCGGCAGATAGATCGCGACGACTTCTTCGAGGGAGATCGGATCGTTCAAGGATCTCAGCCGCGTCAGATCGTCGATCGTCAAGGTGAGCGGCGTATCGGCCCGCAGCGCCGCCCATTCGGCGCGGCTGAAACGATGATAGGGCGATAAAAGAACCTCGGCGGCTCCAGCGGCGGCGCGCTCATCCATCACCAGGCCCTCCGACAGTCCGGCGAACATATGCTCTTCAGATCCCGCCTGGGGCGGAAACTTCAAATCGACGGGAGGCGTCATCGTGAGACGCTCTGGCGGGAGGCTTTTTCCTGATGTCCGGACTGGCTGGTTCGAAGCTCAAGTTCGTCCAGCACCTCGCTCAGGGAAACATCGCCGAGACGCAGCAAGACCAGGAGATGGTAGAGAACGTCGGCGCTTTCGCTGACGATCGCCTGTTTTTCGCCCTCAATCGCGGCGATGACGAGTTCCACCGCCTCTTCGCCGAATTTCTTGGCGGCGCGGGCTGGACCCGCGTCGAGAAGCGACTTGGTGTAGGACGCAGCCGAAGTGGCGTTTCCGCGCGCGGAAATGATGGCGGCTAGGTCATCAAGGCTGAACGGCTTCATCCATTTGTCCTGATATCGGAAGCGTTTACCCTAGTCCATCCAGCCGCATCCGCAATCCGGATTTGGCCATATAATGCTTTGCCTCGGCGATGGTGAATTCGCCGAAGTGAAAGATCGAGGCGGCGAGCACGGCCGTCGCCCCGCCCTCGCTGATGCCTTCGACCAGATGGCGCAGTTCGCCGACGCCGCCGGACGCTATGACGGGCACGTTGACGGCGTTGGTGACAGCGCGCGTCAGGGCGAGATCAAACCCGCTCCTCGAGCCGTCGCGGTCCATCGACGTCAGAAGAATTTCGCCGGCGCCAAGCGAGACGACTTCCCTCGCGTAGTCAATGGCGTCGAGGCCGGTCGGCTTGCGCCCGCCGTGGGTGAAAATCTCCCATTTTCCGGGCGCCGTCTGTTTGGCGTCGATCGCCACGACAACGCATTGGCTGCCGAATTTTTCCGCCGCCTCGCGCACGAAGCCGCGATTGGCGACCGCCGCCGTCATGATCGAGGCCTTGTCCGCGCCGGCAAGCAGAAGCGCGCGAATGTCGTCGAGAGTTCTGACGCCGCCGCCGACGGTCAGCGGCATGAAACAGGCCTCGGCCGTCCGCCGCACGACATCGAGAAGGATCGGGCGATCGTCGGAGCTCGCGGTGATGTCGAGAAAGCACAGTTCGTCGGCGCCGGCCGCGTCATAGGCGATGGCGCATTCGACCGGATCGCCGGCGTCGCGCAGATCGACGAAATTAACGCCCTTGACGACGCGGCCATCCTTGACGTCGAGGCAGGGGATGATGCGGGATTTAAGCATCGGCGCCCGCCCGCGCGATCAGCGCCAGAGCCTCGGCCGGATCGAGCCTTCCGTCATAGAGCGCGCGGCCGGTGATTGCGCCGGCAAGCCTGGCGCAATCTGGCTGCAAAAGCCGCTCGACGTCGGCGAGCGAGGCGAGGCCGCCGGAGGCGATGACGGGAATGTCGACGGCCTCCGCCAGCGCCAGCGTCGCCTCCATATTGAGACCCTGCAAAATGCCGTCGCGGGCAATGTCGGTATAAATAATGGCGGAAACGCCCGCGTCCTCGAAGCGCCGGCCGAGTTCGAGCGCGTTCAGCTCCGAGCTCTTGGCCCAGCCTTCGACGGCGACCAATCCGTCGCGCGCGTCAATGCCCACCGCGACCCTGCCCGGATGAAGCCTTGCGGCCTCGCGCACAAGGTCAGGATCGCGCACCGCCGCGGTGCCGATGATGACGCGGGAAATTCCTTTTTGGAGCCAGGCTTCGATGGTCGCGAGATTGCGGATGCCGCCGCCGAGCTGCACCGGCATCCTGACCCTCGCGAGAATGTCCTCGACGGCCTCGGCGTTCTTGGGCTCGCCGGCGAAGGCGCCGTCGAGATCGACGACATGAAGGTAGACAAAGCCCTGCCGTTCGAAGCTTTCAGCCTGCGCTCCCGGGTCGGCGGAAAATACCGTCGCCTTGGCCATGTCGCCCTGTTCGAGACGCACGCAGCGTCCGCCCTTAAGATCGATGGCGGGGAAAAGGATCATGGCCGCCACCTCAAAAAATTGGCGATCAGCGCCAGCCCGAGGGTCTGGCTCTTCTCGGGATGAAATTGCGATCCGACGATATTGTCGCGCCCGATCAGGGCGCTGACGGCGCCGCCATAGTCGGTCGCGGCGATGACGCTCTCCGGCCGTGCAGGCTTGAACGCATAGGAATGCACGAAATAGGCGTGCAGGCCCGTGGGGCCGGTCGGGATATGGCTTAGCACCGGGTGCTCGCGGGCAAGATCCAGCGTGTTCCAGCCCATATGCGGGATGCGCAAGGCCGGGTCGTTCGGCTCGATCGCGTCGACTTCGCCCTCGATCCAGCCAAGGCCGGGCGTCTCGCCATGCTCCAGCCCGCGCGTCGCCAGCAGCTGCATGCCGACGCAAATGCCAAGAAACGGGCGGCCCTTTTTCAGCACGGCCTCGTTCAGCGCCTCGACCATGCCGGGAAGCGCCTCAAGCCCGCGCCGGCAATCGGCAAACGCGCCAACGCCCGGCAGGACAATATGGTCCGCCGCCGCGACCGTGGCCGGATCGGGCGTCACTTCGATGGCGGAGGCAAGCCCGGCCTCGCGTGCGGCGCGCTCGAAGGCTTTTTGGGCGGAATGCAGATTGCCCGAGCCATAATCGACGATCGCAACCTTCACCGGCGCGCCTCTGGCTCGGGCAGGCTGCCGAGAACGGGCGAAGCCGGCGCAGAGGCGTGGATCTGCGCCGGATGCGCGCTGCTCTGCGCGGGCGGCGGCTCGTTCGCGCCAAACTGACGATAAAAAACCATCTCAGCCTGATCGAGAGCGGGCGCGGCGATGATTTCCGCCAAATTATACCCCTGGCTCCAGAGCCGTCCTTCAATGAGCCGGTTCGCTTCGAGTCCCAAAAGCAGCTGCAGCAGAAAGAGAAGCGTCAGAATGGCCAGGAAGGACAGGGCGCCGGCCGCGCCGAGAAGCACAAGGAGAAGGAAGGCCGCGAACCACAGCCCGGCCCAAAGCCAGAGCCGGCGCCGCAGCAGCCACAACGGGCCAAAGACGAAGGCTCTCGCGCAAAAACCTTCGCGCACGAAGGCGGCCTCGCCAATGCGCGCGACGTCCTCACCCGGCAAATGGACCGAAAAGACGGCCATGTGTTTTTGGCTCCCTTACTCTAGAGCGCTTTCCGATCGAATGGAGTCATTCGATCGATCAGAAATCGCTCCAGATCAAAAACTTGAGCATATCCTTGTCGATCAGATCGAACCGATCTGATCGGAATATGCTCTAACGTAATCGCGCCCTGACGTATTCGTCTGGGCAAACCCCGCCCGGAGGCTCCGCCCTCATTGTGAGGAAAGGGCGAAGCCTGCGCCCCGAAAGAAGAGCCAATGCGCGTTCAGCGTCGCCCGTCTGCTTCGAGGCGATCGCTTCGCGATCTCCCTGGCCTGAGGGCTTGAGGCCGCATGGCTCCAAAAAACCGGCGCCAGCCTACCCCGCGAGCGTTCCCTTGGTGGAGGGAATGGCCCCCTTCTGGCGTGGATCCTGTTCTATCGCAAGGCGCAAAGCGCGGGCGAGGCCCTTGAAACATGATTCCGAAATATGGTGCGCGTTCTCGCCATATAAAGTCTCGACGTGAACCGTCATGCCGGCGTTCATGACGAAGGCCTGGAAGAATTCGCGCACCAGCTCCGTGTCGAATTCGCCGATTTTTTCGCGCGGAAAGCTGGTTTTGAACACCAGAAAAGGACGTCCCGAGACGTCGATGGCGACGCGGGTCAGGGTCTCGTCCATCGGCAGAAGGGCGTCGGCGTAGCGGGTGATGCCGGCGCGGTCCCCAAGCGCCTTGCGGATCGCCTGCCCCAGCGCGATGCCTGTATCCTCGACGGTGTGATGCTGGTCGATATGCAGATCGCCCCTTGCGGAAATCGCCATATCGATCAGCGAATGGCGCGCGAGCTGCTCCAGCATGTGATCGAAAAAGCCGATTCCGGTCTGAATTTTAGCCGCGCCCGTCCCATCGAGATCGACGGACGCTTCGATTTCGGTCTCTTTGGTTTTACGTGAGACGGCGGCGGCGCGCATTTTTGGGACCCGGTGCGAAATATGCCGCTGCTCTAGCAAGTCGGGGACGGATTGGCTAGCTTTTGATATCTCTTGTCGAACTTTGCTTTCCGCCACATGCCGGGCGCGCCCGCGAGGATAACCTTCGACACGGCCCCTGGAGGATTGTGCGGAAACCCTCCGGCTCTTGACCATCATGAGCGATCGGGCGGGAGCGCTTTCGTCGATACGCTGGCGCCCGTTTGCGTGTCGGACACCGCGCGCAGCTTTGGAGCGGTGCGGCCCGCAGTCGCCAAATCCCTCGTGTCGACTTCCTGCTCGTCGGCGGCCGAATTGCGCGCAAGCAAATCCAGAAGCTTCCGGTTTGAGGCTTCAAGGTTTCCAATATGGTCGAGATGGCTTCGCAGATCCTCGCGCAGGCGCTGATTTGTGCGGGTGAGAAAATCCACCTTGGAGTTCAAGGCTGACTGCTTGATCTCGGAATCATAGAATTGTTTTTCCTTTATCGAGAGAGCCTCCGCCAAAGCTCTTTCGCGTTCTTCGATTTGTTCAATCTGCGCGGCGCTGTCCTTTCGAAATTGACTGAACTCGGCCTGCAGCGAGTTCAAAGCCGCCTTCGCCCTGCTGGCGCCCTCGAGCTCAACCGCATATTTCTCGGCGACAGACTTCGATTCCCGTTCCGCCCGCTCGAGATCGCTGGCAACGGAAACCGTCTCCGATTTAAGGACCGCGGTTTCGCGCAACAGCGATTGGATTGTGAAATCGTGCTCATTCAGCCTCTGAACCAGCGCAACATTCTCTTCGGCCGCGCGCTGACGCGCCAATTCGGCGGAAGCCATTTTCTGGAAAAGCTCGTTGGCGGCGCCCTGGGTCTTCGCGTAGTCGCTCTCGAGAGCCGCGAACTTTCGTTCCGTTTCCGTGAGATGATTGCGGGCTATGCGAAGGTCATCGTCCAGCTTCATCGCCAGAGGCCGGTAATAGCCAAGGTCGCGCTCGGCTTCGGCCAGCTTGTGCCTGTACTCGTCATTTGAAGCTGTGAGGAGCGCAACGGAGGCTTCACTTTTGCCGGCCGCCTCCATCGCCTTGGCGAGAAGCGGTTCGATGGTCGCAAGACGATTCGTCAGCACGTCGAAACTCAACGACAAATTTGAAACGGTTTTCGCGTGCTCGCAACGCAGTTCGACGGCTTGATCCCGTACAGCCGACATGAGCGACTCGATATCTGCGCCATCCTCCATCGCCGCTGCTCCAGTTGTCGATAGCGTAGTGTTCTGGCCAAATTCTTCCGCGGACGAACCTGCCGGTTTCGTGTCCCCCGATTGAAGAACTGCGGAACCGGCGGGGCTGGCGCCTGTGTTTTCCCGGGCGCGCTTTTGCAGCGGCCGGATGATCAGCAAATAGATGGCGCCGATGGCCACGGCGAAAAGAATAAGGACGATGAGATCCATCTTTCCGCCAATGCCGAGGGCCTGGACGAAAGCCGGCGTGAACACGTCTCTCTTTGCCTCAAGCGCGACAAGCACAAATATCTTAACACACAATTATCGCGTGTGGCGGCGGGAAAATGAAGGAGCCTGCGAGCAGGCGGGCGCCGGGCAATCGGCCTCGCCTCGCGCCGCCGCAGCCGAAGCTTCCCCGGGGGCCGCTTGCCGCGTCGGGGCGCCCTTCAGTGCGCATGCCCCAGGAAATGCTCCTTGATGCGCTGGGCCAGCCCGGCGCGCTGGCGTCCGTATTGCAAAACCTTCGCCTTCTCCAGCGTGACGAGTCCGCTTTCCATCATTTCGTCGAGAACGGGAAGGAAGGCGTTGATCTTCTCCTCGGCGTCGACGATTTCGACGACGACCGGATAATCTTGGCGCAGCGGCGACAAATGAGGCTGGTGAAGCTTGGCCGAATGGCCAAAGCCGAGACAGCCTCGCAAGACAGTGGCGCCGGCAAGGTTCATCTCCCGCGCCTTGGTCACGATGGCGTCATACAAGGGATCGAGGCCGGAACGGTCGGAGACGCTGGTGAAGATGCGCAGCAAAACGGCGTCGTGCGGAAGGTCCATGCAAGCGCCCCTTCTTTGTGTTGCCGCCTGCGCTAGAGTGCTTTCCGATCGGATGGAGTCATTCGGTTGATCAGAAATTGCTCCAGTTTCAAAAGCTTGAGCATAGTCTTGTCTAGCGCCCGGCAAGAGCTCCATCTGGCGAAAAGGAAATCGCCCGGACGATTTCCAGGGTCACGAGGCCGGTCTCGACCATTTCATCCACCTCGGGAAGGAATTGGTCGATTTTCTCCCTCGTATCGACGATCTCGACGATCAATGGCGAGCAGGGGGCCGCGTCGACGTTGATCTGCGAGTGAATGCGGCGCCCGTGACCAAAACCCTCGGGTCCTGGAAGCACGGTCGCGCCGGCCATTTTCCGCTCCAAAGCTTTCATGAAGATCGCCTCCGCGAGCGGGCGGCCATGAAAATGGTCGCTCTCCGCAACGAACACTCTGAGCAAAACGGCTTCGACGGGCGAACGCATGCCGGCTCTCCCCCGAAAGGGCTGGTCGGGAACGGGCGCTGCGCCCTTTTTTTATAAGTTCGAGGCGACGCATCCCGGCGCTCTTCAAGGATAGACCCGTTTTGGCGCTTCATCAATTGAGTGAATGGCGCTCGCAGCTTCGCCCGCGGCCGCTCTCTCTTGCATCCGCTCCGGCGAACCCATAGATGGGGGTAGGCTTCCCTGCCAAACCGGCCCCTCCACAGAAAACCCAAAAATGCAGCAATTCCCGTCCGGTTCGGACTCATCTCGCGACTCCTGGCACGCGACGACGATCATCCTGGTCAAGAAAGACGGCCGCACGGTCATCGGCGGCGACGGTCAGGTCTCGATCGGGCAGACCATCGTCAAGGGCAACGCCAAAAAGGTGCGCCGGCTCGCCAAGGGCGAGGTCATCGGCGGTTTCGCGGGCGCGACCGCCGACGCCTTCACCCTGTTCGAGCGGCTGGAGGCCAAGCTGGAGCAGTACCCCGGCCAACTCATGCGCTCCTGCGTCGAACTCGCAAAAGACTGGCGCACGGATCGCTATCTGCGCCGGCTCGAGGCGATGATGCTCGTCGCCGACAAGCAGACGGCGCTGGTGCTCACCGGCAATGGCGACGTTCTGGAGCCGGAAGCGACCGAGCGCGGCTCGGTGATGGGCATTGGTTCGGGCGGCAATTACGCGCTCGCCGCCGCGCGGGCCTTGCTCGCGACAGACCTCGAGGCCGAGGCGATCGCGCGGCGCTCGCTGGAGATCGCCTCGGAGATTTGCGTATACACCAACCGCAACCTCGTGATCGAATCGATTGCCTCAAACTGAGGTTCGGGCAGGATCGAGAAGCTTTGCCGATGATTGGGCTGTTATGACCGATTTTTCTCCCCGCGAGATCGTTTCCGAACTCGACCGTTTCATCGTCGGGCAGCACGACGCCAAGCGCGCGGTCGCCATCGCTTTGCGCAATCGCTGGCGCCGCCTGCGCCTCGAAGGTTCGATGCGCGATGAAGTTCTCCCCAAGAATATTTTGATGATTGGCCCCACAGGCTGCGGCAAGACGGAGATTTCGCGCCGCCTCGCCAAGCTCGCAGGGGCGCCCTTCCTAAAGGTCGAGGCGACGAAATTTACCGAAGTCGGCTATGTCGGCCGCGATGTCGAGCAGATCATCCGCGACCTCGTCGAGACGGCGATTGCGATGATCCGGGATGAAAAACGCAAGCTTGTCCGCGCCAAAGCCGAACTCGCGGCGGAAGACCGGCTTCTCGACGCGCTCGTCGGTCCTGGCTCCTCGCCCGCGACGCGCGACAGTTTTCGCAAAAAGCTGCGCGCCGGCGAACTCGACGACAAGGAAATCGAGATCGAACTCGCGCAAGGGGGCGGGTCGTCCCTGCCGATGTTTGAATTGCCCAACATGCCTGGCTCGCAGATCGGCGCCATCTCGATCGGCGATATCTTTGGCAAGGCGCTCGGCAAGGGCGCCAAGCCTCGCCGCACCACCGTTAAGGATGCGACGGCGCCCCTGATCACCGAGGAGAGCGACAAGCTCGTCGATCAGGACGCCGTGGTGCGTGAAGCGATCGAGGAGGTCGAGAACAATGGCATCGTCTTCCTCGACGAGATCGACAAGATCTGCGTGCGGGAGGGGCGCGGCGGCGCCGATGTTTCGCGCGAAGGCGTGCAGCGCGACCTGTTGCCGCTGATCGAGGGCGCGAGCGTTCCGACCAAGCATGGCGTGGTGAAAACCGACCATATCCTGTTCATCGCCTCTGGCGCCTTCCATGTGTCGAAACCCTCGGACCTTTTGCCGGAATTGCAGGGGCGTCTGCCGATCCGGGTCGAGCTTGCGCCGCTGACGGAGGATGATTTCCGCCGCATTCTGACCGAGACGGAGGTCAGCCTCATCAAGCAATATGAGGCGCTGCTGCGCACGGAAGGCGTCGAACTGGTTTTTACGCCGGACGCCGTCAATGCGCTGGCAAAGATCGCGGCGCAGGTCAATTCCTCCGTTGAGAATATCGGCGCGCGGCGCCTCCAGACCGTCATGGAGCGCGTGCTGGATGACGTCAGCTTCACGGCGGCGGACCGCTTCGGCGAGAAAATCGTCATCGACGCGGCTTTTGTGGAGAAAAACATCGGCGATCTGGCGAAAAACGCGGATCTCAGCCGGTTTATTCTCTAATCAGCCGTTTCATCAAAAAGGGCGCCCGGCTCGGATTTGGGCGGCCTTTTCGCCCGGGCGCTTGCCTTGGCGGCAAATCCTTGCGATAGCCCGGCGCCTTCGTGGAAAATGTCAATTGCCGGGAGCCCTCGCACATGGCGCAATTCGCAGAACGGGTTTTTTCCGGCGTCCAGCCGACGGGCAACCTGCACCTTGGCAATTATCTCGGCGCGATCGTCAAATTCGTCGAATTGCAGCGCACGCACGACTGCATCTATTGCGTCGTCGATCTGCACGCCATCACTGTGCCGCAAAACCCTCTCGAGCTGAAGGCGAGCATAAGGGAGGTGACGGCGGCCTTCATCGCGTCCGGCGTCGATCCGAGCCAGCATATCATCTTCAACCAGAGCCAGGTCGCCGAGCACGCGGAGCTCGCATGGGTGTTCAATTGCGTCGCGCGCATGGGCTGGCTGAACCGCATGACGCAGTTCAAGGAGAAGGCCGGCAAGGACCGCGAGAACGCCTCGGTCGGGCTTTACGCCTATCCGTGCCTGATGGCGGCCGACATCCTGCTCTACCGCGCAACCCACGTGCCGGTCGGCGAGGACCAGAAGCAGCACCTTGAGCTCGCGCGCGATATTGCGCAGAAGTTCAATCTCGACTACGCCGCGTCGATCGCGGCCAATGGTCATGGCGAGGCTTTTTTCCCGCTGCCCGAGCCTCTCATTCAAGGCCCGGCGACGCGTGTGATGAGCCTGCGCGACGGCGCGAAGAAAATGTCGAAATCGGACCCTTCCGATTATTCGCGGATCAATCTTTCCGACGACGCCGACGCCATCGCGCAGAAGGTGCGAAAGGCGAAGACCGATCCGGAGCCGTTGCCGTCGGATGTCGAGGGCCTTGCGAAACGCCCCGAGGCCGACAATCTTGTCGGCATCTATGCCGCCCTGAACGGCGAGACGAAGCCGGAGGTCTTGAAGACATTTGGCGGCGCCAATTTCTCGGCGTTCAAATCGGCGCTGGTCGATCTGGCGGTGGCGAAAATCGGCCCGATCGGCGCGGAGATGAAGCGGCTCAAGGATGACGCCGCCTATATCGACGGCGTGCTCACGGACGGCGCGGCGCGGGCCAAACTGATCGCACGGGAGAATATGGCGGCGGTGAAGGATATTTTGGGCTTCGTGCGGTAAGCGCGCGGCCGCGAGAGCCGGCGCCCGCGCCCTAATCCTTCGGGCAGAACAACCCGTAAAAAGCGTTCAGCACGGACAACACCTTCGGGTCGGCGACGGCGTAATAGATCCGCTTGCCTTCCCGTCGCGTCGTCACCAGTCCCTCCGTCCGCAGCACGCCCAATTGTTGCGACAGCGTCGGTTGGCGGATATCCAGCAGCGTCTCCAGCTCGCCGACTGATTTTTCGCCCTCTGTCATCTGGCACAACAACAAGAGCCGGTCCTCGTTGGCGAGGACGCGCAGCAAGGCCGTCGCGCCGTGGGCGGCGGCCCGCATTTTTGCGACGTCGATCGACGCCTTGCTCTCGTTCATGCCTTCTGTCATTATACTAGAAAATATTTTATTGCAATATATTATATCACAATATATTATATGAGAGGAAGATGGCGGCGTGGCCATCGTGTGATCCGATCCGAAAAGGCCGCGCCTTTTCGCAACCGCGCCTCAGGAGTTTATGCACATGAGCCTTTCCGCCGCGACTTACCGGGAGCTGACCCAGGGGGTCTCCAAGAACCTTGCCACCTTGCGCGCCGATCTGCCCGAGGTGATGAAGGGCTTCAGCGATCTGGCGCGCACCGCAACTCAGGACGGCGCCCTTGACAAAAAAACGAAAGAGCTGATCGCGCTGGCTTTAGGGGTCGCGTCCCGCTGCGACGCCTGCATCGGCTTTCACGTCCAGGCTTTGGTGAAACTCGGCGTGACCAAGCTTGAGCTCGAAGAAATGCTGGGGATGGCGGTTTATATGGGCGGCGGCCCATCCTTGATGTACGCCGCCAATGCGATCGCCGCTTTCGAGGAATTTTCCGCCGCGGCGTGACGCATGGCAGGCCCGGACCCGGTTCGTGCGTCCCCCGGACGAGCACCGTCTTCTCCTTCTTGGAGACGCTGCTGTTGCGGTTTCTCGGGATGAGGGCGCCTGAACGGCCGTTCCAGCGCCGCTCAATACGTCAAGCCTTCCCCTCCAGCGCCTCCAGTTCGGCGATCAGCCCCTCGATCATGCCAAGGCCGATCTGCCAGAAGGCGGGATCGCGCGCGTCCAGGCCAAAAGGCGCCAGAAGCTCGCCATAGGGCTTCGCGCCGCCCGCCGACAGCAAAGCGAAATAGCGCTCGGCGAAACCTTCCTGCGCCTTCTGATAGACGCCATAGAGCGAATTGACGAGACAATCGCCGAACGCATAGGCGTAGACGTAGAAAGGCGAATGGATGAAATGCGGAATATAGGCCCAATAGGCCCTGTAATCCTCGGTGAATTCGATCGAAGGGCCAAGGCTCTCGGTCTGCTCGCTCATCCAGAAGTCGCAGATCTGCTCGGCCGTGAGCTCTCCGTTGCGGCGTTCGATATGCACCTTGCGCTCGAAGGAATAGAAAGCGATCTGCCGCACGACGGTATTCAGCATGTCCTCGACTTTTGAGGCCAGCATGGCGCGGCGCTCGGCGACCGTGTCAGCCCTTGCGAGCAGGGCGCGGAAGGTCAGCATCTCGCCGAAGACCGAAGCGGTTTCGGCCAGCGTCAGCGGCGTCGGCGCCATCAAGGCGCCATTGTGCGCCGCCAGCACCTGATGAACGCCGTGGCCGAGTTCATGGGCGAGCGTCATCACATCGCGTGGCTTGCCCTGATAGTTGAGCAGCACATAAGGGTGCGCCGAGGGCACGGTCGGATGGGCGAAAGCGCCGGGGCTTTTGCCCGGCCGCACGGGCGCGTCGATCCAGCGCTCGTCGAAAAAGCGTTTCGCGATACCGGCCATCTTCGGAGAAAAATCGCCATAGGCGCCAAGCACAGCTTCACGCGCGGCGTCCCAGGGGTAGGTTTTGGCCGGAACATTGGGGAGCGGCGCGTTGCGGTCCCAGAATTTCAGCGCCGGCTTGCCGAACCACTTGGCCTTCAGCCTGTAATAGCGGTGGGAGAGGCGCGGATAGGCGGCGCGCACCGCGCTGACCAGCGCATCCACGACCTCACGCTCCACCCGGTTGGAGAGATGGCGTGAATCCGCGACGTCCTTGAAGCCGCGCCAACGATCGGAAATCTCCTTATCCTTGGCGAGCGTGTTGGTGATCAACGTAAATGTGCGCACATTCTCCTTGAGAACGCCGCCAAGCGCCTTGGCGGCCTTTTCGCGCAGCTCTTCTTTTTGATCCTGCAGGAGATTGAGCACCGGCTCGATGCTCAGCGACTGCCCGTCGACATCGAAGCGCAGCGCCGTGATGGTCTCG
Organism: Methylocella tundrae; assembly: GCF_901905185.1. Taxonomy (GTDB): domain Bacteria; phylum Pseudomonadota; class Alphaproteobacteria; order Rhizobiales; family Beijerinckiaceae; genus Methylocapsa; species Methylocapsa tundrae. The sequence goes on from NZ_CABFMQ020000153.1 coordinate 84,234, forward strand.
TCGAACAGCCGGTTCCACGCGCCATAGGCGGTGACGGATTTTTCGTGGAACAATTGTTCGAGCTTGTCTTCGAGCTGATAGGGCTTGCCTTTGCGGATGTCCTCGATCCACGGCCGGTAATGCGCCAGCGGTCCCTCGGATAGAGCCTTGTCCAGCGCGCCTTCGTCGAGCCGGTTCAATTCGAGTTCGAAAAACAAGAGATGCGAGGAGGCGGCGGTTATCCTCTCCTGCGTGTCGCCATAGAATTTGGAGCGGACGGGGTCCGAGGTGTCGCCGGCATAGACGAGACCGGCATAGGACATGATGCGGCCGAGCAATTCCTCCAGCGCCTCATAGCGCTTCACCGCTTCCGCGAGCGCGACGCCGCTCTGATCCTTGGCGAGATCCTCGATCTTTCCGCGATAGGCCTCGCTGAAGGCTTTGCACTCGGCCTCGGCAGAGTTGAGATCGGCGGTGAAGGCGGGGGCGTCGGGAGCGGCGTAAAGATCGGCGAGATTCCATTCCGGCAAGGCGCCAAGGTCAACTGGCTCGCCGCTTTGCCGCGCGGCTTCCGCCGCGGCGCGGACGCTATCGATGGACCGGAAAAAGCGTATGGGGGACATGGGCGGACCTGATCTTTAACGAGGCGGCGGCTTTGCGCGCGGGAAGGATGGCCACTGTCTTCATATCGGAGCGGACGCGGCAAGATCAACCGTAAGGCGCTCCCGTCCGGCGGCTCGCCAGCGCGGCCTTTGTAATATGCCCGACACACAGCCAAGCCTAAGTGTCTCGCCCGATCTTGCAGAGCGCCGCAACCGGCGCCGCCGCGATTGCATTTCACAGGACAAATCCGGAGACCCGATGAAAACCCAGCTTAAGTCCTCCGTTCACGCAGCGCCTGGCATATGGATGCGCCGCGGCGTGGCGGCGATCGCCCTGCTCGCCTTCAGCGCAGGCGGCGCATTTGCTCAATCCGTCGCCTTTGAAGGCGCGACCTTCGTCAACAAGGGACTCGTCGGGGCCGCCCGCGTCCCCTCGAACGCCCTCGACGAATATAATGAGACGCTCGGAGGCTTTGGCTCCGGCATGGCGCTCGACCTTTCGAGTTGGCAAAAGGACAGGGACGGCGGCTATAGCGGCGTGCTTTACATGCTGCCCGATCGCGGCTGGAACACCCAGGGAACGATCGATTTCCGCGGCCGGCTGCATCGGTTCGAGATCAAGCTCAATCCGTTCTACGGCGCCAGCACCGTCAGCCAGAATCAGCTGTCGCTGCGCTATCGCTCCTCGGTCCTGTTCAATGGCGGCGAGACGACCGGCCTCGACCCCGCCGCGGCAAAGCCCGCGACCCGGCGCTTCCCGGACCTGCCGGTCGGCTCCGACGGGCACATCAGCGTCGACGATGAAGCCGTGGTTCACCCCGGCGACGGCACCGTCTGGGTCAGCGACGAATATGGCCCCTATGTCTATCACTATACGCTGGGCGGCAAGCTGCTCAACGTCATCCGGCCGCCAGAGGCCTTCATCCCGAAACGCAAGGACGCCTCAGGCCAGCTCGTCGAAAGTTTTTCATCGGACAGCGCGCCCGTCGGCGTGACCTATAATCCCGATCCCGGCAAGCCCGTCGCCGGACGGCAGGACAATCAGGGCTTTGAGGGGCTGGCCATGAGCCCCGATCGCAAAAAGCTCTTCGTTCTGCTGCAAAGCGCGCTGACGCAGGATCTCGATCCGGCCAATGTCAAGACGACGCGTCACAATACGCGGTTGCTCGCCTATGATCTGCGGGACGAGAAGCCAAGGCTCGTTGGCGAATATGTCGTGCAGCTGCCGCTCTATCAGGACCAGACGACGACCAAGACGAAGCTTCTCACCGCCGCGCAAAGCGAGCTTCTGGCTTTGAACGATCATCAGTTCCTCGTCCTCGCCCGCGATAGCAGCGCCGGATTCACAGCTGCTTCGCCCGCCTCCGTCTATCGCAGCGTCGACCTCATCGACATCTCAAAGGCGACCAATATCGCCGGCGGCGTCTATGACCAGACAGGCGGATCGGTCGCGCCGCTCGGCGTGCTGAACAGCGCCATCACGCCGGCCGCCTATCAGAAGTTCCTCGACATCAACGACAATGCGCAGCTGAACAAATTCAACCTGCACAATGGCCTGCCGAACAATGCGAACGACCTTTACGAGAAATGGGAAAGTCTCGCCCTCGCGCCGGTCGGCGACCGCAAGGCCCCGAATGATTATTTCCTCTTCATCGGCAGCGACAATGACTTCATCACGCAGCAGGGCCGCATGGTCGGTCAGCCCTATGCGGATGCGACGGGCGCCAATGTCGATACGCTCGTCCTCGTCTACCGCGTGACCTTGCCGACCTATGTGCAGCCGGAGCTGCGGGGCGGAGGCGAAGGCGGCCATGACGACGACCGCTTCACGCATTTTGGCGGCGGGGGCCGTTAGTCGCAGGCGCGCGCCGCGCCACCGCTGGAGCACATTCCGATCAGATCGGTTCGATCTGATCGACAAGGATATGCTCAGGTTTTTGAATCTGGAGCGATTTCTGATCGATCGATTGACTCCACTCGATCGGAACGCGCTCTGGAACCGATCGAAGGCGCAGGGCTTGAAACCGGATGATTGATCGGCCGGCCCCGCGCCTTCGCAGCGATGTTTGCGTAAGTCTTTTTTCGCTTCGTTAACATCGCGTTTACCCTGATCGGCCAGCATGGGCTGCGACGGGGCGTATCGCCTCACTCTTTGATTTGTGGACCGGCTTCTCCCGGCGCTTCTCCCCGAGGCGCCGGGGCCAGCCCGCGCGCGAGGCCTCATGTCCCCGAGAATTCTGATCGTCGACGACGATCCCGTTCAACGCCAGCTCCTTGAGGTTCTGGTTCATCGTTTCGGCTATGGCGCCGAGACGGCGCCGGGCGGCGAGGCGGCGCTCAAACGAATGGCGGCGGCGAACGAACCGCCGATCGACCTTCTGATTCTCGATCTTGTCATGCCGGACCTCGACGGCATGGGCGTTCTCGGGCGCCTGCGCGACAAGAATGCGTTGGTGCCGGTCGTCGTGCAGACGACGAACGGGTCGATCGAAGCGGTCATTTCAGCGATGCGCGCCGGCGCCGCCGATTTCGTCGTGAAGCCGGTCGGCCCCGAGCGTCTCCAGGTCGCGATCAAGAACGGCTTGCGCCTCGGCGCGCTCGAAGACGAAGTCCGCCGCCTCGGCGACAAGGCGCGCGGGGCCTTATCGTTCAGGGACATCGCTGGCGGGAGCGCCGAAATGGAGCGCGTCGTGCGGCTTGGCGAACGGGCCGCCAAATCAACCCTTCCCGTGCTGCTCGAAGGCGAAACCGGGGTCGGCAAGGAATTGGTCGCGCGGGCGATTCATGGCGCTTCCGACCGGCGCGGACGCCCCTTCGTGATGGCGAAATGCGGCGCGCTTCCCGGCGATTTCATCGAGCCATTTTTGTTTGGGCACGAAAAGGGCGCCTTCGCGGGAGCGCAGGAGAAGCAGCCCGGCAAATTCGTCGAAGCGCATGGCGGCGCGCTGTTTCTCGACGATATCGGGGAACTGCCGCTGAGCGCGCAGGGCGGCCTTTTGCGTGCGCTGCGCGATGGCGAGGTCGATCCCGTCGGGTCAAAGCGCCCGGTCAAGGTCGATGTCCGCGTCATTTGCGCGACGAAGCAAGATCTGATCGAACTCGTCAAGGCCGGCCGTTTCCGCGAGGATCTTTATTATCGGTTGAACGTGCATCCGATCGGCGTTCCAACGCTTCGCCAGCGCCGCGACGACATCGGCGATCTCGCGCGCCGCCTTTGCGCCCGTTTTTCGGCGGAAGAGGGTAAACGGCTGCGCGGGCTCAGCGCCGAGACGCTGAATTTGCTGGCCGCCTATGATTGGCCGGGCAATATCCGGCAATTGGAGAACGCCGTCTTTCGCGCCGTGGTCCTTGCCGACGGCGATGAATTGACCGTCGCGGAATTTCCCCAGATCGCGGCGCAAGTTCAAGGCTTCGACGTGCGCATTCCCCCGCTTCCGGAACTGGCGCCTCTTCCGGCGCGGCGCGAGCCCGAATTGGCGCACACCGGAATGCGCGACCAAAATGTTCTGGCCTTGCTCGATGAGGGCGGCGAGATGCGCCGGCTCGATCAGCTCGAGGCCGAGGCCATCCGTTTTGCCCTCGCCCATTATCGCGGCCGCATGACGACCATGGCGCGCAAGCTCGGCATCGGGCGCTCGACGCTCTACCGCAAGATGAAGGAATATGGCTTTGCGCTGACTGCGGAGGAGCCGGGCTCGACGGATCGCGACGCCGCGGCCGAGCCGGGCGATGAAGACGCCGCATGAGCCGGGGCGCGCCGCCGTACGGGAGAGCGTCACCGTATTTTGTAGAGACCTTTCTTGGCGATTGAGATGAAATACGTCAAACATCGCCCACATCCAGCGGAGAGGGCGATCGCCCGGCTCGCCGCCTGCTGCGCGCGGCGATAATCTGATGAGGTCGTTTGCGACGATGCGCCGGCAAATCGGGACAGCCAGTTTGACAAGCGCATCGGCCTTGGCGCTGATGATCGCTCTTGTGGCTGCGCCAGTGCGCGCGGCGAATGCTGACGCCGCTGGCGGCGTGGCGGCGCCCGTCAATTTGCATGTCCAGGGCCAAAGCTCAGGCGAAGCCGTCTCACAGCCGAGCCGGCGGCGTGCGAAACCCGCTTTTTTGGCCCGGTCCGCCGCATGGCGCATCGCCAAAAAGCCCGCGCCCGAAGCCTTCGCCGCCCTGGCGCAAGTCAAGAGGCTGCCGCTGCCGGCCGTCGACTCGCCGCAGCCTCCCGCCGCGCCGGAGTACGATGACCAGCCGGCGCCCGTCATCCCAGCCCTTCCCGAAAGCATGAACCCGGCGCAGGCCGCCCCGACTGAGGGGCCCGGCGACGCGCAAGGCGCGCCAGACGCGACGGAAATGACGGGTCCGCCGCCGGCGGCCGATGCCGCGCCGGTCCCCGCGGACACGCCGGCGCCGGCCGGGCCGGTCGCAGCGCCGCCGCTGGCGCCGCTCAATGCGGCGGTGAAGGCGGCTCTCGAAGCGCAGCTGAAACTTGATCGCGACCATTTCCCCGGCGCGTCGCGCCGCAGGGAGCATGAAGCCGTGGCGGCGTTTTACGCGGCGCGCGATTTCGCGCCGCTCTGGTCGCACGCGGGCGCAGCCGACGCCGAAGTGGCATCGACGCTGCAGCGGCTCGACCGAGCAAGCGAGGACGCTCTGACGATCAAGAGCCTGCCGGTCCGTTACACGGCCAGCGGCTCCGACGAAGAAGTCGCCAACGCCGACATCGCCTTGAGCGAAGCCGTCGTCGCCTATGGCCGGCAGGCCAGCGGCTCGCGCGTCGATCCCCATGCGATTTCGCCGCTCATCGGGGCGCGGCCGGAGCTCGCCGACCCCTCGCTTATTCTGGCGATTGTGTCCTCCTCCGGCGCCGATGCCGGCGCCGCGCTCAAAAATTTCAATCCGCCACAAAAGGGCTATGCGGCGTTGCGCGCCAAACTGGCGGAACTGCGCGGTCAGCGCGCGCCCGTCGCGCGGCGCGCCATCATTCCGGCCGGGCCGACCCTCAAGGTCGGGATGCGCGATCCACGCGTGCCGCTGATCCGCGCAAGGCTCAGCCTTGACGGCGAGATGGAAGAGCCCGACGAAGAGCTCGTCTATGACACGAGAGTGGCGAGCGCCGTCGCGGATTTTCAGAAGGCCAATGGCCTGCCGGGCTCCGGCCGGTTGACCGCGCGCACCATCGCGCTGCTTTCAGGCGGCGAGCCGGCGCAGCTCGAAGCGGAGATCATCGCCAACATGGAGCGCTGGCGGTGGATGCCGCGCGACATGGGCGACAGCCGGATCGAGGTCAATATTCCTGATTTCGAGGTCACCGTCATCGAAAATGGCGAGGTGGTGTCGCGCAATCGCGTCGTCGTTGGCAAAGAAGCGACGCCGACGCCTATCTTTTCCAACAAGATGCAGTTTCTGATCGTCAATCCCTATTGGAACGTGCCGCAGTCCATCATCAAAAAGGAGATGATGCCCAAGCTGGCGGCAAACCCCGGCTATCTGCATAGCCTTGGCTACGAAACCATCTGGAAGGGCGGCAGACTGACGGTGCGCCAGCCGCCGGGCGAGCGCAACGCGCTCGGGCGCATCAAATTCATGTTCCCGAATGATTATGCGGTCTATCTGCACGATACGCCTTCGCGGGCGCTCTTCGACACGGCCAAGCGGGCCTACAGTCATGGCTGCGTGCGGGTCGACGATCCGTTCCGCTTCGCCGAGGCCGTGCTCGGCAAGGGCTGGAGCGAGGATCACGTCAAAAAGCTCATCGGCGGCAAGGAGCGCTACGTCAATCTGGCGAAGCCGCTGCCGATTCACATCGAATATTTCACCGCCGAGGTCGACGAGTTCGGCCGGCTGCAATTGCGCGACGACGTTTATGGCTATTCGCATAAGGTCAAGGCGGCGCTGGGCCTCGAGGGATAGTCTTCGGGGCCGCGGCGTCGATGCGTCCTGCCAGAGGCTCCGTTGGACAAGTGAATGCGGAAGCGCGACACTCTTCGCGGCGGATGCGGCGGGAGAACGCAAATGCGTGAGGATGCGATGGCGGCGAACATCGTGGCGCCCAGAACGCCCGGCGGTCCATGAGCTCCGGGATGGCGGCCGTTCCCGTCATCGATGTCGGCGACGGCGGCCCCGCGCGTCACGCGGCCCTGTCGCCAGCCCGCGCGCGCGCTCTGCGCGATGATTGCCTTGGCTCATTCCCCCGCACGGCGGCGGCGTTAGCGCCCGCACTGGACGGAGCCGCGCGCCGCTGGATGACGCGGTCACGCTCGCCCTATGTGGCGGAGATCGCGAAAATCGCGGCGACGCTGGGCTTTTCCGGCGTCTGGTTGCTCAACGGCTCGTATCAATGGGGCTGCACAGCGCTGGCGCGCGAAGAGCATGGAGCGCCCTGGCTCGCGCGCACGCTCGATTGGCCTTTCCCCGGGCTTGGGCGCTATGCGGATGTGGTCCGCTCCGAGGGGCCCGCGGGCGAGTATTTCAACGTCACCTGGGCTGGCTATGCGGGCGTGCTGACGGCGATGGCGCCGCGCCGGTTCGCCGCCTGTATCAACCAGGCGCCCATGTGGCGCCGCACCCGACATCCGTGGCTGCGCCCCTATGATATGGCGGCAAACGCTGTTCATACCTGGATCAATATCCGCTACATGCCGCCGGATCAGTTGCTGCGCCGGGCGTTCGAGGCGTGTGAATCATATGCGGCGGCCAGGGAGGCGCTGGAAAAAACGCCGGTGGCGCGGCCTGTCATTTACATGCTCATCGGCTGCGCCGAAGGCGAGCGCTGTGTGATCGAGCGAACCGAGACCGGCTTTACGACGCGGGAGGATGAGACGAGCGCGGCCAATGATTGGGCGCCGCCGCATCCGATGTGGGAGGCGCGCATCGCGGCCTCGCATTTTCTGACGTCCACCTTCGCGCAGGCCGCCGAGCGATGCGGCGCCCGCCGCGCCGCGCTCGCTGCCTGGAACGGGCTTTTGTCCGACGCTGGCCTCGATTGGGTGAAGCCGCCTGTGCTCAATCCCTACACAAGGCTCGCCGTGACGATGAGCCCGGCGCGCGGCGCCCTGCGCGTCGCGGGCTATGAGGCGATCGGCGGCGGCTTGCCGGAGCAGGTCACCCAATTGTGCGAGATTTAAGCGCGGCGGCGGGCAACGACCGGGAAGGGTGGATTCCGGCCCGTCTGCTTTACAGCTATAGCTTGGTGAGACTCGGCGTGGCCGCTATGCGCCATCACTTGGCAGGCGAGAAAAGAACTTATGGCTAGGGCCGTCTTAACCAAGATAATACACCGGAGAACGCCGGAATCAGCGGCCATGCTGGCAAATACCAAACGGGCGATGGCGATCACCGCTAGACTCAACCGTTTGACCTTCAACGATGCAGAAGAAATCCGAGCCGTGTTCAGCGAACTCATCGGCAAAAAGGTAGATGATAGCTTTTTACTCATCCCGCCCTTCTATACTGCTGACGGAGACGAAATCCGAGTAGGGCGCAATGTCTTCGTAAATCAAAACTGCACTTTTTATGGGCTTGGGGGCCTCGACATCGCGGATGACGTGATGATCGGGCCGAACGTGAGCATCATCACGTCGGGCCATCCCATCGAACCTTCCCAGCGGCGAGCCTTCGTGATCGCAAAGCCTATCGCGATTGAAAGAAACGTATGGATCGCAGCCGGTGCAACGATCATCGGCGGAGTGACGGTAGGCGAAAATTCGGTTGTCGCGGCGAGTTCGATAGTCACCAAGGACGTTCCCCCGAATACCTTTGTCGGAGGAAATCCGGCGCAGGTCATTCGTTCGATCGGAGACTGAGGGAGTATTCCCCAAGGGGGTCGAGCCTGACTGTCGCGTTTATGAGTTCACGACCTCAAGCGGAAGCGCATTCCGCTCTTTAAGCCTTTGTTTTACCGCATGATGTGGGCCCGAAAAGTCTGCAACTTTTCGGCGTCATGCTCTAACGGAGCGCTGCGAGGCCGATGAGGCCCCCGGCGAGGATGAACAGCGATGGGTTGACGCGCTTGACGAAGGCGACGCCAAGGAAAACTCCCGCCGCGAGCGCGACCGTCGTCGCGCCGTCGATCGCCGTGCGCCCGATGGATATGACGCCGGCCGTCATCAGCCCGACGACGAGCGGCGCCATGCCGTCCTGAAGCGAGCGGCGCCACGGCGAACCCTCGAAATGATCCCAGATTCGCGACCCCGCGAAGGAAATGAGGCCCGCCGGCAAAAAGAAGCCGAGAAAGGCGAGAAACGCCCCGAAAAATCCGGTGACGTGATAGCCAATCACCATGACCATCAGCATGTTTGGGCCGGGCGCCATCTGGCCGAGGCCGTAGATGTCGCGGAACTGGTCGTCGGTCAGCCAGTGATGGCCATGCACCACCAGCGCCTTCATCTCCGGCAGCACCGCCGAGCCGCCGCCGACCGCCAGCACCGATAGAAGCGAGAAGACGGCAAAGACGCTGAGATTGGGACTTCCCATTGCGCTGCTACTCCGGCGCGGTTTTGCTGTCGTCGGCGCGGTGCGGCCGGTAGATGACGACGGCGAGCGGTCCGACGGTCAAAATGACGATCAAAAGAGAAATATGGAACGCGCTCACCATGACGACGGTGAGGATGATGATGGCGAGGTCGATGGGGCGCCCGAGTTGCTTGCGTCCGATCTGCAGCGTCACCGCCGCGAGCATGCCGACGGCGGCGGCGCCGACGCCGACGAGCGCGGCGTTGACATAAGGGTTGCCGGCGTTCGACGCGTAGAGCACGCCGAGCGTCATCACCAGCGCCGCGCCTGGCAGCGTCATGCCGAGGAAGGCGAGAAGGGCGCCGGCGGGGCCGCGAAGCCGGTCGCCGACGATGATGCTCATATTGGTCGCGTTGAGGCCCGGCAGCGCCTGCGCGATCTCGAGCGCCGAAAGGAAGCGCTCCTCGTCGAGCCAGCCGCGCTGCGTCACCAGCGCCGCGCGCAGATAGGCGACGACTCCGCCGCCGAAACTCGTCGCGCCGATGATGAGGAAGGCGAAAAAGATCTCGCGCAGCGGCGCCGGAACCGTTGGGTTCGAGCGATCGGCCAGCGTCTTTTTCATTCGTGGCCGCCCGGATCTTTCCGGCCGAGACCGTAGACCACGGCGGTCTTGGTCGTCCCGAGCGCCACCCAATCCGGCGCGTGCGTCTGGACGTCCTTGAAAAAATCCTCCGAGCGCGCCTTGGGCTTGGCGTGGAGGATGTCGTAATTGTCGAACTTTACCTGAAAGGCGAATTCTCCGATGAGCGACGTCTCGGTGGCGCGGTTGCGCCATATCGAGATGGTGGCTTTGGCGGTCATCTCATGGCCGAAATCGAAAGCGCCGACATTGACCTGAACCTCCTGCACCGGCAGGTTGTTGACGAGACTGACCCTGGCGTCGCCGGGCGAGCCCGCGAGCTTGCCTATGCAGGGAAACACCCCGGCGATGTGCTTCAGCCCCTGATCGAGTTCGAGCGCGGGCGTCATCAGCACGCAATTATGCGAATAGAGGCTGCGCATGCCGCCGATCTGATCCTTCAGCGGCAGGATCTCCTCCTTGAATTTGATGGCGGCGTTCGCCTCCATATAGGGCGTGACGTCGACCCCGCTTGCGACCTTGAGGTCCGGGTGGCGGAACTTGAACGTCAGCTCATGGTCCGGATCCGGCCAGCCATCCGTGTAAAAGGTGCGTTTGCGCAGGATGAAGGCGTTTCGATAAAGGTCGGAGTTTTCCGTGTCGTAGAACAGAACTTCCCGGACGTGGCGATGGAAGGCGTCCTTGTAAGTCTCGACGCCGACCTTGTGCAGCTCGGCGACGGCGCAGATCTTCTTCCAGTAGACTTCGAATTGCGAGGGATTGAAGAAGCGCTCCGGGCGCAGCAGGATCTTGTATTCACGATAGTGGATATCGTCCATTTATCCCTCTCTGAAATCGTGCGGCCGGGGCTCGAATCCTGTGTCGCAGAATGATCCTCGCCGGATCAGCGCGCCTTGAACAGCAATTGCTTTCACTTTCAATGCAGCGTTCCCTACCCCTGAGCCAGCTTTTCAATTCGTCGATCGGGGATGAACCACATGGCCGCCACGGCGACATAAAGAGCAATGGCGATCCAGGGCGAGATGAAAGCCAGCGGAATGGCGAGAATATACAGCGTCAGCGACAGATGGCCTTTGCGATCCTCGCCGATGGCCGCGGCGAGCACCGAGTCGGGGCCGTTGCAGGCGATAACTTCGCGTTGCAGCCAGAAATAGCCGATCGCCGCCATCGCCAGCACGACGCCGTAGGCCGCCGTCGGCAAAGCGGTGAAATCGCTCTCGTCCATCCAGCGGATCACGAAAGGCACGAGCGACAGCCAGAACAGAAGGAACAGATTGGCCCAGAGGGCGCGGCCGTTCACGCGTTCGACCGCCTGCATCAGATGATGATGGTTGTTCCAGTAAAGACCCACATTGATGTAGCTGAGGACATAGGCGAGGAAGACCGGCAGGCTCGCCGCGAGCGCCGCGAGATCATGGCCCGCCGGGACCTTCAGTTCCAGCACCATGATGGTGATGATGATGGCGATGACGCCATCGGTAAAGGCTTCCATCCGGCCCTTGGACATGCCGGGCCCCGACTTTTGCGTTTCCGGCATTCCGCCGCCTCCCTTGCTTCCGTTTTGCCGTCTCTGCTTTGCCCGATCAAACCCTATTCGGTCGAGCTCGAAGACCAGCTCGCATAAGAAACCAGCGGCGACTGCTCGAGGGCGCCCGCGACGGCGTCGAGCTCGACCGGATCGACGGCCGTGCTGACCAGCGTCGCGACAATCTCGCTGACCTCGGGCGAGCGCTCGAAAACCTCGATCTGACGCACGGGATAGCTCGCTCTTTCGAGCGCCTCCGCGACAAGGTCGCGGACCTCGCCGACGCCTTCGGGACTTGTCGCGACATGTACTTCATAGGTCGCCTCCGAAGTCAGCTCATCGAGCGGCGCGCGGTTGATAGCGTTGACGAGCGGGCGTAAGGCCGTGTTGCCGGCGAGGACCGCGAGCGTCAGGACGCCAGCCTCCGCCGCGAGCCCGACGCCGCAAAGGGCGCCGACGGCGGCCGAGCACCAGAGCGTCGCGGCGGTGTTCAGGCCGGAAATCTGCGCGCCGTCCTTCATAATGACGCCCGCGCCGAGAAAGCCGATGCCGGAGACGACATAAGCGGCGATCTGCGTCGCGCCGGACTGTCCGTTGATCCGCATGCCGAGCGTGACGAAGGCGGCGGCGCCAACCGCCACGAGCACATTGGTGCGCAGGCCCGCATTGCGCTGACGCCACTGGCGTTCGGCGCCGATCAGGGTCGCCAGCAGGAAGGCGATGACAAGGCTGAGGCAGAGGTCAAGCAGTCTGTCGGCGTCGAAGCCGCGGATGATGGACACGTCACAACCCTTGAAACGAACCGTTGCGCCGGGCGCCGCAAGTGCAAACTATAGCCTCAGTGTTATCAATTGCTAACCGGCGCGACGAATGGCGCGTTTTTTGTGGGTTGACAGACCGCGCCGGAGGCATCATTTCGCATCTATCGCCTGGACATTGTTCCAGCTGATTCTCCACAACGATCGAAAGAGACATGGGCAGTAGAAGCTCGGGCAGTACGGCCGCGGCGTTGCGCTGTGATCCGTCGCCCCACAACGTTGCGAACGTTCACGGGCCGGAATCCCGTGTGAGCGCCAAGGGGCCTTAAGGCCGCCGCCCGCTCGCCGGCCCGGTCCTGGACAAAACCAAGGATTGGAGGCGAGCCATGAAAAAGCTCCCAAACACAATTTTGACCTTTGCTCCGCATGGCGGGGGAGGCTCATCCGGCGCGCGCGGTTCGTACAATGGGACGCGCGCTCGCACGGCGCTTGTCTGCCGCTGGCGGCGCGATCCCCTCTCAGGGCGACTCCACTGCGTCTGGAGCTCCAAAGGCGATGAGAGCGGCCTCGACGAAGGCGCGCGATTATCCACCGCAGCATAGGAGTTCGACGTGAAAGACGGCCCCAGTAGGCCCGTCGCGTTCCTTGAGGCGTGCGGCGGGCGCTCCCATCAAAACCCTGACTTCATCGAATATCGCCGAAAGGCGCGCAGGAGCGTCATAGCCGCGTGAGCGGCCCGCCTCCGCGCCGGCCCGGCCAAGGAGGCTCCCCCATGACGATCCACGTCGCCAACAACCCCGCGCGGTCCGCCGTGCTCGATGAGGCCCATGTCGGCCATATTCGCGGCGCGTTCGGAACAATTCTTCACCATGACACCGGCCCGCGGCGCGGTTGGAAGCGTCGGCTTCAGACCTTGCTCGCGATCCTCGGTCCTGGCCTCATCGTGATGGTCGGAGACAATGACGCGGGCGCATTCGGCGTCTATACGCAGGCAGGCCAGAATTATGGCGTTTCGCTGCTCTGGACGCTGATTTTTCTGATCCCTGTGCTCTACGTCAATCAGGAGATGGTTCTGCGCCTTGGCGCAGTGACTGGCGTCGGCCACGCCCGTCTAATCTTCGAGCGGTTCGGTAAATTCTGGGGCGCTTTCAGCGTCATCGACCTTTTCATCCTCAACGCCTTGACGATCGTGACGGAATTCATCGGCGTCGCGCTGGGCCTTGGCTATCTCGGGCTGCCGAAAGGGCTTGGGGTCGCGCTTTCGGCCGTCGCGGTGATGGGGGCGGTCGGGACCGGAGATTTCCGGCGGTTCGAGCGTTTCGCGCTGACGCTTGTCGCCGGCAGCCTCGTGCTCGTCCCGATTTTTTTCATGGCTCACCCGCCCTTTGGCGAAATCGCCGACGGTCTGTTCGTTCCTCAGCTGCCGGCAGGCGGCAAGCTCAGTGACGTCATGCTGCTGGTCATCGCCATCGTCGGGACGACCGTCGCGCCGTGGCAGCTCTTTTTTCAGCAGAGCTATGTCATCGACAAGCGCATCACGCCCCGCTTCATGCGCTATGAGCGCGTCGATCTTTGGCTCGGCATCGTCCTCGTCGTGATCGGCGCCGCGGCCATGATGGCCTTCACCGCCGCGGCCTTCGCCGGCCGCCCGGAATTTGGCAATTTCACCGACGCAGCCGGCGTGGCGGCGGGACTCAAAGCGCATGCGGGCAAAATCGCCGGCGTGCTCTTCGCCATCGGCCTCATCGATGCGAGCCTTATCGGCGCGGCGGCGGTGTCGCTTTCGACGGCTTACGCCATCGGGGATGTTTTTTCGATCCGCCATTCTCTGCATCGCAAAGTGAAGGATGCGAAAGGATTCTACGCCGTCTATTGCGCGCTGATCGCGATCGCCGCCGCGCTCGTCCTGTCCCCGAATGCGCCGCTTGGTCTCTTGACCAATGCGGTGCAGACGCTCGCCGGCGTGCTTCTGCCAAGCGCGACCGTGTTTCTCCTGCTGCTGTGCAACGACAGGCAGGTCGTTGGTCCGTGGGCCAATTCGCGCGGCCTCAACATCTTCACGGGCGCCGTCATCGTGGCGCTGGTGCTGCTATCGGTGATCCTGACCGCGTCCGTGCTCTTTCCGGACCAGACCAATGAGACGGTGATTTTTGCGATTTTGGCGGGCGGTTCGGCTCTCGCGCTGATCGCCGCTCTTGCATCAGGCGTGCTGAAGCGGCCCCCGGCGGCGACCGAAGATCCAAAGGTCTGGAACCGCGAGATGTGGCGCATGCCGGCCTTGTCGCAGCTTGGCCCGGCACAAATGTGCCGCGCGAGCAAAATCTGGATGATGGTCTTGCGGGGTTATCTCGTCCTGGCGACGGCGCTCGTTCTCGTCAGGATCGTCACGCTCGCCATCGCCAACTGAGCCTGATGGCGCGCGTTCGGGCGGGTGCGGCGGCCTCCACGAAGACCGCCGCGATCGCTCGCGATCAGGCGGCTTTCTGTTTCAGCTGCACCTCGGCGGAATAATCGTCGATCAGCGTGCGCGAAATCGCCGCCGGGGTGAAGCGGTAAGGTCCGATTTCGGAAACCGGCGTCACTTCCGCGCCGGTGCCGCAGATAAAGCATTCCTGGAAGCCGGCGAGCTCCTCCGGCATGATGCGGCGCTCGATCACCTCGACGCCGCGCCTCCGCGCAAGCTCGATGACGGTCTGTCGCGTGATCCCGTCGAGGAAGCAGTCCGCAATCGGCGTGTGCAGCACGCCATTCGAAACGAAGAAGATATTCGCGCCGGTGCATTCGGCGACGCGGCCCTGCCAGTCGAGCATCATCGCGTCGGCATAGCCGCGCCGCTCCGCGCGATGCTTGGAGATCGTGCAGATCATATAAAGTCCGGCCGCTTTGGCGCGGCACGGCGCGGTCATCGGATCGGGGCGCCGATAATCGGCGATGTCGAGCTTGATGCCCTTCATCTTCGTCTCGATGTCGAACATGCTCGGCCAGTCCCAGGCGGCGACGGCGACATGGATCGTCGAATTCTGCGCCGCGACCGCCATCATTTCGCTGCCGCGCCAGGCGACGGGGCGAACATAGCAGCTGCTGAAATTATTTTTGGTGACCACCATCTGCTTGACGGCGTCGAGTTCGGCGACCGAATAGGGAATCTCGAAGTCGAGGGTCTGAGCCGAGGCTCTGAACCGCTCGGAATGTTCGGTCGATTTGAAGATGCGCCCGCCATAGGCGCGCTCGCCTTCGAAAACGGCGGAAGCGTAGTGCAGGCCATGCGAGAGTACGTGCAGCTTGGCGTCCGCCCAGGCGACGAGATTGCCGTCCAGCCAAATAAAGCCGTCGCGCTGATCGAAAGACAAAACCGACATTGATCGCTGTTCCTCTGCTGTGCGTTTCGCGCTCGTGGCCGGGGCCTGCTGGCCTCGCGCTCGCGTTTCCTCTCGGGAGCTTCGTTCATCGTGGCGGGCGATGTAAAGACCACATTATGAGAAAATGCAATTTAATGAAATTTATCGTGATGAGATGCTTTGTCGCGCGCGTCCGCGAAGCGGCGCCCCGGCGCGCCGGACGACAGCGCAGCAGGGAGCCGCGACGATCTGCTCTTTTACATCTATCATATTGACCTATAAGAATTTTGCTGGAATATGGCGAAGCAGATACTGAAGGTGTCAGTGTGGATTCGACGCTCCAGAGGAAGCCAGACTGTGAGAGCGAAGGTTCGCCTTCCGGCGCGTCGGACGCCGCGGCGGGAAACGAAGCTGACTTCGGCCTGATCGAATTGATGTTTTTCGCCTATCGCGATTTTGTCGGCGACGCCGACCATCTGCTCGAGAATTTCGGCCTTGGCCGGGCGCATCACCGCGTCCTGCATTTCGTCAATCGCCGGCCCGGCCTCACAATCGCCGAATTGCTCGACATATTAAAAATCACCAAGCAGAGCCTCAACCGCGTCCTGAAAGATCTGCTCGACCAGAATTATGTCGTTGCTTTCCCTGGCGAAAATGATCGCCGCCAGCGCCGGTTGTTTCCGACGCCGCGCGGCGAATCCCTGGCTTTCGAGGTGGTGCGTTTGCAATCGAAGCGCTTCGCCCGTATTTTCGCCCAATTGCCCGAGGCCGCCCGCGCCGGCGCGCGCGAATTTCTTCTCGCCATGGTCGATCCGGACGAGCGGGAAAAAGTCGCGGCGCTCATCGCTTCTGATGGTCCGAAGCGGGTTTTAGGCTAGCGCATGATCCCGGAAAGTGTCGGACTTTTGGATGGAATTCGTGCTTTATGGCGTTAAGATTTGAGCGTGATCGATTCCGTGCCGAATCATCCCTCTCTCATCAATAAGTGAGAGCATGATGGCGCCCAAAAACCGGTTTCCACTTTTCGGCATCATGCTCAAGCGTCTGCAAATTGGTCGCGAGATGAAACAGTGACTTCAGAGTCCAGCGCCGGATGCGGCGGCGCCCCTGCCGACGACGCCGCGCATCTGCTTGTCGTGGATGACGACCGCCGAATCCGCGCGCTCCTCTCGCGCTTTTTGACCGATCAGGGCTATCGCGTCACGACCGCGGGAGACGCGGCCGAGGCGATGGCCTGCCTCAAAAGCCTCGCTTTTGATCTGATTGTTCTCGACGTCATGATGCCCGGCGAAAATGGCTTTGATTTCGCAACGCGCCTGCGCCAGAACTCAACGGATCTGGGGCGCGTGCCGATTTTGATGCTGACCGCCCGCACCGAGACGCAAGATCGCGTGCAGGGATTTGAGACCGGCGTCGATGATTATCTCGGCAAGCCCTATGAGCCGCGCGAACTCGCCTTGCGCATCGCCTCGATTTTGCGGCGGGCGCAGCCGCGCGCGGCGCCGGGGCCGGTGACGCAGGTTCGTTTCAGCGATTTCTCGTTTGATCTCGACCGCGGCGAATTGCGCCAGCGCGACGAAGTCATCAGACTGACGGACCGGGAGCGCGAGATGCTGCGCCTGCTCGCCGAACATGCCGGCGAGACCGTGCCGCGAGAGGCGCTGGCGGGGTCGGGCGCCGCCGGCAATGAACGCACTGTCGATGTGCAGGTCAACCGGCTGCGCCGCAAGATCGAGCGCGATCCGGCCAATCCGCTGCATCTGCAGACCGCGCGCGGCGCCGGCTACCGCCTGCTGGTCGATCGTTGAGCAGTCTCTCGAAAAAGAGATAGATTTGCGGCGATCGCCTCGTTCCGAGTCGATCCGGACCGCCGATTTTGAGGCCCGCGCTTTTGAGCATTTCCCTTGCCGGCGCCTTTGAGCGGCCCCGCTCCTGGTGGCGCGGGTTCTGGCGCAAGCTCATTCAGATCCTGCCGCAAGGCCTTTACGCCCGCTCCGCGCTGATCGTCATCGCGCCGATGGTGATCCTGCAATGCGTGCTGACCTATGTGTTCATGGAGCGCCACTGGCAGCAGGTCACCAACCGGCTTTCGACCGTGCTGACGCAGGACATTGCGGCGCTGATCGATCTCCATCAGACCTTTCCGGGGACCGACGACAATTTGATGCGGATCGCGCAGGAGCGCCTGCGCATCGACGCTGAATTTCTGCCGAAAGGACCGCTGCCCCCGGCGCTGCCGAAGCCGTTTTTCTCGATCGTCGACGCCGCGCTGTCGAATGAAATCCGACGCCAGATCAGCCGGCCGTTCTGGCTCGATACGGTCGGGCGCTCCAACCTCATCGAAATCCGCATCCAGCTCGACGACGCCATTTTGCGCGTCGTCGCCTATCGCAGCGCCGCCTATGCCTCGAACTCCTATATTTTCCTGCTCTGGATGGTCGGCACCTCTTTTGTGCTGATCGTCGTCGCCACCTTGTTCCTGCGCAATCAGATCAAGCCCATTCTTTCGCTCGCTGGGGCCGCGGAGGAATTCGGCAAGGGCCGCGATCCGGAATTCCGCCCGCTCGGCGCGCGCGAGGTGCGGCGCGCGGGATTCGCCTTCATCGAAATGAAGCGACGCATCGAGCGCGCGATCGAGCAGCGCACCACCATGCTGAACGGCGTCAGCCATGATCTGCGCACGGTTCTGACGCGCTTCAAGCTTTCGCTCGCCCTGATGGGCGACGGCGAGGAAGCGCAGGAACTGCAAAAGGACGTCGCCGAAATGCAGCGTATGCTCGAGGCCTATCTCGCCTTTGCGCGCGGCGCCGCCGGCGAAAGCGCAGTGAAGATCGACATGATCGAATTTCTGGAGGAACTGCGTTTCGACGCCGAGCGCGACGGCTTCGACGTTGCGATCGCCTACAGCGGTGATCCGATGGTGGCGCTGCGGCCCGACGCCTTCAAGCGCTGCCTCGCCAATCTCATCGGCAATGCGGAAAACCACGCTAAACATGTCGCCGTCGAGGCTCTTCGGGACAAGCGTTTCCTGACCATTCATGTCGATGACGACGGACCCGGCATCCCGGCGAAGTTTAGAGAGGACGTGTTCCGGCCGTTCTTTCGCATCGACGAGGCGCGCAATCAGGACATCGGCGGCACGGGCCTTGGCCTTGCCATAGCGCTCGATATCGCGCGCTCGCATGGCGGCGACATCACGCTCAGCGAAAGTTTTATGGGGGGCCTCCGCGCCACGGTGCGCGTGCCGGTGTGAAGGTGGGATTGCGCCACCAGAAACAGTTGGCCAATCGCCTTTTGTTTTGGAGATTATGTACTTTACGCACCACGGAATTTGATGTAGGGTAGCTTCAAGATCGGAGCTACCCAATGTCTGCCCTCTCGAAGCCCTACTTTCACGACGAAGCCAAAGCCTTCGAATATCTCGAAAGTGTGTTGTGGCCGGGGGGGCCGGTTTGCCCGCATTGTGGCTCGATGAGCGGCAAGCATTACGATCTGCGCAAAACCCGCATGGGCCTGCGCAAATGCTCCGATTGTCGCAAGCAATTCACGGTGAAAGTCGGCACGGTTTTCGAGCAGGCGCATATCCCGCTCAACAAGATGTTACAGGCTGTCTATCTGATGACTTCTTCTAAGAAAGGCATCAGCGCGCATCAGCTTCATCGCATTTTGGAAATCACGTACAAGAGCGCTTGGTTTTTAGCGCATCGCATCCGAGAGGCCATGCGCTCTGGCGAGCTTGCGCCTATGGGCGGCGCTGGCGGCGTTGTCGAAATTGACGAAACCTACATCGGCCAAAAAGAGGATATGCCGAAGCGTCGCGGCTACGCCCACAAGCACGTGATCCTATCGCTTGTGGCGCGCGGCGGCACGGTTCGCAGCTTTCACGTTGACGGCACGACCGCCGCTCATCTTGTGCCGATCCTTCGCGCCAATATCGCCAAGGAAACCGCCGTCATGACCGATGAAGCAGGCCAGTACACACACTTGAGCAGGGACTTCGCCAGCCATGGTGGCTCTTGGCGTCGGCGATCGGGATCGCGCGGGGAGGGCTTTAGCAGGCATCACGGGTAAGCGACTGAAATATAAGGGATGCGATTCGCTAAACAGAAATATGTAAGAAAGTCAAGAAGGAAACGATTTTGCCTCTTGACAAGGTATGCGATTCGGCCCCACATACCGTTCAGCGGGTCATCGCACTTCGAAAATCCTAGTCCACCTAGGAGAACGGCTTGTCCGTAGCCTTAACAGGCGTAGAGGTTCGAGGCCCGCGCCTTCCCATTAGCGAGAACGCATATTCCAGATAGTGAATCTGTGCACAGAAATAGGGCTGTCCTTCTCGAATGAAGAGAACCCGCTTTTTTCCAAAACCATATTTGCAATGTCTTTTTTAGATTTTCTCCCTGTTTCGAGAAGATGTTTTCCATTACGAACGGCGCACACCGCGCCCAATATAACATCGTTTATTTGTAGAATGTCGCACTCCTTTGAATCGGCGGGTTCGATTACTTTAAACGGAGATGTTTCAATTTTATGATCCCTCGCTGCAGCTCTGTTTAACATGTTCCTAAGGTCTTCTAAACAGGTGCTGCTGTTCCTACGGTCTAGGCGAACATAAAGCGTTCCGCGAGGCGCGCATTTTTTGCAGAATTTGTGATGCAAGAGTTGATAGTAAAGTTTCGAGAGTCCTATATCGCTATCGCCATCATTAAATTTATTATGCCTCCATTTATGGTTATCAAAAATAATTGAATGAAAATGGCATTTATTTGTGCTGTTCATTGCGAAGAAATAGTCGACAAGTTGTTTGTATTCTTCAAATTTATTGTCAGTTATCTTTGACCATTTTAACTCCTTGGTCATGTTAAATTTCTTTCGGTATGCGGCCATATTTTCTAAAACTATCGGGATGTTATGCTTTGGCAAGCAAAGGCCGCCGACAACGGTAAACCGATCGGTAGAGATGCCCGATTCGTCGCAGAAAAAAGCAAAATCTTGTGCGGGATGCAGAACTGGCATGGACCGAATCAGTCATGGAAAAAGATAAACCTAATCAGAAAGAACGATTTACGGAAGCTGCCCGCGAGCTTGGCTGCGACGAAAACGAATCGCACTTCGAGGAAAAGCTAAAGCAGGTCGCACGGCATAAGCCGCCGCCGGATGCAGCGGCTCCCACGCGGCCCGCCTCGATAGGTCGCAAGAATAAATGACGACTATCCGCCCTCGTAGTTTGGATTGCGGGACCGCCAATCTGAATTATCTTCCTCGAGATATTTTAGAATTGGCTGGAGCTTGTTGTGAAGAAGCGCAACATCATCCCGAATTTTTGTTTGGGCCTTCAAAATCTCGCCTTGAAAATACAGAAGCTGGATTAATGCGACTGTCATGTTGCGGGCAGTTTTATGTTTTTCCGGGTCTAGAAGGTTTAAATTTTCCTCTAGGGCCTTCTTAACGTCCTCCTGAAGCGCCGTCTGTATAGTCGCCCTTGCCATGAAATCTCTCCTACGCTCAGCAATGAGCGCAGGCTACCCCGATTCGCATGGTTCGCAAAGTACATAATCCCCTTGTTTTGCCATGCGCGGCGTCTCCCCTCCCTCGACTTAAATCCCGCGGCTCGCGAAACATTCTGATCTGCGGCGCCGGCCGGGTGACGATCGCGGCCCGTGCGCTCATTTCCAAAACCGCGACTCAGAAATTCGTCAAAAGCGACGAAGCGCGGCTTGACCTAATCATTGCCCGTGCCGCGCTTGACGGGCGAGCCCACCTTCTGTATATAGACAACCAGTTATATAACTAACAGGTTTTCATGGAAGATCGCCTCAGCGCCACGCTCTCCGCCCTCGCGGACCCGACCCGCCGGGCGATCCTCGCGCGGCTCGCGCAGGGCGAAGCCTCGGTCAATGAGCTTGCCGCGCCCTTTTCCATCAGCCAGCCCGCGATCTCAAAACATCTCAAGGTGCTGGAGCGCGCCGGCCTCATCAGCCGCGGGCGCGAGGCGCAATGGCGCCCGTGCCGGCTTGAGGCCGCTCCAATGCAGGAATTAGCGGGCTGGCTGGAGACTTACCGCCGGTTCTGGGAAGGAAGCTTCGACCGGCTCGACGCCTATCTCAAGGATTTGCAGAAAGGGAATCCCGATGCGCCTCGCAGCTGACGTGCTAAGTCAGACCCTTACCGTTTCCCGGCGTTTCGCCGCTTCGCCCGAGCGTCTTTTCGACGCCTGGTTCGATCCCAAGGCGGTCGGGGCCTGGCTGTTCGCGACGCCCGACGGGGTTTCAAGGCATGTCGAGATCGACGCCCGCGTCGGCGGCGGTTTCGCGGTCCATGAGCAGCGCGGCGAGACGCTGGCGACGCATTTTGGCGAATATCTCGAAATCCTGCGCCCGCGCCGCATCGTCTTCAGCTTCGCAACCGAGCGGCAGGGAGGCTCGACCGTCGTCACGATCGATATAGAGCCGGACGGCGCCGGGAGTTTTTTGACGCTGACCCACGAGCTCGATCCAGAATGGACGCCGCGCAGCGCCGGCATCCGGGCTGGCTGGATGGGCATTCTGGAAGGATTGGCGCGGACGACCGGCGAGGCCGGAAATGGTCATACGCTCGTCCTCAATCGCACATTTGAGGCGCCCCGCATCCTTGTCTGGAAGGCCTGGACCGAGGCCGAGCATATGATGCGCTGGCTCTGCCCGGCCGGTTTCACCGTGCTGTTCGCCGAGGTTGATCTCAGGATCGGCGGCAAATGGCGCTCCGGCATGCGCTCGCCGGACGGAAACGACTATATCGCCGGGGGCGAGTATCTGGAGATCGACCGTCCGTCGCGTCTCGTTCTCACTCACATCTGGGAGCGAAATGATCTCGAACCGCGCGCCAACACCGAGATCATCGTCACGCTGAACGAGCGGGATGGCAAAACCGACATGGTCTTCATCCAGTCTGGCCTTGGCACAAGAGAATCCGCCGCCTCGCACAAATGGGGCTGGACCGGCGCCTTCGACAATCTGGCGCGGCTCGCCAGCTCCCTCAAAGAATCCTGAGAGGTCATCATGCCTTTATCGTCTGAGACCGCCGCATCCGCCGATGCACTTGAACCCTTCGTCATCTCGCGCAGCTTTGACGCGCCCCGGCCGCTTCTGTGGCAGGCGCTGACGGATCCGGAGCGCCTGGCGAAATGGTGGGGGCCGAAGGGCTATTCCGTCATTGCCGCGAAGATGGATTTCCGCCCGGGCGGCAGCTACCTCTACGGATTGAGGACGCCAGACGGCGGCGCGATGTGGGGCCGGTTCATCTATCAGGAGATCGAGAAGCCGGCGCGGATCGTGGTCGTCACTTCGTTTTCCGACGAAAAAGGCGGGCTCTCCCGGCACCCGATGAGCCCGACCTGGCCGCTCGAAACGCGTTCGATCTTCTCGCTGGAAGATGAAGGGCAGCGTACGAAGCTGACAGTCAGCTGGCTGCCGATCAACGCGACAGACGCGGAGCGCGCGACCTTCGCCGGCGCGAAGGACAGCATGCAAAAGGGCTGGGACGGCACGCTCGACCAGCTCGCTGACTATCTCGCCGGCCTTTGACTCCTGCGGTCGCGGGCAACTTTCTTTGCATCATCATAAGTTAGGGAGGACCATCATGACGATACAGCCTTACCTGTTTTTTGAAGGACGCGCCGAGGAAGCCGCCGCCTTCTACCAAAAGGTCTTCGGCGCCAAGATAGAAATGCTGATGCGCTATAAGGACAGCCCCGATCCCTGTCCTGAAGGCATGGTGCCTCCGGGCTCGGAGGGCAAGGTCATGCATATGAGCCTCAAGATCGGCGATGGCGTCGTCATGGGCTCGGACGGCCGCTGCTCGGGCAAGCCGGATTTTCAGGGCTTCGCGCTCTCCTACGCCGCGAGGGACGCGGAGGAAGCGGACCGCGTGTTCGCGGCGCTCTCCGACGGCGGCGCGGTGCAGATGCCGCTGGGCAAGACGTTCTTTTCGCCGCGCTTCGGTATGGCGGCGGACCGCTTCGGCGTCTCCTGGATGGTGATCGTACCCGCCTGAGCGCCGCGAGGGGAGCATAAGCATGACTGCCGTGCAGAAAATCCGCACATTCCTCTGGTTCGACCATGAGGCCGAGGAGGCGGTGAATTTCTACATCTCGCTGTTCCCCGGTTCGCGCATTCTTCAGGTCTCGCGCTATGGCGAGGCCGGACCTGGAAAGCCGGGCTCGGTCCTGACCATGAGCTTTGAGCTCGCGGGCGTTCAGCTTCTCGCCCTCAACGGCGGCCCCCATTTCAAATTCAATGAGGCGATCTCGCTATCGGTCGATTGCCAAAACGAGGCCGAGGTTGACGAGTTGTGGGAGAAGCTTGGCGCAGGCGGCGAATATGGCCGCTGCGGCTGGCTGAAAGACCGCTATGGCCTGTCCTGGCAGCTTGTCCCCTCGCGTCTGCCCGAGTTCATCGGCGGCGCGGATGCGGCGGGCGCCAAACGGGCAATGGAGGCCATGCTCAAGATGAGCAAGCTGGATATCAGGGCGCTTGAAGCGGCTTATGACGGTGGTTAAGGCTTCAAGACATCGTTCACGTGGGTAGTGGGTCAGCTTAAATCCCGCAGGTGGCGGAAAACGATGATCCGCGAGACGAGCCCGGTGACGATCGCTATCCCCGCCGTGATCGCGAGGATCGCAACATAGACGTTTCGCCCCAGCGAAAAACTGCCGAACATGGCTTCGACCTGATCGCCGCCCGGCGTCGCGCGGGTCCAGGCGGCGAGCGTCGAGGCGACATAAAAGGCAAGGATCGCGGCGCCGCCGCCGATTGCCCCGCCGCGCAGTCCAAGCTGAAAGAAATGGCGTTGGAACTGGCGTGAAATATAGTCGTCGGCGGCGCCGACGAAATGCAGCACCTCGATGATTTCGCGATTGCCCGCCATGGCGCCCCGCGTCGCGAAAGCCACCGCCAGTATCATCGCGACGAGCACCAGCGCGAAAATCAGCGCCGCCACGACGACGACGGTTTTCGCCATTACGGCGAGACGCTCCAGCCAATGCTGATGATCGTCGAGGCTCAAGCCTGGAATGGCCTCGCTCAAGGCTCTGCCCAGGGCCGTGACGTTGAGGCTCGCTCCCGGCTCAAGGCTGATGACGACGAGCCTTGGCACCGGCAGTTCCGAAAGATCGAGATTGCCGCCCAGCCAGGGTTGCAGCAGCGCCTCCGATTCCGCCTTGGTGTAGGGCCGGACGGCTGCGACGCCCGGCGCCTTGCGCGCGATCGCGGCGGCTTTTTCGGCGTCCGCCTCGATGTCGCGTCCGACCGTCGGGCGGATCTGGATCGTCATTTCGCGCGCCACCTGGCTCTGCCAGGCCGATGAGGCGTCGGCGATGAGGATGGCGGCGCCGGAGGTCAGCGCCGCGAGAAAGGTCATGATGGCGATGACGGTGACGAGCGCCCGCCCGGCGATGGAGGAAGCCGGCACGAGCGCCTTTTCGCGCCGCATGTCGCGCACCGCTTCGCGCCGCTCGTTCAGCGCCGCCGCCGCCGATTGCGTGCGCCGCAAAGCCTCTGAAAACATGCCCATCCCTGGCCCTTGTTTTTTCGCGCCGCCGCGCCCGGACGGCGGTTCAGTCGAAAATATGCAGCCGCCCGTCGCCGAGAACGAGACGGCGCGCGCCGTCGAACTGGTCCATCAGGGCGAGATCATGCGTCGCGATGACGACCGACGTCCCCGACTTATGCAGCTCTGTGAACAGCCGCAGAAGCCTCCGCGCAAGGCTTGGATCGACATTGCCGGTCGGCTCGTCGGCGAGCAGGAGTTGCGGGCGCACGATGAGAGCCCGCGCAATGACGGCGCGCTGCTTCTCGCCGCCGGAGAGCACGGGCGGCAGAATGTTCATGCGCTCGCCGAGGCCGACCCAATGCAAAAGCTCGGTCACTTCGGCGCGATAGCTCGCCTCGTCCATGCCGCGAACGCGCAGGGGGAGGGCGACATTTTCATAGGTGGTGAGGTGATCGAGCAGGCGAAAATCCTGAAACACGACGCCGATCCGCCGCCGCAGGTCCGTGATGGCGTTTTTATCCAAGCTCAAAGCGTCGCGGCCGAAAAGCCGGATCAGGCCGCGCGTCGGCCGCAGGGACAGGAGAATGAGACGCAAAAGCGTCGTCTTGCCGGCGCCGGACGGGCCGGTCAGAAACTGGAAGGACTGCGGCTCGATGGAAAAGCTGATGTCCTTGAGGATTTCAGCGCCCATGCCATAGCGCAGGCCGACGTTTTCAAAATGCACCAACTGAAAAGCCCTCTGGCGGAACAGGGTCCGCCCGCCGTGTTCGTTCAGAGCCGGGGGCGAACGGCATCATCCCGCACTTTATCCGCAAAGTTTGCGCCGAAAATCGGCAATCTCGCAAATAACGCATTTTCCAGTGACGGGACGACATCGTTCGGGAAGACCGCGGCGCATAGCCTGCGCGCTCACGCGCCCAAAAGGTCGATCAGCGCGGGGATCAGCGGCGCGTCGGCGGGCGGCATGGGATAGGACCGCAGATCCTTCGGAAAAACCCATTTCAGCGCCTGACCCTCCCGTGCGCCGACCAAACCCTCCCAGCGCCGGCAGATAAAAAGCGGCATCAACAGATGAAACTCAGCGTAGGCGAAGCTCGCGAAAGTCAGCGGCGCAAGGCAGGGCTCTTTCACCGCAATGCCCAGTTCTTCGTGCAATTCGCGGATCAGCGCCTGCTCGGGGCGCTCGCCGGGGTCGACTTTGCCGCCAGGAAATTCCCAAAGCCCGGCCAGCGCCTTGCCTTCGGGACGCTGCGCGATCAAAACCCGCGCGTCGGCGTCGATCAGAGCGCAGGCGACGACGAGCAGCAGCCTCACAGGCGCCGCCTCACGAGCGATAGTCGCCGTTGATCTCGACATATTCCTTGGTGAGGTCGCAGGTCCAGACCGTCGCCTTGCCTTGGCCGACGCCGATTTCGACATAAATATCGATCTTCGGCTCGCGCATGAGCTTTGAAACCTCGGCCTCGTCATAGGCCGGGTCGCGCTGGCCCTTGTTCGCAACGCGAATTTCGCCGAACCAGATCGCCAGCCTGTCCCGCTCGGCCTTTTCGCCCGCCTTGCCGACGGCGGCGACGATGCGGCCCCAATTGGCGTCCTCGCCCGCGATCGCCGTCTTGACCAGCGGCGAATTGGCGATCGACAGAGCGATGCGCTTCGCAGCCGCCGCGGAGGCCGCGCCCGCGACCGTGATCTCGACGAATTTGCGCGCGCCCTCGCCGTCTTTGACCACCTGATGCGCGAGATCAAGCAGCAGGGTGTCCAGCGCCGCCTTGAAGGGCGCAAGACGCCGGTCATTGGCGGCGGTGATTTTTGGCGCGCCGCGCTGCGCCGCGGCTCCGGTGGCGAACAGCAGCAAAGTGTCCGAAGTCGAGGTGTCGCTATCCACCGTGATGGCGTTGAACGAGCCTTGCACGCTTTTGGAGAGCATGGCCTGCAACGCCCCCGCTGCGATCGGCGCGTCGGTAAAGACAAATGAGAGCATCGTCGCCATGTCCGGGGCGATCATGCCGGCGCCCTTCGCCATGCCGGACAGTGTGACCGTCACTCCGTCAAGCTCAACCTTAGCGGTCGCCACCTTGGGATAGGTGTCCGTGGTCATGATCGCCTTGGCGGCCTCGAACATGTCGCCTGGCTTTGCTTTGCTCGCGAGCTTCGCCAGCACTCCGTCGAATTTGGCGGCGTCGAGCGGCTCGCCGATGACGCCGGTCGAGGCAAGAAAGATTTCGCTCTGCGGCGCGCCCGTGGCTTTCGCCGCGATCGCAGCGGTCTGCTTCGTCGCCTGCGCGCCGAGCCGGCCCGTAAAGGCGTTGGCGTTGCCGGAATTGACGACGAGGGCCCGCGCCTTGCCGCCGGACAGGCGGGCCCTGCACCAGTCGACCGGCGCGGACGGACATTTCGATTTCGTAAAGACGCCGGCGACTTCCGTGCCTTTGTCGAACAGGGCCAGCATTACGTCGGTGCGGCCCTTATAGCGAATGCCTGCGGCGCCCGCGGCGAAGCGAACGCCGCCGATTTCCGGCAAGTCCGGGTAGGATGTCGGCGCGAGCGGCGAGACGGCGGCCATGGGTCAACCTCGAGATGATGCGAGCCGCCGGATCGGGCGGGGCCGGATTGATGCGGCGAGATCGGTCAATCCTGCCGGAGCGGGGAGGAGAAGCGTGGGCGTCGGAGACGGCGCTTCTCCTGAAATCCGCAAATAAAGAGCGCACAATGAATTTGTGCGCGGTATAATTGCGTTTATTTCTTGTTTTCAGAGGGCGCAGCCGGAGCCGGCGCAGCGGGCGCAGGCGTCGCAGCCGCGCCATCGGGTTTGGCGGCGTCGGGATCGGTCGGCGCGGCTTCGGTGCGCTCGATCTTCGCGCCTTTGCGCAGCTCGGCGACGAGTTCGCTCTGCGCTTTCTGCACGACGTAGCGGCTGACCTGCTCCTTGACTTCGTCGAAGCTCGGGAAAGGCTTCTCGCGCTTGCCTTCCACCTCGATCACATGCCATCCGAACGGGCTCTTCACCGGCTCGGACAATTGTCCAGGCTCCAGCTTGAAGGCGGCCTCGGCGAATTCCGGCACCATCTTGTCCTTGGTGAACCAGCCGAGATCGCCGCCGTCGGAACCCTTGTCCTTCGACACTTCCTTGGCGACTTTGGCGAAGTCCTCGCCCGCCTTGAGGCGCTTGATCACGGCTTTGGCGTCGTCGTCCGTCGCGACCAATATGTGGCGCGCGTGAATCTCGGTCTCGGGCTTTTGCGCCTTGGCGGCGTCGTCATACGTCTTCTTCAACGCCTCGTCCGTCAAAGCGGTCTTCGCGACCTGCCCGAGCAGCGTCTCCATCAGCAGCTTTTCGTGATAATAGGCGAGCTTGTCGGCAAACTCTTTCGTCTTGTCGAGCTTTTCGGCCTGCGCTTTCTGCGCCACCAGCATGCCGTCGATCAGGAAATCAAGGAGATAGGCCTCCCGGGCCTTGCCTGTGACCTGCGCCGGCAGGCTCGGGCCAAGATCCTCGGTCGCAATCTTCAAATCCTCATCGGTGATCGGCTGGCCATTGACCGTCGCCAGCACCTTCCCGTGAACTTCGTCGGCGGCGAGGAGCGAGGGCACGCCGATCGCCAGGGCGCATGCAAGGCCGGCGGCCAGGGCGCGCGAGGATGTCTTCTTGAACATGCAATTGTGCTCCGAGCTGGTCGAGATACAAAAAACCGTCATGGCGCGCCCCGCCACGGGCGGATCGTGAGTTGCGCGTGGCGGCGAAAGATGCATGGACAGGCGGGTTTGACAAGGCGCCACCGCAATCTTATCTCTGAAATGTGCGTCGAGAGGCATTTTCGCGTCGCGGCAAAGGTTGTTTGGAGTGGAGGCGGGCGCGCGGCGGCGAAAAGCGGCGGCGCTTTTTGCGTCGATCTCGCGAGCGAGGCGGCGCCTCTGCTGGCGAAGGGCGTAAGTGTCGTGGCGCGGAACGCGGTTCGCGGGCAATCGGTTTATCGAAGAAATTCCGTGAAGCTTCAATTATAAGTGTTAATCGCCCATTATGTCTGTCGCCGTCCGCGGGGAGCGAAGGCCCTCGCGGAAGCCCATAAGCTGAGCAAAACGCCAGAGCCGCCTCATGGAAAAGAAAGCCGGCCCCGGTGGCGGACATGGGTTTTAGGAAGATGGGTTTTAGGAACAAGCTGTCGCCATCGAGTGCACGCGGCGGACGATGTATGTGAAGCATGGCCGGCGGGCGCCGGGGATGTTTCTTAAAGGCCAAGAAAGGGTGTTTTGATAATGCTGGGCTCCTTCGCGAAGAAGATTTTCGGATCGGCGAACGATCGCCGACTGAAGAGCTATCGGCCGAAAGTCGCGGCGATCAACGCGCTCGAACCCGAATGGCTAAAGCTGACCGACGCGGAGCTCGCCGCCAAGACAACCGCTTTTCGCGGGGAGCTGGCCGCCGGCCGGACGCTCGACGATCTTCTAGTCCCGGCCTTCGCCACCGTGCGCGAGGCGGCGCGGCGCGTTCTTGGACAGCGCCATTTCGACGTCCAGCTGATCGGCGGCATGGTGCTGCATGAGGGCGGTATCGCGGAGATGCGCACGGGCGAGGGCAAAACGCTCGTCGCGACCCTCGCGACCTATCTGAACGCGCTCGCCGGCAAGGGCGTCCATGTCGTCACGGTCAATGATTATCTCGCCCGCCGCGACGCCGAATGGATGGGGCAGATCTATCGTTTCCTTGGCCTCTCCACCGGCATCATCGTGCATGGCGTCGATGATGATGAACGCCGAAGATCTTATGCCGCCGACATCACTTACGGCACCAATAATGAGTTCGGCTTCGATTATCTGCGCGATAATATGAAGTACGAGCTTGGGCAGATGGTCCAGCGCGGCCACGCCTTCGCCATCGTCGACGAGGTCGATTCCATTCTCATCGACGAAGCGCGCACGCCCTTGATCATATCGGGACCGTCCGACGACAAGTCGGATCTTTACAACGCGATCGACAAGGTGCTGCCGCGCCTCGATCCGGAAGATTACGAGGTCGACGAGAAGCAGCGCTCGACCAATCTCACCGAGCGCGGCAATGAACATATGGAAGAATTGCTGACCGAGGCCGGCATTTTGACTGAAGGGTCGCTTTATGAGGCGGTCAATGTCACGATCGTCCATCACGTCAATCAGGCGCTGCGCGCGCACAAATTGTTCCAGCGCGACAAGGATTATATTGTCCGCAATGACGAAGTCGTCATCATCGACGAATATACCGGCCGCATGATGCCCGGCCGGCGCTATTCGGAAGGACTGCACCAGGCGCTCGAAGCCAAAGAGCATGTTCAGGTCCAGCCGGAGAATGTGACGCTCGCCTCGATCACCTTCCAGAATTATTTTCGCCTCTATTCGAAGCTTGCCGGCATGACCGGCACGGCGACGACGGAAGCCGATGAATTCGCCGAGATCTATAAGCTCGAAGTCGTCGACATCCCGACCAACCAGCCGGTCGCGCGCGTCGACGAGGACGATGAGGTCTATCGCTCGGCCGAGGAAAAGCTGCGCGCCATCACGCGCGAGATCGAAGCCGCCAACGCCAAGCTGCAGCCGATGCTCGTCGGCACGACGTCGATCGAAAAGTCCGAGCAACTCGCCGAGGCGATGAAAAAGCAGGGCTATAAGCAGATCAACTTCGAGGAGCCGCAGGCGCTGAGCAAGCTTTACGCGGCGGCGCGATCGAACAAGCCCTCGAAACTTTTCGCCGTGCTCAACGCGCGCTTCCACGAGCAGGAAGCCTATATCGTCGCCGAGGCGGGCGTACCGGGCGCGATCACCATCGCAACCAACATGGCCGGCCGCGGCACCGACATCAAACTCGGCGGCAACGTCGAAATGCGCGTCACGCAGGAATGCGCCAATCTGTCGGACGGCCCGGAGCGCGACGCCAAGGAAACTGAGATCCGCGCCGAGGTCGAAGAGTTCAAGAACAAGGCCATCGCCGCCGGCGGATTGTACATCATCGGCACCGAGCGCCATGAGAGCCGCCGCATCGACAATCAGCTGCGCGGGCGCGCCGGCCGTCAGGGCGATCCCGGACGCTCGAAATTCTTTTTATCGCTCAAAGACGATCTGATGCGCATCTTCGGGTCGGACCGCATGGAAAACATGCTGGTCAAGCTCGGCCTCAAGGAAGACGAGGCGATCGTCCATCCCTGGATCAACAAGGCGCTCGAGAAGGCGCAGCAAAAGGTCGAGGCGCGCAACTTCGACATGCGCAAGAACATTCTCAAATATGACAACGTCATGAACGACCAGCGCAAGGTCGTCTTCGAGCAGCGCCGCGAGATGATGGCGAAGGAGTCGCTCGAGGAGATGATCGACGACATGCGCCAGGGCGTTGTCGAGGATCTCGTCACCAAATACGCGCCGCACGACGCCTATCCCGAGACCTGGGATATCGAAGCGCTGTCCCAAGGGGTCAAAGCGGCGCTCAATCTCGACCTGCCGCTCGCCGATTGGGCCCGGGAAGAGGGCATCACCGACGAGGACATGCGCGACCGGCTGCAAAAGGCGGCGGACGAGGCCTATGCGGCGAGGGTCGAGCGCAACGGCGCCGAGGTCATGCGCTATATCGAAAAGCAGATCGTGCTGCAGGCGCTCGATCATCTCTGGCGCGAGCATCTTGTCACGCTCGATCATTTGCGTCAGGTGGTGGGCTGGCGCGGCATGGCGCAGCGCGATCCGCTCAACGAATATAAGTCCGAGGCTTTCCAGCTCTTTGACGAGTTGATCGCGCAGCTGCGCGAGCTCACGACATCGCAGCTTTCCCGCGTCGAGGTCGCCTTCGAGCCGGCCCAGCCGAACGAGCCGCTTCAGCCCGCCGGCCTGACGCAGATCGCGACGGCGAGCGCGGCCTTCGAGGAAGCCGCGGCCGCGCTGACTTATACGCACCCCTCCGCGCCGTCATTTCTGGCCGAGGACGCCGGATCGACGGCGACCCTCGTTCGTCCAGAGCAGGAGGCGGCGCTGCAAGGCGACGGCGCTTACGGCAAGGTCGGCCGCAATCAGCCCTGCCCCTGCGGTTCAGGCAAGAAATTCAAGCACTGCCACGGCGCGCTGGTGTGAGGGGGCGCGCCCGCGCCGAGGCTCCGCCGCGGGGCCTCGTCGCACAGGCGCGCGATGAATAGGTTAAGACGGCCGCGCGTCCCGCACTTCTCCCCAAAAGCCTTTCCCTCGTCCTGAGGAGCCGCGCAGCGGCGTCTCGATGGACGGCCGCGCCGGAATAGGCTTTTCCGCCATCGCACATTCTTCCCAGCCCAAATCTGTTCACTGTTTGTTTTAGGCGCAATAGCCGTTCGCGATTATGCTCCGGCCAAATCTCAGCCTTCGGACGGGGAGCCTGTGGTTGGACGCGGCAGACGACATTTCGCGGGCGTTTTGGGCGAGGACGCGGCCCGGCCGTCTCTCGCCTCAGATGGAGATCACGGGCGAGGGTATCGTTTTCGGTCCTGCAACCATCCTCGCGGGAATGGAGAAAGACGGGCGAGGCAGGCCCCGTCTCGTCCTCGACGAGCGGCGCGCGGCGGCGATCCTGTCGACGGCCTTTGAACAAGGGATCGATCCGCTTTTTCTGGCGAGACTGCGCCGGGCCGCGGGGGTGTGGAACGAGGGCGAGGCGGCGCTGGCGCAGCTTCATCTGATTTTCGCCGACGCGCCGGCTTGCGACGATCCCTACCTTGTCTTGCGCCTCTTCGTCGCTGAAGAAATGCTCAAGGCCGGGGTCGGCCCGGACATTCTGTTAAAGGCGCAAGGAGTCGATCCGGGTCTTTTCGCCGAGGCCGGAGCGCCGCTGGTCAAGGCCGCTTACAATCCCGATCAGCCGCGCGACGCCCACGGCCGCTGGAGCGGCGGCGGGGCCGAAGCGGAGCCGGCGGCCTATCGCGGCAAGGGCAGGCTGAAGGCGATCGGCCGTTTCCTCGAATGGCTTGGCTCCCGCGCCCGGCGTTTCGAGCGCGAACCCGGGGAGACAAAACCTCCGGAACCGTTGCGACCGGAGACGAGGCCTGAACCCGTCCAGCCCGGAAAACGGCCTGAGGTCAGCAAGCCGGACTATCCTCTGCCGCGACCGGGTAGAGGCGAGCCGGTCGACATTCCGGGGCTGCCCGGGGTCAAGGGGACGGATATCAGCAATCCTCGCACGAGTTCGCCTAATTACGATCTCGATATGACCCGCGATGGATTCGAAGCAAGTTTGCGCGAGCAAGGATGGAAATCTGAACCCACGTCAGCTGAAAACGTGACGAATTATTTTTCGCCGGATGGAGCCAAATACAGTGTCAGAGATGACTCAAAATCGCACGATGGGCCGAGCGCTAATTATTTCCACGTGGATGGCGCCGGAAGGGTGGATATGAAACTCAGGCTGAGGGTGAACCGATGAGCCAGGATTTCCTAATGATCGACGACTATCCCAAGGTGCAGGAGACAGTCCGTCCTATTTTTCATGCGGACCGGTTGCTTCCGGATCGCGTATTTAAGAAGCGGTACAACTTTACGCTCTTGGCGGATTTTGACTACGTCTTCACGACGGGTCTTATAAAGATCGTTCACGATAATCGGTTTTGCGACAAGACCGAAAAAGTTCTGTTAAGTGTTCGGGACCCTGAGCCAATCTCCTATTTTCATAAACATTTCGATAGAATCAATTCATTCTACTTCGGCACAGATATAACCGAAGAAGAATACATAAAGCTGCTTTGGCGGAATCCCGGCAACAGAAACGATGCGCTGATATTCAACTCGGAAACGGTGGTCTGGATACCGGATAACGGCCGTTGGGCGATCTGGGGCGAGAGGTCGCGCGAGATCGCCGTCATCGGGATCGATGATCCGGCGCAGGCGGAGTTCCTGCTTAACGAAGACGGCTATTGGATCGACGCCGAAACCGCGGTCGCGGAGTTCGCCGCCATGCCTTATCGCGACCATAAAGCGCCGGAGGATTTCGCGCGTCCGCTGATCGAAAACTACGGCTCGCGCAAGGATCTCGAACGCAAGCTCGACGAGGCAGGGATACGGCTGAAGCCCGGCATCTGGGCGGACGAGTAGGCCCGCCGCTCTCGCGCCTTACGCACGCCCTGCGAGTGAAAGGCCGCCCCTGGCGAATTGGTTGGCGGGGTCGAACACCAGGGCGAGCTGATAGGACTCGGTCGCCTTGGCGCGATTGCGGGTCTTCGCCGAGGCCGGATGGGAAGGCGATGAATTATTCCTCCACAGAGGGAGCACGCTATTCCATACGGGATTTCTCAAAATCGACTGGCGGAGCGACGGCCGAATATTTCTATCCTCAAAGCAATATAAAAGATGCGAACATGAAACTCAGATTGAGGAACGAATAATGAGCGAAGGCTTTCTGTCTATTGACAATTACTCAAGAGTTACTGAAATAATACAGGGTGCCTTTCATGTAGACTACCTTCTGCCTCAATATGTATTCAAGAAGAATTATAAATTCACGCTGCTTCGAGAATTCGGCTTGGGGTCGAATCTAATGGAAATCATTCACGATGGCCGCTTTTGTAGTCAGACGGATATAATTCTCCTGAGTGTCCTCGATCCAAATCCGATTTCCTATTTCTATAAGCACTTCGGAAAGATCAATTCGTTTCGTTTCGGCGCGAATATCACCGATGAAGAATATTCCACTCTCGTCCAGCTCAGCCCCGGCAATGACGCGGACGCGCTGCTCTACCACGGAGATACGGTTGTCTGGATACCGGAGCATGCGGACTGGGCGATCTGGGGTCAAAGAGACCCTGAAATCACAGTCATCGGCTTCGACGATCCTGCGCTGGCGGACTTTCTTCTGAATGACGTTGGATATTGGTTTGACGCCGAGACCGCACTGAAGGTCTTTGCGGGCATGCCCTACCGCAGTAATGGCTATAAAGCGCCGGAGGATTTTGCGCGTCCGCTGATCGAAAATTACGGCTCGCGCAAGGATCTCGAACGCAAGCTCGATGAGGCGGGGATACGGCTGAAGCCGGGCATCTGGGCGGATGAAGCGGAATGAACGCCTGACGAACAACGATCACCGAGCGAATCATGATCCATGTATCGCCCGCGCAGCAAAGCCCGAGACGCTGTCCCGACGCGCCCCAAACATTACCATTCGTTCACGATCGCGTGTTTCCCCGCACAGTCGGACGGGGCGGGGTGGGCTTAACCTTCAGACATCGCCGGAACGAAGCGCGGCGAATGAAGGAGAGAGCATCATGAGCACAGTTCGTAAAACCATCGCCGCTGCCCTTGCCGTCGCGACCCTTGGCCTTGGCGTCGCAGCCTCGAGCACGCCCGCCGCCGCCTGGGGCTATTATCATCCGTGGGGTTGGGGCGTTGGCGGCCTCGCCGCCGGTCTCGCGCTCGGCGCCGCAGCCGCCGCGACCCCCTATTACGATGCCCCGGCCTGCTATTTCAGCCGCCAGCCGGTCGTCGATGGTTACGGCAATATCGTCGGCTATCGCCGTATCAGGGTCTGCAACTGACGATCCCGCTCAAGTTGCCGCGGGGGCCCGCCTCCGGGCGCGAGGCGCGCACGTCGCCTGACGGTCTCGGCCCGGCGGCGTCAGCCTCGCCGGGCCAAAGATGTTGACCGTTTCAAGCAGCGCGGTGAAAATG
Organism: Methylocella tundrae; assembly: GCF_901905185.1. Lineage (GTDB taxonomy): Bacteria > Pseudomonadota > Alphaproteobacteria > Rhizobiales > Beijerinckiaceae > Methylocapsa > Methylocapsa tundrae. Next base: position 119,690 of record NZ_CABFMQ020000153.1, read on the forward strand.
GCCCCGACGCTCATCTCCTCGCCGCGTCAATGATGAGACGGTATGCCGCCGCCGAAGACCAAGATCGATCTGCCTGTCCTCACCTTCGCCTCAAGCGCCGAATGGGAAGCCTGGCTCGGAGCCCAGCCGTTCACGTCGAAGGGCGTGTGGCTGAAGCTGGCCAAGGCGACGTCAGGCGTTTCGAGCGTCTCGAAGCTGGAAGCGATTGATGGCGCGCTCTGCCACGGCTGGATTGACGGGCAGCTCGACAAATTCGATGCCGACCACTGGCTTATCCGCTTCACGCCCCGCCGTCCCAAGGGAAAGTGGTCCCAAAACAATCGCGAGCGGGCGGTCGCGCTGATCGAACTCGGCCGGATGCAGCCAGCCGGGACGAGGGAAATCGAGCAAGCCAAGCTCGACGGCCGCTGGGAGGCCGCCTATGCGCCGCAAAGCAAAGCGACGGTCCCCGAAGATCTGCAATCCGTGCTCGATCGCAATAGAGATGCGAAACGTCTCTTCGACCACCTCGACAGCCACAACCGCTACGCGATCCTGTATCGCGTTCATGAGGCGAAGAAACCCGAGACGCGCGCGCAGCGGATCGAAAGATACGTGGCCATGCTGGCCCGTGGGGAAACAATCTATCCAACCAAGGCGTGAGCGGAGCTGAGGCTCACGCGCATGATCGTGGGCGCGCGTCTAAAGGTTCCGATCAGGAAACATCCGCTTGCCGCCTGCCGGGCTGCTTCGCGCCGCCGACCTCCGTAGGGGCGTGGCCGGCCTCGTGATGAAGCGCCTCTTTGAGCTTGTTGCGTTCGAACAAAACGACAACGACGAGCGAGAAAAGCAGCGGGAGGATCAGATAGAACAGCCGCCATACGAGCAGCGCGGTCAGCACCTCGACCTGCGGCGTCGTGGGCATGGCTTTCAGGAACAAAAGCTCGAAGACGCCAAGGCCCCCCGGCGCATTGGAGGCGAGCGCGGCCGAAAACGACGCCACAAATACCGCCAGCACGACGAAAAAGCCCGGATTGCCGGCTGCCGGAAGGGCGAAATAGATGATCCCCGCCGCCCCGAGCAGTTCGAGCGGCGCGGCGAGAAGCTGCCGGACGGCGATGTCGGGTTTTGGATATTCCAGCCGGAAGCCGCGAATGATCAGCGGCTTCAGGCGGAAAATCGAACCGATCAGATAGGCCGCCACCAGAATCAGCAAAGCCGCGCCGATGGCGAAAGCCGTCGCCGGATTGGTGAGAACGTCCGGGAGCAGGCCGCCGAAGCGCGCAAGCTGATCCGGCTCGAACACCAGAATGAGGCCGCCGACGAGGATCGTGCCAAGGCCGAAGGTCAGCGAACAGAGGGCGACGAGCACCGCGACCTGCGCGGCGTTGAGGCCCTTCGAGTGATAGGCGCGATAGCGCACCATCCCGCCGGAAAAGACGGAGGCGCCGATATTATGCGCAAGGGCGTAGGTGGTGAAGGAGCAGAGCGCGACAAACGCCCATGAAATATGCGTGACGCCAAGGTGACGGAGCGCGATCCGGTCGTACCAGGCGAGCGCCCCGTAAGCGACCAGCGTCGAAGCGATGGCGAGAAGGTAGCGTGAAGGCGGAATGGCGCGCAGCTGCCGCCAGAGTTCCGGCCCGATGTGCTGGCCGCGAAACTCCTGGTAGAGCACAAACAGCGAGACGCCGACAGCCAGCAGGCCGATGGCGGGCCAGACGAAATCGAGAATCCGTTTCATGCCGCTCCCGACGGATTGCGCAAAGTCAGGCGAGGCAAGCGGGGCGCCGCCGGACATTCGCCGAAAAAGGCCGCGGCGAAGGCGCCCGGCGAGGCGCTCTCCTCCGTCTTTCCATTGCTGTCTTAGCCCATGTTGCGCCAAAGGCGCAGGATTTTCAGGGAGAATCGGCAAGGCGCGGCGCTAGCGCGCAGGGGAAGCAGGCTGAATCGGGCCTGTCAAATCTCGGGCTCAAATCTCAGGCCTGGGCGGCGCGCAGGCGCACGGGCGGATTTTCCTGAGGCGCGAGGGGCAGGTCGCCGATGGGATGAGCGGTTTTTTCCCGGGCGTCGCACCCTTGCGCCTTGCCGAGTTCGGCGATCGCCTCCTCGAGCCGGTTGCGGGCGTCTTCGAGCTGACCCATCAATTCTTCGGCAGAGCGATTGAGATTGTCGCGGCGGGCGCGGGCGGCGCGCGCGTAGGTCGGATAGGCGAAATGGGAGGCGTCGAAAATGCCGGCGCGTTGTTCTTCGATGGCGACTTCCTGCTCGAGTTCGCGCGCAATTTTCGAGAATTCGGCGACCATCGACTCGATTTGCGCAACCCGGCGGCGCCTTTCGTCGACCTGAAACCGCTTGAGGCGAACGAGTGTTTCCTGCAGCTTCATCCTATTTCCACTCCCACTGAGCTTCGCCCTGGGCCGCGCCCGGAAGCGGGCGGCCGGCAAGGCGCTTGCCGGACCCGCTGACCGGCCGTCTTCAAAGCCGGCGATCAAGCCTTGTCCAGCGAGGACCGAATGCTTTTTCGACCGGTGAAGTTTGCAGGAGCAAAGTTGCCCATTCGTTACTGTCGCCGCGCGGGCGGCGAGTTTCAGAGCGATTCGCCGGCTTTTCGCCGCGGGGCTTCGCAAATGGCGGACATACTGGCGCGGCGCTCAGGGGATGGAAGAAGTTTTAGGTGGGAAACCGGGAATTCTTCGTCGCGCAAGCTTGCGCCCGCAGAATGCAGGCGGATGACATAAGCCGTCAGCCGTTTGCCAGACGAAAATTGATTCGGGTAGCGCCGTATTAAAATCACCATCGTGAAGGAATGCTTTTATTAACCAATGCCCGTTAAGGTTACGAAACTCGTAGCGAAAGGTTAACGCTCGGGGCCAATAGCGCGCCCGGCCGGGAGCCTCTGGACGATCTCGCGCCGGTAGGCGACCGACGGGGCAAGGTGGGGACCTCAGATGCGCGTTTTATTGATTGAAGACGACAGCGCGACAGCGCAAAGCATTGAGCTGATGCTGAAATCCGAGAATTTCAACGTCTACACGACGGATCTCGGCGAAGAGGGCGTCGACCTTGGCAAGCTTTATGATTACGACATCATTCTGCTCGACCTGAACCTGCCCGACATGTCGGGCTATGAGGTGCTTCGCACGCTGCGAGTCGCCAAGGTCAAGACGCCGATCCTCATTCTTTCAGGGTTCGCGGCGATCGAAGACAAGGTGAAGGGGCTTGGATTTGGCGCGGATGATTATCTCACCAAACCTTTCCATAAGGATGAACTCGTCGCCCGAATCCACGCCATCGTGCGGCGCTCCAAGGGCCATGCGCAATCCGTCATCGCGACGGGCGACCTCATCGTCAATCTCGACCAGAAAACAGTCGAGGTCACCGGCTCGAGGGTTCATCTCACCGGCAAGGAATATCAGATGCTGGAGCTGCTTTCGCTCCGCAAAGGGACGACCTTGACCAAGGAAATGTTCCTCAATCATCTCTATGGCGGCATGGATGAGCCGGAACTGAAGATCATCGACGTGTTCATCTGCAAGCTCCGCAAAAAACTCGCCAATGCGAGTCAGGGCCGCAATTACATCGAAACCGTCTGGGGCCGCGGCTATGTGCTGCGCGAACCGCTGGACGATGAGGAGCGGATTACGGCGTGATGCGCCGACCGCTCGAAGGGGCTCTATGGGCCAGGCGCCCTCCGGGAGGCCGATTTTTGCATTGGCCTCTATAATTTCGGGCGATTCCGGAAACCGCAAGCGACTTTGGAGACGCTTGACGATCTTTCCGCGATGAATGATCGCGGTGCTACGCCAAATCGCATTTGTTCACGACAAGAGCCTCTCCCCGCGCGGGGTATTAACGCAGTGTATGTGAGGCAATAGGGGCTTCAAAAACTCCGTGACTTGGGGCGCCTGCTTTTTCGCTGCGCCGCGCAGCTTTCGTTGCCGCCCGGAGTTTTGCGCGCTATTTGCCCTAGGCGGCTACATCGGCCCCCATGCGGTCACTCGCGTGGAAGGCTTCGATCGCGACAAAATCGGGCTCAGTGACCACTTCGAGAGTCATATCTGCCGCTTTGGCGACGAGGCTGGTGTAAAACGGCTGGATGGCGTGGGCGTCGACGGCGTTATGCTCGGGCGCTCCCGCGAGGAGCGAGGGCGTATGGCTCGCGAGCTTCGCGTTCGGTCCTTGTGCGGTGACGCGCAGACGCAATGCGTCTCCCGAGGCGCCGGCGTCGCCGGTCGTCACCGTAATGACGCCGCCGCGCGGGATCGCGGCAGCGGCGATGAGGCAAAGATTGAGAATGAGCTTGACCTGGTTTTTCGGCATCAGAACACGCGCCGCGCGCCATTCGATCTGTGTTTTCTGATCGGCGAATAGGCCGCGGGCGACTTTTTCGGCCTCTCCGGTGTCGATCGAGGCTCCCGCCGATCCCGCGGCGCCGAAAGCGAGCCGGCAGAATTGCAGCCGCGCAGAAGCCGTCTCGGCGCTTTTTTTGATGAGGTCGAAAGCGATATCGCGCATCTCGGCGTCTTTCTCGTCCTCGAGAACCTCGAGTCCGTTGACGATCGCGCCGACAGGGCTGATCACGTCATGGCAAACTCTCGAGCAGAGAAGCGCTGCGAGATCGAGCGCGTCGAGTGCGAAATCCGTCATGAGCATCCGTTTGCGGCTAGAGTCGGCAATGCGCGGCGCCAAATGCATTGCGCGCGCCCACATTTTTGCAGGGAACAGATTAACAAAATGATCAAAAAGCGCCAGCGCCTCGCACACGCTTGAAAATTCGCGGCGCATTGGCGGCGGGGAAGCCGCAGTCAGCCCGGTCCGCGCGCGCCGCGGGCGGCGCTCCGATTCTCCGGGGCGAGCTGGTCCTTGAAGCGGACGCCCGCGGGCTCGCTAAATAGCAAGGGCGACCCGGAGCATGGCGCTCCGGACCGCCCTGTTATCTGTCTCAATGAAAGCGCCGGCGCCTTAGCCGAACTGATTCATTGTGTTGTGAGCGCCGCCAGCCTTCAGGGCCGCCTCGCCGGCGAAATATTCCTTGTGATCGTCGCCCATGTCGGAGCCAGCCATGTTCTGGTGCTTGACGCAGGCGATGCCCTGGCGGATTTCCTGACGCTGAACGTTGCGGACATAGCCGAGCATGCCCTGATCGCCGAAATATTCTTTCGCCAGATTGTCGGTGGACAGAGCCGCCGTGTGATAGGTCGGAAGCGTGATGAGATGGTGGAAAATGCCCGCCCGCTTCGAGCCGTCCGCCTGGAAGGTGCGGATGCGCTCATCGGCTTCGGCGGCCAGATCCGTGCGATCGTAGTCGACGCTCATCAGGCCCGGCCGGTCATAGGCGGACACGTCCTTGCCGGCGGCTTTCCAGGCGTCATACACCTGCTGGCGGAAATTCAGCGTCCAGTTGAACGACGGCGAATTGTTATAGACCAGCTTGGCGTTGGGAACGACGGCCCGGATGCGGTCCACCATGCTCGCAATCTGCTCGACGTGCGGCTTTTCGGTCTCGATCCAAAGGAGGTCGGCGCCGTTCTGCAGCGAGGTGATGCAGTCGAGCACGCAACGATCCGCTCCGGTGCCGGGACGGAACTGATAGAGGTTGCTGGCGAGGCGCTTCGGCCGCAGCAGCTTGCCATTGCGATTGATGATGACGTCGCCGTTACGACCCTCGCCGGCCGCGACTTCCTCGCAGTCCAGGAACGCATTGTACTGGTCGCCGAGATCGCCTGGCTCATGGCTGACGGCGATCTGCTGGGTGAGGCCGGCCCCGAGCGAGTCGGTGCGCGTAACGATAATGCCGTCCTCCACGCCGAGTTCGAGGAAAGCGTAGCGGCAGGCGCGCACTTTCGCGAGGAAGACCTCGTGCGGCACAGTCACCTTGCCGTCCTGATGGCCGCACTGCTTTTCGTCCGACACCTGGTTTTCGATCTGAAGCGCGCAGGCGCCGGCCTCGATCATCTTCTTGGCCAGCAGATAGGTCGCTTCCGCATTGCCGAAGCCCGCGTCAATGTCCGCGATGATCGGCACCACATGGGTCTGGAAATTGTCGGCCGCCGCCAGCAGCTCCTGTTCCTTGGCGCCGTCGCCGGCCGCGCGGGCGGCGTCGATGGCGCGGAACATGCCGCCGAGTTCGCGGGCGTCCGCCTGGCGCAGGAAGGTGTAAAGCTCTTCGATCAGAGCCGGCACCGACGTCTTCTCATGCATCGACTGGTCCGGGAGCGGACCGAATTCGGAGCGCAGCGCGGCGACCATCCAGCCGGAGAGGTACAGGTACCGGCGGTCGGTCGTGCCGAAGTGCTTCTTGATGGAGATCATCTTCTGCTGGCCGATGAACCCGTGCCAGCAGCCCAGCGACTGAGTGTAAAGGGCAGGGTCGGCGTCATAGGCCGCCATGTCCTTGCGCATAATCGCAGCAGTATATCTGGCGATGTCGAGACCCGTCTGGAAGCGGTTCTGCAGGCGCATGCGGGCGACGGACTCGGGGTTGATGCCGCTCCACGTGCCGTTCTGACGTTCGATGAGCTGCTTCATCTGGGCAATATGGCTTTGATATTCGTTGGCCTGCCCGGGCCCGGAGATCGTGCTTTGATAGTTCATCGTGCGCCCCTCGTCCGGTCTTCAAAGCTGATCGCTTTGCTCATCTTGTTCTCCACAAATCACAACGTTCACAGCAATTGACATCCGCTGATCCAGCGGACGATGTTGTGGCATATAGGCGACAAATTGCTGTTTCAGGCAAGCCATTCGACATAGAATGAGGTGATAGTGTAAACTTCCTTCCTTGTAAATTTGTGTGTCTGCAAAGAGTTTTACAATGGGCGCCGAAACTGGATCAAGGAAGATTTTCGCCGGACCGCGCCTCAAGCGCCTGCGCCGCGAAAGACGCCTCACACAGGCGCGCATGGCCGACGAACTCGACGTCTCGCCGAGTTATCTCAATCTCATGGAAAGCAACCAGCGGCCGATCACTGTGCAGGTGTTGATCCGGCTCACCGACGTCTATGGCGTCGATCCCCGCGATTTCATGGAGGCCGACGGGGAGCAGTCGGTCGGCGATATGGAGCAAATTCTTGCCGACCCGCTGTTTCGCGACGCCCCCGTGCCGCGCGGCGAGGTGCGCGACGCCGCCGAACATTCCCCGGCGCTCCTCGCCGCCATGCTGCGGCTCTATCGCGCCTATTCGACGGCGCGCGAGGCGAGCGAAGCGGGAATTTTCTCCGGCGCGGACCGCGATCGGGCCGAGCCGCTGCTTGGCGAGAGCCCCATCGAAAAGGTGCGCGGCGTTCTGCAGGACGCCCGTAACCACTTCGCCGACCTTGACGAGGCGGCCGAATCCTTCGCCTCGACCCTGCAGGTCGAGCCGCACGGCCTGTTCCCGGCGCTGACGGACTATCTGCGCATGCGCCACGGCATTCGCGTGCGCGCCCTCCCGCTCGAAGTCATGGGCGATCGGCTGCGCTGGTATGATCATCACCGCAAGCAATTGATGATCTCCGAAGTCATGGACCAGCCGGGCAGGACCTTTCAGGCCGCCTATCAGTTGGCGCTGACAGAATTCGACGGGCTCCTGAATGAAACCGTCGCGCGCCTCGAGCAGAGCGAGGTCGCCCGCAAACTATTGCGCGTCACGCTCGCCAATTATTTCGCCGGCGCTTTGATGATGCCCTACGACCGCTTTTATGAGGCGGCGGAGCTTGTCGGCTATGACGTCGAGGTGCTGGCGGCGCGTTTTGGCGCGAGCTTCGAGCAGGTGGCCCATCGCTTGACGACGCTGTCGCGGCAGACCGCGCGCGGCATTCCGTTCTTCCTGCTGCGCGTCGACATCGCCGGCAATGTCTCGAAACGCTTTTCCTCGAGCCGCTTTCCCTTCGCCAATTCGGGCGGCACCTGCGCTTTGTGGAACATCCACGCGACTTTCGCCAATCCCGGCCGCATTCTGACGCAGGTCATCGAGCTGATGGACGGATCGCAGTGGTTTTCCATCGCCCGCACGGTGCGCCGGTCGATTACGCCCTGGGGCGGCATCGAGCCGCGCTTCGCCATCGGACTTGGCTGCGAGATCAAATATGCGCGCCGGCTCGTCTACGCCAGGCGACTTGATCCCGATGCTCCCGAGGCAACGCCAATCGGCATCAACTGCCGCCTCTGCGAGCGGCCGGGCTGCGCCCAGCGCGCCGCGCCGCCGGCCCTTCGCGCCCTTCTCGTCGATGAATCGACGCGCAGCGTTTCGCCTTTTCCGTTCAAGGATGTGTAGGCGCTTTGTTGGGCGCGCGCATGGTCGGCAACCGGGCGCCGCCCTGTCGATCGGGCGCTTCGGCAACGGTCAAATCGTCCGCGCCTGCCCTTACATATGAATCTGCCGCTTCTCCACCGCCAATGCTGCTTCGCGCATCGCTTCCGAAAGGGTCGGATGGGCGTGGCTGGTGCGGGCGAGATCTTCCGAGGAGCCGCCGAATTCGATCAGAAGGCAGGCCTCGGCGATGAGTTCGCCGGCGCCGGCCCCAAGGATATGCACGCCAAGCACGCGGTCGGTCTCGGCGTCGGCGAGAAATTTGACGAAGCCGTCGGTCTGCCGCATCGCCCGCGCGCGGCCATTGGCGGTGAAGGGGAATTTGCCGACCTTATAGGCGATTCCCCTGGCTTTCAGCTCCTCTTCCGTCGCGCCGACGGAGGCGATTTCCGGCGATGTATAGACGACGGAGGGGATCGCCTCATAATTCACATGCCCGTGCTGACCAGCCAGAATTTCGGCGACCGCAAGGCCTTCGTCCTCGGCCTTATGGGCGAGCATCGGGCCGCGCACGACGTCGCCGAGCGCGTAAACGCCAGCCACATTAGTGGCGAAATGATCGTCGATGACGACCCGGCCGCGCTCCATCGCGACGCCGATTTTTTCAAGCCCCAGCCCTTCCGTGACGGGACGCCGGCCGATTGCGACCAGAACGACGTCGGCTTCAAGCGTCGAGGCCTCGCCCCCGGCGGCGGGTTCGATCGTCACCCTTAGCCGCTTGCCTTTCTCGATTTTCGAGACCTTCTGGCCGAGCTGGAAGGTAAAGCCCTGTTTTTGCAGGATGCGCTGGAACTGCTTGCCGACTTCCGCGTCAACGCCGGGCAGGATGCGATCTAAAAATTCGACGACCGTCACATTGCTGCCGAGCCGGCCCCAGACCGAGCCGAGTTCAAGGCCTATGACGCCGGCGCCGACGACGAGCAGATCCTTCGGCGGCTCCGCCAGACTGAGCGCGCCCGTCGAGGAGACGATGGTTTGTTCGTCGATCTCGACGCCGGGAAGCGGCGTGACGTCGGACCCCGTCGCGATCACGATGTTCCTGGCGGTGATGGTCTGTTTCGTTCCGTCCTCCGCCGTGACCTCGACCTCGCCCGGCGCCTTGATCTCCCCGAGGCCGAAGAAGGACTCGATCTTGTGCTTCTTGAACAGGAAGCCGATGCCGTTGACGTTGGCGGCGACCGTGTCGTCCTTGTGCTTCAGCATGGCCGGCAGATCGAGCTTCGGCGTGTCGACGATGACGCCGAGAGCGGCAAGGTCATGGTTTGCCTCGGCGAGTTTCTCGGACGCGTAAAGCAGCGCCTTCGAGGGGATGCAGCCGATATTGAGGCAGGTGCCGCCATGCGTCTTGGTCTTACGCTTTTCGACGACGGCGACCTTCATGCCGAGCTGCGCGGCGCGGATCGCGCAGACATAGCCGCCGGGGCCGGTTCCAATGACGATCAGATCGTAAGTTGACATGAAGCCTCACAAAATCGACCGCATCCAGGAAACCGCGCGATGGCGTTTCAAAGGATGGCGGAAGGATGGCGGAAGACGGACCGCGATGGCCCGAGGCAGGACAGGATCTGGCGTTGATCTTTCCGGGCGGCTCTCGTTTTCAGATATCGAGGATGAGCCGCGCCGGATCTTCGAGAGCCTCCTTGACGCGGACGAGGAATGTCACCGCCTCCTTGCCGTCGACGATGCGATGGTCGTAGGAGAGCGCGAGATACATCATCGGGCGAATTTCGATCTTGCCGCCGACGACGACGGGGCGGTCCTGGATCTTATGCATGCCCAAAATGCCCGATTGCGGCGCGTTGAGGATCGGCGTCGACATCAGCGAGCCATAGATGCCGCCATTGGTGATGGTGAAGGTGCCGCCCTGCAGCTCCTCGATCTTGAGCTGCCCGTCCCGGGCGCGCTTGCCAAGGCCCGCGATGGTTTTCTCAATGGCCGCGAGACCCAGCTGATCGGCGTCGCGCACGACTGGGACGATGAGGCCCTTCTCGGAGCCGACGGCGATGCCGATGTGGTAGTAATTCTTGAAGACCAGATCGTCGCCGTCGATCTCGGCGTTGATCGAAGGGATCTCCTTCAGCGCGCCGACGACGGCTTTGACGAAGAAGCCCATGAAGCCGAGCTTCGAGCCATGTTTCTTCTCGAACACGTCTTTATATTTGGACCGCAGCGCCATCACCTCGGTCATGTCGACCTCGTTGAAGGTCGTCAGCATGGCGGCGGTGTTCTGCGCATCCTTCAGACGGCGCGCGATGGTGAGGCGCAGCCGCGTCATGCGAACGCGTTCTTCGCGCTCAGCGTCGGACGCCGGCGAGGGCGCTCTTGCCTGGACCGGCGCCGGCGCCGGGCTGACAGAGGCGGCCGGGACCGGAGCAGGGCTGGCGATCCTGGCGAGCACATCGCCCTTCAGCACCTGGCCGCGCACCCCGGAGCCTGCGATGGCGGCGGGATCGAGGCCTTTGTCGGCCGCGATTTTTGCCGCGGCGGGGGACGGCGCCATGATGGGAAGGCTGGAGAGCGACGCGGCGGAGGCTTTTTCCGCCGCCGGAGCCGCCACGGGAGCGGCTGCCGGAGCTTTCGCCTCGGTTTTCGCGGGCGCGCCCGAATCGCTGATCTGGCCCAAAAGCGCGCCGACGCCGACGGTTTCGCCATCCTTCACGGTGATCTCGGCGAGCACGCCGGAAGAGGGCGCATTGACCTCGAGCGTGACTTTGTCGGTTTCGAGCTCAACCAGGGGCTCATCCGCCTTGACGGCGTCGCCCGCCTTCTTGAACCAACGTCCGATCGTTGCTTCGCTGACCGATTCGCCCAAAGTCGGAACGCGGATTTCAATCGTCATCTTTCAATGCCCATGTCATGCTGCCGTTCGAGCATGATCCTGGAAAGAATTAGATCATGCGCTGAATAAAAAGGATTGAGAGCGCGGAGGAAGCCGCCGCGCTCGGGGAAGTCACAGGCCGGACGAGCCGTGGCCGGATCAGGGCGCATAAATATCGTCCATGAACGCCTTCAGCTGAGCCAGATGTTTCGACATCAGCCCCGTCGCGGTGGCCGCGGCGGCCGGCCGGCCGGCATAGCGCGGACGCCTCGATTTGCCGCCAACCTGGCCGAGCACCCATTCGAGATAGGGATCGACGAAATTCCAGGCGCCCATGTTTTTTGGTTCTTCCTGGCACCAGATCACCTCGGCCTGCTTGAAGCGCGCGAGGAGATTGACGAGCGCTTTCAGCGGGAAGGGATAGAGCTGCTCGACGCGCAAAAGGTAGACGTCGTCGACGCCGCGCTTTTCGCGCTCTTCGAGAAGATCGTAATAGACCTTGCCGGTGCAAAGGACAACGCGTCTGATCCCGGCGTCTGGCTTAAGCTTGAATTCGGCCGGGAACTTCTCGCCATGATCGCGCAGAACGCGATGGAATGAGGAGCCGACAATGAATTCGTCGAAGCTCGAAACACAGCGCTTGTGACGCAGAAGCGATTTCGGCGTCATCAAAATCAGCGGCTTACGGAATTCACGCTTCAGCTGCCGGCGCAGGATGTGGAAGTAATTCGCCGGGGACGTGCAATTGGCGACCTGCATATTGTCTTCGGCGCACATCTGCAGATAGCGCTCGAGGCGCGCCGAGGAATGCTCGGGCCCCTGGCCTTCATAACCGTGCGGCAACAGGCAGACGAGGCCCGACATGCGCAGCCATTTACGCTCGCCGGCCGACATGAACTGATCGAAAACCACCTGCGCGCCATTGGCGAAGTCGCCGAACTGCGCCTCCCACAGCACCAGCGCATTCGGTTCGGACAGCGAATAGCCATATTCGAATCCGAGCACCGCCTCCTCCGAGAGCATCGAATTTATGACCTCATAATGGGCCTGCTCGTCGCGGATATGGTTCAGCGGCACGTAGCGCGCTTCCGTTTCCTGATCGTTCAGCACGGAATGGCGTTGTGAGAATGTGCCGCGCTCGCTGTCCTGCCCCGACAGCCGCACGGGGTGGCCTTCATCGACCAGCGCGCCGAAAGCGAGCGCTTCGGCCATCGCCCAGTCGATGCCCTGGCCGGTCTCGATCATCTTGCGCCGGTTGTCGAGCAGCCGGGCGACGGTCCGGTGCACGTTGAAATTGGCGGGCACGGTAGTCAGGCGTTCGCCGATTTCCTTGAGGCGCGCCGGATCGACGCCGGTGCGCCCGCGCCGGTCGTCCTCGGCGGTGACGAGCGCCGGCTTGAGGCCCGCCCATCGGCCGTCGAGCCAATCGGCTTTGTTTGGCTGATAGGATTGGCCGGCTTCGAACTCGGCGTCGAGGCGGCCGCGCCAATTCGCCCGCAGCTTCTCGACTTCGCCAGCCGCTACAACGCCCTCGGCAAGCAGCTTCTCGGCATAAACGTCGAGCGTCGTACGATGCGCGCGGATCCTTTTGTACATGATCGGCTGCGTGAAGCTCGGCTCGTCGCCCTCATTATGGCCGAACCGGCGATAGCAGAACATATCGATCACGACGGGCTTATGGAACTTCTGCCGGAACTCGATCGCGATTTTGGCCGCGTAGACAACGGCTTCCGGGTCGTCGCCATTCACATGAATGATCGGCGCCTCGATCATTTTCGCGGTGTCCGACGGATAGGGGGACGAACGCGAATAACGCGGCGAGGTGGTGAAGCCGATCTGGTTGTTGATGATGAAATGGATCGAACCGCCGGTCCGGTAGCCCTTGAGGCCGGAAAGGCCGAAACATTCCGCGATGACGCCCTGGCCGGCAAACGCCGCGTCGCCATGCAGCAGCAGCGGCAGGACATGCGTGCGATCGACGACGTCATGCAACTGGTCCTGCTTGGCGCGCACCTTGCCGAGGACGACCGGATCGACGATTTCGAGATGGGAAGGGTTGGCGGTCAGCGACAGATGCACCTGGTTATTGTCGAAATCGCGATCCGACGAGGCGCCGAGATGATATTTGACGTCGCCCGACCCTTCGACTTCGTCCGGCGTCTGCGAACCGCCCTTGAATTCGTGAAAGATCGCGCGATGGGGCTTGCCCATCACCTGCGACAGGACGTTGAGGCGGCCGCGATGGGCCATGCCAATGACGATCTCGCGAACGCCGAGCGCGCCGCCGCGCTTGATGATCTGTTCGAGCGCCGGAACGAGCGATTCGCCGCCGTCGAGGCCAAACCGCTTCGTGCCGGTATATTTGACGTCGAGAAACTTCTCGAAGCCCTCGGCCTCGATCAGCTTGTTCAAAATCGCGCGTTTGCCCTCGCGCGTGAAGCTGATCTCCTTGCCGGGGCCCTCGATGCGCTCCTGCATCCAGGCCTTTTCCGCCGGATCCGACATGTGCATGAATTCAAAGCCGATCGTGTCGCAATAGGTGCGGCGCAGGATCGGCAGCATTTCCCGGATGGTGGCGAATTCGAGCCCGAGCACATGATCGAGGAAGATCTTGCGATCATAATCGGCCTCGGTGAACCCATAGGTCGCAGGATGCAGCTCTTCATTGTCTCTTGGCCGCTCGATGCCGAGCGGGTCGAGCTTTGCGTGCAAATGTCCACGCATGCGATAGGCGCGGATCATCATCAGGGCGCGCACGGAATCGCGCGTCGCGCGCTGAACGTCAGGCCCAGGGACGGCTGATCCGGGTTTTGCTTCGATCGCTGGTTTCGCTTCGGCCTTCTGGTCGCCCTTGGCGGCGGCCTTGGCTGTGAGGTCGGGCTTGCCCCAATTGCCGTCGAGCGCGGAGATCAGTTCGCCGTTCGGCGTGAGCGGCCAGTTGGGCGCGCGCCAATGCGGTCCGTTGGCGCTGGTCTCGACCGCCGCGCGATCGTCGCTGAGCTGTTCGAAAAAGCTCCGCCATTCGGGATCGACGGCGTTCGGATCGCGCTCATAGGCGGCCTGGAGCTGTTCAACATAGGCGGCGTTGCCGCCGTAAAGAAAAGAAGTCTGCGCGAATTTGGCGTTCGGCTCCGAGCGACCCGCGCTGGCCCCTCCCGAACCATTCGCCGTATCAGTGCCATTCTGGCGCGCCATGTGTCTCGTCCTTAAATTTCGGCTCGTGCCTTAGGCCGCGAAGCCAGACAAAGCGCCGGGGCCAAGTCCGCCCGGCGTGATTGTCGCCTGTCTACTAGATTAACCTATATGTTCTTGCTCACGCGCTTAAATTACGGCCACACGTTTTTCAATTTTTCGGTATCGCGTCTATGCGATATAATGAATTACATTATCCCAATTGGACGGCGCATCTTCTGTTTCAACGCGCCGGCCAGAAATTTTTTCGCTACGCGCGGAGCAGCTCGGCCAATGTCGCGCCGAGGCGAGCCGGCGACGGCGAGACGCGGATGCCGGCCGATTCCATCGCCGCGATCTTGTCTTCCGCGCCGCCCTTGCCGCCCGCGATGATAGCGCCGGCATGGCCCATCCGCCGGCCGGGAGGCGCCGTGCGCCCGGCGATGAATCCAACCATCGGCTTCTTGCGGCCGCGCTTGGCCTCATCCTTGAGGAATTGCGCGGCGTCTTCTTCGGCAGAGCCGCCGATCTCGCCGATCATGATGATCGAGTGCGTCTCAGGATCGCCCAGGAATAGTTCGAGAATCTCGATGAATTCAGCGCCCTTGACGGGATCGCCGCCGATGCCGACGGCGGTCGTCTGGCCGAGATTTTCGCGGCTGGTCTGAAAGACCGCCTCATAGGTCAGCGTGCCGGAGCGAGACACGATGCCGACGGACCCCTTCTTGAAGATGTTCGCCGGCATGATGCCGATCTTGCTTTCGTCGGCTGTCACGACGCCCGGGCAATTCGGGCCGATGAGACGAGATTTGGAGCCGCAAAGCGATCGCTTGACCTTGATCATGTCTTCGACCGGAATGCCCTCGGTGATGCAGACGATGAGGGGGATTTCGGCGTCGATCGCCTCGCAGATCGCGTCCGCAGCGCCTGGCGGGGGAACATAGATGACGCTGGCGTCGGCGCCGGTCGCCTCTTTGGCTTCGACGACCGTATCGAACACCGGCAATCCGAGATGCGTCGTGCCGCCCTTGCCGGGCGAGGTGCCGCCGACCACCAGGGAGCCGTAGGCGATCGCCTGCTCCGAGTGGAAGGTGCCGTTCTTGCCAGTGAAGCCCTGGCAGATAATCTTGGTGTCCCTGTTGATGAGGATCGACATGTCCTAAACTTTCTTGACGGCGGCGACGATTTTCTGAGCGGCGTCGTCGAGATCGTCGGCCGGAATGACGTTAAGGCCGGACGCGGCGATGATCTTTTTGCCGAGAGCGACATTGGTGCCTTCGAGGCGCACGACCAGCGGCACGGTAAGGCCGACATCCTTCACCGCGGCGATGACGCCTTCAGCGATCACGTCGCATTTCATGATGCCGCCGAAGATATTGACCAGAATGCCTTTGACCTGCGGGTCGGAGGTGATGATCTTGAAGGCCTCGGTCACCTTCTCCTTGGTCGCGCCGCCGCCGACGTCGAGGAAGTTCGCCGGCTGCGCGCCATAGAGCTTGATGATGTCCATGGTCGCCATGGCGAGGCCGGCGCCGTTGACCATGCAGCCGATTTCGCCGTCGAGCGAGATATAGCTGAGATCGTGCTTCGAGGCTTCGATTTCCTTGGCGTCCTCCTCCGATTCATCGCGTAGCGCGAAAATCTCCGGGTGGCGGAACAGCGAATTGGAATCAAACGATATTTTAGCGTCGAGACAGATGAGCCGACCGTCCGCCGACACGATCAGCGGATTGATCTCGAGCATCGCCATATCCTTGGCGACGAAGGCTTCGTAAAGCTGCGCCGTGAGCTTTCCGGCCTGTTTGGCAAGGTCGCCGTCAAGGCCGAGGGCCTGGGCCACGCGGCGGCCGTGATGCGGCAAAACGCCCGTTGCGGGATCGACCGAGAACGTGACAATCTTGTCGGGCGTTTTATGGGCGACTTCCTCGATGTCCATGCCGCCTTCGGTGGAGACAACAAAGGAAACCCGGCTGGTGGAACGGTCGACGAGGAGAGAAATATAGAACTCCTTGGCGATGTCCGAGCCTTCTTCGAGATAAAGGCGATTGACCTGTTTGCCGGAAGGGCCCGTCTGCACGGTGACGAGCGTTCTGCCGAGCATCTGACCGACGAAGAGCTCGACCTCCTCGGGGGATTTTGCGAGGCGCACGCCGCCTTGCGGCCCGGCTTCGGTCTCCTTGAAGCGGCCCTTGCCGCGTCCGCCGGCGTGAATTTGAGATTTCACGACGAAGAGCGGCCCTGGGAGTTCAGCGGCGGCGGATCGTGCGGCGCTCTTTTCCAGGATAGGAACGCCGCGCGAAATCGGGACGCCGAATTCCTTCAGCACGGCCTTGGCCTGATACTCATGAATGTTCATGCTGTCTTCTCTTGAAGCCTTTTTGGCGCAACTTATGCTCTGGCGCCCGCGAAGGAAATAGTTCGATCGCCAAGATTCGGCCGCCAGGGCGGCCGAACCGGCAGCGTTATCCGGCGAGAGCGGGATTGATCGCTTTGCAGGCTTCGACGAGGCCTTTGACCGAGGCGACCGACTTGGCGAACATCGCCTTTTCCGTCTCGTCGAGTGCGACCTCGACGATTTTCTCGACGCCATTGGCGCCGATCACGACCGGCACGCCAACATAGAGATTGTCGACGCCATATTCGCCATTGAGCTGAGCAGCGCAGGGGAGCACGCGGCGCTTGTCTTTCAAATAGGACTCAGCCATGGCGATCGCCGAGGCGGCGGGGGCATAGAAGGCGGAGCCGGTTTTCAGCAGATTGACGATTTCGCCGCCGCCCTTGCGGGTCCGGTCGACGATGGCGTCGAGTCTTTCCTGCGTCGTCCAGCCGATCTTGACGAGATCGGTCAGCGGAATGCCGGCGACGGTCGAGTAGCGCAGCGAAGGGACCATGTCGTCGCCATGGCCGCCGAGCACGAAGGCGGTGACGTCCTCGACCGAAACCTTGAATTCTTCCGAGAGAAAATAGCGGAACCGCGCGGAGTCGAGAACGCCGGCCATGCCGACGATCTTGGTGGGGGAGAGGCCGGAGGCTTTCTGCAGCGCCCACACCATCGCGTCGAGCGGATTGGTGATGCAGATCACGAAAGCGTCCGGGGCATATTGTTTGATGCCGTCGCCGACCGCGTCCATGACCTTGAGATTGATGCCGAGAAGATCGTCGCGGCTCATGCCGGGCTTGCGCGGCACGCCGGCGGTGACGATGATGACGTCGGCGCCGGCGATGTCCGCATAGGAATTGGCGCCCTTCAGGGAAGCGTTGAAGCCCTCGACCGGACCGGATTCGGCAAGATCAAGCGCCTTGCCCTGCGGCGTGCCTTCCGCGATGTCGAAGAGAACGACGTCGCCCAGCTCCTTCAGGGCCGCGAGATGAGCCAGTGTGCCGCCGATCTGTCCGGCTCCGATCAATGCGATCTTGCTACGCGCCATTTTTATAAGTCTCCCTCAGTCGCCGAAGGGCGAAGGGTTAAGGTTCTCATGGGAAGGAAGGGCTCTGGGTCCACGGCCTCGGCGCCGCCAGGGGGCGGAGAGGCTGAACGCGGCAAGCCAACGAAATCAAGGTTTTGCTCTCTTGATAAATGGTTATCGCAGATGATTGCGATGACCCTTGGCCGATGACGCCTGGCGCTCATTCCGCACAATCGCGGCTTAGCGGCTCAGGTCCGGGGCGCACCATAACGGAATTCAAATCGCGCCGCCAGCGCAGACACAGCCAACTTTGATGGAGTTTTGTGCAGATGGAGCGCCAAAACGCAGAATACAGGCGTCAGCTTTGCCTATAATTTAGAAGGTCGCATGAAACTGGCCGGGAGAGCCGCTGCGTTGCTTTTTTCGCCGGCGTCGCGGCCGGCGTCAGGTTTCGACGAGGCCGCTTGCGTCGCCCGTGCCGAGCGAGGCGATCGAACCGTGCGGCAGCGCCATATAGGCTTCCGAACGCATCTCGATCAGGCGCGAGACCGTGCGGTCGAACTCGAAGGCTTCGCGCCCGTCGGCGCCGACGTAAAGGCCCGCGGGCTCGGCGGCGGCGGAGGCGATCAGCTTCACATGCTCGTCGTAGAGCGTGTCGATCAAGGTGATGAATCGCTTGACGGCGTCGCGCCGGCCCGGGGCGATGACCGGAATCTCGTCGATGATGACGGTGTGAAAATAGCGCGCGATATAGAGATAATCGGAGGGACCCAGCGGCGCCTCGCAAAGATCGGCGAAGGAAAACCGGCCAACATGCGCATGCGCCTCCGGCACGGCGAGCGAGCGGCCGAGCACGCGCAGCACCATCGGCTTGCCGCGTTCGACCCCTGTCAGCGCCTCGAAGGCGCCGGTGAGCGCTGCCGCCGATTTTTCGTCCGGCGGCACATAAAAGGTTTGCCGGCCCTGCAATTTCTCACGCCGGAAATCGGTGCGGGCCGTCAGCTCGATGACTTCCATCCTCGCCTTGATGAGCGAGATGAAAGGCACGAAGAGCGCGCGATTGAGGCCGTCTTTGTAGAGATTGTCGGGCTCGACGTTGGAGGTCGCGACGATGACGACGCCGCGCTCGGACAGGGCCGTGAACAGCCTGCCGAGAATCATCGCGTCCGTGATGTCGGTGACGTGGAATTCATCAAAGCAGAGAAGCAGGGCCTGCTCGGCGATGGCGTCGGCGACGGTGGCGATCGGATCGTCGCCCTTGGCCTTCTTGTGCTTCTCCGCCTGGCGCCACGCGTAGATCGCCGCATGCACATCCGCCATGAACGCATGGAAATGACTTCGGCGCTTGCGCGGCTGCGGCGCTTCCTCGAAGAAAAGGTCCATCAGCATTGTCTTGCCGCGTCCGACCGATCCCCAGATGTAGAGCCCCGGCAGGAAGGGCTCGGGGCGGCGGGCGCCGAACAGGCGCGACAGGCCGCTCGGCTTTGGCGCGGGTTGATAATCGGCGAGCGCGGCGCGCAGCTTATCGAGCTTGCGGAGCACGACTTCTTGCGCTTCGTCGCTCTCGATCAGACCCTGGCCGACCCTGTCGTTATAGCGTTCGAGAAGGGAGGTCGACACTTCTGTTCCTGTGCGAGACGCGTTTTCTTCATGCGCGGACGAATCCGAGATTCAAGACCAGACGAGACTGATTCTCGCTCGCTTGTGTAACATGGCGGACACTCCGCCGCGCCAAATGGGCGGCGCGACCCTATCATCGCCATAACCTCGGCGCCATCGCCACGCAAGCCCCGCAGGCTAATGTGTCGCAGGGGCGGCCCATCGAAGATCGTTTATCTGATTGATTTAATAAGTGTTTGTACGCTGCAGGGGCGCCGGCGAAAAGCGCCTTCGCATGGTTCAAGGAATGTTAACCGGATATGCGGCTAATGAATCAAATGCCATTCTGCCTTTTTCTGTTCGCAATCGGAAAATACAAACTTTCGCATAGCAGCTTTGTGATTGTGCGGCGCCGGCGTCGTCGGGCTTTGATATTCGGCCTTTGACATAAGGGAGCAAAAGGAATGATTCCTAAGGGCAGCAAGCATGTCGCCGCCGTCTGTGTCTTCCTTTTTGGCGCTTCCTTTGGCGCTTCCGCCGCTCCCTTTCTCCAGCACGCCATCGAAGGCGATGCGACCTTGGCCGCCGACGCCCGCATCGAAAAAGTTGTCGTCTTCGGCCGCAACAGCCGACGCACCGTCGAAGAGTTTGCAAGCGAGCAAAAACTCAGTCCCGTCGAGCTTCATCACAAGTTCGCAGCCTCCGGCCTGATCGAATGCGGCGCAGCGCATGGCGCCGGCCAATTGACCTTGACCGACGATCTCGTAACGACGGCGGCGCATGTCTTCTTTGACGAGGACGGCGCGCCACGCGCCAAAACTTGCACCTTCGTCAATCAAGTCGACGGAAAAGACGTCAGAACACCGATCGATCTTTCATCCATCATCGCTGGCAGCAGGAACCCTTACGCGGTGGCCGCCGTGCATGATTGGGCCGTTGCGCGCCTGACGCGGCCGGTCAATGGGGCGACGCCTTACGGACTCGCTGGCGCGGAAAGCCCCAACACGCCTGTTGAATTCGTCGCGCGCGGCCATATTGACTGGGGCGAGGGCCGCGAACTCTCCATGGAAAAATGCGCGTTGCATGATCAATTGTCGGTCGGCGAGGAAGGCACACGCGAGTTCTCCTTCGATTGCGAGACAGGGGACGGCGCCTCGGGCGGCGCGGTCATCGTGGGCGACAAAGGCGATCCGCTGGTCGGCGCCGTGCTCGTCGGTTGGCGCAGCAACAAGCCGTTCCATTCGGCGCCCTTCTCGCCGACGCATTACAATTTCGCCGTAACGATCGAGGGCGCCTTCAAAAAGGCGGTGATCGCATCGGCCGCGAAAGCCTATGTCGCGCGATAGGGCCAGGGCTTAGAATCTCCTCGCTTCTTCTCATGCCGGCATTGTCTCTTTGACGTGCACATGACGCTTGGCCTGGCGCCGGGCTCATCCTGAAACCGGCTGACGGAGCCGCCGCGCGCTGCGCGGAATCAGCGCTGCAACAACCACCAGGTATTTTTCAAAGCGGCGGCGCGATAAAGATGCGCCGCGCATTTTTTCTTCGACCGTGGTCGAGGCTGCTGATCCCGGTCGCTGACATGAATTCGATTTCACCGCCGACTTTCGTGATGCTGGTCGGCGCGGCTTTCACCGCCGGCTTCGTCGATGCGATCGCAGGCGGCGGCGGCCTCATCACAGTGCCTGCTTTGACCCTCGCAGGGCTGGATCCGGTCAGCGCCATCGCGACCAATAAATTGCAGGGAACCTTCGGGGCGGCCTCCGCCATGCGCACCTACGCGAGGGCTGGCCATGTCGAATGGCGCGACGTGCGGCTGCTGGCTCTCCTCGCGGCGCTCGGCGCGATCGCCGGAGCAATGCTCGTCTCGCACCTTCCGACGAACTGGCTCGCAGCCATCTTGCCCGCGGCGCTCGTCGTGATCGCCGTCTATTTCGCCCTCTCTCCGCAAATCAGCAACATCGCGACGCGTCCGCGCATGGGCGCCAAGCTGTTCACGCTGACCGTCGCGCCTTTGATCGGCTGCTACGACGGCCTGTTTGGCCCCGGCGCAGGCTCGTTCTATATGCGGGGTTTCGTCGCGCTGCTCGGCTATGGACTCATCAAGGCGACGGCGCAAACCAAGGTCGCGAATTTCGCCTCGAACCTTGCCGCATTGGCGACCCTGATGCTGACGGGGCACGTCTATTGGACGCTTGGCTTTGCGATGGGCGCGGCGCAGTTTTTCGGCGCGCGTCTTGGCGCGCACGCTGCGATCAAAAATGGCGCGAAGCTGATCCGGCCGATGCTGGTGACGATCTGTCTTCTGCTCGCCGCGCGCCTTGCCTGGAATCAGATGTAGAGTCGGAGCGCGGCGTCACCACCGCATCAGCGCGCTGCCCCAGGCCATGCCGGCGCCGATCGCCATCATCGCGATCAGATCGCCCTTTTTGAGACGGCCGGCGCGATTGGCCTCGTCCAGGGAAATCGGCAGCGACGCGCTCGAGGTGTTGCCATAGCGTTCGAGATTGAGCCAGCATTTTTCGAGCGGAATGCCGAGCCGCTCAAGCACCGACTCGACGATGCGCGCATTGGCCTGATGCGAAACGATATGGTCGATGTCGGCGACGCCGAGCCCATTGGCGTCAAGCGCTTCCAAAATCGCCTGAGGCAGGACCCGCACCGCGAATTTATATATTTCTCGCCCATTCATATGCACTTTGTGCATTTTGCTGGCGAGCACTTCTTCCGATTGCGGATGCCGGCTGCCGCCGCCCGGAATGTTCAGAATGTCCGCGGCGGTTCCGTCCGAGTGCAAATGCGCCGACAAGAGACCGCTGTGGGAGTCCGCGCTCGGACCGACCACCATCGCGCCAGCCGCGTCACCGAACAATACGCAGGTGTTGCGGTCCGTCCAGTCGACGACCCGGCTCAGGAGTTCGGCGCCGATGACGAGAATGCGCTTGGCTCTGCCGCTTGCGATGAACTGGTCGGCGACGCTGAGCGCGAAAAGAGATCCGGCGCAGGCGGCGGAAAGGTCGAAAGCGAAGGCCCGCGCGGCGCCAAGTTTGGCCTGCACGAGGACAGCGCAGGACGGCAAAGGCATGTCGGCCGAAATGGTCGCGACAATGATCATATCGAGATCTTCGGCGCGACAGCCCGCCATCGCCAGCGCATGACGCGCGGCGACGACCGCCATATCCGACGTATCTTCCCCTTCCGCGGCGATCCGGCGCTCCTTGATGCCGGTGCGTGAAGTTATCCATTCATCGGTCGTCGCGACCATCTCTTCGAGGTCGCTGTTCCTCAGAATGCGCTTTGGAGCATAGGCGCCTGTCCCGAGAATCTGGGAATACGTCAACCTTTCTCCTTCCACCACACAGTTGGGCTTGAGGAAAAAGGGATAAGCCCAAACGGGGGGCTTGCCCAGCCGTCACATTCCAATCTGGCGGAAGAAGAGCCGCCCGGCCATCAAATCTGATTCATAAATTGAAACATAGGCTGCGCGACCCGCGCGGGCGCGCCGGCGCGGAAATGCCCGAAGCCCACGCACTGGAGCCGGTTGAGCAGGCACGCAATCGCGCCACGATTACGTCGAAGGCTAAATCAGTTTCTTATCAATGAATTAGAGCATGCCCGAAAACCGGGTTCCAATTTTCGGGCACATGCTCTAGCGCCGCCGCCGTGCGGCGAGCGCCCTGGCCTCGGCTTCGGCGGCGTCGAGCTGATAATTCTTCTGGAGAAAGTCGATAACGCCCCTCGCGGCGCGAAGCGAATTATTGTCGACGCGCGGACGCACAGCCGCCAGCGTCCAATTGGCGGCGCCTTCGGCATTTTCACGCGCCTGCACCAGCACCTCATTCACCATTTCAAAGCCCTCGCACTGCTTGAGCGTCTGCAAGCAGACCGATTGCAATTCTGCAAAGGAGCAGGTCTCGCGGCTCATGTAATTCTCCAACCATCTGTTTCTAATAGCATTTTGTTCGCCGTTCGACGCGGGCTTGTCGGGCTCAGTCTCTTTTGTGCAGCAGATAGCCGATGAGATAGCCGACGGCCCCGGCGAGGAGCAGGGCCTCAAGAGGCTGCCGGCCGACGCGTTTGGCGAGATCCCTGCCGCCGCTCTTTAAGGCCTCCTCGGCGCGCCCGACCCCCTCATCGAAGGTTTCGGAGGCGGCCGCGCCTATTCCCCCCGCGGTTTCGCGGGCCCGGTCCAAAGCGTCGCTCGCCGCCGCCCAGGAGGCGTTCACGCCGTCGCTTATCCTGTCGTTTATTTTCTCTGCGATTTTGCGGGCATTGCCTTGAGCGGCTTCAACGCCCTCTTTTGTCGACTTTTGTACATTACGCGCAGTCGTTCGCAAGTTATCAGAAGCCGTATCCAAGTCATACGCAGCCATGAGGCGATCCCTTTTTGTGAAGATACGAATTGAAAGCGCGTCGTCTGAAAAGCAACGCTTATGAAAACTATCGTTTCCCCAACGATGCACATGGAACGTGCGAATCAGAAATCTGTTCCATTGCTGAAATCTTTCAGGCGCTTGGTGCGCGGCGCGGCGGTTGGCGGGCCGCACATTGTGTCTGTCGGTTGCTTGACCGCTTGAGAACGCAAAAGATAGGGTGATTCCCGCGCCGTTTTGGCGCGATTTTAGGCGGAAGGTTTCAAGATGCGCTTCTTGTTTGGAATTATCGTCGGCGTGTTGCTGACGATCGGCGCCGCCTATGTGTTCGATTCGACTCATAAAGGGGAAGGACCGGACGGAGCCGCCGAACGGACGATGGTTAATTGGGATGTCGTCCAGAATGAGCTGAAGAGCTTGTCGACGAACATCCACCAAGGGTGGGATCATTTAACCGGCCATAAGGACGGTTAGCGCCTTTTTCCGGTCCGCAGCCGTTGCAAATCGCTTCATCGGCAGAGCGCGGAATGCGTCTTGACGGGCTCGCATTCCGCCCCTAACTACTTGTTTTAACGCAGCATATTGTTGGAGAAGTCGCTCGGCTGTGGTCGATTGCGCTTTCGCGCCGGGGCGGCAGACCGTCGCCAGCGTCACTCGATCTTTTCGTTAGGATAGACGCCCCAGAGATTCGACTGCTGGATATATCCCTTGAAGCCGTCGCCCCACACCCGGCACCAGGCGCCATCGCAGCTGCGCACATTTGCAATGACGTTCGGCTGCAAAATCGCGGCTGTGGCCGATTGCGTGCTGGGTTTGTCATAAAGCGTTGAGTCGACGCCTTTTTTCCACGGCGTGACGAGAGCGGTGCGGCGTCCCGACAGCAGCGAATGGAGCACCCAGCCCTCCGTGCCTTCGGAATCGCGGACCTTGCGCCAGATTTCAAATTCGGCCGTGATCTCAACGGGAAGCCCGGCGCGCAAAAAGACCCAGATTGTCCGATGATCTTTCGAGGGACCTTCGTGGAGGTTCACGCGATCCGATTTAAGACTGACATAGCGCGGCACGGGCAGGCCGCTGGCTGAACCGGTCTGATCGGAGAGGGCGGGGCTCGCGGCGAGGCTCCAGCCGAGCGCGGCCGCGGACAGGGCCATGAGGCCGGTCAAAAAGCGTTTCGCCCTCACTGCGCCCAATCTTCCATTCTGTCCTGGTCCCTTGCAAACGCGCGAGCCGCTGCGGCGCGAACAGCTTCCCGCAAGACTGGCGAGCGTTCTTGTCTTTGACATGTCATCTGCTACGAAGACCCTGGCTTTGAGGCAAGCAGCCAAATGGAGCTTGTTTTTGTGCCGGTCGCGGTTAAAGCCGGGTGAAGAGGGGATGCTTTTCACCGCCCGCCCCCGCTGAACGGCGGGCCGGCGGCTCGCGATTGCCGCAGTTTGTGTCGAAAAGCGCATGGTTTCGGGAGGACAGGAAAGAGGATGGCCCGAAAAAAACCGCTCGTCATCGTCACGCGCAAATTGCCGGACGTCGTGGAAACGCGCATGTGCGAGCTTTTTGACGCAAGACTCAATCTTGACGACAAGCCGATGTCGCGTAGCGAACTCGCCGCGGCCCTGGCGACCGCCGACGTGCTCGTCCCGACCGTCACAGACCGCATCGACGTCGAACTCATCGGGCTTGCCGGCGAGCAAATGAAATTGATCGCCAATTTCGGCAATGGCGTGGACAATATCGACGTCGCCGCCGCCGCCGACCGGGGCATCACGATCACCAACACGCCTGGCGTCCTGACCGAGGACACCGCCGACATGACGATGGCATTGATTCTTGCCGTCGCGCGCCGGATCGTCGAAGGCGCGAAGCTGATCCCTTCCGGCGAATGGATCGGATGGTCGCCGACCTGGATGCTGGGGCGCAGGATCACCGGCAAAAGGCTCGGCATCGTGGGCATGGGCCGCATCGGCCAGGCGCTCGCGCGCCGCGCCAAAGCTTTCGGCCTGCAGATCCATTACCACAACCGCCGCCATGTCGCCTCCGCGATCGAGGAGGCGCTCGAGGCGACCTACTGGGAATCGCTGGACCAGATGCTCGCGCGCATGGACATCGTCTCGGTCAATTGCCCGCATACGCCGGCGACCTATCATCTGCTTTCGGCGCGGCGGCTGAAATATCTGCGCCCGCACGCCATCGTGGTCAATACGGCGCGCGGCGAGATCATTGACGAGGCGGCCCTGACCAAGATGCTGGAGACGGGCGAACTCGGCGGCGCCGGGCTCGACGTGTTCGAACATGAGCCGGCGGTGTCGAAAAAGCTGATCCGGCTCGCGGAAGCGGGGAAGGTGACCTTATTGCCGCATATGGGGTCGGCGACGACGGAGGGGCGCATCGACATGGGCGAAAAGGTCATCGTCAATGTCAAGATGTTCATGGACGGCCATCGCCCGCCCGACCGCGTGCTGCCCTCCATGCTGTAAGGGGGTCTGGGGCGTTATTCAGCCCTGGCCACTGCGGGCATGCTGTCGGTGCGCTGATCCCGCGCCGCGTGGCGCATAATTTCGGCCCCACCGCTGAGGCCAAGCAGGGCCATGATCGAGGCCACGATAATGTCGGGCCAGCCCGCTCCGGCCCCAAACACGCCTGCGGCCGCGAGGAGGACCGCAGCGTTGCCGATCACATCGTTTCGTGAGCAGATCCAGACCGAGCGCATGTTCGAGTCGCCGGTCCTGAAGCGATAGAGCAGCAGGGCGACGAATCCATTGGCGGCGATCGCCATAAGTCCAATGGCGCCCATGACTTCCGCCTCGGGAACTGCATGGAACAGAGCGTGCCAAACCGTGATCGCGATCACCCAGAGGCTGAACGCCATAAGCGTCGCCCCCTTGGCGAAGGCGGCGCGCGCCCGCCAAGTGAGGGCGAGGCCGGACACCATCAGGCTGATCGCGCAATTTGCCGAATCGCCTATAAAGTCGAGCGCGTCGGCCTGTAACGAAGCTGAATCAGCGGCGACGCCGGCGGCAATCTCGATCGAAAACATGGCGAGGTTGATCGTGAGCGCGATCCAGAGCGCTCGACGCCACTGCGGAGCGCCAGTCGTCTTGGCCGGTGCGCAATGCTCATTGTGGCAGCAGCCAGTCATATCGGTCTCGCCTTTGTTAGGTGAGCGCCTTATATGCACCCTGTAGTCACTACAGGGTCAACAGCATGGACGAACGACTGACTATCGGAACCTTGGCGCGACAGACGGGCGTGAAGGTTGAGACCATCCGCTACTATGAACGAATTGGGCTGCTACCGCCGCCAGCCAGAACGGTCGACGGCAATTACCGAAGCTACTCTGCCGCTGAGTTGAATCGCCTCAGCTTCGTCCGCCGCGCCAGGGACCTCGGATTCACCCTTGATCAGATACGCGCCTTGCTCGATCTAGCCGGCCAACACGATCACGATTGCGCCGACGTAGACGCCATCGCGCGGGAGCATCTGGATAAGGTGGAGCGAAAGATCGCCGACCTGACAGCGCTTCGCCATCAGCTGCGTGAGCTGATCGGAAGCTGCAGCCGGGGCGTTGTCGCAGATTGCCGGATCATCGACGCACTATCGCCGTGAATACCATTCAAGGGAACGCCCGATCACCGAAAACGGGGCAGCGTCCGGCTTCAGCCCTTCGGGCCGCCGCGCGAGACGCCGACCTTGGCCGGACGCAGCACGCGCTCGCCAATGACATAGCCCGGCTCGATCACCTGAACGACCGTGCCGGTCGGCACGCTCTCGTCTGGCTGCTCGAACAGCGCCTCGTGCAGATTAGGGTCGAATTTCTGCCCCTGCGGGTCGAGTTTTTTCACGCCATAACGCTCAAGCCTTGACGCGAAATCGCGGTCAGTCAGCTCAAGCCCTTCGATCAGGCTTTTGACGGCGGGCTCCGCCTTCGCCCGCACCTCCGCCGGCACATTGGCGATGGCGCGATGCAGATTGTCGGCGAAGGTCAGCATGTCCCGCGCAAAGGACGTAACGCCATAGGTTTTGGCGTCGGCGACTTCCTTTTCGGTGCGCCGGCGCAAATTCTCCATATCGGCGAGCGTGCGCAGAAGCTTGTCTTTCAACCCGGTATTTTCGAGCTGAAGATTTTCGAGCACGACAAAGGGATCCGGCTCGCCCGCTGGCTTTTGCGCAGATTCACTCACCGCCGCATTGACGTCGTCCGGATCGTTTTGCGTGTTCTCTATATCGTTCATGGGTCAATCTGCTGAAGGTAAAGACAGGCTGGATATCAGTTTTCCAGCGGTAAAAATCAAGCTTTTCGAAAAAGCCAAAAAATCATTGGCTCCAGAAAACCCCCGCCCAACTGCCGAGCTTGAGCTTAAGATGCGCGGTCAGCGTTTGCCGGCTTTGGGCGCAAGCTCCTCCTTCTGCGGCTCGAAAACCTTCAGGATCGAGCGGCGAATCGAGTCCTGCTGCCCGGCGCTCGCGATCTTCTCGCCATTGAGGTCGGTCACATAGAACACGTCGGCGGCTCTTTCGCCAAATGTCGCGATATGGGCGGAGCTGATGTTGAGATCGAGCCCGGACAGAGCCGTGGTCAGATCGAACAGAAGGCCCGGCCGGTCGAGGCCGGAAACTTCGACGACGGTCAGCCGGGCCGACAGCGTATTGTCGATCGTGACCTCTGGATGAACCCGGAACGTCTTCTGGCGGGCGCCTGGCTGGCCGCCGCCGCGCGCCGCCACCATCTCTTTGAGCTCGATATCGCCGGCCAGCGCCTTTTCGACCGCGTAAGCGATGCGGCTCGCGCGCCGCAGTTCGTCTTCATCGTAATCGAAGGCGCGCGACACCACGATCGTGTCGAGCGCCATGCCGTCGGTGGTCGTGAACACCTGCGCGTCGACGATATTCGCCGAAGAGGCGGCGCAGGCCCCGGCGATGACGGACAGGAGCTTTGGATGATCCGGCGCGATGACGGTGAGTTCGGTCACGCCGCGCGACGGATCGATGACGATATGCGTCACCGGGGCCGGCATCTCGACCTCGGTCATATTCAGCAATTTGGCGTGGAGGATCTGCTGCTCGAGATCGGCCTTGAGCCAATAGGCTTGCGGATGACGCTCCGCGTAGGCGACGAAATCGAGGTCCGTCCAGTTCGGCAGACCGCGGCGCAGCTCGAGCTGGGCCTGAGCGACGCGGCGGCGGCGGTCAATGGTCGAATGGCCGCCGGCGAGCACCATCTCGGTTTCCCAGTACAGCGTGCGCAGCAGCTCGGCCTTCCAATGGTTCCAGACGCCGGGCCCGACTGCGCGAATGTCGCACACCGTCAGGATGAACAGCATTTTCAGCCGCTCCAGCGTCTGCACTTTCTGCGCGAAAGTGGCGACCGTCTGGCGGTCGCCGAGATCACGCCGCTGCGCCGTATCCGACATGACGAGATGGTTCTCGATAAGCCAGGCGACGGTTTCGGTCTCCGCGTCGCTAAGGCCGAGGCGCGGACACACGACGCGCGCGACTTTTGCGCCAGCGGTCGAATGATCTTCAAGCCGGCCCTTGGCGACGTCATGCAGGAAAAGCGCGACAACCAGCGCGGTGCGATTGCTGATCGACAGCAAGATCTCGCTCGCGAGCGGATGTTCGCCGGAAAATCGCTGCTGCTCCAGATCCGCGAGATTGCCGACCGCGCGCAGAAGATGCTCGTCGACCGTATAGTGATGATACATGTTGAACTGCATCAACGCGACGATCTTGCCGAACTCCGGCACGAAACGGCCGAGGACGCCGGCTTCATTCATCAGCCGCAGCACGATCTCAGGCGTATTGCGGGACGTCAGCACATCGAGAAACAGCCTGTTGGCTTCGGGGTCGGCGCGCAACTTCGCGTCGATGCGCTTCAACGACCTGGTGACGAGCCGCGTGGCGTCGGGGTGGATCGCAAGCCCGTTGCGGTCGGCGACCCAGAAAAGCTTGACGAGATTGACAGGATTAGCGTCGAACGCATCCTCCGCAGCAACGGTCACGCGGCCGCTTTCAATGGCGAAATCGCCGGCGGTAATGGCGGTCGGCGTCGGCAGGAAGGGGCCGAAGCGGTCCAGCATGGCGTGCGGCTTTGCCTGCTTTTCCTCGAGCGCGGCGCAGACGATGGCGGTGAGATCGCCGACTTCCTTGGCGACCAGAAAATAATGCTTCATGAAGCGTTCGACGCTGGCGAGGCCGCCGCGCGTCGAATAGCCGAGCTGCGCCGCGATCTCGCGCTGATGGTCGAAAGTCAGCCTCTCCTCGGCGCGGCCGGTCAGGAAATGGAGATGGCAGCGCACGCGCCAGAGGAATTCCTCGCATCGGACAAAGAGCCTGTATTCGGCGCGCGAAAACAGGCCGGCGGCGACGAGCTCGGCGGGCTCGCGCACTTCGTAGACGTATTTGCCAATCCAGAACAGGGTGTTGAGGTCGCGAAGTCCGCCTTTGCCGTCCTTGACCTGCGGCTCGACGAGATAACGCGAGCGGCCGGCCTTGGCGATGCGGGCGTCGCGCTCGGCGAGCTTGGCGGCGACGAATTCGGCCGCCGTCCCATGCACGATTTCGCGCTCGAAACGCGTGCGCATGGCTTCGAAACGCGCGGCGTCGCCGAGCAGGAAACGCGCTTCGAGGAGGGCTGTGCGCACCGTGAAATCGCCACGCGCCTCGCTGAGGCACTCCTCGATGGTGCGGGTGGAATGACCGACCTTCTGGCCGAGGTCCCACAAAATATAGAGAATCGACTGAATAATGTTCTGCGTGCGCGCGGAAGCTCCTTCCGGCAGCAGAAAAAGGAGATCGATGTCGGACCCCGGCGCGAGGGTTGCGCGGCCGTAGCCGCCGACTGCGGCGATGGCGCAAGGGGGCTCCGTCTCCTGGCCCCGCGCCGGATGCACATAGGTCAGCACATAATGATAGATGGATTCGATCAATTCGTCTTCGATAAAGGCGAGTTGCCCCGCGCAGACGAGCCCGCTGCCCTTGGCTTCGAGCGCCCGCCGCGCGTGCTGCCGGCCATGGTCGAGGGCCTCGCGCAAAATCGCCAGAACCTGCGGCCGCCTCGCCTCGCCCGCCGCCTCGTCGGCATGCGCGGCCTTGATTTTGGCGCGCACTTTGGAGCGATCGAACAGCATCGCGGCGTTCGGAGCTGGTCCGCGCCGCGGTCGCGTGGGGGACATGGATTCGAGCATAGGCCTCAAAGGCTCCGATTAGGTTCTCCGGAGCGCGCCGCGCTTCGCAGCCGGTCTGGACTCCATCCCGATCGCGCATCCTCAAGAGGCGCGGCGATGTCATTGTTTCTGGCTTGCAGTCTCGCCTCAAACGCGTCCCAGGCGGCGACCGCGAGATCAGGGCCGCCGACGCGCTTGATCGCACGCACGCCTGTCGGCGAGGTGACGTTGATTTCGGTAAGATGTCCGTCGATGACGTCGATGCCGACGAGAACCAGGCCGCGCCGTTTTAGTTCCGGGCCGATCGTCGCGCAAATTTCCTTTTCGCGCGGGGTGAACTCCGTCGCGGCCGCCGCGCCGCCGCGCACCATGTTCGATCGAATGTCGTTTTCGGCCGGCACGCGGTTCACCGCGCCAAGGGCGAGGCCGTCGATCAGAATGATGCGCTTGTCGCCGAGGCTGACCCGGGGCAGAAACCGTTGCACGACCCATGGCTCGCGAAAACTCGCCGCGAATAAATCATAAAGCGACCCGAAGTTCGGGTCCTTGCGCGCGACCTTGAACACCGCCGCGCCGCCATGTCCGTAGAGCGGCTTCATCACGACTTCGCCATGCGTTTCGCGGAACGCCTCGATGGCTCTCTTGTCGCGGCTGATCAGCGTCGGCGGCATGAGATCCGGGAACTGCATGACGAACAGTTTTTCCGGCGCGTTTCTGACGCTGGCCGGGTCATTGACGACGAGCACATGCGCGGGCAGCAATTCGAGCAGATGCGTCGAGGTGATATACGCGAGGTCGAAGGGCGGGTCCTGGCGCAGCAGCACCACATCGGCTTCGGCGAGATCAACCGGCCTTGCCTCGCCCAATGTGAAGTGGTCGCCGGCGACGTCGCGAACCGTGAGCGGCGCCGCTTCGGCGATGACGCGGCCCTCCGACAGCGAAAGCTTGTCCGGGGTGTAATAGATCAATCTGTGCCCACGCGCCTGCGCTTCGAGGAGGAGGGCGAACGTCGTATCGCCGGCGACGTTGATTTTTTCGATCGGGTCCATCTGGACGGCGACGGTAAGCGGCATGGATTTGCAACCTTCGATCCCGGACAGCGGCGCTGGCGGCTCTGCTTGCTTGCAGGCAGACACGCCTCGATACGCCAAGTCAAGCCCGCCCCGTCGGCCCGCGCTTGCCTTGTCTTTCCTCAGTTCATCTTCTGCGCTGGCGCGGCCGCGGCGTCGGCGCGAGACGGCTCGTCGGCGGCGGCCCGGCTTTCCTTGAGAACCATAGCGCGCTGCTTGTCGATCGCATAGCGCGCATGGGCGATGGCGACGGCAAAGGCCGAGTTCTCGCCTCCGCCCGCGTTCCTTTTGACGAACCGGCCGACGATGCCGTTGAGCTCCGCCTCCAGCGGTTCGATCTCAGCCAGCTCTCGCGCCCGCAGCGCTCGATCCGCGAGGCCGATCAGACGATCGATCTCTGTCAGCTCCTCATTGGATTTACGTCGCCCCAGGCGGCCGATGAGAATGGCGACGAGAGATCCGATCGCGCTCAGCGCCATGCCCCCGATGTAAAAATAGCTCTGGAACTCGTCAAAAAAACTCTGCTCGCCATTGTTGAGATAGGCGGCGACGCCAGGATGGACGGGCAGGACCGGATTTTTTTCGTCCGTATCCGGCGCCTCGATCTGAGCGGCGAGCGGGGTCACCTGCATCAGCCTTGCCTTGGCGGTGAACAGAGATTGCGCGATAGCGCCGGCGACAATGTCGAACATGGTGTTCGGCGCGACGAACCGATAGGTGACCGCCAAGGTCGACACGGTGTCGTCGGGGATGGGCGGGCGCCCCTTGAAAGCGCCGGCGGGAACGTCGATTGATTCGAAGGCGGGAAAGCGCGAATGGATGGCGTCGGCCTCGTCAATGCCAAGGATTTTCGGCGAGGCCTTCATCGACGCCCTCACGGCGCTGACGACGTCGACGACCTCGCCCGGCCCCATCGGGCCGATGGCGAGCGCCGCCGCGATGCGCTTTTCGGCGAGCGCGGCGCCGATGCCGGCGATTGGCAGAAAGATCCGGCGAACGCTCTGAGCGGGAATATCATAATAGCTTAAGATCGTGTCGAGGGCGTGCTCGTTGTAGGACTGCAAAAGCCCCTCGGGTATGCCGATCGTCTTGCCGGCGAGGTCGGGAATCTTCTCAATCGAGGATTTGGCGGGCGTCACGACGGCGAACACGTCGCGGCGTAAAATCGCGATCGTCGCGCCATTGCTCGGGACGCCGGCGTCGCTGCGGATGATGGCGAGATCGGTCCGGTGATCCTCGATCGCCTTGGCGCTTGCCGCGAGATCAGGGACCTCGACGAGCTGAAGCCGCACGCGGGGATGCTGCGCCGTAGTGGTCGCTGCGAAAGCGGCCATGAAGCGGTGCGCCGGACTGCCCGGATTTCCGGTCGTGACGCGCAAGATCGCATGCGGCGCGACGAAATAATAGGCCGCCAAAGCGGCCGCAACGACGATCAGCAATCCTGCGGTCACCAGCAATGCAGGTCGCAATGAACGAATCCCCCCGGTTCTCGGCGCCAAACCAATCCATCATCCGAATAGGCGAGCCATTGTGCCCGATCATGCTTGGAAAGATCGTCATAATCCATGAAAGATTCGATTTTTCGGGCAAAAAGCGCAGTATTTTTGTGACGATCGAATAACAATCAATCAAAATCGCCCGTCGCTAGGCAGTGGTTACTCACAAGTTATTTGATCCAGACCTTGTTTCAGGCTTGCGCTTTGCAGTAGAATCCGAGGGGCCGGCGTTATCCGAGGAGGGGAGCGCCAGGCTTTAAGAACAATTTCCGCAATCGATTTTCATTTTGCCCAAGGAGAATAATAATGAAAAGAACCTGGTTCGCGACAGCGGCCCTCGCCGCGTGCCTCGTGACCGGCGCGAACGCGCAAGTCGCCACGCCCCTGAGTGCTTATGCCGACGCGGAAGGTTGGCTCGACGTGCAGACGCTGACATGCGCGCAGCTGGCGGGCACCTATCAGGAAGACGCGAACTACCTGACGGCATGGTACAGCGGCTGGTACAACGGCCTCGCCAAGAAGCATTACGCCAATATAGCGCGAGCCAGAGAGGCGGAACACGAAACAATCGTCTACTGCAAGGCGCATCCCGACGAGACCGTCATCAAGGCGCTCGGGCACATTATTGACGAATTCAGAGAAAAGAGAGGGATCGAGGTCTCGAAGTAAAAGTTCGCGCCGAAGGTAGTCATTCGGCGCACGCGATCCAGTAAACGCCCTAATTGCTGCAAATCGCGCAGTTCGAGGCGAAGGCGCCGGGATTTCTTGGGCGCCTTCGGTCTTAAGCCGCGTTTGCGCCGCGCTTTGCGGGCATACGGTGGTGAGGCTGTAGCTAATATGTAACGCATTATGTAATTCGTGACGATAAATTTCAACTTTTATTGAAATTCATTCGACAGTGGAAGGGCTCGCCGTAATATTCCCTGTCTACTTGAGATAATCCAGACATAAGGGCGCCGAATGAGGCGATCATCGCGCATCGCAGCCTTGTTCCTTGCCGCAGGCGGCCTCGCGCCGGCGCCGGCGAAGGCGGTGGAATACGGGCTGAGCAATTATCAACTCGGGCTGGTGCTTCCACTCGCCGGCTATACGCCGCCGCCAGGCGTCTATTTCTGGGATAACTTCTACCTCTATCAGGGCAGCGGCAATCTTTACCAGAACACGAAGATTAAAGACCCTTCGCGCGTTACTTATAACTTCGCGGCAAATATCTTTGTTTTCGCCTGGTTCACGGAGGCGACGTTGTTCGGCGGCGAGCTCGGTTTCGCCTATACCAGCGCCTATGCCTCGGAAACCACCACCGCGGTCGCGCCATTTACCGACACATTTGGCGTCAATCGACACGTCACCACTCAGCAATCCGTCGACAGTTATACCGACTCGGAGTTCAGCGCCATCCTCGGCTGGCAGGCGGGCGACCAGCATTGGAATTTGACCCTCAGCGGGTTTGTGCCGACCGGCAACTACGATGCCGCGCGGATCGCGCAAACGAGCCTCAACAGGCCAGCGCTCGATATCAAAGGCGCTTATACGTTCCTCAGCCTCCAGACTGGTCTTGAAGCGTCGGCGGCCCTTGGCGTGACGCTGAATGGCGTCAACTCCGCGACGAATTATCAGAGCGGCGCGGAGCTTCATCTCGAATGGGCGCTGGCGCAGCACCTGCCGTTTGGACTTTCCGTCGGAGTCGGGGGCTATTTCTATCAGCAGATCACCAATGACAGCGGCGCCGGCAATCAGCTTGGCTCGTTCAGGGGAAGGGTCGCGGCCATCGGACCGGTTATCACCTATACCCTCAAGGCGGGCGCGCAGCAGGTCAATTTCGACGCGCGCTGGTTCCATGAATTCGCCGCTCAGAACCGGGTTCAGGGGGACGGCATTTTTGCGACGCTTGGATTTCCGCTGCAGTCCAAGCCGTCTCCGGCGCTGGCGTCGCGATAGGGGCGCTTGCGAGGAATTTGCCTTGAAGGGCTCCGCAGCTATTGCCAGGCGGGCATTCAGTCGTTAAGTCTGCGTCGTCTTGCGGTCGCGCCGCGCCGCCGAGCTTCAGAGCCCGGTCCGCGCGGCTCCCGCTATGGCAGGCGCCCGTAGCTCAGCTGGATAGAGCACTAGACTACGAATCTAGGGGTCAGGAGTTCGAATCTCTTCGGGCGCGCCATCATTTCAATGACTTAGGGATCATCTGCTTCCGATAGGGATAATTTCGGAAGCATATCGGAAGCCCGAACCGGGTAGGGCGCGGCTCGGAGAAAGAAAGCGACGCATCGACCTTCCACGCGCCCATGGCCGTAGGATCGAAAGCGAGAGCGCCGCGAGCACTGCCGGAAACACGATCGCCGTTTGCCGGAAGCACGATCACAACCATCCATGGTCCCACGGTAGCAATCTATCGGCTGCCGGGCTCTGACTGGGTTGCTCTCGGCATTGTCGGCTGGTGACGCTCTCACCTTTCCACGCTCCCACCTTGATACGTTGGTATGGGTTGCTCCCCGTGGCGAGCGTCCACCTGAAACGGGAGGATTGATCCCTCCCGGCGCAGAATAGTTGGACGATAGCGGAATGGTTGGCCAGTCGCCCCGAGCACTGCGCATGCTCAGGGATCGCCCTGATGTCACATAACGACCTGATTATTATAGTAGTTCGTCTGAATCCGCCGCCCCATGTGGACCAACCCCCATCCGGCGCCGGCACCCTTCAGACGGTTTTCGCGGGACATGGCCCGTTTTGACGAACCATACGGGCCATGTTATGTTATTACATAACAAAATGGACTATGCCCGTGTCTCGACCTTGCAGCGTATGCACCCATCCTCGCCGTGCCGAGATCGACCGCGCCCTCGTGAAAGAGGTTGCCGAACGCACCTTGGCGAAAGACTTCGGCCTATCCCGCTCCGCCATCAATCGGCACAAGACCACCTGCGCCGGTCTTGCCAAGGTCGGAACGAAGCAAGTTCGCGAGGCGCGCCACGAAATATCGCGCGGCACCGTCGCCCTCGCCCTACTGCCGAGCCCGGAACAGCTCGCAGAGATGTATGCGGCGCTCGGCCAGCGCATCGACGCAATCGTCGAGGCTGCGGCCAAGCAAAATTCACTCACCGTCGCCCTGAACGGCCTCGGTCAGTTGCGGCAGACCTGGGATAGCGTCTCCCGCCTTGCCGGTCATACCCAGCCGCAACCTACGCAGGTAAATGTCAATGTCGCGATCAGCGCCGAAACCATCGCCGCAAATCTTGTCGAAGCGTTGGGCAACGGGAGGAGCGGGGGGATCAAGCAGATCGAAGCCATTGTCTGCGAGCCAGAGAGTCCCGACTAGCGCTGCCGGAGGCGCGCGCCAAGCGTCGGGAGCGGTCGAGAGGGTCCGCGCCGTTCTTGACGGTTTGCCGCCCGACGCTCGGAAAATAGCGAAGGGCGCGCTGAGGCTCGCGCTCTATCAGCAGGAGCCGGAAGCATGGGCGCGCCTTGCGCTCGGGCTCAAGCTCGATCCGTGGCAGCGCAAGCTCGTCGAGACGCCGCGCCGCAAGCGAGCAATTGCACTCGTCCATCGGCAGGCGGGAAAGACCACTGCCGCCGCCATTGCGACGGCGCATCACCTGAAGTTCGGACCCGCAGGCTCCACTTCGCTCGTGCTCGCCCCGACGCAGCGCCAATCAGGCGAGGCCATCCGCCGTATTCGCGGCTTCCTGCTCCATGCCGGGGCGAAATTGGCGATCGACAATGCCTTCTCCTTGCAGCTCGAAAACGGCTCGCGCGTGCTCGGTCTGCCGGGACAAGACGACGCGGCGATTCGCGGCCTGACGGTCGATGGCGTGATGGTGGTGGACGAGGCGGCGCGCGTCTCGGACGCGCTGTTTCAGGCGGCGATGCCGATGGTCTTGCGCCATGCGAGAACTGCGCGCGTCATGCTCCTATCGACGGCATGGGCCAAGGAGGGATTTTTCTACCGGCTTTGGAGCGACGGCGATCAGCGGGACTGGTTGAAGATCGAGGCGCGGATCGACGAATGCACCCATCTCACCCCTGCCGACGTCGAGCGGGAGCGCCGCGCCATGCCTGCCACCGTATTCGCTCGGGAGTACTTGAACATCTTCGACAGCCTCGAATCTCGTTTCTTCGCGCCCGACGCGATTGCCGCCGCCTTTGGCGACGTGCAGGGGCCGATGCCCGAAGCTGTGACCTTTGAAGGTAACGAGGCCGATCCAATCCTCGCTCGCACGAGCGCCTTCGCACGCAACCCTTTTGCCACGGGAGTTCGATTTTGAGCGCGCACCCTAAACCAAATCCGGATGATCCGTCGAACTGGCCAACGTCATCGGCAACGGCGCTCTGCATCGGGCTGGATATTGGCTTGGCGTACGGCGCATCGACGCTCCGGCACGAGTGCGGCGGCCGGCGAGAAACAGCTATTCCAGTCTTTGTCGACTTCCGCCGAGAATTGACCCAGGATTTCCATTGAGAACTGACCCGGCTTGATGATGATTTGTGGGTCAGGCGTTCGTCAAGTTTCGCGGTTTCTCCTTGGTGGATTTAGCGGGCTTCGCCGAGCTGTTTTTGAAGCGGAAGCTGTCATTTCCGGTTTCGAGGATGTGGCAGCGATGGGTGAGGC
>NZ_CABFMQ020000154.1 GCF_901905185.1 Methylocella tundrae
GGCGAGTTCGGTGAACTCGGCCTCCGGGCTGACCCGGCCGGTCTCCTCGGCCGCGACCATGCGGCGATCGACAGCGAAGAACCGCGTATCGAACCGGCGCACGCGCTTGGGCGGGGTGATCGCCCGGGCCACCAAGTGCAGCGCCTCCAGGTCCGGTAGGATCCCGTGCCGGGCGAAGGCCTCCCAGCCCGTGGGGGCGCTCTCCGGGGGGCCGTGCTCGCTCGTACCGAGCAGCAGGCCGGTCTCCTCGTAGGTCTCCCGGATGGCGGCCAGCGCCAGCGCCCGGCCGAGATGGTGCGGCTGCCGGGAGACCTGACGGGTCAACGCGGCCTCCGCATAGTCGGGCAGGGCGCCGGCCACCGGCATGTGGCGGTCGCCGAGTTCGATCCGGCCCCCGGGGAACACGAACTGCCCGGGCATGAAGGCGAGCCGTGGGTTGCGGCGGCCCATCAGGAC
>NZ_CABFMQ020000155.1 GCF_901905185.1 Methylocella tundrae
GAAATATCCACTGTGTATGACCATTACTCCCTTGCTCGCGGATTTTGACCAACATTCCAAATTGGGACTAGTCACCTGTCCTAGTGCTATTCCGCTTCGGAACAGCCAGGGACACCAACAAGAGACTGACGACACGGTTGTCGGCGGTACCAGTTACAGCGACGCTATAGCTCATCCTTTGCATACGTTGTCAGAGACGTTAACTCAGCCTAATGGACTGAGGGTGGTATTGTTGCAAAGCACCGATATGCTGACAAACGCGATCTGTTCTAATTCACACCACTAGCCGCTTGGTATTGAGTCACGTGCGTCTCACAAAGGACGACTCCAGGGCCTGCCATACGAACTTCCTGATCCCAACACCATCTTGGCTCGCACACTTTCGCCTTGCCCGCAGATCCTATCGGCCTGTTCGTTCTGATCATGTCCCCCAGAGGCTGCTGGACCTGTAAAGG
>NZ_CABFMQ020000156.1 GCF_901905185.1 Methylocella tundrae
GGCCAGGGAAGGGTCTGACAACGGCGAGGACATAGGGATCGCTTTCCTGTGGTGGCCGAAAGGGTTCCGGCGGGTGGAAAGCGATGATACAAAAAATCTGTGGAATAGGAA
Organism: Methylocella tundrae; assembly: GCF_901905185.1. Classification (GTDB taxonomy): domain Bacteria; phylum Pseudomonadota; class Alphaproteobacteria; order Rhizobiales; family Beijerinckiaceae; genus Methylocapsa; species Methylocapsa tundrae. Next base: position 112 of record NZ_CABFMQ020000156.1, read on the forward strand.
TTATTTGTATTTGAATATTTACAGTTCCCTGTGAGCGGTGTGCCGCAAGTCCTGGTCTTCACTCGACTATGCAGAAGTGGGCAACGGCCCCGGCACCTTCCATTCTTCTAAGATTTTCGACTTGTCAATAGCTCACACCAATATAGTTGAAATGATAAAAAATATCCAAAATGTGGCAAACTCGGCAATCACGCCCCTGCAAGCCCCAGCCTGCTTACCATGAAACTCACCGCGCGCCTTGTCCTTCTTCTCGCCGTGCTCTGCTCGGCCCTGGCCATTCTGGGTTCGCTCGGCCTCTACGGCATGGGCCGCGCCAACGAAGGTCTCCACTCGGTCTACGAA
>NZ_CABFMQ020000157.1 GCF_901905185.1 Methylocella tundrae
GTTATAAAAGAAGGAACAGTTAAAATTGATTAATAAAATTGTTCTTATTGTGAGTATCTTATTAACTACTCATGCATCTGCACAAACTAGTTTAATTGATACTGAGAATTATCAGGCTTTGACGAGTGATAGGCGTGCAATTAATGTCGGAGATATTTTGACAGTTCTTGTTGCTGAATCTACTTCAGCTAAATCATCAGTAGGTACCAATGCTAAAAATAAAACGAATTTATCTTTCTCGGCAAATACTTTAACTGCCAAGGCAGATGCTGGTCTTGGAATGGAAGGGGGAGCAAGTGGTGAGGGTAATACGTCAAGACAAGGTCAATTAAGAACAGTTGTTTCAGTACAAGTTATAGAAAAGCTTTCTAATGGATATTTAAAAGTAGCAGGTAATCAAGAAGCTATTATTAATAATGATAAACAGCTTATTCAAATTAGTGGTTATATA
>NZ_CABFMQ020000158.1 GCF_901905185.1 Methylocella tundrae
TTATGGGCAAACTTAAAAATGATTGCAAAACAAAAAATAGTTAAGTTTATGATTTTTATCAAATTAAAATGAGAAACATACGCATTTGCAGTTTAAGTTATTTAAATTTCCTTTGCAAAAAGAAACGCTTGTCCGATTTATAAGCTCAGACAAGCGTTCAAATATAGCAAAAACCATCAATTTATAAATTTGTAACTAAAATCAATGGTTCTTATTTCGCTATACTTTTAGCTCAAAGTTTGCCCATAGCCTGCCATGAGTGATAAGAAATCTGTTTCATTCATGACAGGAATACCTAACTTTGCAGCTTTTTCTAATTTTGAACCCGCCTTCTCACCAGCAACTACACATTTTGTTTTGCTAGAAACACTCCCACTTACTCGTGCACCTAATGCTTGTAGCATTTGAGTGGCCTGATCACGGGTCATTTGCTCTACTGTACCTGTAAGT
>NZ_CABFMQ020000159.1 GCF_901905185.1 Methylocella tundrae
GCGCGGCACTCTACGACATGGACCATGTCGTGCCGCAGCTGCTGCAGTTGCGCCGGCTCGGGGCGACGGTGTCGCTCGACGACTTCGGCACCGGCTACTCCTCGCTGTCCTACCTGCGGCGGCTGCCGATGGACACGCTCAAGCTCGACCGCAGCTTCGTGAGCGGCATGATGACCGACCCGGGAGACTTCGCCATCGTGAAGGGCGTGATCGGGCTGGCGGACTCCTTCGGTTATTCGATCGTCGCGGAAGGCGTCGAGACCGAGGCCCAGGGCGCGGCCCTGCTGGATCTGGGCTGCACCCTGGCCCAGGGATACCGCATCTCCCGGCCGATGGCGGCGGAGGAGTTCCCCGGCTGGGCCAGCGCCTGGCGCGCCCCCGACGGCTGGCGCCGTCCTATCCGATCAGGTCCTTCACCTGCTGCAGCGCCGAAGGATCCTCCATGGT
>NZ_CABFMQ020000160.1 GCF_901905185.1 Methylocella tundrae
GTTAAAAGGTGTGGAGTTTATTTATAGCAAATGCACTTCAACGTTTATTCGAAAAATAATTATTTCACAATTTTTTACATTGTGTTTGATCACTTCAAGATTACCATTAAAGCATTGTATACGAAATATGAATAGAATTTCACACATATATATAAATAATTTTGATTTTAGCAATGATAAAATTTCATTTTCAATAAAAAATTCTCCGTTTTTATTGCTTAAAATTTTTGGACGTACGTCCGTTTACTTGCTGTTAGGTGCAAAGCCGTTAATAAAAATACATTTGTGGCTAAAAAATACACTCTCTACATTTAGGTGATGATATGAAGGTTGATTATTTAGTCGTCGGCTCTGGTCTTTTTGGTGCTATTTTTGCATATGAGATGAATAAGCGCGGGTTTAATGTTAAAATAATTGAAAAACGTTCTCATGTAGGAGGTAATATAT
>NZ_CABFMQ020000161.1 GCF_901905185.1 Methylocella tundrae
GTCCTGCAGTGCAACAACTTCGAGGTGGTGAACATGGGCGTCATGGTCCCGTGCCACGAGATCCTGGCGCGCGCCAAGGTCGAGGGCGCGGACATCGTGGGCCTCTCGGGCCTCATCACGCCGAGCCTCGAAGAGATGCAGTACGTGGCCGGCGAGATGCAGAAGGACGAGCACTTCCGCGTGAAGAAGATCCCGCTCCTGATCGGCGGCGCCACCTGCTCGCGCGTGCACACCGCCGTCAAGATCGCGCCGCACTACGAGGGCCCCGTGGTGTACGTGCCCGATGCCTCGCGCAGCGTGAGCGTGGCGCAGAGCCTGCTGGGCGACGGCGCGCAGAGCTATGTCGAAGAGCTGACCGCCGACTACGACAAGGTCCGCCAGCAGCACGCCAACAAGAAGCAGACGCCGATGTGGCCGCTGGCCAAGGCCCGCGCCAACCGCACGCC
>NZ_CABFMQ020000162.1 GCF_901905185.1 Methylocella tundrae
CCCTAATCCCGCCGCGATACCGCCCGGAGACTGCCTCGAAGGCGCCCCGCCCGGTGCTTAAAACAGGGTTAACGCCAACATTGGTAGGCGCGAAAACAGGTGTGGCCGCAAAGATTTACAGGCCATTCACCATGATCGGGGCTTTGCCCGCACGGTCCGCCCGCCGTTAAGTGGCGCGAAGGCCACGACCCCCCAAAATCCCCTGACGATGGCCTCCCGCGCGTTTGCTTGGCAGGGGAATCCCGCTAAGAGCTACGCTTGGACCTGAAGCCACGCTTGGACCAGGGTGACAGGACGACCGGTCAACGGTCGCCTGTGACGGGCTAACCCCCGCGACCAGAACAGAAACGGGCGATTGCATGATGTCGTTGACGGGGAAGCCCCGACGTAAGTCGGTGCGGAAGACCATCGTCCTAGTCGCTGCCGGTGCGGGCCTGGTCCTGAGC
>NZ_CABFMQ020000163.1 GCF_901905185.1 Methylocella tundrae
GGCTGAAGGCGGCCCTCGTCGACATCACCGATCCGGCGATCCTGGCGCCCTTCGCCCGCTCGAAGTTCATCCCGGTGACCAACGCCGCCTATGAGCCGATCGAGCGCGTGGCGAAATCCACGGGCTTGCTCGACTGACGCGAGCGCAGCGCGGTGACCGCATCCCGAGCCGAGCCGGAGATCGTGCTGTCGGGCGCCCAGGCGGCCTATGACGGCAAGCCGGTCCTGTTCGGGGTGGACCTGACCATCCGGGCCGGCGAGCGGGTCGCCCTGATGGGCCGCTCGGGGGCGGGCAAGTCCACCCTGCTCGGGCTCATCCACGCCCAGGCCCCCGCCCGCACCGCGCTGATCCCGCAGGCGGCGGCCCTGGTGCGGACCCTGTCGGTCTTCCACAACGTCTACATGGGCCGGCTCGACCGGCGCTCGACCCTGCACAACCTGCGCAC